>JAXHSW010000161.1:10656-21951 GCA_034190295.1 Cyanobacteriota bacterium | reverse complement strand
ATCAGTTATCAGTACCGACCGCTAAAGCCGGATCAAACGAAAATACGCTCATTGAATATTTTTTCATCCCCCTTTTAGGGGGAGGCTTTAAACCCAATTTTTCAGTTATCAGTTATCAGTTCCGACCGCTAAAGCCGGATCAAACGAAAATACGCTCATTGAATATTTTTTCATCCCCCTTTTAGGGGGAGGCTTTAAACCCAATTTTTCGGTAATTTAACGCGCGTCAGCAAGTCTGCAAGTCTGCAAGTCTGCAAGTCAACCCACCCGCGGGCCTAACCCACCCCCGCCCCTCCCAGGAGGGGAGCCAGCAGGGGTAGGGGATTTGAGAAAAGCTCTAAAAATATTGTGCCTTAAAAGGCGGGGTTGCGCGACCCTTATGATAATGATTAATGATTAATGATTAATTATTAATGATTAATTATTAATTATTAATTGTTGAACGATCTAGTATGTTTTTTAAACTTAGGATAGCCTTTCTTGCCTTTGATTTTGTTCTTGCAGTTATCGTAAAATCTAGATATTGCAAACCATGCTCTTTCCGCAACTGAATAATCATAATATTATTTTTGTGTAGACAAAAAAATATACTTTAAAAAATCAAAAATTAAAATAAAGCAGTTTATTTAGATACAGCATTTTCAAAGCAAAACTCAAACAGGAAATAACAATGGTAAATAAATTAGACGGTAAAGCACTGGCCAAAAAAATCAAAGCAGAACTCCAACAAAAAGTTCAGACTTTGCAAAGCAAAATTGGTCGTCCTCCAGGTTTAGCAGTATTAATGGTAGGAGACAACCCCGCCAGCGCAGTATATGTCCGCAACAAAGAAAAAGCCTGTAGTAAAGTAGGGATATCCTCCTTCGGCAAACATTTTCCAGCCCAAACATCTCAAGCTGAACTAACACAAGTAATTCAACAATTAAACCAAAACCCAGAAGTAGATGGCATTCTCATCCAACTACCTCTTCCAGAACACTTAGACTCTACTTCTTTACTCTACCAAACAGACCCCAGTAAAGACGTAGATGGACTTCATCCCAAGAATTTAGGTCAACTGCTTCGAGGTGAAAAAGGTTTACGCAGTTGTACTCCTGCGGGAGTGATGCGCTTGTTGCAAGAATACAAAATAGAATTACAGGGAAAACAAGCAGTAATATTGGGGCGTAGTATTTTGGTCGGCAAACCAATGGCATTAATGTTATTAGAAGCTAATAGTACAGTAACTATTGCTCATTCTCGGTCTCATAATTTAGAAGCTATAACCAGAAATGCAGATATTCTCGTAGCAGCGGTTGGTAGGCCAGAAATGATTACGGCGGAGATGGTCAAACCAGGAGCAACAGTAATAGATGTAGGAATTAATCGAGTCACAGATGAGGCAGGTAATAGTCGCTTAGTAGGAGATGTTCAATTTGACTCCGTAGCGGAGGTAGCAGAATTTATTACTCCCGTGCCTGGTGGGGTTGGCCCGATGACTGTAGCGATATTATTACAAAATACTGTAGAACGCTGGAGTAGCTTACTCAAGTAGGGGAGTAGGGGAGTGGCTCACACAGATTATGGCACGGATACACGGATAGGTCAGGGAGTGGGTCGGGACGTTGCATAAGTCCGTACAGGCAATGGGAGAGTGGGGGAGTGGCTCACACAGATTATGGCACGGATACACGGATAGGTCAGGGAGTGGGTCGGGACGTTGCATAAGGGCGTCCGTACAGGGAGTGGGAGAGTGGGGGAGTGGCTCACACAGATTATGGCACGGATACACGGATAGGTCAGGGAGTGGGTCGGGACGTTGCATAAGGGCGTCCGTACAGGGAGTGGGGGAAAATTCAAGAATGCGCGAATGCGCGAATGCGCGAATTACCTCTTCTTTTCAAGGAGAGGATTGGGTTAAAAGGAATTTTTTTTTCTTTTTTCTCCATGAATGGAGAGGCTTTATACCTTAATTTTTCGGTAAAAATAAGAATAATTAACATTAAAGTGAAGTGACACATCTAAAATGGTGTCCTGCAATGAATCGTTTAATAGGTACTGATAACTGATAACTGAAATGACAGCTTATAAAGGAAAGGTGTTTGACAGTTCAAAAGCTTAAAACTCAGACAACGTAGTACTTTTCCAACTTCGGTCTTTCCTTGTTCCAACTTCGGTCTTTCTTTTGCTATAGTCATAATTGCGCTGAACTGCTCAAACCTAGCACCTAAAACCTAGCACCTAAAACCTACCACCTACCACCTACCACCTAAAACCTTCTTCAAATAAATTTTCAGGATTTCCACCGATAAAGTGTATAATCTATGGTGCTAATGCCAAATAGTGGCCATAATATTAATCTCATGCTCCCTCAATCTCAAATAGATACAACTTTTGACCTATCTACCTATCTAGCAAAGCGAAAAGCTCTGGTTGAAAAAGCTCTGGACAATTCTATTACCCTAATCTATCCAGAGAAAATTTATGAGGCGATGCGCTATTCCCTATTAGCAGGTGGTAAGCGGTTACGTCCAATTCTTTGCTTGGCTACTTGTGAGTTATCAGGCGGAAATATAGAAATGGCAATGCCTACTGCCTGTGCATTAGAAATGATCCATACTATGTCATTGATCCACGATGACTTACCCGCGATGGATAACGATGACTATCGCCGAGGTAAATTAACAAATCATAAAGTTTATGGTGATGATATTGCTATTCTGGCAGGGGATGCTCTATTAAGTTACGCTTTTGAATTTGTAGCTACTCAAACTCAGAACGTCCTACCACAGCAAGTGCTACAAGTAATAGCTCGTCTCGGAAAAGCCGTGGGAGCAGCAGGGTTAGTCGGAGGCCAAGTAGTAGATTTGGCTTCAGAGGGACTTTCAGAGGTATCTGAAGAAACACTGCATTTTATCCACACTCACAAAACAGGTGCTCTTTTAGAAACTTGCGTAGTCTGTGGAGCAATACTTGCTAATGCTTCCCAAACTAATCTACAAAGACTTTCCCGTTATGCTCAAAATATTGGTCTAGCTTTTCAAATAGTTGATGATATTCTCGATATTACTGCCACTACAGAAGAGTTAGGAAAAACCGCCAGAAAGGATATTGAGGCTCAAAAAGCTACTTATCCTGCTATTTGGGGATTAGAAGAATCTCGATGTCAAGCTCAAAAACTCATTGATAATGCCAAGGCAGAGTTAGAAGTTTTTGGAGAAAAGGCCATGCCTTTAATAGCCTTAGCAGATTTTATTGTTAGTCGCAGTAACTAGGAGTACGATATGCAAAATATTGGCGAAATAATGGATAACCATGTTCTATGGGTTGCCCTCCTAGCTTGTGCAATAGCCCAAGTCGTCAAGGTAGTGGTGGAGTTAGTTCAACATGGTAAAGTTAATTTACAGGCTTTGGTCACAACTGGAGGAATGCCCAGCGCTCATTCTGCATTCGTGGCAGCATTGGCAGCAGGAGTGGGTCAAGCCAAAGGTTGGGCGAGTCCGGAGTTTGCACTGGCTTTAGTTTTTGCCATCATCGTCATGTATGATGCAGCAGGAGTTCGTCAAGCTGCTGGACTACAAGCACGAATTCTCAATCAAATTATGGATGAATTTTTCCGAGAAGACCAAAATCTCAGTCAAGACCGTCTCAAAGAATTATTAGGCCATACTCCCGTACAGGTAATAGTAGGTTTTGCTTTAGGAGTAGCTGTATCTTGGGTTGCTAGTTTCAATTATTGATTGATTTAATTCTAGGACTAATTAATGTTACCCGACTACTATCCACAACAAAAGCTAAAAATCCGCGATCGCTTAAGTTGAACAAACTATTTGTAGCAGCTCTCCTATTCTTAGTATATGTAACTAATAAGAAAGGTTTTTGTCCATAGGCAACTAAACCTACATTTCGTCCTAAATTTCTTTCCAACTGTAGAGCAATTTCTGGTTGATTATTATAATCGACTAAAACGGCATAACCCGTACCCAGAGGTTGAGGATTAAATCCTATTTCTGGAGGCGCTGGTAATGGAGTATCTGATGGATTTGTTTCTCCACTAGGTCTAACTACATAAGCAGACAACCCCACAATGTCCTGAATATAACGTGCCCAATCACTAGCTACATCTCGATCGTCAAAGCCTCGGATACTACTAACACTCTGGTCGATGTAGCGACAAGGTTCTATTATAATATCTGGTGGTAGACTCCGCCTAACTATATCTTGAGCTGCTGATGTCTCTGTAATTATTACCAGTAAGTATTCGTCATTAGCAGGGGGTTGACAAGTTTCTAGAGATATAGCATAGTTAGTGTCAATTGTCAAGGATGACAAAAATAAAAAAGCTGAGGCCATAAAAGTTTTCAGGCCCCCCAAGCAGAATTTATGGAGTTGCAGTTGAGTATGATTCATGGCCAAAAACTTAGTTAACCAAAAATATAGAGTTGTAAATATTCTCTGGCGACAATGAATAAGCTACTGGTACAGAGGAGGGAGGAATCTGATATCTTCTCAAGATACAAGATAGATGAATATCATTCTTATATAATCCGGTCATATATATGTTGATAATTCTATAATTACTTCAATATTCAACCTCCCTTACTTCCCCACTCCTCCGTATCCGTGTATCCGTGCCATAATCCGTGTGAGCCATTCCCCGACTCCCCTACTCTTTCTTTAAGAGTCTTTCACAGAAGCATCCTCAAGAGAAGCTAAAGGTTCTGGGATAGAATCTGAAGGTGCTTGAAATTCACCTGTAATTACAGACTCCAAACGTAACTTTAACCAAGTAATAAATTTAGGGTTAGTAGAAATAATTGCTGCAGGAGGTTGAGGACATTTAGCCTTAAGATTAGCCATTTCAGGAGCTTCTAAAAAAGCAGGTTGAGGAACCAGCCAAAAATCAATTTCTTTTTCCTTTTCGTGATAATCTCTGGTGCGTTCCCTAAAAACTTCTTCCAGGGGTTCTTCCTCTAGTAAAAATTTTTTACTAGCTAAAACGTAATAGTAAGTTTGCATTTCAATCAATCAACAAAAATTAGTAATTACCGAATAATTAATTATTTAATTATTAAACAATTTAGCTTTATTAGCCTCTCCTTTCAAGGGGAAAAAAGCGGTCGTTCGCGGAGCTCGGAACGGAGTTCTCTCTTCAAAGCGAACCGTAGGGTGGGATGCTGAGGAAACCTCGCCATATCCAATCGACCAAGAGAATAAATTTTTTCCTTATTGGTCAATCCTCTGGCTTTTAAGGAGAGGTAATTATCAATTATCAATTATCAATTATCAATTATCAATTATCCATTAATGGCTTGTTTCATCTCGCGGACAGCTCGCTCCATACCCACGAGTACCGCCCTAGAAATAATTGTATGACCAATGTTGAGTTCTTCGATACCTTCTAGACAAGCAACTGGATAAACATTCCCGTAAGTGAGGCCATGTCCAGCATTAACTCGAAGTCCAGCAGCGATCGCCATTTTGCACCCATCTGCCAAAATCGTCAATTCTTGATGGCGAGTGGCCTCATCAGTAGCTTCTGCATAACATCCCGTGTGAAGTTCAATAAACTTAGCCTGAATTTCTGCGGAAGCTTCAATCTGGGCTTTTTCTGGATCGATAAACATACTGACAGGAATATTTGCTCCTTGCAACTGAGCTACTACTTCTGTCATAAGAAGGATATTACTAGCAACATCCAAACCACCTTCGGTCGTTATTTCTTCCCGGCGTTCTGGTACAAGAGTAATATAATCAGGCTTAATTTCCAGAGCGATCGCCACCATTGCTACAGTAGGTGCCATCTCCAGATTCAAATGAGTCCGCACCGTTTGTCGCAGAATATGGACATCTCGTTCCTGAATATGGCGACGGTCTTCCCGCAGATGAACGGTAATACCATCAGCTCCAGACAGTTCAGCTAAAACTGCTGCTGCTACTGGGTCTGGTTCTACAGTTCGTCGCGCTTGTCTAATTGTGGCAACGTGGTCAATGTTGACACCTAGAGTGGGCAATTTTTGATTCTCCCGATTGTGAGTTAATTTGCCATATTAGTGTAGTTGGAAATGTTCACTTGAGCAACTGTTACTGTCCAAGCACTTAACTAGCTATTAGTTTGAACGCATTTGGGTACCGAAATACTACGCTAACAGCTAGCCTCTTGCAGAGGGACTCCGAACTTCAGCTTGTAGGGACGTACTTCGACAGCTCTAGGTCAGCATAAGGCCAGCAAGCCCCTACTTGGGTAAAACATCGACGGTTTCTATAAACCGGAAGGTGCGCGGAGGGGTAACAGTCCCCTTCTAAACGGGCGTTGCATATTTATAGGATGAATTAGTGTGGTCAGGGTGGGAGGGCCTTACATAGAGTGCAAATTATAGTTTTAGGAAAAGAGGAAGTAAAAGATGGGTTACCTTTTGCGGCGTGCAAGGATTCATCCCTAACTTCAGCAATGCCTCTAAAGGTTTACTGCTGAGTGCTGACCGCTCTATTAAAATTTGGGCGTTTGTTTATAGGTCAATTCAGTTATCAGTTATTCAGCACATCAGGGAATAGGGAAGCGAGAAGATGCAGAATTTTCTTTTTTATCCCCTTCAAACGCGAGACTTAAGACCTTATTTTTTTTGTCAAACTAATATATAACTAAAATAGTTGTGATGAGATTTAAAATTTTTCTCTCACTTCACACCTATTTCTTAGTTTTAGAGCTAATTTATGTCTACTTATTAGAATTCCTGTAAATTTAATTAAGAGAGTAGTAAATAATTAGCCTTTAAGTCAACTATAGACTAGAGAAAAAAATATGTTATTGGGGTTTGCATTTCAGTTAATTTATGGCTTACCAAATCCATTTTAAATTTTGATTAAAAGCTGGAGTTTTTGATAATTAGATAAAATTTAAAAAAGTGTAAATTAAAAACTTATATACAAGAGGAAGCAATACATTTGTTTTGACTTAATACTCTATTTATCAACTCAATAATTTGGTAGTTAATTAAAATTGCAAACAGCTATAACCTACAAAAATATAACTGTTTAGTTATCAATTGGAACTGTAGCATGGAAATATCACAAAATTGTCTAAACTTAATCAAAAAATGGGAAGGACTTTTTCTTGATGCTTATCTGGACCCAGTAGGAATACCAACCATCGGGTATGGAACAATTCGTTATCCCAACGGCAAAAAAGTTCAGTTAGGAGAAAGAATTACAGAAAGGAATGCAGAATTCTATTTAAAGTATCAATGCGACAAAGTAGCAGAAGTAGTTTCGAGGCTGGTTCAAGTTCCTCTGAATCAAAATCAGTTTGATGCTCTTGTCTCCTTCTGTTATAACGTTGGAACTGGTGCTTTTGGTAGTAGTACCATGTTAAGAAAACTCAACCAAGGAGATTATCAAGGAGCAGCAAATGAATTTCCACGCTGGGTAAACGGAGTAGTAAATGGTGTTAAGCAACCACTGCCAGGGTTAGTATCTCGTCGCGCTGACGAACAAAAACTATTCAACACTGCTAGTAATGAAGGAAAACCCTTAGTTCAAGAAGAATCATTGCAAGATCGAGTAACTTGGCTAGAAGGATACAGAGATGAAAATAAAAAAACTGTAGTTGTAGCTTGGAAGGGAGGTGAAGTAGGAGAAATATTAACTTTAGAAAAGTTTGATAAAGAGTATTTAGCTAATGTTTTTCCTCTATACAAAAATGCCAGATTTTTTGTAATTGCTCCTGCAAATAAATCAATTCCAGCAGGGGAAAGAATCTCAATTTTTGGCATTTCTGATATATTCAAAAAAGGCGAAACTCCTACCCTCAATCGTGTGTTGGTGCGGGGTGGTCAAGGGGAAGATGTGAGAATTTTACAGGTTAGATTGAAAGATTTAGGGTACTATTCCGGAAAAATTGATGCTTTTTTTGGCAATAAAACTGAATTAGCAGTTATAGACTTTAAAGAAGATTATTTTTTCAATAACAATGCTGACGGTACAGTAAACTTAACAACCTGGCAAAAATTGTGGGGAGAAAAGCCTGCTCCAGTTCCTCCTACACCCCCTGCAACTACAGGCAAAAATTATTTGCTGCTAACAAAAACAGATAGTATAGATGTTTATGGATGTTATGTGTTGAACTTAGATTATTTTAAAAATGGGAAACTACAGGACAGATTAGAAGTATGTTGTGGCGCTCCCGGAAGACAATATTTTCGTACTGCAGCTCAAAGTCGGGCAATGACTGGAGAACCATTGCCAGAGGGAAAATGGTACGTTCATGATATTATCTGGGCTGATGGGAGAGATAATTATTACGGTAATATTTTTCAGAGTGGTATAGGTCCTGTAACTGTTCCGTTAGACTATTTAGAACCTGGCACTACAGAAAGAAGCGCGATCGAAATTCATATTGACTGGAATCGCTATTATGGTTCGCCTGGCACTGTGGGTTGTATTGCTACCTATAATATAGATGACTATAAAACCTTAGTTGCTTGGCTCAGGGATACAGATCCTCGCAGTCTTTATGTTGACTGGAAACTGGGGACTTGTCCTCAACCTTAAATAGCCATCAGCACCTCAGCAGTTCAGCGGTCAGCTTTGCGCAATACAGATACCATTTATCTATGCACTACCTTTTTAGGCTATAGCTGAAGCGCTAATAGCTGATAGCTGGTTAATTTTTGTTTCCTCAATTTTCTGTATTTTCAACAGACATTATCTACCTATTCCCTATTCCCTGACTTCTGTAGGAAGTCTTACAGTAGATTTCAGGTAAATGAGGTACATGAGAATGGTAAAGTGAATGCAAGTGCGGGCATCTTGCCCGCTAGTGATGTACCTTACTAATATGAAATACGCTGTATGAGTGTAGGTGATTCAATTTACTAAAGAATAAATATGGCTTACAGAATAAACCGTCGTGCCTATGCTGAAACTTATGGGCCGACAATAGGCGATCGCCTCCGTTTAGCTGACACAGAATTATTTATAGAGGTCGAGCAAGACTATACCACCTATGGCGATGAAGTAAAATTTGGTGGAGGTAAAGTTATCCGCGATGGTATGGGACAATCTCCCATTGCCAATACCGATGGCGCAGTGGACCTAGTCATTACCAACGCTCTCATCCTCGACTGGTGGGGAATTGTCAAAGCAGATATCGGCATCAAAGATGGTAAAATCTACAAAATTGGTAAAGCAGGCAACCCCTACATCCAAGATAATGTAGATATTATCATTGGTCCGGGAACTGAAGCTGTAGCTGGTGAAGGCATGATTTTAACGGCAGGTGGCATTGATACTCATATTCATTTTATTTGCCCTCAACAAATCGAAACAGCGATCGCTTCTGGTATCACAACTATGTTAGGTGGAGGAACAGGTCCTGCCACAGGTACTAATGCAACAACTTGTACTCCCGGTCCTTGGAATATTCACCGAATGTTGCAAGCTGCTGAAGCTTTCCCGGTAAATCTTGGTTTCATGGGTAAAGGTAACAGCAGTCAACCCCAAGCTTTAGTCGAACAAGTATTAGCAGGGGCGATGGGATTGAAATTACATGAAGATTGGGGAACTACTCCGGCGGCGATCGATACCTGCTTAAATGTTGCGGACGAATACGATGTGCAAGTTGCTATCCACACCGATACTCTCAATGAAGCGGGGTTTGTAGAAACCACTATAGAAGCTTTTAAAAACCGGACAATTCACACTTATCATACTGAAGGTGCGGGAGGGGGTCACGCTCCAGATATTATCAAAGTCTGCGGTCAAGCAAATGTGTTACCTTCTTCTACTAACCCGACTCGTCCTTATACTCTCAATACTTTGGAAGAACATCTGGATATGTTGATGGTGTGTCATCATCTAGACCGAAATATTCCAGAGGATGTGGCTTTTGCAGAGTCTCGCATTCGTCGAGAAACTATTGCTGCTGAGGATATACTGCACGATTTGGGAGCGTTTAGTATGATTGCTTCTGATTCTCAGGCCATGGGACGTGTGGGAGAGGTGATTATTAGAACTTGGCAAACAGCTCACAAAATGAAGATTCAGCGCGGACCTTTGAGTGGAGAGTCTGGGGAAAATGATAATTTGCGTGCTCAACGTTATGTGGCAAAATACACTATTAATCCGGCGATCGCTCATGGTATTGCTGAGTATGTGGGTTCGGTGGAAGTGGGAAAGTTGGCAGATTTATGTTTGTGGCGACCTGCTATGTTTGGGGTGAAACCAGAAATTGTGATTAAGGGAGGAACTATTGCTTATGCTCAGATGGGAGATGCCAATGCAAGTATTCCGACTCCACAACCAGTGGTTATGCAGCCAATGTTTGGTAGTTTTGGGGGAGCGATCGCTGCTACTTCTTTGACTTTTGTTTCTCAAGCTGCTCTGGAAACGGATCTTGCTGCTCGACTAGGGTTGAGAAAGTCAGCAGTTGCAGTGGCAAATACTCGGCAAATTAGCAAACAAGATATGAAGTTAAATGATGCTTTGCCAGAAATAGATGTTGACCCGGAAACTTATGAGGTTAGAGCAGATGGGGAGTTGTTGACTTGTGAACCTGCGACAGTTTTACCGATGGCACAGCGATATTTTCTGTTTTAGGAGGTTGGCTCAAAGAGGCGATAATTAATAATTAATAATTAATAATTAATAATTCAGGACTTACGCAGAGACTCTACTTATGGGGAGTAGGAATGCAATTTACCCCTACAAATGGTGCTTTAAAGGTCAATTTGCGTAAGTCCTGTAATTAATTATTATATCAAATCCGCTTAATTGCACATAGAATCGGGTTATATAATATCTGTTTATAATTTCTTAAATTACTTCAATATTAGACATATCCACCACGCTTATGGAGTAGGGAGTAGGAAACCCACCCCTAACCCCTCCCAGGAGGGGAATAATTGATAATTTATGTACGATAATTGATTTTATTTTTTACTATTGGAGATGTCTATTTAATCGGACTCACTCCCCCATTCCCCTACTTCCCCTCCACGGTCGGGGTTAGGGGTTGGTTGACTTCTGTACGGGCGCCCTTCGATAGTTATGCGAAGCAAACGGCCGTTCGCCCCTACTGACTTGCTGACTTCTGACTTCATTAAGCCCATGCTGATTGTAATCTTCTGTTTCTTCAAATTGAATACTAAAATTAAAAAGTATTCCGGAACAGAAATACTGTTTGCGGAGCATTCCAATATTGTAATCTTCTGTTTCTTCAAATTGAATACTAAAATTAAAAAGTATTCCGGAACAAAAATACTGTTTGCGGAGCATTCCGGTATTGTAATCTTCTGTTTCTTCAAATTGAATACTAAA
>JAXHSW010000161.1:0-10556 GCA_034190295.1 Cyanobacteriota bacterium | reverse complement strand
AATTAAAAAGTATTCCGGAACAAAAATACTGTTTGCGGAGCATTCCGGTATTGTAATCTTCTGTTTCTTCAAATTGAATACTAAAATTAAAAAGTATTCCGGAACAAAAATACTGTTTGCGAAGCATTCCGGTATTGTAATCTTCTGTTTCTTCAAATTGAATACTAAAATTAAAAAGTATTCCGGAACAGAAATACTGTTTGCGGAGCATTCCGGTATTGTAATCTTCTGTTTCTTCAAATTGAATACTAAAATTAAAAAGTATTCCGGAACAAAAATACTGTTTGCGGAGCATTCCGGTATTGTAATCTTCTGTTTCTTCAAATTGAATACTAAAATTAAAAAGTATTCCGGAACAGAAATACTGTTTGCGGAGCATTCCGGTATTGTAATCTTCTGTTTCTTCAAATTGAATACTAAAATTAAAAAGTATTCCGGAACAAAAATACTGTTTGCGAAGCATTCCGGTATTGTAATCTTCTGTTTCTTCAAATTGAATACTAAAATTAAAAAGTATTCCGGAACAAAAATACTGTTTGCGAAGCATTCCGGTATTGTAATCTTCTGTTTCTTCAAATTGAATACTAAAATTAAAAAGTATTCCGGAACAAAAATACTGTTTGCGAAGCATTCCGGTACGGAAAATACCGATCGCTAGTTAAAAACCTTAATTATCAATGAAAAATATAGTTGTTGCCCTCGACTTTTCTCAAATAACTCCTGCCATTATTACTCAAGCAGAAACTTTAGTCCAAGCTTTTAACAGCAAATTATGGTTAATTCACATTGCTGAACCAGACCCTGATTTTGTTGGTTTTAAGACTGGACCTCAGCCTAAACGCGATCGCTGGGCACAAGAGTTTCGTAGAGAACATCAGCAGATTCAAGATTTGGCAGAGGAGCTACGGCAAAAAGGTTTTGATACGGTGGCCTTGTTAACTCAAGGTTCTACAGTAGAGACTATTTTGGCAGAGGCCAAAAAATTAGCTGCCGATTTAATTATAGTGGGGTCTCATGGACGCAGTGGTATTGAGAAATTTTTTGCGGGTAGTGTTAGTGAGGGGATTTTGCATGGTGCCCATTGTCCAGTTTTGGTAATTCCTGCTAGTTGGCGATCGCCAGAAACCCTAGTTCAATAATTAATAATTAATAATTAATAATTACCTCGAGAGTGAAAACGGATAGGATTGACCCAAAGGATTTTTTTTATTTATTATCCCCGATCAAGGGGAGGTTTTAAACCACAATTTCTCGATAATTGAAGAAGAAGGAGTCAGTCCTCAGTCCTCAGGAGTCAGAATTTAGGAGAAAATCATAGCTGCTGCGATTGAGTAAACAGTCAAGCAAGTATTTATGCTTAATTGTTTACTCGGAATTTGATGAAGGAAAAAAGTAATTGATATCATGTCCGCACTTTATCGTTTGTGTATAGAATTAAATCACAATAGGAAGAAAACCTTCTGCCTTCTTTCCACCAAAGAATAAGTATTCAAGCGGACATGATATGAGATGATTTGCATAGTATAAATACTTAATGCGGGATAAAAATATACAGCAGATTCGGTCGCATAAAAAGTACAGATATTAACAATTAAATGTTCCCAGTGCAGGTATCTTGCCCGCGACTGGTGTACCTCACACCTGGTGGAACCCGCTGTATTATCAAAATCATAAGGGTCTAAAACCCTGCCTTTTAAGGCGCAATATTTTTGGAGAGTTGCTCAAATCCCCTACTTCCCCTCCTGGGAGGGGTCCGCGGGTGGGTTTACTTCTGACTTGCAGACTTGCTGAGTTGCAGACTTCTGACTTCGTTATAGAACCCTTATGATAGCTATATAATTATGCTAGTCAAGTCTTTTCGCGCATCAATTTTGAGGAAAATTCAGTTGAAGGAGTGTTGAATTTTTTGTATTATCGAGAACCCACATCTTCCCTCTTCCCTTTGTTCCCTCTTCCCTCTTCCCCTCCACGGTCGTGGCCCGCGGGTGGGTTGCCTCCTGTCTTCCCCTCCACGGTCGGGGCCCGCGGGTGGGTTGTCTCCTGTCTCCTTCCGAGAGGCTAAAAAAACTTGATATTTATGAAGATACGGTTAGGGGTTCTATATAACCGGATTCTATATCAAATCCCGTAGCATCGGTATCATATCATGTCCGCACTTTATCGTTTGTGTAAAAGTTAGCGTGAATATCTATAGAAAATTTGAGTTTTTTCAAGCTTTAAACCTTCTTCCTTCTTCCTTCTTCCTTCTTCCTTCTTCTCTCTTCCTTACCAAAATATTTTTGATATAAATCTGGAACTAATTGTAACCCTCCTGAAGTAATAGTATCCGATTCAATTATGCCTTTATTCTTGACATATTCAGCAATAAATTCACGAATTTCTGTAGCAGATTGCCAAATTATTTTCCCTTTTTTAAACATCGAATAACCACCACCACCATTAGCGCGATAACTATTCATCGCAATTCGTAAAACTTGATTTGGTTCGATATTTTTGCCATCTAACTGTAACTTAGTAATTCGTTTTCCGACTGGTTTGGTAATATCAATCGTGTAATCTATCCCACTATATAAATCCCAGTTATAACCCAGAGAATTTTCCACCAAAACTTCTTCAGGAAGACTGGGTAAATCATCAATATTAACTTGTTTAAAATAATCAGCATTTTGTTCTAAAGCACAACGCAAAATATCCCCATTAATTTCTAGAACAAACAAATAGTTATCATAATTATAGATACTGTAAATATCTCTCCTAGTAATTTTTCCTGGAGTAATTTTACCAGTGTTATTAAAAATAGAAGTCAGAGAAATATTTACAGGATAACCTGCTGCTTCTGCTGCTTGTATTTGTACTTGATTAATTAAAATTGACAACTGGCTCTGATGAAAGCGTGCTTTTATCCCACCATAAAATTCTGTTTTTGCCACACCAATATTTTGATTGATATAGCGTAATGTTTGCTGATGATATGGTAAAGAAAGTTGTAAAATATTCTGTTCTGGCTCAATATCAGTAACATATAAATTAGTAGAATCTTTAGCAATAACTTCCCAATTTTTACCCCGATGCTCTAATACTAAAGTATACTTACTTAAAGCTTTTCCCCAAAAAGAAGGTTCTGCAATTAAAACATTATTAACTATAACTTTAGGAACATCGTGATGTGAATGTCCTGCCATAATTATATCGATATCTTTTACCTGTTGTGCTAATTCTAGGGTGAGATTTGCATCAGGAATAGAGCCAGTTTCTTTCCACTCTTGAATATCGGTTAACCAAGCAGAAGCTAGCCTTTTATCTTTTGGTACTTTAGAAAAACCAGAATGTTGAACAATAGTAATTACATCTGCACCATCATTTCGCATTTGAGGAATATATTTTTGGGCAGTATTTATGAGATTCTCAAAAGTTAATCCAGCTATATTTTCAGATGGCACCCAGTTAGAAGTTGCAGGAGTAATTAAACCAAGAATACCAATTTTTACACCATCAACATTTTTAATGATATAAGGTTTAAAAGCAGGAGTGTCATCACTTTTGTGGATATTAGCACAGACTATGGGGAAATTAAGCTGACTTATCCAACGGGAAAGCACATTAGTACCATAGTCAAACTCATGGTTTCCTAAAGTAGCAGCATCAAATTTGAGAGCATTCATTGTTACTGCCATCGGATGTACTGCTTCTGTATCAATTCGATTATAGTAATAAGTTAATGGTGTTCCTTGAATTGTATCGCCGGCATCAATAAGCAGTAAGTTAGGATTTTTAGCTCGTTCCTGTGCGATTAAACTAGCGACTTTTGCTAATCCCCATTCTGCGGGTTGGTTAGTATAGTAATCATAAGGCATGAGGTTGCCATGAAGATCGCTAGTTTCCAGAATGGTGATGGTTTTGGTTGAGGGTTTTGATGTTATCAAGGAAATAAATACTAATATAATGTAAATAACAGTAGATAGAATAGAATACGCTTTCTATGCGGAATGCTACGCAAAGGCGCAAGAAAAACCGGAACAGGATAATAAAAGTACCATTAATATTATATCCAGTTGAACAATTATATGACGAAGGAGTCAGGAGGGAAGAAAGAAGAAGAAAAAGCACTGCTATATCTGGCGTTGGTGATGTGTGGCTATGATTGTGCTTTAATGGCTATTGCCTAACTATTAACTGACAAGCATTTTATATTTTGCCAAATTTAGGTTTCATAGTTTGATTCACCAACGCCGGGTTTTAATCCCCATACAATTAATTCTGTTTCCTGTATTCTTTCTCCTGACTCCTTCTTCAAATAAATAAGCCTGTTAAAAAAACAGTGGGATAGGTTCATATATTTATTCAGCAACGCTAAATTTCTGTTTAACGACCATTGACAGATTTCCCGGTGGTGCCATAGTTACACCTCTGCGGACAGGTTGGATAGATTTATTGGAAACTAATTTGAGTTGGCACTTTGATAAAATAGTAGCTAAAACTAATTTCATTTCAAATAAAGCGAAAGCTGAACCGATACAACGACGACTCCCTCCTCCAAAAGGTAAATATTCATAAGGTGAAAATTGTCTTTCTAAAAAACGTTCCGGTTTAAATTTTTTAGGTTCTGGATAAATATCCTCTCTTTGATGAGTTAGATAAATAGAAGGAATTATTACCATTCCTGGTTCAAGTTGATAACCCATAATTTCTACAGGTTTCTGCACAATTCTCGGAAAAGCATTTGTGGCAATGGGATAGAGACGCAAAGTTTCTTGACAAACTGCGCTGAGGTAGGGAAGTTTAGTAATGGCAACTTTTTCTGGGTTAGCAGGGAGAGTCGCTAATTCTGCTAATAGTTTTTCCCGCACTGATGGAATTTTATCGATCCAATATAATGCCCAAGCTAATGCTGAAGCAGTCGTTTCGTGACCTGCAAATAGTAAAGTCAGCAGTTCATCCTTAATTTCTTCGTCACTGATACGATCGCCTGCTTCGTCACGCGCTTCTAGCAGTAAACTGAGGATATCATCACGATGATTTGCTTCTTTTCTAGCAGTTTCAATTTCTGCGAATATTAGCTCATCAACTTTTTGCCTTTTTCGTAAAAATCTACCCCAGGGACTCCAAGGACCCCAATCTTTTCGCAAGAAACTGAAAAATAGAAAAGTGGAGCTGAGGGGAGAACTAATGGAGTCGAGGACATCAGATAAAAGTATTCTCAATTGTTCGTAACGTTCCCCTCGGTCTAAACCAAATACCGCTCCAAGGATAACTTTTAGGGATATTTCTTGAGTAGACCTACGGATGGGGAAAGGTTTATCTATTTGCCACTGACCAATAACATCAGAAGTAATGTTATATATTAAGTCCCCATAAGTACGCATTCGATCGCCATGAAAAGGTGGCATTAATAGTTTTCTTTGACGTTGATGGCGATCGCCATCTTGGATAAGTAGAGAATTTCTACCCACAATGTATTGTAAAGGACCATTACCACCACCCGAGCTAAAGGTATCAGGGTCAGCAGTAAAAATTTGTTGAATAGCTTTAGGGTTACAGAAATAGATAAAAGGAGTCTTGGAGTTAGTGTTAGTCCTGAAAGTATCTCCGTATTGAGAATATCGTTCCTCTATTGCTTGTAAGGGACGAAAGATAAATTTCCAAGTCCGGAGTCTTCGTTGTAGAAGGGACAATGCAGGGCCATCAGGTAATACCATTTTTGCTTTGCTGTTATGTCAGAGTTACCTCATCTATTTTGATTCATTTGCCAGTGAGATGGGAGGGTTTAAATTGAAGAAGGCAGAAGGCAGAAGGCCGAGGACAGAAGTCAGAAGGGTGCGGAATTTGAAAAACGTGGTTTTAATCGCCGGATTTGATATTATCTATCCGACGACTCCTAACTTTTGACTTTTGACTTTTAATTTTTGACTTTTAACTCCTGACTCCTAATTCTTATATTGTCATTGAGAAACAGTAGAAATTTTATCTATATGGTAAAGCTTGAATAGCTATAAGAGCAGACTCTAGGCAAACATTATAGGAATCTAAAATTCCATTAGCTAGTCTAACTGGATTAAGAAGTTTCCTATAAAATATAGCAGTCGAAGCAAAGGGAGTGGACATTCCTAAATGCTCAAACCTGGTCATAGATTACTTTTGACTTATGACTTATGACTTCTGACTTGCGCGTAGCGCTATAACTCCTGTGTGGCAAAGCTAATTACCACCTTTGTCTTTCTACTACAGAAAAATTGATAACGGTTAAATTTATGGAGCAGTAATGAATCAATATATCAATCCCACTACTACTGAAAATCAAATTCAGGTAGAAGACGATCGAACCGGAATGAGTGTTATTACTCTCAGACGTGCTCTAGCAGATAACCTGTTTTATTTGCAGGGGACTTATGAGTCCATGGCAAAACAAGATGATTTTTACCGTGCTTTAGCTTATACTATACGCGATCGCTTACTCCAACGCTTTCTTTCTACAATTCGTACTTATAACCAGAAAGATGTGAAGGTCGTATATTATCTCTCTGCCGAATTTCTCATGGGTCGTCACCTGGGTAATAGTTTGATTAACCTGGGAATTTATGAACAAGTTCGTCAAGCCATCACCGAATCAGGACTCAACTTAGATGAATTACTGGAACAAGAAGACGATCCAGGTTTAGGAAATGGGGGTTTGGGTAGATTAGCAGCTTGTTTTCTGGACTCTTTAGCTACTCTAGAAATTCCGGCAGTGGGTCATGGTATTCGTTATGAATTTGGCATTTTTACCCAAACTGTACAAGAGGGATGGCAAGCAGAAATCCCTGATAAATGGTTACGTTTTGGCAACCCTTGGGAAATAGCTCGTCCTGCTGAAAAAGTAGAAATCAAGTTTGGAGGTCATACAGAAGGATACCATGACGATAAAGGTAACTATCGAGTAACTTGGGTTCCAGATGAAACTGTAATTGGTATTCCCTATGATACTCCTGTTCCTGGCTATAAAGTTAATACTGTAAACCCTTTACGTTTGTGGCGAGCAGAAGCTAGTGTAGACTTTAAATTTGAAGAGTTCAATGCTGGAAACTATGACGGTGCAGTAGCAGATAAAATGAGTTCGGAGACTATCTCCAAAGTTCTCTATCCAAATGATAATACTCCTCAAGGTAAGGAACTCCGTCTAAAGCAACAATATTTCTTTGTTTCCTGTGCTTTGCAAGACATCATCCGTAGGCATTTATCTCACAACAAAAATCTAGACAACTTATACGAGAAAGCAGCAATTCAACTTAATGATACTCACCCTGCTGTGGCGATCGCTGAGATGATGCACTTGTTAATTGATGAGTATGATATGGACTGGGAGCGTGCCTGGCACATTACTCAAAATACTTTTGCCTACACTAACCATACTTTGCTGCCAGAAGCATTAGAGCGTTGGGCAATTAGTTTGTTTGGTCGCCTTCTCCCTCGCCACCTAGAAATTATCTATGAAATTAATCGGCGCTTTTTAACTCAAGTGCATACTTGGTTTCCTAAAGACCCGGAACTGCTTGCCCGTGTTTCTCTGATTGAGGAGGGAGGAGAAAAATCTGTGCGGATGGCTAATTTGGCTACTGTTGGTAGTCATGCTGTCAATGGAGTAGCAGCACTGCACACAGAATTGTTGAAAAAAGGTGTGCTTAAAGATTTTTACCAACTTTTCCCAGACAAATTCTTCAATAAGACTAATGGAGTTACTCCCCGTCGTTGGGTTTTACTGAGTAATCCCAAACTTTCTGCTTTATTCTCTGAGAAACTCGGAGGAGATAGTTGGTTGCGAGATTTCGACCAACTACGGCAACTAGAAAAATATGCCGGCGATCGAGAGTTTCAAAAGCGTTGGCGAGAAATTAAGCAAGAGAATAAGGCTAAGTTGGCAGAGCGTATTCTCAAGCATAATCGAATTGAGGTGGATATTAATTCTCTATTTGATATTCAAGTCAAACGTATTCATGAGTACAAACGCCAACATTTGGATGTATTCAACATCATTACTCTGTATAATCGC
Source organism: Cyanobacteriota bacterium (assembly GCA_034190295.1). GTDB lineage: Bacteria > Cyanobacteriota > Cyanobacteriia > Cyanobacteriales > Microcoleaceae > Okeania. The sequence goes on along the minus strand of JAXHSW010000161.1, from coordinate 2,533 downwards.
ATTAAGCAAAATCCTAGCATTAATGTTGTACCCCGGACGTTTATTTTTGGTGGCAAAGCTGCTCCTGGTTACTACATGGCTAAGTTGATTATTAAGTTGACTAATGCTGTTGCGGATGTGGTTAATAACGATCCTGATGTGCGCGGTCGCTTGAAGGTTGTATTTTTGGCAAACTTTAATGCTTCCCTTGGTCAGATTATTTATCCTGCTGCTGACTTATCCGAGCAAATTTCTACTGCTGGAAAAGAAGCATCCGGAACTGGTAATATGAAGTTTGCCATGAATGGAGCTATGACTATTGGTACTCTTGATGGAGCTAATATTGAGATTCGCGAAGAAGTTGGAGCAGAAAACTTTTTCTTATTTGGTATGACTGCTCAAGAAGTTTTCGACCTGAAAGCTAAGGGTTATAAACCTCTGGAATACTACAATACTAATGCTGAACTCAAAGCAGTAATTGACCGAATTGCTGGCGGTCACTTTAGTGAAGGTAATCCTAATTTGTTCAAACCTTTGATTGATTCTCTACTGTACAATGACCAATATATGCTACTAGCTGATTATCAAAGTTATATTGAATGTCAGGAGCGGGTTGGTAAGGTTTTCCAAGACCAGGAGAAATGGACGAAAATGTCTATCTATAATTCTGTTCGCATGGGTAAATTCTCTTCTGACCGAACAATTATGGAATATGCAAAGGAGATTTGGGGAGCAGAATCAGTTCAAATCGACCAAGAAAACTACACTCAAGATAATGCTGGTTTGAAGGTAGATTCTTAAAGAAGCACCTCAGCGGTCAGCACTCAGCAATCAGTAAGATAATTTTTTTACTTTAAAAGGGGATTTCAACCCAGAGCTGTTAAAAGCTGATAGCTAGTTAAATTACTCTAGATTAAAAATCTAGAAAGGTCTGCTCAATAATTAATTTGATTTGAGCTAGAGACGTTCTATAGAGCGTCTCTTCTTAATCAGTTATATCAATTACTGTAGGTTTGGTTAAGCGGCAGCGCAACCCAACAAAAATATACAGCGTATTTCATATAGCAAGGTACACCAGTCGCGGGCAAGATGCCCGCACTTGCATTCACTTTACCATTCTTATGTGTACCTCATTTACCTGAAATCTGCTGTATGTCGGTTGGGTCGATAAAAATATACAGCGTATTTCATATTAGCAAGGTACACCAGTCGCGGGCAAGATGCCCGCACTTGCATTCACTTTACCATTCTTATGTGTACCTCATTTACCTGAAATCTGCTGTATGTCGGTTGGGTCGATCCCGCAGATAAGCTGCGCTAACTTTCCTCAACCCAACTGACAAAACTATAGAGCGTTTTTCATTCTCAAATATTCCCTACTTTTATTCTAAATTCCTGAAAAAAATGCAAGACAAAATATTAGCTAAAGAAAGACAATTTCACGATATCTGGGCATCAACTATTGATATAGAAGGTATCCGAGTGGTTGATTATTTTGAAAGTTGTACTGCCCCAGAAAATAGATTTATTCTCCAACAAATGGGAGATTTAACTGATAAATATTTGTTAGATTTAGGTTGTGGTGCAGGGGAAAATAGTGTTTATTTTGCTAAAAAAGGAGCGCGGTGTTTAGCAACAGATTATTCTCCAGGAATGGTGGATGTTGCTGTTAAGTTGGCTGAAACAAATGGTGTACAAATTGAGGGGAAAGTTATGGATGCAATGGCTTTAGAATTTCCCGATAATACTTTTGATTTTGTTTATGCTTCTAACTTACTTCACCACTTACCAAATCCAAAATTAGCAATTAGAGAAATGCACCGCGTTCTCAAACCTGGTGGTAAAGCTTGTTTTTGGGACCCGTTGAAACATAATCCTGTAATTAATGTTTATCGACGTATTGCTACAAAGGTTAGAACTGAGGATGAAACGCCTTTGGATATTAATCTTGTTAATTTTATTAAATCTCTCTATTCAGAAACAGCTTACGATACATTTTGGCTGGCAACTTTGTGGATTTTTTTAAAGTTTTATTTAATTGAAAAAATTGACCCAAATAAAGAACGTTATTGGAAGAAAATTATTATCGAACATCAAAGATTAGAACCAATGTATCGGAAATTAGAAAGATTAGATGGGGTATTAAAAAAGTTACCTTTGATGAAAAGATTTGCTTGGAATTTAGCAGTAGTTGCAACTAAATAGTGCAGAAGGAAGAAAGAAGAAGGAAGAAGGAAGAGGGAAGAAGGAAAAATTTGGTGTTGTCTGAGTTTTAAGTTTTTGATATGTCCGCGACCTTCCTCAGACTGCTATACTTAAATAATAAAAACCTTAAACTTTGTAGGTTGGGTTGAGCCTGAGAAACCAAACAAAGATTTATAGCAGTTTCTTATATCATGTCCGGTTGAACAGTTATAAATAAATAACGACGGAGGAGTCAGTCGGACCGAGTCAACCCACCCCTAACCCCGACCGTGGAGAACCCACCCCTAACCCCGACCGTGGAGAACCCACCCCTAACCCCGACCGTGGAGAACCCACCCCTAACCCCGAC
>JAXHSW010000160.1:0-22252 GCA_034190295.1 Cyanobacteriota bacterium | reverse complement strand
CTAATCGTCATTTCTTCTTGATTGTCCATAATTAGTTACTGTATAGACTTCACCTAATTATATGGACAATCCGCAAGATATGTCTAGTTATGGGTAGAAAATAGGCAACAGTTTCACACCCTGGCGACTACTATACATTCCCAGACATTTGTCTGGGAAATTAGCTATCCTTCTACACTATTGCCAGATAATTAAGTTATAAAAAAGTTTTTGTTTGTAGTCAGGCTTGAGCATACGAAATATCTATCTTTTTTCTCAAGCTCTACTACGCAGCTTTAATTATAGTTATTCTATTTTGATAAATTTCTCCAAACTATTAACTAATGTAGGAGGCCAACGACGAATATTAGCGACCCAATCAAGGTCTTGATAACGTGCGTCTAATCCTACAGCAGCTACCCAGTTACTTTCAGCTTCTCCTTTTTTGCCTTGTTCCCAGAGACAAGCAGTTAAGGCCGCCCGCATATCAGCAAAGTTAGGATATTTACGGACGAGACTTTTCATGTTTTTCACTGCTTCCTGAGTTTGTCCAATTTGGTAAAGAGCTAGAGAATAATTAGCCCGGGCAAAAGCATATTCAGGAGCTAATTCAGAGGCTTTTTTATAATCTTCAGTAGCTATTTCCCATTCTCCTAATCCCGCTTCAGCATTACCACGGTTATTGTAGGCTACTGGGTCTTCAGGGTCTAATTCTATAACTTGATTATAATCAGCGATCGCTTCTGACCATTTGTTGAGTCTTTCATAAGCAATACCACGATTTAGATAAGGGTCTGGAGCATTAGGAAAAATTTCTATTGCTTTTTGATAATCAGATATTGCCTCTTCTATTTTATTTTGGCTAAGTCTAATATTACCTCTGTTGCTCCAAATTGCTGGATTATCAGGATATTGTTCCAAAATTTGAGTCCATAATTGTTCGGCATTAGCAAAGTCACCGTTATTACTGGAATTTAAGGCTCGATCGAATAGATTTTCTAATTCTTCTAATTGAGTAGGAGTGATATTTTGTTGTTGAGTATCAGCCATTACTATTAATGGGTTACTCAAGCAACATAGAAATAATAACAGGATTGTTATGAAAAGTTTCCGAATTAAGTGCAGCATATTAATTTTATTTTTACCATGTTTTATCATAACTGTATATCTTTCATTAATTGATAATTGATAATTACCTCTCTCTAAAACGGATAGGATTGACCAACGCCGAAAAAATTTATTCTTTTCCCCTTTTTAGGGGGATGAAAAGCGGTCGCTCTTCGGAGCGCACCCGTTGGGTGGGATGGTGCCATTCGGAGCGGGTCTGCAAGAACGGGTTTCCTCGCTGGACGACCATCGACCAAGATAAATATTCAATGAGCGTATTTTCGTTTTCTCCGGCTTTAGTGGGAGGTACTGATAACTGATAACTGAAATGACCAGAGGAATATCAAGAAAAATTTATAGAAGAATGTGGTGGTGATTTTTGGTTTTTCTTTAGTGGTCATGGTGCGAGGAAAGACGACGATCGAGAAGACTATCTCTTACCTCGTGATGCTAGCAAGAGAGACCTTAGTGGAACTTCTGTTTCAGTCACATATCTAAGGCAGCAACTCCGAAAAGCTGGAGCTGATAAAATTGTTGTTATTATAGATGCTTGTCGTGAAAATAGTTTTTCACAAATAGGGGTGCTAATTCAAGCTCAAATATGTGAAATGGAAGAAATATTGATTTACAGTTGTAGACCTTATGAAAAATCTCGATAACTTGACAAAGTTCAACAAGGAGTTTTTACCTACAAGCTGTTAGAAGCGTTTAAAAAAGGATATGTCACTCCTCAAAAGTTAGACGAATATCTTCAGCTTGAAGTTGCAAAATTAAGTAACCATACTCCTATTATCAAGTATGGTTTAACAGAAATTTTCAACTTAATTTTAACTCCAAATTCTGCTAATGAAGATGATATATAAAATTTAAAAAGTGGGGCTTTTAGAGCTTTTAAAAAAGAAAAATTGTATGATGCAAATTCTCTATTTAAAAATTTAATTGATGTAAAAAATGTAAAAGAAGGAGTATATAGAAAATGAAGACAAAGAGTATTGCAAAGTATATGATAAAATATATGAAAAACAAAAATAAGCTTCTCAACCAGGGTCGCGAATAAAAAATATTCAAAGTAATAAAGTTGATGAATTTTTAATGATAAGACTTATTATTGTTCTGTTGTTTTCTTTATTAGGAATGCCCTTAATGGAAAATATTTTATTGGTAATTTTTCGTGATGAACCTCAAACTCCAAACATAATTGAAAAGAGAAGTAAATAAAAATATAAATTAGTTCCTTCAACAAAAATCATTTTAGCATCAAAAATGTTTCCTATAGTCATAAATTAAAGTGGGAAAAGTAGATGTTAAATTAATATACCTACTCCTCATCCCTACTAAAATATTACATTACAACTTAAATCATATTTTTTGCTTTAGCCTGAATTAATAAATCTGAATCATTAACAAACAAGTCAAAAACTTGACTATCCCCTAATTGTTTTAATGCCAATAAACAAGCATATTTTAAATCAAAAATTCTTGTATTATTAATAGTGTCTTTAAGTAAAGGTATAACCCTCTCATCTCCTAAATTAGCCAAAGCAAGTGCAGCAGCACCACGAGATTTCTGAAACTGAGGTGCTTTATTGTGCAGTGCTTCTATCAACAAATCATAACCATCAATATATTTCAGCCAACCCAAAAGCTTTACTACATGATAATGAGCGCCATAATCATTATGAGCACTTTCTGCAAAGGTTGCTATTAACGCTGGACCTGCAAGTTCTGGGTAAGTCTCTAAAAGGGTTTTGCCAGCCAGATAACATCTACCAAAATCTGTACTGTATAATTCTTGAATAGCAAATTCTAAAGTAGGAGTTTGGTCATATTCATGGACTAATTTTAGGTCATCAGGATAGTCGCGAACGACCAAATCTAAATAGGGTTCGATTTCAGCAAAATTAATCTCACCTGTAGGAATACCAGTTTCTGCTAGAAGTCTAATTCCCCGGAGACGAAAAACCATAGAAACTGGGCATTTAGCAATATTAGGAATAGATGAGTAATATTTTGTGTCAATTAGGTCTTGAATACAACCCCGTCTAGCATTAATATTTGAGTGTTCTAAAAATTCCACCACTTTTGTCATCTGAGAATAATCCCCTGTTAAACGACAAACAGTAGCGATCGCTGCACAAGCAATAGGTTCGTCATCAGATGTGGTAAATTGCTGAATCTTATTTATTGCAGGTTTATAGTTAAACTTTCCTAACACCTGAATAATCAAACGATAACTTTGACCGGGTTTTTCCAATAACCGAGCAATTTCTGCAATAATTTCTCGATCGTCAGTTCCTATTTCGCCAATTGCCCAGACAGCATTTTCTACAGTGTAACAGTCTTCATCACTTAAGCAAGCTCTAATTGCAGGTAGTGCTGATGTTGCATTTAAACGTCCCAATGTTTCGACCGCTTTACGTCTAGCAATTTTATGTTCTAAAACTGGGTTTGTATCTTGTAAAGTTTTGATTAGGACATTGATTGAACGAACGCTGGGAAAATTAACTAAATGACTTGCTGCAATATAGCGATCGGACTTATCTTCTAATTCTTCGAGTGGTGTTTCTAATAAAGATATTGCTTTTTCTTCACTTAATCCGGGGAAGATATTCAAAAAACGTTTATCCATTTTTTCTGTTGTTAGTTAATTATAATCAACAATTAATTAGCTTCTTGAATAAATCATATAGCAGTTTGCAACGAAAGCCTACACTGAAAGCTTTTAGTGTCAGTTTATATCATGTCAGTTTAATTAACGCTCGTAAAGTTATTAAGTAGTAGGTTGAAGTTGAAGATATAACACTAGAAACGGAGCAGAAATTTTGGATATTTCTTCAAGAGCATTTCAATAGAAAATTTTTATTATACTTAATCATCCGGGTATGGTTTCATAAAACAATCCTACTATTTTTAACAGGCTTATTTATTTAAGTTGAATCTGTTTAAAAAGCTTGACTTTTCGTTTTTAACTCTCAAAATATTTAATGCTTTTAGCTAAAATATTATTACTGGAATAAGTTCATATCTTAGGTAAGCATTTCCTCTGGAATACTTACTATATTAGAGCTTTATTTACTAGAAATTGTAAATAATTTCATCGATAAAAATAGACAAAGAATCACAACCGGAGAAATCAGAGTAATTCTCTATCACAAATACTTGGAATATATTAATTTAAACCCATTTAAAAATATATATAAATATATAATTGGTTTATTTCCTTCGTTCTAAAAATTGTCTAAATAACTTAATATATTACCGAAAAAATGTGGTTTAAAGCCTCCCCCTTTTAAGGATAATAAATAAGAATTTTCATAATTCTTCAATCCTATTCGTTTTCAAGGAGAGGTAATTGTTATATCATGTTGGACGGGTCAGTTATAAATAAAATTTCAGAAGTGACAGTACCGAATAAATACTAAAATTATCTTAATTTTTCTCCTTTATTCCCTCCTGAACTCTGTTTGCGGAGCATTCCGTAGGAAACTCTGACTCCTCGCTAAGTTATTTATAAGTATTCAACTGAACATGATATTAATTATTCATTATTCATTATTAATTGTTGAATGTAGTACTTTGAATTAAGTCTAGAACAGTTGCTGAGGCTTTAACCCTTGATTAAAAGGAGTTAAAAAAATCTCTATCAAAGTCAAGAGTATAGTGTATTTTTATTATTAGTTGTCATAATTATTTATAGTTTTTCCATGTCTCCAGAACAAACAGATACTTTTTTAGCAGAACCAAGACAAGAAGCAGTCCAAAATACTTTTTCTCCAGAAGAAACAGATGCTTTTTTAGCCTCTGCTAGAAAAGAAGTTGTCCAACAAACCTTTGACCCCAGTGACAGTCAACGCCTAAAACTTATGGTAGAGTGTCTGGGAGATTCACGAGGAATGGTGCGCTTAGGCTTTGCTGAGACCCTAGGACAAATTGGCAAACCAGCTACCCCTTTCTTGATCGAGGCTCTCGGAAACCACCCCGATCCTGTAGTACGGCGAGCCAGCGCTAAAACCCTCACCCTGATTGCCGACCCAGAAACAGTTTCTCCCTTAGTCCATGCTCTTCTCAATGATGAAGATACGGTGGTTAAAGGATCGTCAGTTGGTGCCCTAGCCAGGATCGGAAAAGCTGCTGTACCTCCATTGCTGGACATTTTAGGGTCAACAGAGTATCCAGAAAGTACCAAAGGTCATGCAGCTTGGGCTTTGGCATTTATTGGACCTGAAGCCAAAGAGTATCTATATCGGGAGATTCATTCTGAAAAAGTGGCAGTTAGGGCCGCTGTGGTAGGAGCGATCGCCAAAATTGCCCAAGATTCAGGGGAGGAAGAGTCTCTGAATATTTTACTGACTGCCTTAAGAGATTCGTCTGAAATAGTACGCACTGAAGCAGCAGCTGTCCTTGGAAATTTGGCTTACAAACCAGCAGTTCCCTATTTAATAGAGTTACTGAATCATCCTACTAGCGGTGAAACTCGCAAGGCAGCAGCTCTATCTTTGATGAAAATTCGTTCCCATAGTGCTTTAGTTCCCTTACAAAAAGCATGGGAACAGGAATCAGAAGTGGATATCAAGCAGATTATTAAATTGGCAATTACTCAACTAGAGAAACAATCATCAGAAAACGACTAATACCGTTTCACGGAAGTCAAAAGTCATGAATTAAGATTTTACAGGCTCAAAACTTTGACACTAGAGTAATTTCACCGAAATTATTTTACCGAAAAATTGGGTTTAAAGCCTTGCCCTAGAAGGGCAACTTTTTATTTGCAAGTGAATTGAATATATGCTAGAAGATAGGCTTTGTTGCCGGGGGGCACTCAGAAACTCGTGCGCGGACGTGGAGGCAAGCAGAAGACTACTGTCAAAGTAGCAGCAGCCTAAGAAGCGTCAACTCGCCGAAGAGCTATAGCTCAGTAGGAATCTCCGTGCCTAACAGCCGGAGAGGATGTCAAATCTAATTGGTATAAGTAAGCTTAAGAAGGCTGAAACACGGCAGCTTTAGCCTTCTCAACTTTGGTTAGATTTGAAATTCAACATATCCAAGCGGGATAAAGCACTGATGGCCGTCTCCCGTACATAGGTATCAGCAGAGGCATCATTGGCTAATTTGGTTAAGACTGCTTTAGAGCGTTCGTCTTTAATAGAGCTAACAGCATTAAGAATCGCTACTGCCAAGCCCAAGTTTTCAGTTCCATCTAGGACTTCCAACAAGCTATCTAAAGCAGGTACACCAATTACTCCTAAGGCCATTGCTGAGGCAATATGAACAACGGGATTGGTATCGCTGAGTCCTTTTTTTAAGCCTTCAATTCCTTCAGATGGGAAAGGAACATTCTTATAGTTAATAGCTACTTGAGCTAGAGCTTTAGCACAACTGCTCCTAATTGTTGAATTATCACTGTTGAGCAACGAATCGACTAGATATGGCACAGTATCTGTCCCGATCGCTCCGAGTGTCTTAACTGCTGCCCGTCGATAGACGGTATCTTCTTCTGCCAAAACTTCCATCAAGTTAGGAATAGTTGTTTCATCACGAGTTTCGGCTATTTCCCACATTGCTCGGTCCCGCAAGTGAGGGTTAGGGTGTTTTAATTTCTCAAATAAAGAGGATTGTGTCACTTCAGTTATCAGTTATCAGTTAGCGTCATAAGGTCATGCTCCGCTTTCCATGTCGCGTCGCGTTAACGGAGTTGTGTCCTAGCAAAATAGTAGCTCCTTTAATAGGAAGGCTACGAAAATAGGGAATTTTCTTTTTTATCCCCTGAAAATAGGAGGCTTGAGACCTTATTTTTTGGTCATGTTTATGAGTAGTTTGACAAATTATCAGTATACCTTTCGGTGTTTTTGTCCAACTGTTGGATAAATTCTATATTTTTACCGAAAAATTGTGGTTTAAAGCCTCCCCTTTTAAGAGAATAATAAATAAAAATTTTTATGATTAGTCAATCCTCTCCTTGAAAAGAAGAGGTAATTGTTAATTATTCATTATTAATTATTCATTGTTGAACTAGCTTTCATTATTATCGTTTTCAACTAACAATTGAGATAGCATATTTATGGGTATTAAATCAAATAAAAAGTCGCCCTAAAAGGACGAGGCTTCAGACCCACTTTTTCGGTGAACTCCTAAAGATAACAAATATTTAATTCAGGTTAAATAAGGTTCTAATTTATCGATTAGCTGTTGTTTTGTCATAGCTCCTTCATCGGAGAGTAATAATTCTTGATTCCGAAATAGTCTAAAGGCAGGGACTCCTTCCACCTGATATTGCTTCACAATTTCAGACTTAGGATCGACTTCCATTTTCACTACTTTGAGGCGATCGCTATACTCAGTGGCCACTTTTTCCACTGAAGGGGACATCAATCTACATGGGCCACACCAAGTTGCCCAAAAATAAGCTAATACAAGTTTTTCTGACTTGAGGACTTCAGTTTCAAACTGAGAATCATTAATGACAATAACGTTACTACTCACGTTTTTTCCGTTCCATAATTTGCTGACATTTTTTCACAAATATTGTGGCTATCTATTTTATCAGAATTTGAGTAGATCAAACTAAATATTTAAGATAACTGAAGCTATAGCAAATATGAAGTGATTAACAAATTTCCCGAACCATCGCTTTCCTTCTAAGTGCTTATGCAAAATTAATTACACATATATCTCCAATTCTTATCCAGAAATTATCAATTCTTTCTCCCTGTTCCCTCTCTCAACTAGGAAATTTCTAAAAGCACGACTACTTATCAATCTTTAGTTTTAAACTTTTGACTTTTGACTTTTGACTTTTGACTTTTTGTTGTCTGTAATAAAACTTTACACCCCACATTCCGCACAAAGTCCTAACCTGATCCCTGGCTCTGATAGACTTTAACACTGGGAGAACTAAATAAAAAAGTTTTCCTCAGCAGTTGGGAGGATAAAAAAATCGTGGATAACGTAATTGGTTTAGAAATTATCGAAGTAGTAGAGCAAGCAGCGATCGCCTCTGCTCGTTGGATGGGAAAAGGTGAAAAAAATACCGCAGACGAAGTAGCCGTAGAAGCTATGCGAGAGCGGATGAACAAAATTCATATGCGAGGTCGCATTGTTATTGGAGAAGGAGAGCGAGATGAAGCCCCCATGCTCTACATTGGCGAAGAAGTAGGAATTTGTACTCAGCCTGATGCGAAAAACTTCTGTAACCCAGAAGAATTAGTTGAGATTGACATTGCAGTTGACCCTTGTGAAGGGACAAACCTAGTTGCCTACGGTCAAAATGGTTCAATGGCAGTATTAGCTATTTCTGAGAAAGGGGGTCTATTAGCAGCACCAGATGTCTATATGAAAAAATTAGCTGCACCAGCAGTAGCCAAAAATCATGTAGATATTAAAAAATCTGCCACCGAAAACCTCAAGATTATTTCAGAATGTATGGAACGTGCTGTTGAGGAGTTAGTCGTTGTAGTGATGGATCGTCCCCGTCACAAAGACCTAATCAATGAAATTCGTCAAGCTGGTGCCAGAGTTCGTCTAATTAGCGATGGAGATGTCTCGGCAGCTATTTCCTGTGCATTTTCAGGTACAAATATCCATGCTTTGATGGGTATCGGTGCAGCACCAGAGGGAGTAATCTCAGCAGCAGCTATGCGTGCTTTAGGAGGCCATTTCCAAGGACAACTGATTTATGACCCAGCTATTGTCAAAACTGGTTTAATTGGAGAAAGCAAAGAAGATAACATGGCTCGACTCCGAGATATGGGTATTGAAGATCCAGACAAAGTTTACAATGCTGAAGAGTTAGCTTCTGGGGAAACAGTGCTATTTGCAGCTTGTGGTATTACTCCTGGTACTTTAATGGAGGGAGTCCGCTTCTTCCCTCATGGTGCTCGTACCCAAAGTTTAGTTATTTCTTCTCAGTCAAACACTGCTCGGTTCGTAGATACTGTGCATATGTTCGGAGAGTCGAAATCACTGCAACTTAGGTAGAAATAGTATTGGGTAAATGGGAAATTTAGGAAATATTCAAGCTAAAAAATGACCTGCAAAAAATTAATATCAAGTGGTCATAATTAATTTCCTTGTCTCAATAGAGATGGCTTGGGAATGATGAACTAGCTATTAGTATGAGCTATTACTATTTCCTAGGTCATACTCTGAAAATGGGTATCATACCAAATCCGGGTATAAAAAGAGGTTTGTCTTATTCACAAATCCTATCTATAGCAGGGATAAAATTAATAATTAGGGTCTGCTGAAAAAATTGGTTGGTGGGGGTAGGACACGGGGACGCACCAGACGCACCAGACAGGTCGATTTGTGGAGGAACAGGCAACAATTTCGGCCATTTTATATGAATAAATTTTCTTGAATTTCAGCAGAAAAATTCAGTATTTTAAGGCAAATAAGAGCCAATAACTAGGAGATAAACTGAATAGAAAAAGCTCTATTACCGTAAGCTACCTGACTTTTAGCTTTATGAGCGCAAGCCCTAATTACCGAAAAATTCGGGTGCATCACAATCAAGTTCTTTAGATAGAGACGAATTACTAACATAAGGTGAGTCAAAATCTGTATTTCAAGGAAAAAGAATAGGGATTGTGGATTGTATAAAATAGTAGATAATAAGTTATTAAATGCTGATGTTAATGGAGCATTTAATATTATTAGAAAACTAATTTCCGATGTTTTTGGGGAATAAAGGGTTTGCCGTTTAACCCTGTAGCGATCGAACCACTTGCGTTTGACTAGACTTTCAAATTTTTGAGTAAGTTTGAATAAGTTTAGTTGAGCGGTAGGTTTTCAATTAAATATTTTAGATGGCAAAATTTTAGTAATTTATTAAACCTGCCTCCTTTTTTTGAATAATTTTTGATTAGATGCAGAAATGAGACCGATTTCTCCTTCATATTTTTCATCTTTGTAATTTAATTAACCAACTATCAGCTCTGAGCTTATTAAGTATTACTTTTCTGAATATTTACCCTGATCTTCAGAACAAAAAATCTCTACCGTATGTAAAAATATATAATTGCGGAGGGATAAAATTTTCTTGTCAAACTATCAATTATTGATAGCTATTTTCCTAGAATTACAGGAAAATAATCAATACTAAATTCTGTTTACAAATAACGACAAAATAACAAAAAAAATTAATTATATGAATATCGCAGTTGTAGGACTTAGCCACAAAACAGCACCCGTTGAAGTTCGAGAAAAATTAAGTATTCCAGAAACACAAATAGAAAATGCAATTACTCAATTATGTGGTGGAACTTATACTCAAGAAGTTGGTATTCTTAGTACCTGTAATCGTTTAGAAATTTATGTAGTTACTAATGAAATGCAGCCTGGTATTCGGGAAGTAATTCAGTTTCTTTCTGACTATAGTAAAATACCTTTAAATTTACTCCGTCCTCACCTATTTATGTTGCTCCATGAAGATTCTATTATGCACTTAATGCGAGTTGCGGCAGGATTAGATAGTTTAGTATTAGGTGAAGGACAGATTTTAGCTCAGGTTAAACAAACTCATAAACTCGGACAACAATATAAGGGTATTGGGCGTATTCTTAACCGCTTATTTAAGCAAGCTGTAACTGCTGGAAAAAGGGTTCGGACAGAAACAAGTATTGGTACTGGTGCTGTTTCTATTAGTTCTGCTGCAGTGGAATTAGCTCAGATGAAATTAGAGGATTTATCTAATTACCGAGTGGCTATTGTTGGTGCTGGTAAAATGTCAAAATTATTGGTGCAACATTTATTAGCTAAAGGTGCAACTAATATATCAATTATTAATCGTTCTATCGGACGCGCTCGGGATTTAGCAAATAGTTTTAAAGATGCAAATATAAATGTTGATTCTATGTCAGAAATGAGTCAGATTATTAGTAATTCCGATCTGGTATTTACTAGCACTGGCGCAACTGAACCAATTTTAGATAAGGCTAAATTAGAAGGAATTTTAGCTCCTAATCAATCTTTAATGTTGGTGGATATTTCTGTGCCTCGTAATATTGCTACTGATGTGAGTGAATTGGCAAATGTTCGTTGTTTTAATGTGGATGATTTGAAGGCTGTTGTTGCTCAAAATCAAGAAAGTCGTCGGCAAATGGCTATGGAGGCTGAGGTTTTATTGGAGGAGGAGGTAGAAGCTTTTGATGTTTGGTGGAGAAGTTTAGAGACGGTTCCGACTATTAATTCTTTACGACAAAAAATAGAGACTATTCGGGAGCAGGAATTAGAAAAGGCTTTATCTCGTTTGGGTTCAGAATTTGCGGAAAAACATCAAGAGGTAATTGAGGCTTTGACTAGGGGTATTGTGAATAAGATTTTGCATGACCCAATGGTGCAGTTACGGGCACAACAGGATATTGAGGCCAGGCGTCATGCGATGCAGACTTTACAACTTTTGTTTAATTTAGAACAAGAAATTAGTTCTGGTAAGGCTGTTTAGTTGGTTGCTGGGTTTGTTAAGTAGGGTGTGCGTGGCATACCCTATCTTTCGGCTGTTTTTGGCGTTGAATAAAAAGTCATGCGTAGGGGCGAACGACCCCCAATGTATTTATCCTATCACTTTTTTTCTTTCCCTGCAATCCTTACCCCATCCTACTTTTTGGTGCTTAATAAAATGAAGATTAGAGTGTTTTCTCTCAACTCTAGAATGACTATCTATGGTCGGCCATCATGGTGTCTAGTCATGGTGCGATCGCTTCTTTAGCAGGTTGAATAAAAAATCATGTGTATGGGCGAACGACCCCCAATATATTTATCCTATCACTTTTTTGCTTTCCCTGCAATCCTTACCCCATCCTACTTTTTGGTGCTTAATAAAATGAAAATTAGAGTGTTTTCTCTCAACTCTAGAATGACTATCTATGGTCGGCCATCATGGTGTCTAGTCATGGTGCGATCGCTTCTTTAGCAGGTTGAATAAAAAATCATGTGTATGGGCGAACGACCCCCAATATATTTATCCTATCACTTTTTTTCTTTCCCTGCAATCCTTACCCCATCCTACTTTCTTTTTGGTGCTTAATAAAATGAAGACTAGAGTGTTTTTGATGTTTCCTGTTAGGTGTAGGTGACAACTGTGGGAAAATCCAATAAATTCAAATTTGATATCATATCTAGTTGAATACTTATAAGTCAATTTATGCCACATTTCAAAAGAGAAGATTTAACAACATCAGGGAAAAAGTGGAACGATAAAATAAGGAAAGAAAGTTGGAAGCTATTGTATGTAGGAGGAGAAATCAAATTTCAGTCAGAAGAAAACTTGGAAGATTATATAGAAGATAATTTTGAGAAACTTTTTCCCGACTTATATTTAGTTAGGCGACAATATACTATTAATAGACAACGATGCGATTTATTATGTAGAAGTAAATTATCAAAGCAACTTGTGATAATTGAGTTAAAAAATGAAGAAGATAGAGGTTTAATATCTCAGCTTACTCGGTATAGGAAAGCTTTGCTTATAGAAAAGCCTTTTGCAGAACAAATAGATTATTCATTACCTGTGAAATTAATAGCGATCGCTCCTACTTTTCACGAGGACAACTACACAGATAAAGAAGCTTCTAAATTTGAGGATGATTTTTATTTATGGCAGTTTAGTATTGAAAACCAAGAAGCAGAAGGAAAGTTTAAACTCTGTGGTCAAACTTATGATATGGATTACCCGATATTTGGTTTGCCTGGAGAAATATTAAACACTGAACTTAATGATGGTAGCTTACCTACTTTTACAGGAAACTTTGTATCTAGATTAGACCAACCATTTCGTCAAAATTTTGAAAAGCTCAGGTTAAAATTTTTATCCCAACCAAAAGTAAAAGAAATGTTCAACAATTAATAATTAATAATTAATAATTACCTCTTCCTTTTAGGGAGAGGATTGACGATTAAGGAAAATTTTTTTTTGTTTCTCCTTTAAAGGAGAGGCTTTAAACCTTAATTATTCGGTAAGTGGCAGCTATAGAAAAATATTGTATGGTACAGGGGATGGCAAGACTTATAAAAAACTTGCAGAAATAACTAATACTGCTAATGGGGTTAATTTATTTCTGTGGTTACCAACAGCAGTCAGAAATAATATTAAAGTACCAGTTACAAGATTTGGATTTATTTTAGCTGCAAATGAAAATTCATTATCTGATGATTCTCCTGTTGAATGGATAGTTTGTACAAAAGGTACTGTTAATTTGAAATATAAAGAACTATCATTTAATAGAAATGGAATGGCAAAATGGTGTGAACCTAGTCAATATTTACATTTTGCTTCAGTAGGTTCATATAATACATTTTCTTTACTAACGTATCTGTTAATAGGTGTGACACCAGATACTATGAGTGATGAAGATAGAGTTTGGTGGAATTCGTATAAAAATAAAACCCCTAACAATTTAGGTTGGTATATAGATTTAGCTATTAAAACTTGGAATTAGGGAATTAAGTAAATTCGCTAATTAATCTCAGGAACAGCAAGTAAAATTACAAGTATAATTTACACATTCTGATTCTTGTAAAGAAGTTTATGCCATATTTAAAAGCCAAGCATTTAACAGAAGCTGAGAAAAAACGGGATGAGAAGGTAGCAAAGTCTACTCTTCAACAATTAATAATTAATAATTAATAATTAACAATTACCTCTCCTTGAAAACGGATAGAATTGACTAATCATGAAAAATTTTATTTATTATCTCCTTAAAAGGGGAGGCTTTAAACCACAATTTTTCGGTAACTTAATCTAGATCAATGAAAAAATCAAATTTCAGTCAGAAGAAGATTTAGAAAATTATATAGAAATTTTAATCAGATTTTTCCAGACTTAATTTTAATTAAGCGTCAGCATACTATTAATACACAAAGATGCGATTTACTATGCTCTGTTAAATCACTTAAACAACCTGTGATAATTGAGTTAAAAAATGAAGAGGATAGGGGTTTGATATCTCAGCTTACTAGGTATAGGAAAGCTTTATTGATAGAAAAGCCTTTTGCAGAACAAATAGATTATTCATTACCTGTGAAATTAATAGCGATCGCTCCTACTTTTCACGAGGATAATTATACAGATCGGGAAGCTTCTAAGTTTGAGGATGATTTTTGTTTATGGGAGTTTAGTATTGATATTGAACAGAATAAAGATATTGCTAAATTTAATCTTTCAGGAAAAACTTATGATATTCCTTATCCTATATTTGGCTTCCCAGGAAAAAATTTAAACTCTGAATCTTATAGTAAAAGTTTACCGAATTTTGCTTTTGAGTTTTATTTGAGACTAGATAAAAAATACGAGAAAGATTTTCAAGTTTTACGAAATAAATTGATTGCTCAACCAAAAATAAAAGAAATGGTTAGCACGAGCTATCGAAAAGTATTGTATGGAACAGGTGAGGGAAAAAATCATAAAAAGTTGGCAGAAATAACTAATACTCCTGGAAAAGATGTATGTTTATTTCTGTGGTTACCGACATCTGTAGATACAAAGTCAGACAGACCAGTAGAAAGATTTGGATTTGTTTTAAAAGATGCTAGTAATCCTTTATCTAATGATTCTGTTGTTGAGTGGTTAGTATCAACTAAAGGAACTATTAATAATAAAAATACACCTCACAGTAATTCAGAATTAGCTGCTTATGGGGCAAATGGTAGACTTAAGTGGAGCAGAGTCAATTTATATTTAGCTAACGTGACTTTTCATTACACTCAAGACCTAACTAAATTAGAGGAGTGGAAAAGAGTAGCTAAAACATCTAAGTCTAAAGCATTAAACCAGGTCGTTAATTCATATCAAAATAATCCGACATTCTGGTTACTAATGTATTTTTTAAAAGGTGTAATATCATTTCCGTTTGAATAGTTATAAATAAATAACGACGGAGGAGTCAGGAGGGAAGAAAGAAGAAAGAAGAAGGAAGAAGGAAGAAGGAAGAAGGAAGAAGGAAGAAGGAAGAAGAAGAACAGGAAAAGAAGAAGGAAGAAGAAGAACAGGAAAAGAAGGAGAAAGTTTTTTTATCACTAATTATCCGAACATGATATAACACCAGAAACTATTGCTGATGAGGATAGAGCTTGGTGGGAGTCATATCAAACACAAACTCCTACAAATTTAGGTTGGTTTATTGATTTAGCTATCAAAACTTGGAATTATAGGATGAAGTCAAGTAGCTAATTTACTTAATCCCTTTTTTGGAAATAAATTTATGCCATATCTCAAAGCTAATATTTTATGGCATATCTCTACAGAATAGATATAGGCGTGAAAAATATATAGACTTTTTGTAAAAGTAGAAAACAGGGAAGATTTTTTTAGGGAAAAAACACAGAAAATGATTTTGTGAGTAACTTTTACAACCCTAGTTTATAGTAAATAAAGGGTAAGTTTATTTTCTGGAAATGTCTAATAAAATAATTATCTCAAAAAAAAGATTGTAGATATAGTTCTCCCCCATGCCGTTTTTTTTGTGCTGATGAAAATGAAAATTCTAGTGTTTTTCATGTTTCCTGTTAGGTGTAGGTGCATTCCGCACCACAAACATACTACAAGGGCTTTTTTAACAAATAAGGTGGATTACAGTATCCATTATTAATAATAAGTATCAAGAGTTTGTGTAGTATGTATTTTTACTGATAATCTCCATAATCATTGTTAGCTAATGCTTTGAATGGTTATTATAAAAACTACATATTGTGGTGCGGAATGTGGGTTATACCATTTCTCAAAAAGAATGCTATATCTGATTGGGTGAGGAAGTGTGGGAAGTGTGGGAGGTGTGGGGTTCCGAAAAGTAGGAAAAATCTATACTAACAAACTAATAATTGTCAAAAACAAACTTTTCATCTTGGTAACTATTTGACTGTTGAAGTATAGCTGAAGTATAGCATTACTTTTGGTAATTGGTATTATAAGTATTCAACCGGACATGATATAAGGCGGTAATAAAAGTATTAGAGGTAAACTTGACAGATGTAGAAGATTCTGCATTGATTAATTGTGAACAGAAAATGCGTCAGATTTATAGAGATGACAAAAAAATGCTGAATATTTAGCTTTGTCTGTCTAAAAGCATTTCTGATTGTTCATAAAAAAGAAGCTATTATAGTATTTTCTGATAGCTCAATATTAACTTAAAATTGCTCAATCATTTAATTGGTCGTGGGTGGGTTGAAGAAACTAGAATAGGAGTCTACCCAATGACGTTTATTGGTGATTTCATAAATATAAGGAAATCTGGAAATGTCAACAGAAAATCAGAGTTTAGAAGTAGAAACAAATATCAATTTAGAGTCTGCTCAAGAAAGTTTTGGAGAAGAAAGTGTTGAGGATGTAAATAAAACTCGTTTGCTACTTACTTTATGGGATTTAGGAGGAGAAGGAGAAAGGGCAATAGGAGTAAAAAAAAGTGAATTAACTACCAGAGTTAAAAGGAAAAAATACGGTAAAAAAATAGGTAAATATCAAGGAGTATATGAGGAGTTAGAAAAATCAGGGGCAATTAGAATTGAGATACAAAATAGAGCAGTATTAGTTTTTATTACAGATATAGGTAAGCAAATGTTGGGAAAGGGTTTACAGAATCCTGATTTTAATTTTGAAGGAACTGTAGTAGCGGCGAGGTTAGCAAATACGCTTTTGAGATGGATACGAGAAATGGGTAATCATAGAAATTTGAAAATGGAGATAGAAACAACGGCAATTTCTGAAGGGAAGTTACACGAAGACGAATGATAATGAATTTATAGAAGTAATGTTATACCAACAAAAAAAAGAATGTTACAAATAGTAAGCACTACTAAAATATTTCATAGGAGATGTCATTTCAGTTATCAGTTATCAGTTATCAGTACCGACAACTATTGCCGGATCAAACGAAAATACGCTCATTGAATATTTTTTCATCCCCTTAAAAGGGGAGGCTTTAAACCACAATTTTTCGGTAAATTTGGCAAAAAAGATAATTTAACGCATGAAAATGGCATTAAAAATATTTATTCTGACTCCTGACTCCTGGATTCAGCAATTCTAATAAATAGCCGGTCTATTTGTAGCCAACATTTATAAATTCGGTATTATACGAATTGGATTAGATGGAACAATTTTACAAACTGTATTTCTGACCGAATAGGGAAAAATTATATATCTCTATTTATCCATCAAGTTTGGGATAAGTTATTAAGTCTAAAAAACTGAATAAAGTTATGTTTGATAATTATTCAAGCTATAACTATTACTATTCTTGACTACAATCTTTAAAACTATACTCTCTAAAATTAATCGGAATATTAGTAAAACATTAATTGCTCACAATTGTTGGTAATTATTAATAGACTGTGGGTACATATGCACAGCGGGAAATGAAATATACTCTGTGGAGACTTAACGCGCGTCAGAAGTAAGAAGTCAGAAGTCAGAAGTGATTTTTGGAGCGGGGCTTAAATCCCCTACTTCCCCTCCACCGGAGGGGTTAGGGGTGGGTTCTCCACGGTCGGGGCTAGGGGTGGGTACACTTGCAGACTTGCAGACTTGCAGACTTCTGACGCGCGTTAAAGCAGGGGTATTAAACCTTATTTATCCGTCTAGAAATAGAGAGTCAAAACCTAAAATTTTTACGGGCAAAAACTTCTGACTTCTGACTTCCTATTTCTGACCTTCCATTTGTCATACTGCACAAACGAGCGCAGCGATAAGTATAGATATAACTCTGAATATCCTGTTATCAACCACTCAAATTGATTAAATTCTAAATTAATATGACTAAAACATCTATTACTAATAATTCTTGGCAATTTTGGATAGACCGTGGAGGTACATTTACTGACATAGTTGCTAAAGCTCCGGACGGTCAAATTATTATTCATAAACTATTATCAGAAAATCCCGATCGCTACGAAGATGCTCCAGTACAAGGAATTCGTGAAATATTAGGAATTCCTCAAAATCAACCCATTCCTTCAGAAGAAATAGAAGCGATCAAAATGGGTACTACTGTTGCTACAAATGCTTTATTAGAAAGGAAGGGCGATCGTACAGTTTTAGTTATTACGAAGGGTTTTAAAGATGCTCTAAGAATTGGTTATCAACATCGACCAAATATTTTTGCTAGAGAAATTATTTTGCCGGAAATGTTGTATGAGAAAGTTATTGAAGTTGAGGAACGTTATACAGCGAAAGGTGAAGAAATAATCCCACTTCAAACAACGGAATTAACTATTCAACTTCAAGGAGTTTATGAATCAGGAATTAGAAGTTGTGCCATTGTTTTAATGCACGGTTATCGCTACCCGAAGCACGAGCAGAGAATTAAAGAAATTGCTCAAGAAATAGGATTTACTCAAATATCTGTATCTTATGAAGTTAGCCCTTTAATGAAATTAGTTAGTCGGGGAGATACTACTGTAGTTGATGCTTATTTATCACCAATTTTACGAAGATATGTCAATCAAGTTAGTAATTCTTTATTAGAAAAAAAGGGAACAGGGAACAGGGAACAGGGAACAGTTAAGAAAAAAGATTTTACTAAAGAACTTTTAAATAAAAGCAATATCCAAGAAAGTAACCAATTGCAGAAATTAGGAACAGGCAATGGAGAACAGAAAAC
Source organism: Cyanobacteriota bacterium (assembly GCA_034190295.1). Lineage (GTDB taxonomy): Bacteria > Cyanobacteriota > Cyanobacteriia > Cyanobacteriales > Microcoleaceae > Okeania. The sequence continues at coordinate 3,575 of JAXHSW010000160.1, read as the reverse complement.
AGAACAGAAAACAGAAAAGGAAAAGAATTTTGCCAAAAATATTTTAAGCAATATTTCAGCAAGACAGCCAGTTAAATTAATGTTTATGCAGTCAAATGGTGGTTTAACAGATGCTCAAAAATTTCAAGGTAAAGATAGTATTTTATCTGGACCTGCTGGTGGAATTGTTGGAGCAGTTCAAACAAGTAAAATGGCTGGTTTTCATAAGATAATTAGTTTTGATATGGGCGGTACTTCTACTGATGTTGCTCATTACGCTGGAGCAGAAAATCAAACAATAGAATACGAACGAGAATTTGAAACAGAAATTGCAGGGGTACGGTTACAAACTCCGATGATGTCGATACATACTGTGGCTGCTGGTGGAGGTTCAATTTTATTTTTTGATGGTGCCCGTTATCGTGTCGGACCAGAATCTGCTGGAGCAAATCCCGGACCTGCTGCTTATGGAAAAGGCGGACCTTTGACAGTGACAGATTGTAATGTAATGGTTGGAAAAATACAGCCGGAATTTTTCCCGAAAGTCTTTGGGAAAGATGGAAATTTACCTTTAAATTTGGAGATTGTGCGAGAAAAATTTACTCAGTTAGCAGCAGAAATAGGTAATAGTAAAAAACCAGAAGAAGTAGCTAGTGGATATTTAGCTATAGCTGTGGAAAAAATGGCAAATGCGATTAAGAAAATCTCTTTGGAAAAAGGTTATGATGTTTCAGAATATACTCTTTGTTGTTTTGGTGGAGCTGGTGGTCAACACGCTTGTTTAATTGCTGATGCTTTGGGGATGAAACAAATATTTATTCATCCTTATGCTGGAGTTTTATCAGCTTATGGCATGGGATTGGCAGATATTCGAGTAATGAAAGAAAAGGCAGTTGAAAAAATATTAACTCCAGAATTATTGCCAGAAATTCAACAAATTTTAGCCACACTAGAAACTGAAGCTAAACAAGAAATAAATTCCAATCAAAATCAAATATCCTTATCGAAAGTTCACATCAAATATCAAGGCAGCGACTCAACATTAATCGTAGACTTTGCCGAAAATATCTCCATAATGAAATCCGAATTTGAAACAGCCCATCAACAAAGATATGGATTTATCATGGCAGAAAAATCTCTAATAGTTCAAGCAGTTTCCCTCGAACTAATTCAACAAATGGAAACTCCAGAAGAAATAGAAAAATCTCCTACTCAAAAAACTGCCATAACTCCAATTACAACAACAAAAATCTACACCGCCGGAAAATGGCAAGATACTCCTATTTATCTAAGAGAAAACTTACAACCAGGAACAAAAATTAATAGCCCCGCCTTAATCATAGAAAAAACCGGAACAAATATTATCGAACCAGGATGGCAAGCAGAATTAACCCTCAAAAATCACCTCGTATTAACCAATAGTAAAACCACAGAAAAATCTATAGATAAAACCATAAAATCTCAAACAAAAATCCCAACATCAGCAGACCCAGTAATGCTAGAAATATTTAATAACCTATTTCGAGCGATCGCCGAACAAATGGGAATTACATTACAAAAAACTGGCTCCTCAGTAAACATCAAAGAAAGACTTGACTTTTCCTGCGCCATCTTTGATAAAGACGGTCAATTAGTTGCCAATGCACCTCACATTCCCATACATTTAGGCTCCATGAGCGAAAGTGTTAATGCCGTAATTTCTGAGAAAAAAGATATCCTCAAACCAGGAGACGTTTATGTTTTAAATAATCCCTATAACGGCGGTACTCATTTACCAGACATAACAGTTATTACCCCCGTATTTCCAATTCTACAAAAACCAAAAAATTCTTCTTCTATTGCAAAGCAGGATTTAGAAAATAAGAAAAATAATATTCTTCCTGAAACTACCTCTGGTGGAGAAATTTCATCCGATACAAATATTGCTTTAGGGGATAAATCTATTACTAAAAAATTACAATCTACAAGCCTTCCTACCAATGAAAAATTAATTTCGGACAATGAGAAAACTATTTCCATAACTTCCCTTGAAAAGACAGAAAAAATAGAAACTCCCATATTTTATGTAGCCTCCCGCGGTCATCATGCAGATATAGGTGGAATTACCCCCGGTTCCATGCCACCCCATAGTAAAACAGTAGAAGAAGAAGGAATATTAATCGATAACTTCCAACTCGTCAAAAACGGAAAATTCCAAGAAACAGAAATATTAAACATCCTCACTTCCGGCAAATATCCTGCCAGAAACACCAGTCAAAATATCGCCGACCTCCAAGCACAAATAGCAGCAAATGAAAAAGGTACACAAGAACTTCAGAAAATGACAGAAAAATATGGCTTAGAAACCGTACAGACCTACATGAAATTTGTGCAAAATAACGCCGAAACATCAGTACGGCAAGCCATCAAAAAACTCTCTTCATCACTGAACAAACAAAATTCCACATCCACCTTCGATGACGGCAATAAAATTCAAGTTTCTGTCAGTCTCGACAAAAAAAATCTCAGTGCAAAAATAGACTTTACAGGAACATCTCCCCAACTTCCCACAAACTTCAATGCACCAACCGCAGTTTGTAAAGCAGCAGTTTTATATGTTTTTCGTACCCTAGTTGATGATGATATTCCCCTCAATGCAGGTTGTCTCAAACCATTAGAAATTATTATCCCCGAAGGTAGTATGTTAGACCCAAAATATCCAGCAGCTATTGTCGCTGGAAATGTCGAAACTTCCCAAACTATTGCCGATACTTTATACAATGCCTTAGGAATAATGGCATCCTCTCAAGGAACCATGAATAATTTCACCTTTGGCAATAGTAAATATCAATATTATGAAACTATTTGTGGAGGTTCCGGTGCAGGTATTAACTTTCATGGCACCGATGCAGTACATACTCACATGACCAACTCTCGGTTAACCGACCCCGAAGTTTTGGAATGGCGGTTTCCGGTATTGTTAGAAAATTTTGCCATTCGTTCCGAGAGTGGGGGTAAAGGTTTATATAAAGGTGGCAATGGAGTAATTCGGAAGATACGTTTTTTGGAGCAGATGACCGCCGGGATATTATCAGGTCATCGCGTCGTTTGTCCCCCTGGTTTGAATGGTGGGGGTGATGGTTTAGTGGGAAGAAATTATGTAGAACGCAGTGATGGGAAAATTGAAGAATTGGGGAGTACTGCTACTGTGGAGATGAATGTGGGTGATGTATTTGTGATTGAAACTCCTGGTGGTGGGGGAGTAGGAAAGTAGAAATTCAATAATTAATAATTAATAATTAATAATTAATAATTATATTACCTCTTCTTTTCAAGGAGAGGATTGATTCAAAGGAAAAGTTTTTTCTTTTTTCCCCTTAAAAGGGGAGGCTTTAAACCACAATTTATCGGTAAGTGCGTTTTTGCTGTGGGACATTAAACGCACCTTACTATTACATTTACCAAAAAATGAGGTCCACGCGCCTCCCCTTTTAATATAGAATCCGGTTATACAGTATATGTTTATAATTCTATCCACACTTCAATATTAAATCCCCCATCTCCCCATCTCCCCATCCCCCCATCTCCCCATCTCCCCATCTCCCCATCCCCCCATC
>JAXHSW010000016.1:0-79404 GCA_034190295.1 Cyanobacteriota bacterium | reverse complement strand
CAGTTTGGGTAATATTAAATTTTGATTCTGACTGGCGTTGGTTAATAGACCGGGAAGATAGTCCTTGGTATCCCACAATGAGATTATTTAGACAGTCAAAAATAGGAGATTGGCATAGTGTATTTAAGCAAGTTAAAGAAAGCTTAGAAAATTTGCTAGATAATAATTCTCCAACCAATAAAATTTATGAAATAAAAACTCTTAAATTGCCAGAATAAGCCATTAAAAAAGCTTGAGCACAATATAAATCTGCCAAACATAAAAAAACACAGCTTTATCTACCTTCATAACTTCTCAAAAAAATCTACAAACTAAAACTTCTACTCTTGAAATAATGAAAACAATTGCTATTGGCTGGCCATTAAACCCTATGACTGGTTGGGGTATTTATGGCATTAATCTTACTCTCCAACTACTTAAAAACCCAGAATATCAACCCCTATTATTAACACCTCCTTCTATTCAACCTGGAATATTAAATCCCCTACATCAAGCTTTACTAAATCCAGCTTTTGATGCTCAGAAAAATTTGCAAAATCAACTCAAAAATCACCGAGGCAAAAAAATTAACATCAACTTACCAACCTTACAAGCTTTAGGTAGTAATTTTTCTGTAAGTAATAATATTGTAGGAACCAAAAATATTGGAATTATTTTCTCAGAAAATACTCAATTTACCTCAGAACAAATTAATCGCTCCAAAGCTTATGATTTAATTATTACCGGGTCTACCTGGAATACCAAAATTCTAGAAAGTAATAGTATCAAACCCGTACAAAAAATTTTACAAGGCATTGACCAAACAATTTTTCATCCCGCACCTAAATCTAATATTTTTGGCGATCGCTTTGTTGTTTTTTCTGGTGGAAAGCTAGAATATCGCAAAGGTCAAGATATTGTCATAGCAGCTTTTAAAATATTCCAAAAACGTTATCCAGAAGCACTATTAATTACAGCTTGGCATAATTTCTGGCCTCAATTTATGGTAGGAATTGAACAAACTGGAAATGTTGTAGGATTACCGAAAATTAGTCAAAATAAACGTTTACAAATTACTCAATGGTTACTAGAAAATGACATTCCTAGTAATGCAGTTATTGATGTTGGTCCGATTCCTAATTATATGGTAGGACAAATATTACGAGAAGCTGATGTGGCTGTATTTACAAATCGCTGTGAAGGCGGTACAAATCTGGTTGCAATGGAAAGTCTTGCCTGTGGTATCCCAACAATTATTTCTGCTAATACTGGGCATTTAGATATTATTAATAACTCTCATTGTTATGCCTTACATAATCAAAATCCTGTGAAACCTACTCCACAGTTTCCTGGTGTAGAAGGTTGGGGAGAATCTGATGTTGAAGAAGTAGTAGAAATGTTAGAAAAAGTTTATTTCGATCGAGAAGATGCTCAACTTCGGAGCAAAAATGCTGTTAGTTTTATGCAAGATTTGACCTGGGAAAAACAAATTCAGCGTCTGCTTGTTGTTCTGCAAAATGTAATTTAATAAGGGTGCATCTCAATGCATGAATAAAGCCAAAATTTTATCGTTTTTAGGCAACAGCTCCGTCAGGGAATATATAGGAAAAAAGTATTTTTGCAAAGATGAGATGCACCCATTTAATAAGTTATACCAATTTGATAAATGTTTGCTACAAATGATTAAGCTTTTGATTAGGAGTCAGGAGTCAGGAGTCAGAATCAATAACTTAAATATCATTTATTATATTAGACATCTCCAGAAAATAAATTAACCTTTTAATTAGAGCAGTTAAGGAAATAAAAATTCACCCTAAAAAATCATTTTTTCTGCTTTTTTCGTGAAAATATCTTACCGATAAATTGTGGTTTAAAGCCGACCCTTTTAAGGGGAAAAAGAAAAAACTTTTCCTTTGAATCAATCCTCTTCTTTTCAAGGAGAGGTAATATAATTATTAATTGTTGAAGATATCTTTTAATTGAGTGCCATAATCGTATAACTGCCAAATATTTTTAGAGTTTCCGTATAAGTCTTCAATTCCTCTATTGCCATTTCGATCGAATTATTATTATTCTTAGTTTCTATATCAATAAAAAATAAATAATCCCCTAGCGATCGCTTCGTAGGACGAGACTCTATTCTACTCATATTAATACCCCTTTTAGCAAATACTTCCAAAGGCTTTACTAAAGCTCCTGGTACATTTTCAGGCACGCTAAAACCTAGAGAAATAAAAACAGAACTTCCCGGCTTATTTATCCTATTAATTATTAATTTTAAATCAGAATTATCTATTTCTGTACACCCTTCTTTCAATACCCAAAAACGAGTACAATTGTCAGGATAATCATTAATTGGATAAGCCAATATAGGTAATTGATAAAGTTCAGCCGCTCTTTGAGAAGCGATCGCTGCTGCACTCCGATCCTTACCTAAATGTCCCAATGCTTCTGTAGTAGAATTATCCGGAATTTGCTGTACTTGTGGCAAAAATCTTTCTAACCAACCTTGACATTGAGCTAAAGCTTGTGGATGAGAATAAACTGTTTTAATCTCCTCAAAACTATCAGCTAATGATATTAACCCATGAGAAATAGGCAAGACTAATGCTGTTTGAATCTCTAAAGAGTCCAATTGCCAAAGTGTATCCACAGTAACAGTAACACTCCCTTCAATGGAATTTTCTACAGGTACAACTGCCAAATTAACTTCCCCTTGAGAAACTGCCCATAAAGTTTGAGCAATACTAGGATATGGACACAGAAAAGATTTTTGACCAAGCTGACTCAGTTTATTAGTAAATGCCACTGCTGCTGTCTCAGCATTAGTACCAGCAGGGCCAAGATGTGCAATTGATATGGCCATTTCAGTTATCAGTTATCAGTTATCAGTTATCAGTTAGCCTCTTACGGAGGAGCTACGTTAACAGTATCTCCCATCTTTGTTGAAGATAATACTTGACAAAATAGACAAGTTATATATAAGTGTTTGAGAGGCTTTTTCCGAAGAAAAGTGCATTGAAAAATACATTTTTTGAGAACTGTAGACAAGATTCTTACTCCCCACACCTCCCACACTCCCCACCCTTCCCACACCCCTCATTCTGCTAAGACTTATGGGTAAGAGATAGCTTAAAAAGGGGGGGTTATTGACCAAAATTTTTCGGTCATAGAATCTCCATTTTATTTTAGATTTTAGATTAAACCCAATTTCTATAAAATTGAATAAGTTACACTTCGTAAAATTACGTTACATTTCTTAAATTAGTTCTCATCCATTAACCATTATGATTACTAGAATTACCGAAAAATTAAGGTATAAAGCCTCTCCATTCATGGAGAAAAAAGAAAAAAATTCCTTTTAACCCAATCCTCTTCTTTTCAAGGAGAGGTAATTCTAAATGCGCGAATTTAGAATGCGCGCATTCTTGAATCAATTTTACCTAAATCCCTTGCTAGCCAATGACTAAACTTGAGTAAATACCTCAGTATGATCCAAGTCACATTAATAAATGTGAAGATTTTATAAAATTTAGGTATTAAAGTATTGATTTTTTATACAAATAATGATTACTAGATTTACCGCATCCCAATCTGTAAATATTCCCGTAGTTGAGCAACAAGTTCCTATCCATCATTATCTTCGTCAACCAAAGCGTCTAGTCAATGCTCTAGTTGACCCAACAAGATTGGAGCAATTAGACAAAGATAGCTTCCGCCTCAAAATGCGTCCACTACACTTTATGATGTTAACTATTCAACCAACTGTAGATATACGGGTTTGGGCGAGCGCTAATGGCACAATTTACTTAAAGTCAGAGGGTTGTGAAATTCGTGGCGTAGAATATATTAATCAGCGTTTTGCCCTAAATCTAGTTGGTATTCTCCAAACCTACCAAATTAAAGGAGTTACTCATCTCAAAGGCAAAGCAGATTTAGAAGTTAAGGTAGAATTACCTCCTCCATTATGGTTAACACCTCTACCAGTTTTAGAAACAACTGGTAATGGTTTACTCAAAAGTGTATTAATGACAATTAAGCAAAGATTGACCCATCAACTATTAGCTGATTATCATCAATGGGCCTGTAATGAAACTGAGGTATTAGTCAATAGTCAACAAGGTTCTGTTTTATCTGCTGGTAGTCAGGCTGTTTAATTTATACCAATTCACTTGAAAAATAAACTACTGTAGCATCAAAGTTTTGAGCTTCTATAAAATCTTAATGCATAACTTTTGACTTTTGACTTTTAACTTCCGTGAAACGGTATTTAGTTCTCTCCACTCAAGCTTGACGGAAGTTGTTACAAAATTTAATATATTCTAATATAAGGTAATTATTGCTCTGTCGATTAAATATCAAAGCATTTACAGATAAAGGTTTTAGCCTTTCTAGGGTCGAATTGCAGTGCGCCTGTTTCAGTCATTAACGCTCAAAAAGGAGCGTATTTTAGGTTTTAGGCGCATAGTTGGGCAGAACAATCTTGGGACAATTCTTACTGCTACCTCATCTAAATTCCCATTTATCCTGTCTTCCCCTCCTGGGAGGGTCTAGGGGTGGGTTCTCCACGGTCTGGGCCCGCGGGTGGGTTGTCTCCTACCTCCTACCCCTACTAAAAGACTTTTAAGAGCATTCCCTAATTAATAGCTTTAATAAAAATCACTTACTTTTGCTAGCTACTATGTATAATAATTTTTTTGCATCTCAATCCGTCAATATACCTGTTCCAGAAGAGTCTATAAGTATTCAAAATTATTTAAGTCAACCACAACGTATTGTAGAAGTTATAGCAGACCCTAACTGTATAGAAAAATTAACTAACGATATATATCGTTTAAAAATGAAACCTCTCAAATTCTTTATGTTGAAAATTGAACCAATTATCGACATGAAAATTTTGACAACTTCTAAAGGAGTAGTCAACTTAAAGTCTGTTGGTTGCCAACTAAAAGGGATTGAAATGATTAATGAACATTTTCAATTGAACCTCAATGGTACAATGCAGCCTACCAAAAATCAGAATAAAACTATTCTAGAAGGAAAAGTAGAGTTAGCTTTACAAATATTTTTGCCTGCTCCTTTCAATAAAATACCCAAATCAATTTTGCTATCTACAGGCAATAACTTATTAGGTAGTATCTTACTCAAAATGAAGCAAGGATTGATGAATAAATTATTATTAGACTATAGCAACTGGGCAAAGTCAGAAGAGAGGAATTTACTAGCTGCTTAGTTTACTCAAAAAGTACTTGATTACCTTGTTATATCAAATCCGGTAGCATTGGTATAATTAGATAGTTAATTAGGAGTCAGGAGTCAGGAAGACCGAGTCAGGAGCAAAGAGGATGTAGTAAAGATTTTATAATACCTGAATTAGAAAGATTTGATCTTACCGAAAATTGTGGTTTAAAGCCTCCCCTTTTAAGGGGATAATAAATAAAATTTTTCATTATTAGTCAATCCTCTCCTTGAAAAGAAGAGGTAATTATTAATTATTAATTATTAATTATTAATTGTTGAAAAAGCTTATGGAAAAATAATATTTAGGAAGTGAGTCAGAAACTACAATTAAGTAGCTTCCGTGCTTCCCACCACCAATTATTGAGCTGTATATTCTATTAATAACCTTCTCTAAACAAAAGCCTTGAATTTACAACATCATTGCCACAGTTTATTTTAAAGTATCTTTCAGAACAGTTCTAGCTGCCAGATGATTGCGAGTAGATGTAAGAATTTCTACTTCTCTTTCCAACCTAGTAGCAGTATCTTGCATCTCCAAAAGAGCTTGCTGTTCAGTTGCTACTCCATAAAGATTGCTAGCCACCCAATATGACAATTCTTCTGGTAAATTAGGAATATCAGTCGGTAATTCTATACTCTGATCCATAAGTTTACCTGAAAGATGAACCACATCCTTTAGCAAAGCTTCAACTTGATTTGATAACTCTCCAAGAGTATTTTCTGAAGAATCATCTTCTATCCACTCAACCAAACCAACTAGATAAGGTTTCTCTCTAATTGTGTCCAAAACTCTAAATCTCTGCTCACCTACTGTCAAAATCTTCATCCGATCGTCAGGTAAGCGTTGGTAGTTCTCAATCTTAGCGCAACATCCAGTGGCCACAACTCGGTCTTGAGTAGAATCCCACATCAAAATACCAAATCTACTATCGCTTTCTAGAACTGTATTCATCATAATTCTATAGCGAAATTCAAAGATGTGTAGCGGTAGGGGTCTACCTGGAAATAATACTACTTCTGGTAGTGGAAATAGGGGAAGTTCTCGAACAGCTACAGAAGAGGATGCCATCTTTCATCATTAAAATAAAGTTCTGGTTCTTAATACTTCTTATACTTTAGCCGATTTTTCTATTCTTGAGATATCTATGGGCTTACTATTTTTGATTTTAAGATTTTTTGGCCTTGGTAAATTTAGCTATGGTTTTCGTATTTTTCAACCAGGGGGAAAGCTTCTGCTGAGATATTTGCAAATTGAATAGGTTCGATGTCCATTCAATTTGCCGCCGATTCATCTCACGCCAAATTTGCATATTATGGCGTGAAGCTTCTCAGCGATTCAGCTAATTTTGCTATAACTTCACTTCAATATCTACACCTGCTGGTAAATCCAGTTTCATCAGTGCATCAATTGTTTTTGATGAAGGTTGATAAATATCTATAATTCTACGGTGTGTCCTAGTTTCAAAGTGTTCTCGTGAATCTTTATCAACGTGAGGCGATCGCAACAAACAGTAAATGCGTCGTTTTGTGGGCAATGGTATTGGCCCAATAGCTGTAGCTCCCGTTCTATTTGCCGTATCTACAATTTTTTCACAAGATGTATCAAGTAAACGACGGTCAAATGCCTTGAGGCGAATCCGAATTTTTTGCTGTTGAATTGTGGCCATTTCTCTTTAATTTTCTAGGTTCAGATTTTAATGAAGTCAGAAGTCAAATTAAGTCAGAAGTCAAAATTCAGAAGTCAGAAGTTATTTTTGTAACTCGGACCTCCAAAAACATTTTGCCATTCAAGGCGGGGTTTTATAGCAATCAAAGCAAAGGACGTGGACATTCCTCAATTCTCAAACTCAGTCATAGATTATTTTTGACCCAAAAATTCAGGTCAATAGCCTCCCCTTTCAAGGGGATAAAAAAAATAAACTTTAGTATTTCAAGTCTATTGCTTTGCGTTTGTCATGCTGCGCAAACAGGAGTCGGTACTGATAACTGATAACTGAAATGACTTTTGCCTTGCGCGTAGCGCTATATACCCAATTATTTCGATAATTAAGCAGCAGAAAAGCAAATATCAATTTACCGAATAATTAATAATTAAATAATTAAATAATTAAACAATTCAGGTTAAAACCCTTCCCTTTCAAGGGAAAAAAAATAAATTTTTTCCTTATTGGTCAATCCTCTCCCTAAAAGAGGAGAGGTAATTATCCATTATCCATTATCCATTATCCATTAATGAAATCAGTACTTTTCTGCCACTTAATCTTTGAGGAAGTTGTCCTACTCTAGAATCTTAGAAACAACACCAGCACCAATAGTCCTCCCACCTTCACGAATGGCAAAACGCATACCTTGTTCAATTGCCACTGGGTTGATTAGTAGAACCGTCATTTTAATCCGGTCCCCAGGCATTACCATTTCTGCTGCACTACCATCATCAGCAGTAAAAGACTCAATAGCACCAGTCACATCTGTTGTCCGGATGTAGAATTGAGGACGATAGTTAGGGAAGAAAGGTGTATGACGACCTCCTTCTTCCTTTTTCAGAACATAAACTTCAGATTCAAATTTTTTGTGGGGAGTAATAGAGCCTGGTTTGGCCAACACCATACCACGTTGAATATCATCTTTCTGCATACCACGCAGTAGTAATCCCACATTATCACCTGCCATTCCTTCGTCCAGAATTTTCTGGAACATTTCCACACCTGTAACTGTGGTATTACGAGTGTCTCTGATACCCACCAATTCTACAGTTTCACCGACTTTGACCTTACCACGCTCAATCCGTCCTGTAGCTACAGTACCACGACCAGTAATAGAGAATACATCCTCTACCGCCATGAGGAATGGCTTATCAACATCACGTTCTGGTGTAGGAATATATCCATCAACCTCATCCATCAGAGCCAGAATTTTATCCACCCACTCATTTTCACCCTTTCCTATATTGGGGTTAGCTGTTAGTGCTTCTACTGCCTGTAAAGCAGAACCAGAAGCGATCGGAATATTATCTCCATCAAAATCATAGTCACTTAAAAGTTCCCGAACTTCCAGTTCCACCAGTTCCAAAAGTTCCTCATCGTCCACCATATCTTGCTTATTGAGGAAAACAACTATATTAGGAACCCCTACCTGCTTGGCCAATAGAATATGCTCGCGAGTTTGGGGCATTGGACCATCAGCAGCAGAAACTACTAGAATTGCACCGTCCATTTGAGCTGCACCTGTAATCATATTTTTTACATAGTCAGCGTGTCCGGGACAATCAACATGAGCATAGTGGCGTCCTTCTGTTTCGTACTCTACATGAGCAGTATTAATTGTAATACCCCGTGCTTTCTCTTCTGGAGCTGCATCAATATCAGCATAGTTCCTGGCCTTAGCTTTGCCAGTAGCAGCCAAAGTCATTGTAATTGCCGCTGTCAGGGTTGTTTTACCGTGGTCAACGTGTCCAATAGTTCCAATATTGACGTGAGGTTTGTTTCTTTCAAATTTTGCGCGTGCCATTAATTACTTGTTCCTTTTTTTTCCGTTGTTAATTCCGCCTCCTTTGGATGAGGAAACGGATGCACTGATAATAATAGATAAATTTTGACAACTCTGCCGAGCCGTTTAACTAATCTTTGTCGGCCCTTTCTTTCAATTGCCTATTTTTTTAGTCAATTGTCAGTTTTCATTTAGCAGTCAGTTCTTTTATTTTCACATTATTCAATCCAAAACTAAAATTTTAATCTAAGAACTAAATAAATTGCAGAATTGCTAGACATATCCTTTGGTCTTCGCAATGATAGTCTCTGCCACATTACGAGGCACTTCCTCATAGTGACTAAATTCCATCGAAAAGATACCACGACCTTGAGTTTTTGACCTCATGTCAGTAGCATAACCAAACATTTCTGCTAAAGGAACTTTTGCTGTTACTTTAGCCATACCTGATTCTACTCCCTGTCCCTCTATTTGTCCTCTTCTAGAGTTAAGGTCTCCGATAATATTACCAATATATTCTTCAGGTACTTCTATCTCAATTTTCATCTTTGGCTCCAATAACACAGGTGAAGCCTTAGTAACACCTTCCTTAATTGCCATAGAGCCAGCAATTTTAAAAGCCATTTCCGAAGAATCCACATCATGGTAAGATCCATCCACCAGAGTAGCCTTAACATCTATTAATGGATAACCAGCCAAAATTCCTGCCTCACAAGCCTCTTTCATTCCTTGTTCTGCTGGACTAATAAATTCTTTAGGTACTGTCCCTCCAACAATCTTGGAGACAAACTCAAAACCACTACCTAGCTCTCCTGGTTCCAGTTCTATGACCACATGGCCATACTGACCTTTGCCACCACTTTGACGGATAAATTTACCTTCGGCCTCAACCTGTTGGCGAATAGTCTCTCGGTAAGCCACCTGTGGTTGACCCACATTAGCTTCCACCTTATATTCCCGCAGCATCCGGTCTACCAAAATTTCCAGGTGAAGCTCACCCATCCCAGCAATTACTGTTTGGTTAGTTTCTGGATTAATACTCACTCGGAATGTAGGGTCTTCGTCTGAAAGTGCCTGAAGTGCCTGAGATAGTTTCTCCATATCTTGTTTAGTTTTGGGCTCCACGGCCACAGATATAACTGGCTCAGGAACATAAAGAGATTCTAGAAGAATTGGATTATCCTTATCACAAACTGTATCACCTGTCAAGGTATGTTTCATGCCTACAACTGCCCCCAAATCTCCTGCCCGCAGTTCATCTACATCTATTTTTTCATCAGCTTTTAGAACAATTAGACGAGAAATTCTTTCTTTCTTATCCTTAGTAGAATTGAGGATATAACTACCTTTAGGAAGTACTCCAGAATATACCCGTAAAAAGGTGAGACGACCATAAGGGTCTGACATAATTTTAAATGCCAGAGCTGCTAGAGGAGTTTCATCATCTGAAGGTCTTGTATCTTGTTCGCCATTTGGCAATGTTCCTTCAATTGGTGGGACTTCTGTTGGAGCGGGCAAATAATCTACTACTGCATCAAGTAGAAGTTGAACACCTTTATTTTTGAAAGCTGAACCACATAACATTGGTACAACTGTACCTTTAATAGTGGCTTGACGTAGAGCTTTACGAATTTCCTCTTCTGTAAATTCCTCTCCTTCGAGATACTTTTCTGTCAAAGCATCATCAGTTTCCGCTACTGACTCAACTAACTTAAGACGATATTCTTGAGCTAACTCTTCTACTTCTGCTGGAATTTCCGTTTTTTGAATATCTGTTCCGAGGTCATTGGTGTAGATAAAAGCTTTCATCCCCACCAAATCTACAATTCCCCTAAATTCATTTTCACTACCGATCGGGATTTGGACTGGAACTGCATTAGCTCGGAGGCGATCGCGAACTTGCTCGTATACCTTAAAGAAGTTCGCCCCTGTCCTGTCCATCTTATTCACAAAGGCCATACGAGGGACATGGTAACGGTCAGCTTGACGCCAGACAGTTTCTGATTGAGGCTGTACTCCTCCTACCGAGCAGAATACAGCTATTATTCCATCCAGAACCCTCATGGAACGTTCTACTTCTATGGTGAAGTCTACGTGTCCTGGAGTATCAATAATATTAATTTGATGGTCTAACCACTTAGTGCTAATAGCAGCCGCAGTAATAGTAATTCCACGTTCTCGCTCTTGAGCCATCCAGTCGGTAACTGCGGTCCCATCGTGAACTTCCCCCATTTTATGTACTATACCGGAATAAAATAGGATTCTTTCTGTTGTTGTTGTCTTACCCGCATCTATATGAGCTGCGATACCGATATTTCGCACGCGCTCTAGTGGCATACTACGTCCCACAGTTACCTCCTTTATCTGTACTTCAGATTTTTATGCTTAATTAAAATTCTATAATTTTGGGTACAAGTGGCGGTATTCTTTATTAGCTTTAACTAGCTATCAGCTATCAGCATTCAGCTATCAGCCTAAAAAGGTAGTGCTTATGTAATGGTAGTCGTTTAATTTTAGGAATGGCTTAAATCCCCTTTCCTCCATAATGCTACGCAAACGCGCAAAGCTGACTGCTGAATGCTGAAATGCTGAATGCTTTTTAATAACGATAGTGAGCAAAAGCCTTATTTGCTTCTGCCATTCTGTGAGTTTCTTCTCGCTTACGAACTGCACTACCTGTTTCGTTAGCAGCGTCCATTAATTCATTGGCTAACTTCATGGCCATTGTTTTTCCGCCTCTAGTTCTGGAATATTGCACCAACCAACGCAGGGCCAGGCTAGTTCCACGGTCTGAGCGTACTTCCATCGGCACCTGGTATGTTGCACCACCCACACGACGGGCCTTAACTTCTACTAAAGGAGTCACATTCCGGACTGCTTTTTCAAATAGTTCTAAAGGATCTGAATCTGTCCTTTCTTCAATAGTTTTAAACGCATCGTACACGATATTAAATGCTAAGGATTTTTTACCGTGACGCATTATGCGTCGTACCATCATACTGACTAATCGACTATTGTACTGTGCATCTGGAGGCACAGGACGTCTTTGAACAACTCTACGACGAGACATATTATTACAACCAAAAAACTAAACTTTAAATTATTTATATTTGAGCGATCGAGACAAAATTCAATATTTATTAAATACTAAGTACTAATTTTAGCTAATATTTCCTTGAATTTTGCATTCCACTAACTTAGGCTTTTGGCTTTTTCGCCCCATACTTAGAACGACTTTGTTTACGGTCTTTTACTCCTGCGGTATCTAATGTGCCACGAATGATGTGATATCTCACACCAGGCAGGTCTTTCACCCTACCGCCTCTAATCATAACTACAGAGTGTTCTTGTAGGTTATGACCAATACCAGGAATATAGGCAGTTACTTCAAAGCCTGAAGTTAGACGTACCCTAGCTACCTTACGGAGAGCGGAGTTAGGCTTTTTTGGTGTAGTGGTGTATACTCTGGTGCATACTCCACGACGTTGAGGGCAACTTTTGAGAGCCGGAGATTTAGTTTTCTTTTCAGTTTCTTGACGAGCTGAACGAATTAGTTGTTGAATTGTGGGCATTAGTTATGATTCATTAATGGATAATGGATAATTACCTCGGGTTTTAACCGTTACGGAATTGAATATAAGGAAATATTATTTCTTCACAGGAGTCCATGGGATATGGCACAGGTTTCGGAGCCATCCCAGCCAACGGATATGCTGCGAAGAGCGACCGTTTTTTTTCTCCTTAACTTAAAAGGAGAGGCTTTAAACCGAATGGATTAATTATCAATTATCTATCCATTGGTAACAGTTTTCCTTGTGATTATTCTTAATTTGTTCCCATTGACATCCTCCCGACGCTGCTCTACGAGACAGCGCGGGATTCCTTAACATTACTGTTAGGGGCTTTCTGTTTCTTAGCACCAGCCCTCTGAGATTTACTCCCAGATGGTCTTACGGTCGCTCCACAGACTGACACTGCGAGTCCCGCAGCCAAAATGTTAATTGCAGCGTTTATATCCCTGTCATGGTGAGCTGCACATTCAGGACAATCCCACTCTCTAATATTTAGAGGCAATTTTTCTACTACATGACCACAATTAGAGCAACGCTTAGAACTAGGGAAATATCTATCAATCTTGATTAATTCCCGTCCATACCATTCAGCTTTGTATTCTAATTGCCTGACTAACTCGGACCAGTTGGCATCACTTATTGCTCTGGCTAATTTATGGTTTTTAACCATGTTTTTTACTGCCAAGTCCTCAACTACAACAGTTTGATTTTCTCTGATTAGTTGAGTGGTTAGCTTATGGGTGTAATCTAATCTTGAATCTTTAATTTTTGCGTGTATCCTGGCTACTTTCAGCCTAGCCTTTTGATAATTATTAGACCCCTTGGTTTTTCTAGATAGAGACTTCCCCGCCAATCTCAGTTTTTTGTGTAATTTGTTTATATTCTTTGGGTTAGAAATTTTTTCTCCATCACTGGTAGTAACTAAACTGGTGATTCCTAAGTCAATACCTATTTGCTTGTTGACTGGCTTGAGCTTTAAAGTTCTAGTGTCGTTAACTCTCAAAGATATAGACCATCTGCCACTAGGGTCAAGTTTAACTGTAATTGTAGTTGGTACACAACCAAGTGGTAGTTGCCTGCTCCATCTAATTGATAATGGTTCAAGACATTTGGCTAGATAGACTTGACCATCTTTCCACTTAAATGCGGACTTTGTAAATTCTGCACTACCACCATTCCGTTTTTTCTTAAAGTTAGGATATTTTGCACGTCCACTGAAAAAGTTAGTGAAGGCTGTTTGTAGGTGTCTCAAACCTTGTTGTAATGGGACGCTACTGACTTCTTTTAGGAAATCTAAATCTTCCTGCTTTTTCCAGTGAGTCAGCATAGCTGAAGTTTGCTTGTAGCTTACTCTTTCCTTGTTTTCATACCAAGCTTGAGTTCTAGCGGCTAAAGCTCTGTTGTATATCAGCCGAACACAGCCTAAAGTCCTCCTCAACAGGTTTTCCTGTTCTGGAGTAGGATAGAACCTAAACTTGTAAGCTTTCTCAACCATTTACTACTTGCTTATCCTACGCTTATATTTAACATATTCCGTGTACCGCAACATTGATTGGCATTCCCATCCCTCCGCTCCCGACGAGGAGAGCGCGGGTATAAATGCCAACATTTAGATAAACTATTCCTTATTAGGAATAAATTACCGCTGCGCCATAGGAACCTTTGGTGCAACGGCCTATTTTTCAGGAATTTTAGGGAAATTATCAAAACATTAATTAATTTTGGGCTTTATCCCTAGTTCTTCTAAAAACACTTTACAAACAATCTTTAATTATAGGTTAGTTATACGCTTTTGTCAACATCAAATCGAAAAGGAATTTCCACAACCACAGGTAGCTTTAGCATTAGGATTGTTAAATCGGAAGCCTCCACCCATCAGGTCCTCAGAATAGTCCAAGGTTAATCCATTCAGATAATTTAGTTGTTGAGAGTCAACTACGACTTTTACTTTCCCACAATCATAAACTTGGTCGTTACTAGCTAACTGTTCGTCAAACTCCATTATGTAACAGAAACTACAGCAGCCACCAGATTTAAACTTCAAACGAAATAAGGAATTTGGGTTTTGATGTTTAGACCTCAGACGAATAATTTCTTGGACTGCTGCTTCGCTCAAGTTAATCATTCACAAATTTTTTTTTGATTACCAGTTAAAATTAGGACTTTGTGCGGGCATAATCATCCTGAAAACGAACAATGTCATCCTCTCCAAGGTACTCTCCATTTTGTACTTCAATCAATACTAAAGGAATAACTCCTGGATTCTCTAAGCGATGAGAGGTACATTGAGGTACATAGGTAGATTGATTGTTTTGCAGAATTTCTTCTCTGTCTCCACAGAAAACCTTAGCAGTTCCTGAAACAACAATCCAATGCTCGCTACGGTGGTAGTGCATTTGTAGACTAAGTCTATGTCCTGGTTTGACTTCTATTCGTTTGATTTTATATCCAAGTCCATCTTCTAAAACTGTGAACGATCCCCAAGGACGTTCGGTGGTAGGCAGTCCTTTTAAGGCAGAAGGTATAGACAATTTAGGGGTTTGGGCTACTTCCTTAACTTGTACCATCTTTTGGCTATCTCCAAAAAAATAAAATAGTGACATACTCCCACACTAACCATTCGGTATAGTGTAAGCTCTCTCGCTTCCCAGTCCTGCTATTGCATCGGACAAGCGCGTGCTTTAAGGACGGGATGCCCCGCCGCCCTTTTTGCAGATCGAAAAACTACGCACCTAGCTCCGCAATCAGATTTTACCCTTACCGCCCATTCAGATCGCACCAAATTGAAAATTTCGCGCGCAGGCTTCTCGACGGTTTAGCTAAAATCTGGGACACAAATAATTCTCTCACCTAGTATTTCTAGAGGTTCAGGCTGAAGAAAAATAGTCTAGGGGTAGAGTCAAATTACATACCATATAAACCATAGCAAAATTACCCCTGTTACTGTCACCCCCTATTCTAGCTTTTTGAATATCTATATCAAATCTTCATATATCTATACCAATTCTATGTGAGGTTACACAGAATTAGGTGTTAAGTGGTAGGTGTTATGCCAATTTTATTTGAGGTGGCGATGAATTATGAAGTTTATGAACTTGTCGTCTATATCTATACTATGAAACTTCGAGCTTCACACATTGATTTATGCCATTGAATCTGGTAACATAACTAAACTAACTAGCTCCTGAAAATTTCTACTGTACTTTGGGTATGCAGAAGGCCAAAATTGAAGTAAGGCCGGATTTTAGAGGTATGTCCATAAGTCAATAAAAATATTTTATTCTAAAATCTAAATATATTCAGAGTAAAAAAGTTAAAAAACACTACTATATCTAATAAACACTTGACTATAATAAGTAAAACAATTCTAACTAAATCAGGACTTACGCACGGACACTAAATTGAGTGAGGGCGCCATTCGGCAGCTCTGGCGCTAGCCAATGCCATTCGCCCGTACATGCATATAGCGTTTTCAAGGTGAAAATGCGTAAATTCTGTAAATGATGGGGTATGAGTGACAAGCATGAAAGCAAAATTAAAGCTCATACTCATATTAGGTTGAAACTTTATGGGGAAAGATCGCACTCTAAATCTAACTCAATCGACAAGCAAGAAGTTAGTGTGAGCTGCGTGTGTCATCATAAATCAGTTGAGTTAAATTTAGAGTATTTTTTGTATCATAATTATTTTCAAGCAATCATTAAGATAGTTGATAGAATAGCGAAAACAGCAGTATTGTAGGCTTCCGTGGTTGATGGTAATATTATAGCTTGCTATTTTTGTAAAATCTTATTTCTTTGTAAAGAAAATGAAGAAAGCACGAAATACTATACCAAGTATCAGATTAACCTTAAAACAATATAAAAATTTCACTCTATCAATTGTGTGGCTTGTTTTGTAGTGTATTTATCCCAAGCAAGTAAAGTAGCAATAAGATGAGATGAACAGTTATATCAAGGGTGAAACCCTCACTTAAAGTTGACAACAATGTGAGTAAATTAAACATGAATCAAATCAGTAACTATTCCCAACACAAACAAATCTCTGCGTCCATAAATCTCAAAGCAAACAAAGAAACTTATAACGGCCAAAGATGGCTAGTAGAAGAACGAGATGCTTGTGGGGTAGGTTTCATTGCTCATCCATCAGGAAAAAAGAGTCATGAAATTATTATGAAAGCTTTACCTGCTCTAACTTGCTTAGAACATCGTGGTGGCTGTAGTGCTGACCAAGACTCAGGAGATGGAGCAGGTTTAATGACTCAAGTTCCATGGAAATTATTATCTGAAAATGGAGAGTTAGATACTGAACGCTGTGGGGTCGCAATGATATTTTTACCCCAAACAGAAGAGAAGGCAGCACAAGCACGGCAAATAATTGAAAAAGTAATTACCAAAGAAGGTTTAAAAGTAGTTGGTTGGCGAGTTGTACCAGTCAAACCAGAAGTATTAGGAGTACAAGCACGAGCAAATCAACCACAGATCGAACAGCTCATTGTAACTTCAGAAACATTGCAAGGTGATGCAATAGAGCGATCGCTCTACTTAATACGGCGTAATATTGGTTGTGCTTTAGAAGCAGAGGGTTTTGTTTGGGGACTAGATGCTTATATTTGTTCTTTCTCCAGTCGCACTATTGTATATAAAGGAATGGTGCGCTCTGCTGTTCTAGGAGAATTTTACACAGACCTGCAAAACCAAGCCTACGAGAGCGCCTTTGCAGTTTACCACCGACGCTTCAGCACCAATACAATGCCTCGATGGCCTCTGGCTCAACCGATGCGTTTGCTCGGTCACAATGGAGAAATTAACACTCTGTTGGGAAATATTAACTGGATGAAAGCTCGGGAGTCTAGTCTAAGTTCATCGACTTGGGGAGCGCGATTAAATGAATTGAAACCCTTTGTAGATGCTGGCAGTAGTGATTCGGCAAATCTAGACAACGTGATGGAATTAATTGTACGTTCCGGGCGATCGCCAATGGAAACATTGATGATCATGGTGCCAGAAGCATACAAAAATCAGCCCGACTTGTCAGAATATCCAGAAATTGTTGATTTTTATGAATATTACAGTGGTTTGCAGGAAGCTTGGGATGGTCCAGCATTATTGGTGTTTAGTGATGGCAAACAGGTAGGAGCAGCTCTAGACCGGAATGGTTTGCGACCAGCACGTTATTGCATTACAAATAACGATCTAATCATTGTGGCATCTGAAGCAGGAGTCGTAGAAATACCAGAGGCAGAAATAGTAGAAAAAGGTCGCCTCGGACCGGGACAAATGATTGCTGTAGATTTTGGCACCAATGAAGTTCTGAAAAATTGGGAGATTAAAAAACGTATTAGTAAACAGCTTCCTTTGGGAGAATGGTTAAAACAAAGAAAGCAGATAAAAAAGCAACCTTTTGTTACTAATACTAAGTTGGATTCACAAACTTTGCTGAGGTCACAAACGGCTTTTGGATATAGCTTAGAAGACCTAGATATGGTAATTTCTGATATGGCAAATCTAGGGAAAGAGCCAACATTTTGTATGGGAGATGACATTCCTCTGGCAGTGCTTTCTCAACGCCCTCATTTGCTGTATGACTATTTCAAACAAAGGTTTGCTCAAGTGACAAATCCTCCTATCGATCCTCTGCGGGAAGGTATGGTAATGTCACTAAATATGTTGCTAGGTAAGCGGGGTAACTTATTAGAAATTAGCCCAGAAAATGCACGGTTATTAAAGATAGAATCGCCACTATTAAATGAAGCAGAATTAACAGAAGTTTACGAGTCAGAATTTGCTACAGAAACTTTATCTACTTTATTTGCTATAACTGATGGACCAGAAGGATTAGAAACAGCAGTAAATAATTTGTGCGAACAAGCAGCAACAGCAGTTAAAAATGGTCGGGAAATTATTGTTTTATCTGACAAAATTGAGGGAGGAATTACTGCAGAGTTGGCTTATATTCCTCCTTTAGTGGCTGTGGGTGCGGTTCACCATCATTTGATTAAAGAACGGTTACGAATGAAGGTATCTTTGGTGGTAGAAACAGCTCAATGTTGGAGTACTCATCATTTTGCTTGTTTGATTGGTTATGGAGCTAGTGCAGTTCATCCTTATTTAGCATTAGAATCTGTACGTTCTTGGTGGTCGAACTCAACAGTTCAAAAACAAATGGAACGGGGTAAGATTGCAAAAATTACTATCGAAGAAGCTCAAAAAAATTATCGCAAAGCAATAGAAGCAGGACTGTTAAAAATTCTCTCTAAAATGGGAATTTCTTTGTTGTCTTCTTATCAAGGTGCGCAGATTTTTGAAGCGATCGGTATTGGTGGAGATTTGTTGGAACTTGCTTTCCGAGGAACTACTTCTCGGGTAGGTGGTTTAACAGTAGCAGAGTTAGCACAAGAGACGATCGCTTTCCATAGTCGAGCGTTCCCAGAATTGAATATTAAGAAGTTGGAGAATTATGGGTTTGTGCAATATCGCCCCAGTGGGGAATATCACATGAATAGTCCGGAGATGGCAAAAGCACTCCATAAAGCGGTTGCTACTTTTAATAATGGTAATGGCAATGGTAAACAGGAAGAAAAATCGGGGTACGACCACTATGAAGTTTACCGGAAATACTTGCAAGGACGACCAATAACGGCTTTACGGGATTTATTGGATTTTAATAGCGATCGCTCTCCCATCTCTGTAGAAGAAGTGGAACCCGCAGCAGAAATAATGAAACGTTTCTGTACTGGTGGAATGTCTCTGGGGTCGCTTTCACGGGAAGCTCATGAGACTTTGGCGATCGCTATGAATCGTATTAATGGCAAGTCTAACTCTGGTGAGGGTGGAGAAGACTCTATAAGATTTAAAGTGTTGGATGATGTAGATGCGGAAGGTTTATCTACTTTATTCCCCCATCTCAAAGGATTGCGAAATGGTGACACAGCTTCCTCTGCTATCAAACAAGTGGCTTCTGGTCGGTTTGGCGTTACCCCAGAATATCTGATGAATGCCAAACAAATTGAAATAAAAATAGCTCAGGGGGCTAAACCAGGGGAGGGGGGTCAGTTACCTGGTAAAAAGGTGAGCGCTTATATTGCTACATTGCGTCGTTCTAAACCTGGGGTGTCATTAATTTCACCACCTCCTCACCACGATATTTACTCAATTGAGGATTTGGCACAATTGATTTTTGACCTCCACCAAGTTAATCCTAATGCTGGTGTTTCGGTGAAGTTGGTAGCAGAAATTGGTATTGGTACGATCGCTGCTGGTGTAGCAAAGGCAAATGCTGATGTGATTCAAATTTCTGGTCACGATGGCGGTACAGGTGCTTCTCCTTTAAGTTCAATTAAACACGCAGGTAGTCCTTGGGAGTTGGGTTTGAGTGAGGTGCATCGAGTATTGATGGTCAATCAGTTGCGCGATCGGGTAACTCTCCGGGTTGATGGCGGTCTGAAGACTGGTTGGGATGTACTCATGGCGGCTTTGATGGGAGCAGAAGAATTTGGTTTTGGGTCTATTTCTATGATTGCTGAAGGTTGTATTATGGCACGCATTTGTCATACCAACACTTGCCCGGTGGGTGTGGCAACTCAGCAGGAAAAATTGCGTAAGAAATTTACAGGTGTGCCAGAAAACGTAGTCAATTTCTTCTGGTTTATTGCTGAGGAAGTACGGAGTATTTTAGCAAAATTAGGTTATCGCTCTCTGAGTGAAGTTATGGGTCGTGCTGACTTGCTGAAAGCAGGGGAAAATGTACAGTTAACAAAAACAGCAGCTTTAAATTTAGATTGTTTGCTCAAGTTGCCAGATACTCGTAGCGATCGGGACTGGTTAAACCATGAAACTGTTCACAGCAATGGTTCTGTTTTAGATGATGTGTTGCTGGATGACCGAGAAATTCAAGCTGCAATTCGCAACCAGGGAACTGTTAGTAAGACAATAAAGTTAGTCAACACCGACCGTACTGTGGGAGCAAGGTTGGCAGGAGCGATCGCCGATCGTTATGGTAATACTGGTTTTGAAGGGCAGATTAATCTGATGTTTAATGGTAGTGCTGGTCAGAGTTTTGGCGCTTTCAACTTGCCAGGAATGACTTTAACATTACGAGGTGAGGCGAATGATTATGTTGGTAAAGGAATGCACGGTGGAGAGATTATTATTAAGCCACCTGCCAAAACTGGTTACAACCCGGCAACAAATGTAATTATTGGCAATACTTGTTTGTATGGTGCTACTGGTGGAACTTTGTTTGCAAATGGTCAAGCAGGGGAACGTTTTGCTGTGCGGAACTCTATGGGTAAGGCAGTTATTGAAGGTGCTGGCGACCATGCTTGTGAATATATGACTGGTGGTGTGATTGTTTGTTTGGGTAAGACAGGTCGGAATGTCGGCGCTGGTATGACTGGGGGAATTGCTTATTTCTTGGATGAAGATGGTGATTTTCCAGCCAGGGTGAATAATGAAATCGTTTCTATTCAGCGTGTTTGTACGCCAGAAGGTGAGGCGCAGTTGCAGGATTTGATTTCATTGCACGTCGATCGGACTGGAAGTGAGAAGGCGAAGATTATTTTGGCGAGTTGGTCTGAGTATTTGCCGAAGTTTTATCAAGTTGTGCCTCCTTCTGAAGCGGGTACACCACAAGCAAGTGTTGATGCTGAAGAGAAGGTTGCGGTGAAGGTTTAGGATATTCAAGTTCAAGCTGAAGGTTCGGTATTGAATAATTGTAGGGGCGATGAATAGCGATCGCCTCTTTTTTGATTGAGACAAAGCACAAAATATTGTGGAATATTTCAAGGAGATACCAGAAAATTTGAGAAATATTTGGGGAAAACCGAATAATTGGACAAAAGAGAAAGAGCGATCGCTTTACTGAATAATTGTAAATATTAAAAATAATAATGAGTGAAGTTGGCCAGAAAATAAACTCTTATTTCAGAAATTTTCTGGGACAAAGGACGAAATATTAGGGAGCAATAATGATCCGTGTCGCTTAAGCGATCGCTTTTTGGCTAAAATTGGGAAAAATGGAAAAAGTAGAAATTGGGAGTAAAGTAGCCAATGCAAGGTACAGAGAAACAGTATATGGAAGCTAGGCAGCAACGAAGTAAGAGATTGAAAAAGATAATGTCCCTAGTTGGGGTTGTATCTTTTGGTGGTACGGCCTTGTTTGGGATGGCGAATATGTTTAAAACTGCTTTTCAAGAGTCTCAACAGGTAGAGACGGTGGAAGTTGTGTCGGTAGAGGAGAGGTTGCAGAAACTGGCGCAAGGATATGAGAAAGTATTGGAGCGGGAGCCTGAAAATTTTACTGCTTTGGAGGGTTTGGTGAAAGTGCGGTTGGAGATGGGGGATAAAGAGGGGGCGATCGAATCTTTGGAGAAATTAGTGGGGTTGTATCCGGAGAGGGAGGATTATAAAGTTGCATTGGAGCAGGTGAGGTTGGAGGTTGAGAAATAGATAGAAGGGATGAACTAAGTATGAATTTCTGTTCTAGTAGTGAAGTACTAAAATTACAAGAGTTAGCCCAAAATTATCTCAAGGAAAAGAAATATTCTCAAGCTATTACCTTGTATGAAAAAGCGATCGCCCTACAACCAGAAGTCAAGTCTAATTATTGGTATTTAGGGCTATTATTTCTCCTAGACACAAAGGAAGCAGAAGCTTGGACTACTTGGCTTTGGGGTCTGAGCAATGGAACAGCATCACAAGAAAAGCAATGGACTGCACAACTACTTCAAGTTTTGGAAACTGAAGCTCAACGACAACAAAAACTAGGAGAATATAGAATTGCTCTAGCAATATATCAACATATATGGGAAATTAATCCAATTATTAAAATTATTATTGGAACTAGCGGCATTAATCAACCTGGTTGGATAGCTACTGATATTAATACCTTAAATTTGTTAAATATTGAAAATTGGGAAAGTAACTTTTATCCCTCATCAATAGATGCTATATTAGCCGAACATGTCTGGGAACATTTAAACATAGAACAGGGAATTCTTGCCGCTCAAAATTGTTATCTTTACCTCAAGGAAGGAGCTTATTTAAGAATTGCCGTGCCAGATGGTTTTCACCCAAGCTCAGATTATATTGAGTGGGTTAAACCAGGTGGTAGAGGTCCTGGTGCTAACGAACATAAGATTCTCTACAACTATCAATCCCTGAAAAAATTATTTGAAGAAGCAGGTTTTGAAGTAGATTTGCTAGAATATTTTGATGAAATAGGTAAATTTCATTTTCAAGAATGGAATCCTGACCAGGGTAAAATAAATCGCTCAATGAGATTTGACAATAGAAATAAAAATGGATATTTGAATTACACTTCAATTATTATAGATGCAAAAAAATCAACTTATTCTCCTACAGACAATTTCTCTAGCAGTATTAAGGTAAGGTAAATTGACTGTCTTAAAATCTTCAGAAATTAACGTTATAGTCAGCTTCTTAGGACCAAGAGAGGCATACAGACCTATTATTATTTCACCTAGGGAAGTTTTTTGTAGTCCTCACTGTCAAACAGAAATAGAAGATGGAAACTATCAAAGCATTCAAACACCTTCTGGAATATATGATATTAATAAAATTGTAGACAGACTACCTCTATCTCAGAAACCAGATTTAATAGTAGTAAAAGCAGATTCTACAAGGGCTAATTTTCCTACTAACTTACAATCGCTATCTTGCCCTAAACTATTAATTTGCGGTAATACTCAACATCTATCAAAACCAATTAAAACTTTGGTAGAATATGCTGTAGGAGAACAATTTGACTTTATTATGTCAGATCATAAGCGTCATCATCTCCACTATTTTAAAGAAGCAGGTTTTGAGAATGTTTTTTGGGTTCCTGGTTTTAATATTAATCCCCATCCTCAAGAACAAAATTTAACTTCTAAGTATCCTTTAACATTTGTTGGGCAAGTTGGTCAGTTTCACCCTTACCGAAAATCAATTTTAGCTTATCTAAAACAGTTAAATTTTCCAATTCATCAGCTACAAGCATCACAAAAAAAAGCAGCAGAAATATATGCTGAATCTCTGATTAATTTGAACGTTAGTATGAATGGAGATTTAAACCTGCGTGTATTTGAGGTAATCTCCAGTGGTGGCTTTTTACTTACAGATAAACTCAGCCCACAATCTGGATTAGAATTATTGTTTGAGGATAACAAACACCTAGCTTTATTTAAGAATAAATCAGAACTGAGACAGAAAATAAATTTCTTTTTGGAGAATCCACAAATTGCTGGGGGAATAGCATCTAATGGTTGTGAAGCATTTTGGCAAAACCATAGCCCCGAATTGAATATTCAACGAGTTATTGATTATATTGATGGTAAAGATATTGAACATATTTACAAGATAGAAGCGGATAGACGTAGTATTTATATTCATAGTAATGATTTAAAAGCATTACATCAACGCATTTCTATTTATGAATTTATACAAGAACTACATCTGAAGCAGTCATACATTAAAGTGCTTTTTTGGTCTCAGATTGACCCGAATATTATTTGTGATGTAATTGATTTACCACGATTAGAGGTAAATATTATTTTTGATGATGATAAAGGACGCAATAGCGATATTTCAATTAACTTATTTTACCAATGTCAAGTTGAAAAGCAAATTACATTTATTGATAGTTGGCAGTTACAGAGTCAAGCTAAATTATGGGATTTAATTATTTTAACAGAACAAGAATTAGAAAGGATAGGTATCAATCAATTACTGGCTTTAATTAATTTCAAAAATTTGATAATTTTAGATAATAAAATCAATGCAAATGAAAATTTAGGAAGTAAATTTGATAGTTTATTTGAAAGAGTTGGATTAGTAAAGCAAAGCAATAATCCTTTAGCTTATTCCTGGAAAAAGAAATCAGACTGGGGAACTTTCTTACTAGCACAAAAAAAGAATGTAGCAGCTATGAAAGCTTTTGAACGAGCATTGCAAAACAATCCCTATGATATAAAAGCGTTAGTAGAACTTGGTTTACTGTATGCCAAATTAGATGACTTAACAGAGGCAGAAAAATTACTGGATAAAGCAGTTAGTCTGGAACGTCGAAACCCAATTGCTATGAAAAGTTTAGCTACAGTTTTGATAGATTTAAATAAATATGAGGCAGCAGCTAATATACTGGAACATTTAGTTGATATTAGGTCAGAAGAAATTGAACTCTGGTCTTGGCTAGAAAAATGCTATTTACAACAAGGTTTAGAACAGAAAGCCTTAAATATTTATCGTCGCTGCAATTATCTGAGACAAGGAAAAAGTGTAGATAAATATCAGGAAAATTTAACAGAGTCAAATCCGAAAATAACTTCTAAAAAAATATTGGTGATTAATAATCTTTATCCTCCCCAAGAACTAGGAGGATATGGGCGCAGCATTAGTGATTTTGCCAATGTTCTTCAGCAGAGAGGTTATATAATAAAAGTTCTAACTTCCGATGCGCCTTATCTAACTCAAATTACTACAGTAGAAGCAAATATTAATCGTAATTTACAATTATTCGGAACTTTTGAAGGTGCTGCTAAAGCAATAGAAAATCCCCAAGAAATTAAGAGAATTATTGTTAATAACGACTTGGTTATTAGAGAAGCGATCGCTGAATTTCCACCAGATGTTTGTCTGGTTGGTAATATTAATTTTTTGGGACTGGAAATATTTAGACCGCTTTTAGAAAATTATATTCCAGTTATTAATCATTTGGGATTGCCAACCCTTTTGTGTTCTGCCGATAAAATGCCTCAAGATAATTCTTTTATTCTAGCAACAGCTAGTGAGTATGTAAGGCAAAAAGTCATTAGTCAAGGCTATCCATCGGAGAAAACTATTATTGTTTATCCAGGGGCAAAAGTGAAAAAATTCCAGATGTGTATGCTGCCTAATATGGATAAACTTAGGATTGTTTATGCAGGACTAATTATAGATTCTAAAGGTACTCATACCTTAATTGAAGCCTTAAAATTTATTGATGATGAAAATGTAGATTTTGAATGTTCTATCGCAGGAGATAATAATATTAATCGAGATTATTTTACTCGTTTAAAACAATTTGTTGTTAAAAATAGCATGGAAGAGAAGGTTAAATTTCTTGGCTATCTGCAACTAGAAGAACTGATTCATCTGTATAGCTCTAAAAATATTATTGTGTTTCCATCAATTGGTCCAGAGGCATTTGGAATTTCACCAGTAGAGGGGATGGCAGCAGGTTTAACAGCCATATCTACAGGAGTAGGAGGTGGAAGTGAAACAATTGAGCATGATGTTAGTGGATTAATATTTCCAGCAGGAGATAGTTTCGCTTTAGCACAAACATTGATTGGTTTAGCTAAAGATGTAAAAAAATGGCAAAGAATTGCAGCTACAGGCAAACAAAAAGCTCTGAATATCTTCGACATTGAACATTCTGTTGATATTTTGGCAGACAAATTTGAAGAACTCTTGGAGCAACGTTGCAGCGACCCTAAATATTTACAAAATATAATTTTACCAGAATTAAAAGCTAGACTAAAATTAAGAAATATTAACTTAATTATCTTTCCAAACTGGAGTCAACCAGAAGAGGTACTAATGCCAGAATTAGAGGTGGCGATCGCCACATTTTTGACCCATCCTCGTAATAGTCAGATGACTTTATTGATAGATATTACTGATATTTCTGAGGAAGAAGCAAGTTTAGCCTTATCTGGTATTGTAATGAATCTAATGATGCAGGAAGATTTAGAGGTAAGTGAAGAATCAGAAATATCTTTGCTAGGCCAAATGAATGAAATAGAGTGGACAGCATTATTACCTTGTCTTCATGGTCGGATTATATTGGCCAATGAAAATAATCAAGCTTTGACTAAGGCAAAAGCTGACATTATTTCTAGCTACAACATGGAAAGCTTGAGTAAACTAATTTGATTGAAATGATAAATTCTTAGTTAATGTTGGGTATCTTAAGTTTATCAGAACTTTGAAAAGTATACACTCAACAAAAGTAAAAACTTAGATAAATTATTGAGAGTAAAAAATAAATGTTTGATGGTAAATCTATTTTGATAACAGGAGGCACAGGTTCATTCGGTAAGCAATGTGTGAAAACTCTCCTGAGTAAACATGAACCTCAAAAAATCATTGTATACTCCCGGGATGAACTAAAACAATATGAAATGTCTCTGGAATTTAGTTCGCCCGCTATGCGATACTTTATTGGAGATGTGCGAGATGCTGCTCGTTTGAAATTAGCAATGAGAAATGTGGATTATGTGATTCATGCAGCAGCACTCAAGCAAATTCCAGCAGCAGAATATAACCCAATGGAATGTATAAAAACAAATATATATGGTGCAAATAATGTTATTGATGTAGCTCTAGAATCAGAAGTAGAAAAAGTAATTGCCCTCTCAACAGATAAAGCAGTAAATCCAATTAATCTCTACGGTGCAACTAAGCTAGCTGCTGATAAACTATTTATGGCTGCTAATAATCTTGCAGGGGGTTTAAGGACAAAGTTTTCTGTAGTTCGTTATGGAAATGTTGTTGGTTCTAGAGGTTCAGTAGTTCCGTTTTTTCAGAGACTAATGCGGGAAGGAGCTAATGAATTACCAATAACAGATCGGCGGATGACTAGGTTCTGGATAACTCTTCAACAAGGTGTAGATTTAGTGCTTAAAAGTTTTGCCCGGATGCAAGGAGGAGAAATATTTGTACCAAAAATTCCCTCCATGACAGTTATAGATTTAGCTGAAGCACTAGCACCAGGAGTTCCTCATAAAATTATTGGTATTAGACCTGGAGAAAAACTCCATGAGGTTATGTGTCCCCTAGAAGCAGCACATTTAACTATCGAATTTCCTGACCACTATGTAATTCGACCAACAATTGAATATTCAAAAAGTTTAGATTACACTCATAACAAGTTAGGTGAAAAGGGTGTGAGTGTTCCCGATGGATTTCAATACAGTTCTGATAATAACACGGACTGGCTAACAGCTAGTCAACTATTAGAAATGTTAAAACAATGAATCACTTTATTCCTTATGGTCGCCAGGATATATCTCAAGCTGATATTGATGCAGTAGTTGAAATACTGCGCTCAGACTGGATTACCCAAGGCCCGGCAATAGAAAGATTTGAGAAAACCGTAGCAGACTATTGTGGTGTTAAGTATGCAGTGGCAGTTTCTAGTGCTACAGCAGGTTTGCATATTGCTTGTTTAGCAGCAGGTTTGAGTCAGGGAGATATTCTTTGGACTTCGCCTAATACTTTTGTAGCTTCAGCAAATTGTGGATTGTATTGTGGAGCTAGTATAGATTTTGTCGATATTGACCCTAATACATACAACCTGAGTGTTAATGAATTAGAACATAAACTGATTGAAGCAGAAAAGCAAGGAGGTTTGCCAAAAGTAGTTGTACCAGTACATTTTGCAGGACAATCTTGCGAAATGGCAAAAATTGCTGCTTTGTCTGAACGTTATGGGTTTAGAATTATAGAAGATGCAGCTCATGCGATCGACGGACGCTACCAGGGACAACCTGTGGGTTTGTGCCAATTTTCAGATATGGCAGTGTTTAGCTTTCATCCAGTTAAAATTATTACTACTGGTGAAGGTGGAATGGTATTAACTGATAATGAGGATTTGTATGAAAAGTTGATTATATTGAGGACTCACGGCATTACTCGCAAAGTGGAGTTAATGAAAGAAGAGTCTCACGGACCTTGGTATTATCAGCAGTTGGAACTAGGCTTTCATTATCGGATGACTGATATTCAAGCTGCTTTGGGTGCTAGTCAGATGCAACGTTTAGATGAGTTTGTCAAACAACGTCGATTTTTGGCAGAGTGTTATAATCAGTTGTTGCAAGATTTACCACTAATACTACCTTGGCAACATCCTGATACTGAGTCGAGTTGGCATCTTTATGTAATTAGGTTGAAACTGGATAAAATTAATAAAACCCATCGACAAGTTTTTGAGGAATTGCGTCAAGCAAAAATTGGGGTTAATTTGCATTATATTCCCGTACATACGCAACCTTATTATCAGCAATTAGGTTTTAGGTGGGGTAATTTTCCTAATGCAGAACAATATTATCGAGAAGCAATTAGTATTCCGATTTACTATGGCTTAACTGAAAATAATCAACAAAGAGTAGTTAATACTATTCGAGAGGTCTTAGAATGAAAGTTGTAATTATTGTTCAGGCAAGAATGACCTCAACCCGTTTACCAGGGAAGGTATTAAAAAAGGTCTTAGGTAAGTCTCTATTAGAATATCAAATTGAAAGACTGCGCCGAGTAAAACTGGCAAATGAAGTCGTAATTGCAACTACTATAAATGAAGTTGATGAGCCAATTGTGCAATTATGTAATAGTCTGTCAGTTCCATACTTCAGAGGTTCTGAAGAAGATGTTTTAAGCAGATACTATGAAACTGCCAAAGCACATCAGGCAGATGTAATTGTCCGTATAACTTCTGATTGTCCTTTAATCGATCCGGGAGTTATCGACCGAGTAATTAGATTTTATATTAACTATCAAACTGAATATGATTATGTTTCTAATTCTTTAGAAAGAACTTATCCCCGTGGTATGGATACAGAAGTATTTTCTTTTAAAGCTTTACAGGAAGCTTTAAAAGAAGCAATTGCACCACCAGAGAGAGAACACGTTACACCTTTTATCCATCGACAACCCCAACGTTACAATTTAGCTAGTGTTAATTACTTAGAGAATCAAAGCCATCATAGATGGACGGTTGATACACCGGAAGACTTCGAGTTAATCAAAAGAATTCTTGAAGCTATTTATTCTAAATTACCAGATTTTACTTTAAAAGATTGCTTAAATTTATTGGATAAAAATCCAGAATGGTCAACTATTAATGCTAATATACAACAAAAAAAGTATGGTGAATAAATAAAAAGAGGAAAAATGAGTGATTTTAAAACTGAACAAGACAAATTCTGGGTAGGAGAATTTGGTGATGAATATACCGAGAGAAATCAAGGTAGTTTAGTATTAGCAGGAAAAACAGCATTATTTGCTAAAATTATGGCTCGTACCCGCCCAATTCAATCTTTGATTGAATTGGGCGCGAATAGAGGCTTGAATTTACAAGCAATTAAACAACTTTTGCCTAAAATTAAACTAGCAGCAGTTGAGATTAATGAAGTTGCGGTTAAATACTTACAAGCAAGTTTGGGAGATTGCATAGAGGTTTATCATCAATCAATATTAGATTTTATGCCCAAAAATAAATATGATTTTACTTTAATAAGTGGGGTGTTAATTCATATCAACCCAGACTATTTGGGAAAAGTTTATGAATTGTTATATTCTAGCAGCAGCCATTACATTTGCATAGCTGAGTATTACAATCCGAAGCCAGTGGAAGTTAGCTATAGAGGGCATGAGGGGAAATTGTTTAAGCGCGATTTTGCTGGGGAAATGATGGATAAGTTTCCCGATTTACAGCTAGTAGATTATGGTTTTGTATATCACCGGGATTATAACTTTCCTCAAGATGATACGACTTGGTTTTTGTTAGAAAAAACAGGGAAACATGAAGATATTAATTAGGGTAGATGCTTCTACACAAATAGGCACGGGTCATGTCATGCGCTGTTTAGCATTAGCCCAAGCTGTGCAGGGTGAGGGTGGAGAAGCTATTTTTGCACTAGCGACTCATCCTGCGAATTTAGAATCAAGGTTAAAAGCTGAGGGGATGAAAGTAGTTCATCTGCCAGTTGAACCTGGTAGCATTGGGGATGCCAGTGAAACATCTGGATTAGCTCAAAGTTGCGCTTGTGAATGGGTAGTAGTGGATGGCTATCACTTTCAGGAGGAGTATCAGCACACGATTAAAGATGCAGAGTTAAATTTACTTTTTATTGATGATTACGGTCATGCAAAACATTATCATGCGGATATTGTCTTAAATCAAAATATTTATGCACATGAGAAACTTTATCAAAATCGAGAGTTTTATACAAAACTTCTACTCGGTACTAAATATGCGCTGTTTAGACGAGAGTTCTGGCAATGGCAAGGGTGGGCGAGGGAAATACCACCAGTGGCTAGGAAAATTTTGGTGACACTTGGTGGTGCAGATCCAGATAATGTTACGCTCAAAGTGATTCAAGCATTGCAGAAGGTAACAGTTGAAGGGTTAGAGGTGGTTGTGGTTGTGGGGGGAAGTAACCCTCATTATGAACGACTAAAAACTTCGGTAGAGAAGTCAGAGGTGTCGATTGAGTTGAGACAAAATGTAGTTAATATGCCAGAGTTGATGGCTTGGGCAGATATAGCGATCGCGGGAGGTGGTTCAACAAGTTGGGAACTTAGCTTTATAGGGTTACCTAGTATTATAATTATTTTAGCAGAACACCAAGCAGAAAACGTGAACCATTTAACTCAGATAGGAGCATGTTTATCAGTAAATTGCCAAGATGGATTATCAGTAGAAGAAATAGCTAAACTAATTACCATTTTGAGTAAGTCATCTACGAAAAGAGAAAAAATATCTAAAAATTCTCAGAAGTCATTTGATAGCTTTGGGGCCAATAGAGGATTAGACGAACTCAGAAAAATTTCCCAATCTAATAGTCCCACAATCCATTAGTAGTCTTTTTATGTTCTTTTTTCAGGCTATATATTTACCCATGTTTTACCAAGAAAGAAAACAAATGTTATCTGCCCAGAAATGGGATGTTTGGAATGAATCAGGAGGTCCAAAATATCCTTATGAAAAAGTTGTTCAATTCTGTTTTCGGAACTATCCCTCTTCTGAACAGAGGAAGGAGACAAAAGTTCTAGATCTAGGTTGTGGCAGTGGAGTTAACTGCCTCTTTTTAGCAAAAGAAGGATTTCAGGTAACTGGAACTGACATATCAAAGGTTGGTATAACTAATACTAAACAGAAATTAGATGAACTACATTTACAGGCTGACCTCCGAGTTGAAGAAGCTGATATTCTCAACTTTGCAGAAAATTTATTCAATTTGGTTATTTGCGTGGGTGTTTACGACTCTACTGGTCCTGAGGTAGCTAAAACTTCTATTGAGAGAATTGCATATATCCTAGCTAATAAAGGTAAAGGAATTTTTATATTTGCTAGTAATCGTGACTTCAGAATCAAAGAAGAAAATCCGCTTGAATTATACGGCTATTCTCAAAAAGAGGTAGAAAATATATTTTTGGGAAAATTTTCTCAAGTTTATTTTGATCGTTACATAACAACTTACCAATCGCAAAAATTTGAACAAAATGATTGGTTAATAACTGTGGAGAAGTAACAGAGATGAATGAGTATTTATTTAGGCAAGACATAGATTTTTTAAAGAATCATTATTCAAAATTACTAGAAAGACATGGAGATAGTCCAGAAGGTGTTCAATGGAGCGATAGCCAGACTCAAGAAAGACGAATGGATATACTGGCTCAAATTGACAACTTATCTTCTGCAAAAATACTTGATTTTGGATGTGGTACAGGTAAGTTACTATCATTTTTGCAGGAAAAAAGAGAGTTCAATGGAGAATATGTAGGATACGATATATCTAGTCTGATGATTGACAAGGCAAAAAAGAAATTTCCAAGACATCGGTTTGAGTGCAGAGACATCTTTACAGATGGAGTTCCTGAATTTTTTGATTATGTCTTAATTAGTGGTGTATTCAATAACCTAGTCGATCGTAATTGGGAATTAATGACTGCATTATTAAATCTTCTCTTTTGTCATACAAAAAGAGGTTTAGCTTTTAATGCTTTATCTACTTATGTTGATTATTGCGATACTGGGTTATTTTATGTAAATCCGGAAAAAATTTTCCGTTTCTGTAAAGAAACTCTTTCTCCCTGCGTTACTCTGAGGCATGATTATCTAATCAGACCTAATGTAGTTCCCTTTGAATTTACGATCTATGTTTTTCAAACTGAATTAGAATCAAGAAAGAATTTAGAATTTTAATGATATGTCACCTGAAAAATTGGCATAGAAAATTTCTTCTAGTGTCCTGCAATCTAAAAAAAAATGAACAAGGTCATTATGATATTGAGTTGGTAGTAATCAAGTAAGGAGAGTGTTAACTTAATGGTACGACGAACCATTGCTATTATGCAGCCAACCTATCTTCCGTGGATCGGTTATTTCGATCTCATTGATTACGTTGATTGTTTTGTCTTTCTTGATTCGGTACAGTTTAACAAACGTTCTTGGCAGCAGCGAAATCGGCTCAAAGGAGCAAAGGGAGTAACATGGCTAACCGTACCTGTTATCTCCAAAGGTCGTCGGGAGCAGAAAATTTTTGAGGTGGAAATAGATCTGAGTCGTCAGTTTCAAGCAAAACATCTCAAAACTATTGCTAATTGCTATAGTAAAGCCCCTTTTTTTTCTCAGTATATTGATGAATTATCCACAATTTTTCATAATACTCATTATTGTTTAGCAGAACTAAATATCGAACTAATCCAGTGGTTTTGCAAGCAGCTAGGCATCTCAACTCAAACACTCAGAAGTTCCGACTTAAATATTGAGGGTAAAAAGACCGAGTTGTTAGTCAATATATGCGAAGTTTTAGATGCTAATTGTTATCTTTCGGCAGAAGGTTCTCGAGTTTATATTGAAGAGAATAATTTGTTCGAGACAAAGAACATTCGTCTAGCTTATCATAATTACAAGCATCCAATATATGACCAACTGTACGGTGAATTTATTCCCTATTTATCAATACTTGATTTACTTTTTAACAAGGGGGAATTGAGTTTATTTTTAATTCAAAAAGGTCGAGAATAAACAACTGAGGCAGGGAAAATCTAATGAAAGCTACATCTTAAAAGTCTATAAAGAACCAGAATAAGTAATGGGCTGAAATATTATGGCAATACAAAGCTGGAAAGCACTAAAAGTAAAGGTTGTAATATACTATGCGAGAAATTAATATTCAAGAGTGCAAAGTTGGTTCTAAGCATCCCCCTTTTATAGTTGCGGAAATGTCCGGAAACCACAACCACTCTTTAGAAAGAGCTTTAGAAATTGTAGGAGCAGCAGCTAAAACAGGGGCACACGCCCTCAAGTTGCAAACTTACACTGCGGATACTATGACTCTAGATATTAAAGAGGGAGAGTTTTTTATTAATGATCCCAAGAGTTTATGGCAAGGTAAGTCTCTACACGATTTGTATAAACAAGCATATACTCCTTGGGAATGGCATCAGCGTATATTTGAACGCTGCCGAGAATTGGAAATTATTTGCTTTAGTACCCCTTTTGATGCGACAGCAGTTGATTTTCTTGAATCTCTAAATGCCCCTTGCTACAAAATTGCTTCCTTTGAAAATACCGACTTGCCCCTAATTCGTAAAGTTGCTAGCACTTGTAAACCGATGATTATTTCTACAGGTATGGCAACTGTTGCAGAGTTGGATGAAACAGTGCGGACAGCTAGAGAGGCGGGTTGTCAAGATTTAATCTTGCTCAAATGTACAAGCACTTATCCTGCTACCCCAGAAAATAGTAATATTCTGACAATTCCTCATCTACGAGAACTTTTCGATGCCCAAGTAGGACTGTCAGACCACACGATGGGCGTTGGGGTAGCTGTGGCCGGTGTTGCCTTGGGTGCGACAGTAATTGAAAAGCACTTTACTTTAAGGAGAGCTGATGGTGGAGTTGATTCGGCTTTTTCTATGGAACCAGAAGAAATGGCACAACTTGTAGTAGAGTCTGAAAGAGCTTGGCAAGCTTTGGGTAAAGTACAATATGGCCCTGTTGATGCGGAGAAGAATTCTTTGATGTTTAGGCGATCGCTCTATGTTTCCCAAGATATGAAAGCAGGGGATATTTTTACCTCTGATAATTTGAGGGCAGTACGTCCAGGGTTGGGTTTGCCTTCTAAATACTACAAAATATTACTAGGGAAATCGATTAACCAGGATGCGAAAAAAGGAACACCTATAAGCTGGGATTTAATTGGATAAGTTCAACCAATCAGGAGTTAAAATAATGTCGAAAGATAAAAAGATACTTTTTTTTGCACCGTATTCAGGTCCTTGGGCATGGTTTCTGCACACTCGTGTTGATGCGGTTGTAGCTACGTCATTACAAATACGAGGTTGTGATGTTTTAGTGGTTGGTTGTGATGGCATTTATCAGGATTGCTATATCATTAGGGGAGCTGAAGATAGAAAACATGATTTATGTAAAATTTGTTCTCAAGCAGGTCATAAGTTTTTTAGCGAAGACTTCAAACTTCCCTACATACAACTGCGTGAATTTATTACAGATGAAGATTATCAGGTAGCTTATCAATGGATAGAAACAGTTAACCCCACAAATTATCGTCATGCTGTTTATCAAGATTTAGCCCTGGGAGAATGGGTAACTTCATCTATTTATACTTTTTTTAGGATAACAGCCAGAAGTTTGTCACTTCCTGAAGTTAGAAAAGTTCATAGGCAATATCTGATTGATGGCTTATTAACGTATAAAGCTATCTCAAGAATATTGGCTGATTATCAACCCACAAATATGTTTTTATTTGGAGCACGTTTAGCTCCATACCGCGTAGCATTTGAAGCTGCTCGCAAATCTCAAATTGATGTCATAGTACAAGAAAAAGGTTATGTAGATCATAGTTATAGATTTTTTGATAATCATCATTGTTTGAGTCAACAACCCGCCATTGATTTTTGTAATGCTTGGCAAAATACACCTTTAACTAAGTCTGAGCTAGAAGAGGTAAAACAGTATTTTGTTGCACGCGAATTTGGACGAAATATGAATGGAGAAAAATATTATGAGTATCAAACAGAATATATTGATGTTTTAAATAAGCTGAACATACCACTAGACGCTAAAATTTTTGCTGTTTTTACTTCTAGTGAAGATGAACTAGCAATGTTTGAGGAATATCAAGAAGTTACCAAACAGCTTGATGTCGTAGATTCTCTGATTGAAATATTCTCGAAGCGGAATGAATATTTGGTAATTAGACATCATCCAAATATTTGGGGAGGAAAATTTAATCAAGTAGAAGTTGATTTTCTATCACGAGCTTATCAGCAAGCACTATCAGCTCCAGATAACGTAAAAATTGTGATGCCATCTGAGCAGTTAACCTCTTATGCTTTACTATGGCATACTGATGCTGCTATTGGTTTTTTTAGCACAATGTCTATTGAGGCAACAGCTAGAGGTATTCCTACCGCATTATTTGAAATTTCTATGTATAGCCAAGCTTTGAGGCATAGTATTAACACCTCGGAACCAGAATATCTAGAAAAACAAGTTGATTACCTTCTCTCAGAATCAGCTCAAATAACTTTAGAAGATTTGAGAAGGCTATATCGCTTCACACATAGCTACTTTATGAAATTTTCTGTGAAATTTAGTTCTTTTGATGCTAG
This sequence comes from Cyanobacteriota bacterium, assembly GCA_034190295.1. GTDB lineage: Bacteria > Cyanobacteriota > Cyanobacteriia > Cyanobacteriales > Microcoleaceae > Okeania. The sequence continues at coordinate 43,721 of JAXHSW010000016.1, read as the reverse complement.
ATTTATAAAATATCAGAGCGATCGAGAATTAAAACCAGGAAATGACCCAATGTTAGACAAAGTGTGTGATCGCATTATTGACGGTTCTTCCCTATATAACTTACCTGATGTAGATTATGTAGCTGAAAGTGAAATAGAAAATGAATTCTTGTTTCAAGAACTTCAAGAAATTAAGCAAGAAAGACAGAAAGTTCAACTACATACATCACAAAAAAGTAGCTTACAACTATCTTCACCATTGAAAATTATTTATCTAGATTTTCATAATGATCCAGAAAATCAACAGGTATTATCAAACTGGAAACGACGACTCAGGTATCAAAATATAACTTTTCATTATTGCGCTAATTGTAAAGATAAAAATAATCGAGATGTTATACAGCTATTAAATAATACCTTAGAAAATATTCAGGAAGACTATGTTTTAGTAGCAAATAGCTTTATTCAACAATATGATGAGTCAGTAATATTATCAGCAATGGAAACTTTAACTGCTGATGATAATGAAGTAAATCAGGGAGTATTATTTGGTGGCTGGCTTCCCTTTTCTCAAAGAACTACTGAATATAGAATTTTTACTAAGCAAACTATTTTTACTCTCAAAGATTCAGTTACTACGAAAGAATACAAACCAGCAATGGCAAGTTTGCCTTTGCTTTATTATCTTCCTATAAGTATATTAGGGTTTACGATTATTAGTAAAAATCGGCTCGTTAGTCTTCTGAAAACTGCTCAAGAAATTTTAATAGTTAGTCAATTATCTGAATACTTATTTAACGCAGTGGTAACACCAGATTCTATTCATAAAATTGAGTTACCAATGTTAGTCATTCACGAAAATTCAGTGATTTTTCAAGAGTTGCGGGAGAAAGATTTAGAAAAGGCGCTAAGGGAAAGTTTAAGATTAAGAGAAATTAATCTCATTGTTTTCCCAGACTGGAAAAAGCCAGAAGATGTTTTATATGAAGAAATAGCAAGTGTAATCAGAGCTGTTGCGAATAATCAGGATAAGCAAAAGATTACTCTGTTAGTTGATACTACTAATATCTCTGATGAAGATGCCGATGTAGCCATATCTGGAATTGCCATGAGCTTGTTGATGGAAGAAGAGTTGAATGTTGAAGATGGACCTGAGATTGCCCTAATTGGAAAGATAGGTTGGAAACCTTGGCAAACTCTTTTAAGGTTAAGTTATGGTCGAATTGTTTTAGAAAATGAAAATCAAGCAGTTATTTCCCGAATAGAGGCTGATGTAATCCCTTCATTAAAATTAGAAAATATTAGGTTAATTTCGTAGGAAGATTACTTAGTTACTTATTTTTATTTTCCATCCATATAAATTTGCCACATTTGCTCGTATGCTTTCTCCATTTCAACAGTAAATTGCTTGGCATTCCATAGTGGGGAAGTTTGTCTTGACTTCCTTAGTTTCCAAGATATTTGTTGTCTTAATGCTTCATCTTTTCCTAACCTAATTCCCCACTCAACATATTCTTCATCGGTCCAAGCAATACCTTCTGTGAGACCAACATTCATCATCATGGTGTAGCTATTGCGGGCTGCAAATTGTTCGCCCACACGAGTTACCATTGGAATACCCATCCACAGAGTCTCTAAAGTAGTGGTCGCGCCATTATAGGGGTAAGTGTCGAGGACAACATCTGCTATCTGTAAGTTGGCGCGGTGAGTTTCTTCTAGTGTGACTCTAGGAATAAATTTTATCCGGTCTCTGAATACCCCTTCTTTCTCAGCTATATCAAAGAAAAAACGGTTGAGAGAGTCTTGTTCCCCGAAACCTTTAATTAAAAAGTAACTATGAGGAACTTCCTTCAAAATTTGCATTTGTAATTTAGCTATTTGGGGATTATATTTAGGACCTCTTTGCACCCCTAAGTAAACTACTGCATCATTGGGAATTTCTAAATCTGCACGAGTAATACTTGGTACAGATACTTCAAAACCATCTACAGCTAGGTAAGTTTGAGGGAGCCTCCATATTTTTGTCTGATAATATTCCTGGGCATTTTCCGGCAAAACATAAGGATCGGCAATATAATAATCTATAGTTGGTACTTCTGAAGCATCCCAACCAAGCCAAGTGGCTTGTACTGGTGCTGGTTTGAGTGCCGTAATGCCACAGGTGCTGGTTATAGTTAAGCTGTCAATATCTATTAAGATATCGATTTCATCTTGATAAATTTGTTCTGCTATTTCAATTTGTGCCAAACCATATAAACGGGGTATATCTGCATAATGAATATACCATTTTTGCAGATCGTCATTGGTTTGAGTAGCACCCAGCATATAGGCATAAATTTTAAACCTTTCGCGGTCGTGATGCTTAAATAAAGATCGAGCCAGCCAACCAACAGAATGTCTTCTTAAACAAGAACAAATGTATCCTATTTTGAGAGTGTTTTTCTCTACATTAACTGCCGGAATATTAGTATATCTACTCTGATATTTGTGAATTTCTTTTTGACAAGCGTTCTCTAGATTAGCTTGGCATACGCGAGTTACTTGTTGCCGTAGTTTAATATTTTCTTGAGGATTATCTTGCAAATACGGGAAATAGTAAGTTGTGGCATATAAACCAACTAGGCGATCGCCCACTCCTAAGTTTTTTGGTTGTTCCTGATACAGTTTACCAAGTAGTTCTTTTTGTTCAGACATCAGTGCAAATACTTCCTGCCAATATCCACCAGAACTCATCATTGACTTAATAATTAAATAATTTTGATAAAGCAAATCTGGTAGTTCTGTAACTAATTTATATGCTTTTTTAGCGTAGTTTATAGCCTGTGAGTATTGACCCACATCTGTATGAAAATTTGATAAGGCACTTAATAATTTGATATCTTGATAGCATACTTGTAAACCTAATTCACAGTAATTTATCGCTAGATTGTGTTGATGTATGACATAGGCTAATTCATAGCTTAACTGAATAATATTACTAACAAACTTTTCTACGATTTCTTGTTTCTGGATATGAGGAACCATTGCTGCTGTTAAATCTCTAGCAGAAGGCAATAAAGGGGCATATTTTAAAGTTATATCCCAAACATTAACTAATAGGTATTGATCTAAAGTTATATCTGGTTTACCCTGTAATAATTCCAGAATTCCCCATTCTATTATTTCTTTTCCTGTATAAAATTCTAGTTGTATTGACAAGCCAATTAAATGTAATAAATTATTAATATCTTCTGGATTAATTCCTCGAATATGCTGGCGAATTGCCCAGGCAACTCTATACCTTTGCATTCCCATTTGACGGTTAGCTTCTGTGGCTAATATATCAACTAAATCCCTACTCCACTTTTCAATTTGCTCTGCATCTCCATCCGCCATCGCCCACAGCCAAGTTGTTTGTGCTTCTTCCTCTTTTTCTAGTAGAAGCAACATTAAACCTAAATACCAGTAATTAGATTTGTTTTCTGACTGTATTTCAATTACTTGCTCGTAGCACAAAGAGGCATTTTCATAGCGACCAGCTACCCAATGCTGCTCTGCTTGTTTTTGTAAATTTATTGCCAAGTTACTTTGTAAGTTATCAGTAGTCATAAATTAATTTCAGCGAAGAATTTTTGTAACTTAATCAAATTATATTGATGTTTAATTATTGCTAGTAGCTAATCACCGTCGATATATCTCTGCCACATTTGCTGATATGCGTTTTCCATTTCACGAGTAAACTGCTTAGTATCCCACAATGGAGCAGTTTGCCTGGATTTTTTTAATTTCCATGAAATTTGCTTTCTCAGGTTTTCATCCCTACCCAATTTAATTCCCCACTCAAGATATTCTTCATCAGTCCAAGCAATGCCTTCAGTTATACCAGCATTCATCATCATGGTGTAGCTATTGCGTGCTGCAAACTGTTCGCCCACTCGTGTTACCATCGGAATACCCATCCACAGAGTTTCTAAAGTAGTTGTTGCGCCATTGTATGGGTAGGTATCTAAAACAATATCTGCAATGGCTAAATTGGCTCGATGGATTTCCTCAAAACTTACTCTGTCTATAAATCTGAGACGTTCGCTCCCTACTCCTTCTTCTGCAGCTATCTCTATAATAAAATCGTTCAGGAAATCTTTATTACCATATCCCTTAATTAAAAAATAGCTATTCGGTACGTTGCGCAAAATACGCATCTGCAATCTCAACATCTGAGGATTATATTTAGGTCCTTTTTGAACGCTTAGATAGATCGCTGCATCATCAGGAATATTTAGTTCGTCTCGACGCAAACTAGGTAAACCCACTTCAAAACCACTTACTGCGACGTAAGTTTGAGGAAGTCGCCAGATTTTTTCAGAGTAATACTCTTGAGCATTTTCCGGCAAAACATAAGGATCGGCAATATAATAATCAATAGTTGGTACTCCTGAAGCATCCCAACCCAACCATGTTACCTGCACTGGTGCTGGCTTCAATGCCATAATTCCACAAGTATTTGTTAAAGTAACGCTATCAAGATCGATTAAAATATCAATCTCGTCTTCATAAATTTGTTTTGCGATATTTCCTCCTCCGATGCCATATTTGTAAGCTGTGCTTGCCTTGTTTGCATACCATTCTTGTAAAGGATCTTGGCGATTATCTGCCGCTATTAAATAAGCATAAATTTCAAATCTATCGCGGTCGTGATGCTCAAAGAGCCATCGTGCTATCCAGCCTACAGAATGTCTTTTCAAGCAATGAGATAAATATCCAATTTTTAAAGGCTTTCCTAAACTTTTATCTGATGAAGATATTGATAATCTCTGACGATATTTTTGAACTACTTCTTGATGAGAACGCTCCATATTTGTTTGACAAATTCTAGCAACTTTCTGACGAAGTATAGTATTCTTCTGAGGAGAGTCTTTAATATAGGGAAAAAAGAAGCAGCAATTGTATAAACGCATTAAATTTACTGACGACCCCAGTTCATTTGGGGGAGATTTAATTAGAGACTCTAGTAATAATTCTTGTCGCTCAATTAATTGTTTAACTTCTTGATTATATCCTCCAGAAGACATCATTCCCTTGATTATGTTGTGATTATCAAAAATTTTCTCCCATATTTTTTCTGAAAGAGAATAGCATTTCTTTGCATAGTCTATTCCTAATGTAAAATTAGTTGTATCAATATAAAATTGAGCGAGATTACGCAGAGTTTCTAAATGTTGCGGTGCTAAATTTAAAGCTATTTCTAGATATTTAATCGCGGTTCTCCGCTCTCCATAAGAATAAGCAATCTCATATACTACGGGGCTGAGAATATTAATAAAATCTTGTGGTTTCTGAATATAATTTGCACAGACTTCTGCAAAATCTACAGATGATTGATTTATGGGGGCAGAAATTAATAGTTTCTTCAATATATGGAGCAATAGATCTATATTTAGCTCTATTGATGACTCTGCTTTAAGTCGATCGATAACCGCAAACTCAATTAATTCTTCTCCTGTATAAGTCTCAAGGGTAATAGAAAGATCGATTAAACATAAAAGGTTATTGAGATGATTGGGGTTAATTTCCCGAATGTGCTGCCGGATCGCCCAAGCAGTTTCATAATTCTCTAATGAAGCTTGTCTATTAGCTTCTGTTACCAACACTTCAACAAGCTCCTGTGTCCAGGTGTCAACTTCTTCTACTTCGCCATCTGCTATTGCTAAAAGCCAAGTTGTCTGTGCTTCTACTTCTTGCCCTTGCAATAGCAACATTAATCCTAACTGCCAGTAGTAATAACGATTGTCAGGTTCTGAAGTTATTGCCTGTTCATATAAATTTGCTGCTTTGGCATAGTTGCCATTCATTAAACATTGATTAGCTTCTTGCTGCCAAATACTTGTAGCAATAGATAGGTCACTACCAACCATAAAACGATATCACTAAGTAATTTCAGATAATCTATAAAATAAGGTAGCGCATTTGCACTACCTTTTGTCTTCAAATATTCAAACTTGACTTAAAAAAACACATCCGGGTTGCTATCAACCTCAGACGAAAACTTTATTAAAGTGCAGTTGTAAAGTCTCCAGTAGCAACACATGTTGTATGTGCCACGTTTGGAGTGTAGGTTAAAGGTCCTCCAGTACCTTCACAAAGAATTGATTGTGAAGTCTTGTCGGCATCTATAAATACTATACCAACATACCCTGCCAAAGCTACACCACCCTGATCGGTCCATGCTGCAGCCTGGAGACTTGTATCAGCACTATTAAGGGCATAAGTATAATTAGAAGTTTCAGTTTTAATACCAAGACCTAGGTCGCCAATCTCTGCAATATCACCAATAAACTTGTTTCTTTCAACATAGAAAGCTTGCTGACCTTTATTGATAGAAGCCAGATACTGCTTCGCCTCAGACTGCTTTGCTTTATTAGCTTGGTTCAAGAAAGATGGCAGTGCAATAGCAGACAAAATCCCGATAATGATAATAACCACCAACAATTCAATTAGAGTGAAACCCTCTTCTTTTTTCTTTTTAGCAACGTGCTGTAAAAACTTGGCCTTAAATTCAGTCTTCATGTATTTTCTCCTATAAAAATTTGGACAAATAAAATTTATCTCCTGAATCTAACTTACCCAAGTTCCGGAAATTTCATATCACTCCCTACAAAATTTTTTTCAGGGACATCTAAGAGCCAACTTATCAAGAGAGTGTAAAGAAAGCCAGGTTTGTCATTGCGAGGCGACGACCCAACCAGTTAAACTATTGGGGAAAGCAGATGTTTAGCCGAAGCAATCTCTGAAAATCTTGAATGTTGATGGTGAAAATTGCCACGGGGGCAAATGATCGAGTAAATCAACATAATTATTTTTTCAGCCCCCTCGCAATGACATTAGTAGGTAGTAGGTGAGTGTAATAACGTAAAATGTCCAAAGTGAGTAGGAAAGACATTTCTGGCCAGTCATTGCAAGGTTAGGGCTTAAAGCGATCGCTTTTTTCTTCTAACTAGCTATCACCCTCACCCCAACTTTTAATCCCAAAGATTCTAGTAATATCCGCAAAAGATTAAATTCTATTTCACCCGTTTCTTTAAGTTTTTCGTCAAATATTGTAAAATTTTCATAAATATCATCGGAAACAAAATTGAATCCCCCTCTGGCTTCTATCACATTAGAGAATGCTTTTTCGATCATTTTCGGATCGCCTTCCTCTAACACAACCTCAAGATAAACTGCTACTTCTGAAGGTTCCTTTAAAGATTCAATTAATTCGGTATGATAACTAATACTCTTAGGCATTGTCACGACTCCTGTAATCTTGCCAATAGTTTTGAGCCTTAAGAATATCTTTGCTTTGGTTGCTTTTGTCTCCACCCCATAACAATAGAATAATCACGTCATTTGCTTGTCCAAAATAAATTCGATATCCTGGCCCATAGTCAATTCGGAGTTCATAAACCCCTTCTCCCACAAACTTACAATCTCCCAAATTTCCATCTTCAACTCGGTCTAATCTAGCTCTAATTTTAGCTCTAGCCCGAGCATCTTTCAGAGAGTCACGCCATTTTAAAAAAGGCGCCTTTCCCTCCAAAGTTATGTAGATTCTAATTTCTTTTGGGGTTGCCTCCATTACAGCAATTTTTTTATGGATGTTTTATCAATGTTAAGACTAACATTACAATATAGTCATTGCGAGCGGAACAGAGTGGAGGGAAGCTATCTCTAGGGCATCTAATAACTCCTTTGGGATTCCTTCGTTCCTTGCAATGACGAGCCAAAACTAGGTTGGGTTGAAGGACGTTAGCGCAGCTTATCCGTAGGATAAACCCAACACCATTAACCCAAAACCAATAAAGGTTTGTTGGGTTTCACTATCGTTATACCCAACCTACTAACATTCCAAAAGCACATACAGAAATGGGTCTAGGGTATCCAACAATTCCTTAACTTCCTCCCATGCTCTCTCCTGGCCCACAGATTCCAGGGTAATAGGATCTAATGGCCTAATTTTTAGCCATCTTTCTACGAGAGATTCAAAAGTACAAACGCTATCCCATAAAGGAAGCAGGCAAGCAGCGATGCTATTATCTATACGAACGGGGAATAAGGTGGGCAACTTTACATAATTGCTAATCTCGTAAAGTTTATGGTTATTAATAGAGTTAATCAAATCTTGCCTAGCTTGAGAATTTCGTAACTGAGGATGAAGTTGTACCTTAGCCTTTTTCCAGTCATAGTTAGTCCATTCTGAAACAAGCATAAAAGATTGACCTTTTTGGGGATGACCACACCAAAAGTCCAACAGGCGGTGCATGGGTTGTAACAATTCAAATAAATGTAGTCGCTCCTCTACAGAAATCTCTGGCAAACTCATTGCTAAAAAAGCTGGCAAATTATCCTCTTCTTTAAATAGACCCATAATATCCCACTGTTGCCAGTTCACCATATTTATAAATTCCAGGTCAGCACTTTTCAAAGCAGCAAATACCTCTGGGATGGTATAACCTTTATCCCCAATAAATAAATAATTCATGTGTATCCATTCTTCATCATTTATCTTTTCTGGCTTCCAAGTTTGCCGTTTAAGTATGATTGAATCTTTCAAAGCATCCAGAGTTTCTCGTGCCAATTCCATTTCCATTTCTCCGGGATTTTCATTCATTAATCCCATCATTTGGAAAACTTCCTGAAGCTTAAAATAATAATGACGTTGTAGGGAACTATGAAGATTAGTTCTGATAATTCCATCGGGTTTTAAAACAGATTTCATTGCCTGTAAACCGACAACTATATCAGGGAATAAATAAAGCACTTCATCACAATTAATATAGTCAAACTCTAAACCTAAACTTGGCAATTCTTCTATGGGTAATACATGAAATTCTGCATTATCAAAACCATGATATTGCAGGCGCTGACGAGCTAATTCTACAGATTTTTCAGAAATATCAATACCGACTATTTTTGCCCTTGGATTTGCTTCTGCTAATACTAATGCTTTATAACCACTGCCACATCCTGCATCTAAAATTACTTTACCTTCTGTTTCTATGACTTTTTGATTTCTCAGATAATATGGTGTGACTAGATTATGAATAAAAAGTGATTCATAGTCATCTTTGGGAGATTTTTCTACAGGTACTCTAGGATAAGTTACTACATCAAATTGTTGACGAATTTTTGCTTGTAGTTCTGACTCTTGACAGTTCATAATTGTTTGATTGGTAGTGCTGAGTTAGAAGAATAGTTAGAGCTTGCTGATTAATTCTCGCGCGTATTGACTGATATTGGCTTTAGCGTTTTTGGGTTAAAAAAAAGTACCAGCTTTTCGGTGGCAAGAGCTGCATAAAGCTAGTATTTTGGGATGATTATGGCAGAAAAATTGAGGGACAATTTTTCCGACTGTAAACCCTAGTTATTTATGATGAAAATCATGGATGCCAAATCAGGATAATAATTACTGTATTTGAAGGGGAAAATATTAAACATAAAAATTATTCCCATATTTGCAGCTTTATTAAGATAGGCAGAAAAGGACATAAAAAAATGGGTCTAGGGTCTCTAATAATTCCTTAATTTCATCCCATGCTCTCTGCTGACCCACAACTTCCAGAGTAATAGGGTCTAACGGTCTAATCTTCAACCACCTTTCCACCAAAGACTCAATAGTACAAATACCATCCCACAATGGCAGTATACAAACAGCCATACTGCTACCTATATGGATAGGTTTTAAAGTGGGCAACTTCACATAACTGCTAATCTCGAAAGGCTTATGGCCGTTGATACAGTTAATCAAATCCTCTCTCGCTTTCGAGTTTCGCAACTGAGGATGGAGATTGACCTTGGCCTTTTGCCAGTCAGAGTCTGTCCATTCTGAAAGAGGAACAAAAGATTGACCTTGTTGGGGATGACCGCACCAAAAATCCAACAGACGGTGTACAGGTTGTAAAAGTTCAAATAAATGCAGTCGCTCCTCAACAGAAATTTCTGGCAAACTCATGCCTAAAAAAGCTGGCAAATCATCCTCATTTTTGAATAAATCCATTATTTCCCAATGTCGCCAATTAACCATACTAATAAACTCTAAATCAGCATTTTTAAGAGCAGCAAAAACTTCAGGGATAGTAAAACCTTTATCTCCCTGCAATAAATAATTCATTTGTATCCATTCTTCATTTTTTGCCGTTTCTGGCTTCCAAACTTGCTTTTTAAGCATGATTGAATCTTTCAAAGCTTCTAAAGTTTCTCGCGCAATTTCCATCTCCATTTCTCCAGGATTTTCATTCATTAATCCCATCATTTTGAAAACTTCTTGAACTCTATAATAGTTATGACGCTGTAAGGAACTATGGAGATTTGTTCTAATAATCCCATCAAGTTTTAAAACAGATTTCATTGCCTGCAAACCCACAACTATATCTGGCAATAAATAAAGAACTTCATCACAATTAATATAGTCAAACTCTAAACCTAAATTTGGCAATTCTTCTATGGGTAATACATGAAATTCTGCATTATCAAAACCATGATATTGCAGGCGCTGACGAGCTAATTCTACAGATTTTTCAGAAATATCAATACCAACTATTTTCGCCCCTGGATTTGCTTCTGCTAATATTAACGCTTTGTAACCACTGCCACATCCTGCATCTAAAATTACTTTACCTTCAGTGTTTATTACTTTTTGATTTCTCAGATAATATGGTGTGACTAAATTATGAATATAAAGTGATTCATAGTCATTTTTGGGAGATTTTTCTACAGGTACTCTAGGATAAGTTACTACATCAAATTGTTGACGAATTTTTGCTTGTAGTTCTGATTCTCGATCGCTCATAATTGTTTGATTGGTAGTACTGAGTTATAAATATACCTATTCTGTATAATTATGAATAGATTAAATTTTGATTGATACTAAGCATCGATCGTAACATCGTAATATGAATAATAAAATAACTTTCATTCTCAAAGTCCTAATTCTCTCTGCTGGACTTTCCCTGTTAATTAAATATGGTGGCCCCTATATTTCTATTTCCTCTACAGCAACTAACGCTATTATTGCTGTACTCACACCTCCAATAGTTGTAGGGATATTATTGGCGTGGCGGCTTTGGGGACAAGTTCAGAATGTGGAATGAGGAGGACATAAACCGGGTTTATTAGGTAATTTCAGAGAAATTTTAGAAAAGCAAGAAAATTTGATGACCAGATTCCCTTATGACCAATTTGCTAAACAATATTTAGAAGAATTACTATCAACTATTGGCGAAGTAAAAGCACCCCGTGAAGTGCGGGGAGAAGCTAGGCAAATAGATGTTTGGTTTTCACCTCAACCACAACTTCAAGGAAATCCAAAAGAATTAGGATTATTAGGTCGTTTTGCCACAACAAGTGCTTTATTTGAACCTTACCGAAATCCTGTTACTCCAGATGAAATTTGTAGTTGTCTGCTGAAATTACTGGAGGTGAGGGGAGAATTTCAAAGAGAAGCGAACCGTAATAATATTCGTATTTCTGAAGATGATTATCCGAAATTATGGATACTTACTCCTACTGCTTCTCAATCTATATTAAATGGATTTGGTGCTAGTTTAGATGAAGAAAACTGGCTGAGAGGAATTTATTTTTTACCGGAATATTTACGCACGGCAATAGTAGTAATTCATAAGTTACCACGAGTTCCAGAAACAATGTGGCTGAGAATATTAGGTAGGGGGAAAGTACAGTCTCAAGCTATTGATGAGTTAGAAGCATTACCCAAGGATAATATCCATCGAGAAAATTCTTTATTGTTATTATCAGATTTGCTGAGTAATATAGAAGTAAATCCAGATATAGATTCAGAAGATAGGGAGTTAATTATGAGATTATCACCACTTTTTTCCCAACGTTTAGAAGAGGCTACTCAGTCAGGAATACGACAAGGTATACAACAAGGAGTACAACAACGAGATAGAGAAGTGATTGAAAATTTGCTTGTGTTTCGTTTTGGGCAATTAGATAGCGAACTAGAGGTAATTATTCAGCGGTTACAATCTCTATCTTTACCAGAATTAATACCTTTATTATTACAATTGTCTCGTGATGAATTGTTAGCTAGATTTGGAGGAGAAAATTGAAAGTTTTAGACAGCTCTAAATCTATCGATTTTAAAGGATTTGTCATTGTTTCTTTGTCTACTTCATTCCATTAGCTCATCTGACCATCAACGTTTGCCCTAGTTATGAGTAAAGTATAGACGAAAAAATGGGATATTTTTGTTTGATGAAGGCAGCTAATTCATAAGCAATTGCTGCTCATTTCTTCTGTTTTAACCAAGCTAATATCAAGATGTAAATTGTAATTAAATATTACACAAATTCAAAATAGAATACATTAACCTATATCCTATATATATCTTTAAAATCTATACTTTAATTATAATTCCTGTGAATCTAGGTAATTGGATTGGGCTATTCGCTATCCTCGCTGCCATATATATATTGTGGCAGATCAATCAATTATTACTGCTAGTATTTACCGCAGTGGTAATTGCTACTACTCTCAATAAACTAGCTAGATGGCTACAACGTTTCAGAATAAATAGACCCCTAGCTGTATTAATCTCAGTCACTCTATTTATAGTAATAATTGTGACTTTTTTCTGGGTAATTGTTCCACCTTTAGCAGAGCAGTTTCAACAGTTAGTCAGTATTGTTCTTTTGGGTATTAATAAATTAAATGATTGGTTGAATATACTCAAAGAACAATTACCCACTCGACTTAGACAACAATTACCAAATATTGATATTAATGAAGTTATTACTCAACTACAGCCGATATTTAACCAACTAATTAATAATGCTGGAGAGTTTGTTGGTAATACTTTCGGAATATTTCTGAGTTTACTACTAATTGTGGTTTTAAGCATAATGATGTTGGTAAACCCTAGTGCATACCGTCAAGCATTTATACAATTATTTCCTAATTTTTATCGACAACGAGTAAACCTAATTTTAAACGAGTGTGAAATAGCGTTAGGAGGGTGGGTAATTGGCACTTTAATTAATATGAGTGTAATTGCTTTACTCAGTTTTATTGGTCTATCTATATTGAAAGTTCCTCTGGCTTCAGCTCAAGCTGTTTTGGCAGGGTTACTAACTTTAATACCAAATATTGGGCCGACTCTTAGTGTAATTCCACCGATGGCGATCGCTCTGATAGATTCTCCTTTAAAATCTGGTTTGGTTTTGTTGATTTATATTCTAATTCAACAAATTGAGGGTAATATTTTGACTCCTTATGTGATGGCGAAACAAGTTTCTTTGTTGCCTGCTATGACATTAATTTCTCAATTATTTTTTGCTAGTTTTTTTGGATTTTTAGGACTTTTACTCGCTTTACCTTTAACAATTATTGCTCAAGTCTGGATTCAAGAGTTATTAATTAAAGATATTCTTGATAATTGGCAAGTTGAAAATTTTTCATCTGAAAGAAATACCCTAAATGTTTTCCCTAAATCGGCTGTAGTTAATCATAATCAGGCAGAAGATAAAATTGATTCTGAAGTAGAGAAAGTAGAAGATAACACTACAGAAGATTTACCTAAATCTAGTTCAGAAGAAGAAAATTAATACTATGTTGTTATACAAGTATTAGTAAATAAGAAATCAAAATGTTTTTTTGACTCTCTTAATTACCTAATCATTAAGGTCTAATACCAATTTTATGTAAGGCTGCACAAAATTAGGTGTTAGGTGTTAGGTTTTATGCCAATTTGATAAATGAGGGTTAACGGCCGTTAACCCCTACAAATGGTGTATAGTTTTATATTTTGTGTAAGTCCTGTTGGTATAATTATTGCATTATTAAATGAACTAAGATGTAATAATATTAAATTAGAAGGAATTTACATCTTCCTCTAATTGAATACCACAAAAAATGTGGTGAACTTAAACAAAAAAAAATATACAAAAAGTATGGGTGCATCTGTTATGTGCAAAAATACTTTTTTCCTATATATTCCCTGACGGAGCTGTTGCCTTTCGGAGCTGTTGCCTAAAAGCGATAAATTTTTGCCTTTATTCAAAATTGAGATGTACCCAAAAGTATCTAGTTCAATAATTTATAATGGATAATTGATAATTACCTCTTCCTTTTAGGGAGAGGATTGAATAAAAGGAAGAATTTGTCTTGTTTCTCCTTTAAAGTAGAGGCTTTAAATCTTAATTATTCGGTAAAACTCAACTTTCTGGAGTTAGCTTTTTCCTTCTTCCATCTAACAAAGCAAGTGAAAATTTAAACCACATTAAATGTCAAAATTAACTATCGCCAAAAATATTATTTCCTGATGAGAACAATTGCTGAAATTAACGACAAAATTATCAATAAAAAAGCCGTTGTATCCACAGTAACAGAAGTCAAAACTAGAGTTGCTGAAACCAGTGTTGCCCAAGTAGCAAAAGAAATTGATGTAATTACCACCGGGACCTTTGAGCCAATGGAGTCCTCTGGAGCCATCATTAATCTAGGACATACCGACCCACCAATAAAAATTCGCTCCTGCTGGCTAGATGGTATTTCTGCTTATTCGGGCTTCGGGGCTGTGGATTTATATCTTGGCGCTACTCAAATATCTGAAGATAGTGAAGAATCTAAAGAAAAAGGCGGTGGTCATGTAATTGAAGACCTAATTGCAGGTAAACCTGTCCATCTTAGAGCAATTGGTCAAGTAACAGATTGTTATCCCAGAGCTACCTTTGAAAGTACAATTACCCGTGACACAATTAACCAGTTTTACTTATTCAATCCACGAAATCTATATCAAAATTTTATAGTTGGTGTAAACGGTGGCGATCGCCCTCTGTTTACTTATCTTGGCCCTCTGATGCCAAATTTAGGTAATGCAGTTTATTCCAATACTGGTGCTATTTCTCCACTATTCAACGATCCAGACTTACAAGTAATTGGTATTGGTACTCGTATATTTTTTGGCGGTGGTATTGGATACATCACTTGGGAAGGCACTCAACACTTTCCTTTACAAAAACGTTTACCGAATCGTACTCCCATTGGACCTGCTGCGACTTTGGCCTTAATTGGAGATGCGAAACAAATGCAATCTAAATGGGTGCGTGGTTGTTATTTCAAAAACTATGGTCCATCAATTATGTTGGGTGTGGGCATTCCTCTGCCTGTTTTGAATGAGAAAGTAGTGGCTAACTGTACTATTCAAGACCAAGATATTGTGGCACCAGTAGTAGATTTTTCTATTCCCCGTCGGGTGCGTCCAACTTTTGGTTTAGTTAGCTATGCTCAACTCAAGTCTGGTCGTATCAAAATAGAGGGCAAACTTGTGAGAAGCGCCCCTCTTGCCAGTATTTTCCTTTCTCGTCAAATTGCTTTAGAGTTAAAACAGTGGATTGAAGGGGGAGAATTTACTCTAACTGAATCAGTTGCTCCAATTCCTATGGATAGAACTTTTTTACCATTTCTAGAAAGTTAATTTGTAAGCAAACAGCCGTCAGCCATCAGCTATCAGCTATTGCTTTTATCCCACATTTCGCACCACAAAATGTACTATAAAGATACAAGTCAAAAGTCATGCATTAAGAAGAAAATTATAGTGGTCAATAGGAGTCAACGATTCAGTCAATATTTATGCTTAATATTTAACTGATAATTTGACTCCCGAACGAGGTAAATGAAGATAATTTATATAATATAAATACCTACCAAGCTACGGATTTTTACACTGCTTTTAATATTACAAATTGAAGTGCGGAATGTGGGTTTAGATATTATTCTATGCAGCTTCATTTCAATTTAGTATTAGAGGTACTGATAACTGATAACTGATAACTGATAACTGATAACTGAAATGACTCCCCTACTCCTCTGTATTTTTCTTCTTTTTAGTAGGTTTAGGAATAGGTTCTTTTCTAATTGGAGCTGAATTTTCCGAATTATAACTCTGGGAAGTAGGTCTGCGAGAATAATTACCTCTTTTATTATCATTAAATGTTTTCCGACCTTTAAATGGAGGTTTACCACGATTACTAACAAATAGACTACCTATATCATTAGCATATTGAATGACTAGAAATGTATCCTCCCTTTGAATATGTAAATCCCAGAAACGATTCAGTGGGCGATCGCCTAAATGACCTTTTAGTTTCAGTTTGAAAAACCTGGGAGTATCTTCATCTTTGCGAGGAGCTTGTTTAACTCTAACTATGACATATTCTTCTTCTTGAGATTGATAAATTACTTCTCCTCGGATGGAAAAATAACCATCATTTAAACTCAATAAACTATCTGTTTGAGTTTCATCATCAGTAACAATAGTAGTTTGTTGAGAATTATCTATATCTTCTGATGTTTGTGGTATTTCTTCACTTTCATTCTCCTCAGCAGTAGGAGAAATGGTCAAAGAAGAAGTAACACTATCTTGTTCTTCATCTTTTGGTTCAGTATTTTTGATTTTTCTTAGGGTTTCTGGTTCCCATACCCCCATAATTTGGATATGTAGGTCATCATTTTCTTGTCTAGTACGAGGATAAACAACCCACAGATGTTCCTCCTCTAGGTCTAGATGATTTTTTAATAGACTCATTACCCGACCTAACAATACAGCATCTATTTCTGAACCATCTGGAGTTTGTAAACTGCCTCGTGTAAATTGTTCTGTAGAAGGTTGATAACGACCTCGAACTAAACCTATAGCTCGATACTGTTTTGGTTCACTTGGAGGGGCAATTGGAAGTTGTCGCACAATGGTATTATCTTGATTAGGAGTATCAATTTCATTTCGATCTAAATCTTTAGATTCCGAAGAATTTAATGGCTGATTATCTGTCACCGTTAAAGTATCAATATCTCGGTCGTTTTCTTGGGCCATCTCTTGGCCTGAAGATTTATTAGTTGATTTTACAAAGTCCTCATCAACTTGACCATGAACTGGTATGGAGAGGGTTTCCTTACCGTCTGCTTCGTGAATAGCTGGCTCATTAGGGTGGGCCGGGTTAGGTGTTGTAGAATTATTTGTGTTGTCAGAGTTATTAATAGAAGAATTCATAAAAAATTTCTAGGGGCGAAGATACATCCCTTATGGGAATAAAGAAAAATACAATATTAGAAATTTTAGTCTTAGCTTAGTCAATAATTGATTTAGATGCCCAGATATCCCACAATAACATAGTTATTTTTGCCGGAGCTATTGATATCTTTCAGGATTTAGATTGAGATTTGACTAATTATGTTATGAAACTAGGTTAGCAGCGAGGCACTGTAACATAAATTATGAATGAAAATTTTATGAATGAAAATTTTAGGTTTCTTTGAGCAGTAGCTCATGTGGTACCTCTAAAGGTAATTCTTGATTTTCATTAGGTAGTCCGATGGACTTTGATTTTGGCCTACTTGAAAAAATTTAGACCGGGTAGGTTAACGCGCGTCAGCAAGTCTGCAAGTCAGTAGGGGCGTTAACGTTTGCGGTAGCATTCCGGAACGGAAAGTTATGCGCAAGCTTTCGGCCGTTTGCTTCGCATAACTATCGTTAACGCCCGTACAGAAGTGATTTTTGTAACGGGGATTTGAGCCCCGCTCCAAAAATATTGCGCCTTAAAAGGCGGGGTTTTAGACCCATGTTATTTTGATAATTAACCCTACTATTGTTAGTAATCCAATTATATTTTTGATTAATCCGTAAATTTTCAACAATTGTTTGACTCGCTTCCCTCATTTACCGAAGAATTAATAATTAAATAATTAAATAATTCGCGCCTTGAAGCCTCCCCTTGAAAGGGGAAAAAAATAAATTTTTTCCTTTTATTCAATCAATTCCGTTTTAGGGAGAGGTAATTATCAATTATCCATTATCAATTATTTAAGCGGTATATCGTAGGAAATGCAAAAATTGGACATACATATCGATCTTTATAGTTCATAGTAGAAAAAATGGTTGTATAGGTATTGATTTTAATGCTGATTCAATTTTAGTTACTTAGGGCTTGCCGATTAAATCTCAAAGCACTGCTCAATAAAGGTTTTAACCTTTTTATCATCGAAAAAAGTGTGCCTGTTTCAATTCACTTACCCTCAAAAAGTGAGAATTTTGGGGTGAGGGGGGCAGAAAAATCACTCTAACAATTATTCCTCCTACTTTCTCTGTATTCCCCTCCCAGGAGGGGTTAGGGGTGGGTATCCACACTTTGCTTTTTTCAGCAAACCCTACTTATGTGAAGTGGGATGGCAACATTGAATAAGAAGAAATATCTTACCAGTGGAAAAATCAAACAACAGGACAATCGCCTTGCATCCATGAGAAATATTGTTTGTCAAGTTGTGAAATTAGCAGAATTTTTGGCATTGCTGAGGGGCGGGATAAATATACAGCATATTTCGGGCAAATGAGGTACAAAGTAAATGGTGAAAATATTGCAGTGAGGCAATCTAGCCATCGATGGGTGTACCTCATAACTTCGGAAACCGCTGTAAGTGGTAAGTGGGGGCAGGAATTCTGCCTGTCCCTGCCAGGGAATGGGCAAATATCAGGAATGGGCAAATATCAGGAATGGGCAAATATCAGGAACGGGCAAATATCAGGAATGGGCAAATATCAGGAATGGGCAAATATCAGGAACGGGTAAATATCAGGAACGGGTAAATATCAGGAACGGGCAAATATCAGGAACGGGCAAGATGCCCATTCCACTTCCACTTCCACTTCCACAAAAATATTAAAATCATCCCACATTTATGCAACGCCGAATTTTTTGAATGTGCTATTGCCATTGAGTCTCTAGGTTTCAGTCAGAAAAAGGCCAAGATGAGTTAAGAAAGTAAAGTTTATAATCAAATGCTTGTCTTATTGTCTACGGGAATGTTTAGAGAAGCTATATTGTCATGTTGTAGAAGATTTGGAGTAGAATTAATCAAAGTTAATCCAGCTTTTAGTAACGTGGTAGGAATGATTAATCATAAGGCTAAATATGGCCTCAATAGTGGCACTACTGTAGCTTTAGTAATTGTTCGTAGAGCGTTACAATTATCAGAAAAAATCCCCAAATGTTTGTTTAAATCGGAAGATGTCAACAAACATGATTGGAGTCATTGGCGACGAGTTGCTAGTTTTATTAAACTACATCCTATCCGCAGGAACTCAACTTTTTCATTGGAGGAAAGCCTTTGAGGGTATCCGCTCCCCATAGTCGATCAAAATAGTTAGGTCGCGCCATCCCGCCGGGAAATGGCGATCGGGTTTTTAGAGGTTTGCTCAAATCCCCTACTTCCCCTCCACGGTGGGGGTTAGGGGTGGATTAACTTCTGTACGGGCGAACGGCCGTTCGCCCCTACTAACTTCTGACTTCTTTAAGGGCGGAATATCAACTTTCTGTGCAAGTACACATTGAAACGGGTGAGTAATGAAATCATTTGCACTCACCGATGGTAAATGTCTAGCTCTGTCTAGTTTTCAATAAGGTGAATAAGTTCAATAGAACGGAATTTAATTTCATGGTAGATAAACGTCGTGGTTTTTTGATGGCAGTGGTGGTGTTGGTAATAATTGCTTTTTTAGGATTTTCTCTATCTCCTTTATTAGGGGGAATATTAGAGGCCAATCAAAATAATGGTCAATCCACTCCATCTTCAACTCAGACTCCTGCAGCAGACCGAGAAGCAGATTTGCTGGCACAAGCACGGGGTTATGAGTTAGTTTTACAAAGGGAACCAGATAATCAAACTGCACTAGAAGGACTTTTACAAGTTAAGTTGGAGTTAATTCAATCAGGAAATGGTAATGTTGAGGAGGTTATACCTCCATTAGAAAAATTGTCTGAACTAAATCCTGGTAATACAGATTATAATGTTCTACTAGCTCAAGCTAAGACATACATAGGCGATCGCGAAGGTGCGGCTCAAATCTATCGTTCCCTTCTGGCAGCTAAACCTGGAGATTTAAAGGCTTTGCAGGGTTTGGTTAATTTGTTGTTGCAACAAGAACGCCCGGAAGCTGCTATTGGTTTATTGCAGGATACGCTAAAAGCTGCTCCTGTTGCAAATCAAGTGGAAGCTAACAGTATTGATGTGGTTTCAGTTCAGTTGATTTTGGGCCAGGTTTATGCAGAGCAAAAACGCTACGATGAGGCGATCGCGGTTTATGATGAGGCAATTAAGGGCAATGCTGAAGATTTTCGGCCTGTTTTAGCTAAGGCAATTATGCTTAGAGAGCAAGGTAATAGTGAAGCTTCTCAAGAGCTTTTCGATCTGGCAATAGATTTAGCTCCTGCGGGATTTAAAGATCAAATTAAGCGGGAAGTTTCGGCTAATTCTGGTTCTGAAGCACAAGTATCTCCAGAATCAAATTCTACTGAAACTCAGGTAGAAGAGTCAGAAAATAATTAGATTAGCATTAGCTCCAAATTAGTCAAATTCAAACCCTAAACAATTCTGGACCTAAAGATGTATTTAATATAATATATTGAACTCTGGTAATTTATCAGAGTCTTTTTTTTGCAAGTAAATAGCTGATACTAATTAAGCCTACTCCCAATAATGTGCCTGGGTCTATTAGTGGTTGAGAAGTTTCTTGGTAAGGACTAAGACTATATTTCAAATTTCCTACTTTTGTCATCATCAAGTCTATTTGACTGTAGGTGTAAAGAAACTTTAATTCCAAATTACTTTTTTGTAGCAGTACGCCTATGAGCGTTGTAACTGCTACTGCTTCATTAGTAGCTTTCGAGTGAATAACATCATCAATTATAGTAGTAGGCTCTATTTTAATATCTGTTTGAGTTGCCTGAGCCGTTAAAAAAAATTCTGAGGCATTAGCATTACTAGCGGCCTGTGCTGAATTTATATCAATCGTGCTGCAGCTAAGAATAGTGCTGATAGTTATAGAGGCTATTTTTATAAAAGGGTTTCTCATCTCAGTATATTCCACAATACTTAATGAATTTTTTTTAGCATAGAGACCTGTTATGATTAAACTTTTGTGAATTTGTTAACTCACACATCCTTAACTGGGTCAAGCTAGAAGTACTTTTTTATTTTAACAGTATTATTACTGATATGCCACTTTCATCATATCAGCTTTATGTTAGTCTGCGTACTGATAAAAAAACGGATAAGTAATGATCTAGATCACTGACAAATTGATTTATTTTCAGTATTTATCCGTAAATAAAGAAATTCATTTTTGTAAGCTTTCAGTAAATATACGCAAGTGTGGGGCTATTTAGGGTTTGCGCTCAAAAGTCTTATGGGTGAGGGTAGGAGACAGGAGACAGGAGACAACCCACCCGCGGGTGGGTACACTTGCTGACTTGCAGACTTGCTGACTTGCTGACGCGCGTTAACTTGGCAGTATCTCGATTAGGGGTAAATCCTATCCCCTATTTGACATGAACGGTCAAATGACTATTTCTTCTCTCTTACTCAGACTTAAAATTCTTGTGGCGTTCCTATCGTCGAGAAACTTTTTTAGCACTACTAGGAATGTTTATTTTTGCCATTGGAGGATTTGGGGCTGAAATTTTTAAAGATATTGCTCAACCTTTTCTCAGTTTATTATTTACACAAAATTTTTTAATGAGTTTTATTGAAAAAATTCGCATTGCTTTTGAAGATTTTTTTGAACTAATTGGTGAAAGTTTAATTGCCTATGGATTTTTACTTTTTCTGGGCAAAAGACTCGCGCCACTACGCGGAAGTTAAAAGTTAAAAGTTAAATGTTAAAAGTATTGATTTGTAATTGTTTGAAGAATTTGTAACCAGTTATTTTCGCCATCTTGCACTAGATAAAAATCGGCAAATGATTAGCCAATAAGTCGCAAATACTCAACCTTAATACAAACATCCATTGCTAAATTTAAACCTGCATCTAATGCTTTATTTGCTGACTGCCAATCTTTAACACCTAGCTGAGTCCAAATAGTTTTGGCATGGATAGCGATCGCTGAATCTACTATTTCTGGCAAATATTCAGAACTGCGGAAAACATTAACAATATCCACAGGTTCAGGAATATCTGTTAAAGCAGCATAACTAGGTTGACCATCAATTTCTTTAACTACTGGATTAACAGGATAAACTTTATAACCTACCTCTCGTAAAAATCTAGCTATTTGATAGCTAGTACGAATTGGTTTATCGGAATGACCCACCACAGCAATTACTTGAGAATTTGTTAGTATCTCTCGCTTCAGACGATCGTTCGTATTCAAATTGACCATAATTTTGTTGAATAAGCAATACACTCTAAATAGAACTATATTATGATACAATACAAATTATTTTTTTATCCAAAATTTATAATATTTTGATAATTAGTTATGATGAGATTTAGTAGTGAGTATTCACGTTCAATTTCCGCAAAACTGCCTTTTTTTTTACCAAAAAATGAGGTCCAAAGCCTCCCCTTTTAAGGGGATGAAAAAGCGGTCGAGGGATGGATGGATTTCCTAAGCATATCCAATCAATCAAGAGAATATTCAGTTAAGTATTTCAAGCCTCCGGCTTTAGTGGTCGGTACTGATAACTGATAACTGATAACTGAAATGACTTAGGTGTTAGATAAATTTTTATCCTCTACAATATCAGACCGATAAGCACTGTTGAAACTGTTGAAAATTATCATTTAATCATTACCGAAAAATTCTGGGTATGCGCCTCCCCTTTTAAGGAGATAAAAAAAGAGAATATTCCAAATTTCAAGCCTCCTTATTGTAGAGGTACTTCAATAATTGATAATGGATAATTGATAATTACCTCTCCCTAAAACGGAATTGATTGAATAAAAGGAAAAAATTTATTTTTTTCCCCTTTCAAGGGGAGGCTTCAAGGCGCGAATTATTTAATTATTTAATGATTAATTCTTCGGTAAGCATTCTGGAGGAAATGCTTACAGAGGTACTGATAACTGATAACTGAAATTACCAAGAATAATGAACAAACCAATTAATATCTTCGAGTATGGAACTTTGGCAACACAACATTTATCTCAAATGGCACTAGATTATTATGCTAGTGGCGCATGGGATGAAATTACTTTGCAAGATAATCGTACTGCTTATGAACGATATAAACTACGACCTCGAATGTTAGTAAATGTTAGCCAGCGAAATTTAACTACAAAAATTCTGGGACAGCATATTAAAATGCCAA
Source organism: Cyanobacteriota bacterium (assembly GCA_034190295.1). Classification (GTDB taxonomy): domain Bacteria; phylum Cyanobacteriota; class Cyanobacteriia; order Cyanobacteriales; family Microcoleaceae; genus Okeania. Next base: position 20,627 of record JAXHSW010000016.1, on the reverse strand, counting down.
TTTTAATCGCCCCTATGGCCTTTCAATGTTTAGCACATCCAGAAGGAGAATTAGCAACAGCAAGAGTAGCAGCAGATTTAGGTACAATAATGGTATTAAGTACCATGTCCACTAAAAGTTTAGAAGATGTGGCATTAGCTCCAAATGTGCCAAAAAATTTTTGGTTTCAACTTTATGTACATCGCGATCGCGCTCTAACTCGTGCTTTAGTAGAAAGAGCTGAAGCTGCAGGTTATCAAGCATTATGCTTGACAGTTGATGCGCCAATTTTGGGTAGAAGAGAACGCGATCGCCGAAATAAGTTTACTTTACCATCTGATATGGAATTAGCTAATTTAACGTCGATGACAAATTTAGAAATTCCTCAAACAGAAGATGAGTCTGGGTTATTTGCTTATTTTGCTAATCAACTAGATCCAGCTCTTACCTGGGGAGATATAGATTGGTTGCAGTCATTAACATCATTACCTATAGTAGTTAAAGGAATTTTGCGGGGAGATGATGCCATTCGAGCTGTAGAACATGGGGCAAAAGGCATTATTGTTTCTAATCATGGAGGTCGGCAGTTAGATGGAGCGATCGCTACTCTTGATGCTCTCCCAGAAGTAGTTGCAGCAGTGGGACATCAAGTTGATGTACTGATGGATGGAGGTATACGCAGGGGTACGGATATTCTCAAAGCATTAGCATTAGGGGCAAAAGCTGTTTTAATTGGGCGTCCGGTTTTGTGGGGACTAGCAGTGAATGGAGAAGCAGGAGCACATCATTTGTTGGAGCTATTGCGCGATGAATTAGAAGTGGCAATGGCATTGAGTGGCTGTGCTAAGATAGAAGATATAGATTCTAGTTTAGTTCGTTATATTTGAAGTAGCACTCAGCAATCAGCAATCAGCAATCAGCTTATCTGGCGTGTTTAATGGGGGCTATCAACAGTATTAAAATAATTGGACAAAGTATAACATAATTAGACATTTACTGTGATATACTAGATTTATGTCTAACAAATTTAACTATGGAAATAGCAACACTGCGCTAAACTGCCAACAAAAACAATAATCATGAAATCCTTTAAAACTAAGTTAAAACTTAACAATTACCAAAAAACAATACTTGCCAAACACGCAGGAGTTGCACGTCATGCTTATAATTGGGGGTTAGCAACTTGCATAAAAGAGTACGAAAAAACTAAAAAACGCCCAAGCGCCATCACCCTGCATAAACGTTTAGTAGCCGAAGTTAAATCAATTAATCCCTGGTATTATGAGGTATCTAAGTGTGCCCCCCAGCAAGCATTAAGAGATTTAGAGAGGGCATTTAAAAACTTTCTCACTATTGCTAAACGTGGATTTCCGAAATTTAAGAAAAAAGGCAGAAAAGACAGCTTTTATTTAGAAGGAAGTATTAAGATTTTCCAAGGTAACTACATACAATTACCAAGAATAGGAGTAGTCAAAACTTATGAAATCTTACCCTCTGTACCAGTAAAAAACGTCACCATATCCAAACGATCAGATAGTTGGTACATCAGTTTTAAGTACAATTTTGAATCCTATCCAACAGAAAAAATTGGAGAAACTATTGGAGTAGACATAGGGATAAATACATTAGCAACTTGTTCTGATGGCAGTAAATTTGCTAACGTCAAAGCCTACAGGCAAGCCAAAAAACGATTAGTTCGTCATCAACGTGCAGTCAGCAAAAAAGTTATTGGTTCTAAAAACAGACGCAAAGCAGTAAAAAAACTAGCAAAGGTTCACAAAAAAGTCGCCGATATCAGAGCAGACGCTCTACATAAACTCACTTCATGGTTAGCCAAAAATCACAGCACCATAATAATTGAGGACTTGAATGTAAGTGGAATGCTCAAAAATCATAAACTAGCAAGTGCCATAGCAGACTGTGGGTTTTATGAATTTAAGCGTCAGCTTACATACAAATGTGAATGGTACGGCAGTGAATTAGTCATAGCGGATAGATATTATCCAAGTTCTCAAATATGTTCAAATTGTGGGCATCAACAGAAAATGCCGTTAAACTTGAGAACTTATGAATGTAGTGAATGCGGTTTTCAGGCTGACAGAGATTTTAATGCTGCTGTCAACCTGAAAAACTATGTGTATCAGTAGCTTGAGTTTCAAGCGAATTTAAGCCTGTGGAGAAGATAAGTTACAGACTGCGGTCAGTGGTCTTCAGTGTTTGCGCAGCATTCCGTAGGAAAGCAGGAAGCTAGCTCCAAAGCTTATGCAATCATGCATGGGTAAGTTTGGGTAAGTTTAGTAGAACGGTTTTAATCTATCATAAAAGGCGCACCACGCGCTTTTTCAAACTCTTGTGGGGGACGCCGAACCCTTGAATTTTTAGCGCTCCAACTAAATGCTTCTTGCGGAGCATTCCGGAACGTCCAAGCTGATAGCTAAATTGAAAAAGGAAGAAGGAAGAAGACAGAAGGGAAAATTGCTTATGGATAGTCTTCGACACGCCATTTCGTGTCTTATAAACCCAAAAAATTTTCAGCACCCCCGTTGACGGTGGGGTGTAAAACCCGTGAAAGAAAAGATAAAAATTTCAGGTTTATTCTTCTAATTGGGTGAAGTTTTCTATAGTGCAAGAATTCTGTAATTGAGTCAGATATAAAGTTCATATAAGGTTGTTTATTCAGATGGTGAGTAAAAAAATGAACAAATCTCAAACTATTAATAATCCCAAAGTATATGAAACTAAAAATACAGGTATGGCTTACCTTTTATGGTGTTCTGGTTTCTTAGGTATTTGTGGATTACATAGATTTTATTCGGGAAAATATGTAACTGGTAGTTTATGGTTAGCTACTGCAGGTTTATTAGGAATTGGTCAATTTTTTGATGTCTTCTTTATTCCTGGAATGGTAGAACAGAAAAATCTCAAAAATTTCAAGAAACAATTAGATTCTGGGGATATATATAATTACTTTCCTCAAGAACAAATAGTGAGGATGTTAGAAACTAATCCTCCAAAATCAGACACACAAATTATTCTTCAACTAGCTAAGGAAAATCCAGATGGAATTTCAATAGCAGATTGTATTATTGCTACAAATAAAACAGTACCAGAAATGAAAGAACTGTTAAAAAGTTTATATAAAGAGGGTTTATTGGAAATGGAAAATCACCCCGAAACAGGGGCAGTTATTTATAAAGTATTTTAAAAAATTAGATGGTGTAAGTTGAGTTTCTTTCCTAAAGTCATGTCATCCGCTAAGAAATAAATTTCTTGGCTTAAAGCAGAAGTTATCTAAAAATAGCTAATGTATTATAGAGTTCTTAATGAGACTTAATATAAGATATCTTTACTTCATAGAAATAATTGCTAAAAACATTGTATAAGAAGATAGGTTTTTTTCATCTCCTTCGACTGCTATATACTTTATTTGATAAATTGTCTAATTGCCTGTTTCCAAGATATGTTTATTGTATAAAAAAATATATATAGCAAAGAACGAGTTGGTTAGGACTTATGCGGATGATAAATCTTCTGGTAAGACAGCAAAATGTTTTTTCTACTGTTCCCTGTTCCCTACTATAATAAATCCACAATGACTCAAACAGAAATAAACACAATTACCGTTGGTAAAAAAGCGTTTGATAAATTTACTCACGGTTTAGCAACTGGAGAATGGGAAGCATTTTTGGATATGCTTACTGATGACTTTACCTTTTGGTTTCCCGTAGGAAAATTTCATGGTTTAAACGAAGGAAAAGACCGCGCTAGAGAATTTTTTCAGTATGTTTCTGAAGCTTATAGTGAAGGACTGTTAATTACTTCTTTAGACAATATTACTAGCAACAAAACAACAGTAGTATTTGAATTTCGGGATGAAGGCCCAATGTGGGGAAAGGCTTATAAAAATCGAGTAGCAGTTTCTTTTGATGTGAGAGGAGATAAAATTTGTTCCTACCGAGAATATTTAGGTAGTGACGGTAAGTCGAATTAATTTTTTGAAGAAGGAAGAAGGAAGGAGGAAGGAGGAAGAAGGAAGGAGGAAGAAGGAAGAAGGAAGAAGGAAGAAGGAAGGTTTTAGTTATCTAGGACAGAAGGAGGAAGAAGGAAGGTTTTAGTTATCTAGGACAGAAGGAAAAATCTTGTGTTGTCGAAGTTTTAAGCTTTTGATATGTCCGCGTCTTTTCCTTCGACTGCTATATCATCAGGACTTACGCAAATTGGCTTTTAAAGCACCATTTGTAGGGGCGAATGGCATTGGCCCTCGCTATATGTAGAGTCTCTGCGTAAGTCCCGATCGTGTCAGGATAATGAGTGATATTAAAGGGGTAATTAGGGTTGGCTGAAAAAGTCTTTTAGTAGGGGTAGAAGACAACCCACCCCTAACCCCGAGCGTGGAGAACCCACCCCTAACCCCGAGCGTGGAGAACCCACCCCTAACCCCGAGCGTGGAGAACCCACCCCTAACCCCGAGCGTGGAGAACCCACCCCTAACCCCTCCCAGGAGGGGAAGACAGAAGAAATGGGAATGAGCGAGGAGGTAGGAGTAAGAATTGTCCCAAGATTGTTCTGCCATAATCGTCCCAAAATACTAGCTTTTTGAGCTGCATAAAGCTGAAAAGCTGGCACTTTTTTAGATCAAAAAATGCTAAAACCTTTATCTCTCAATGCTTTGATATTATATCGGTAAACCCTAATTATTAATTATTAATTATTAATTGTTAATTGCTGAATATTCCCTATCTAAATTTCTGAAAAATCCTTTTTCTTTTCTACTAATAATGCTTTAGCTTTTGCCTGAATTTTGCCATGATAAACTACTCCTTCATAAGCATAACGATTATAACCATTATTAACAATTAACTCCTCTAAATAACGTACCCTTTTTGCTGTCTCTGGATGAGTGGATAACCAAGCAATAATACCTCTATCTTCTTTGTCTTCATTCAGAGTATTCATCAAATTTCTTACCCCATCTGCTGCATAATCTGCTGATACTAAAATTCGCGTTCCTAATACATCTGCTTGACGTTCCATTTCTCGACTATAGTTAAGTACAATTAAATTACTAACTACACCACCCGCATAAGGAATATATTGAGTAACACTACTAATCAAATTACCTTCAGACATTAATTGAAATCCATGAGATAATACAGTATGAGCTAATTCGTGAGCAAGTAAACCTGCTAATTCTGCTTCAGAATTTGTTTTAACTATTGCTCCTAAATTAATAAATATTTGCCCACCTGGTAAAGCAAAAGCATTCAGGTTTTCATCATTGATTATATAAAACTGATATTCAAAGTCGTTTCTACCAGTCATTTTCGCAAGTTCTTGCCCTATATTATTGACATATTCAAGAATTGTTTCATCTTCAACCATCGGCAAACTTTTAGTAGCAGACTTTGCTAAACTTTTGCCAATTCTTGATTCTCCTCTGAGCATTAATGCTGTTGTTTGAACTGCATTCATAGCAGCAAATGGATTGCCAGTAAGAGCTACTCCTAAAGCACCAGTAACAACATTAGCAATTGTATTTCCTCTTAATTTTGATTTGAGCTGAGATTGAAATTTTTCTCTATAGGTTTCTGCTAATTGATTAAATTCATCTACTTGGGAATGTTCGGGATTCATCAAAGCAAATTGTTGGGCAGATAAAGTTGCTTCTAACCATTTTTCTTCATTTGCTAGGGCAGTAATTTGAGTTTTAATTAATTCTGGTTCGTTGGGATATAAACCTGCTGCTTGATGTAATATTTCTAAGGCTAATTCTGTTTGTTCGTCAGCTTTTAATACTTCTGCAAGTTTAATATGAGCTGGAATAAATTCAGGATATTCTTTGACTAATAAATTTAAAGCTGTAAATATTTGAGTCTCTAGATTTTTAGCTAATCCTGCTTGTGTTTGTCGCCAATAAACTTGAGCTGTTACTGGTAATTCTGTAGGTTCATAAATTGGTTTAGGGCGATTAATTTTAGCTTCAATATCTTCAGGAAATGGTTCTTTTACTTCTCGGTAAAGTTTTTCGGCTGCTGCTTTTTCTCCTGCTAAATAAAGTCGGTCTGCTTCAGCTAATTTTTGCTCTGGTGTTTCTGGCTGAAAATTAGTAGGAAATATTTTAGCTGACGGAAGTTTTTGAGGTTGATTTTCTACAGTATTTGTTTCTGCTAAAGCTAAGTTTTGCAGGGAAAATAAGCTAATTATAATTGTGAAAGAATTTAGTAAAAGTTTCATAATAGGGAATGGCTCACACGGATTATGGCACGGATACACGGATAGGTCAGGGAGGGGGGCAGTAGGGGCGAATGGCATTGGCGTTCCGCCAAGCTCCGAATGGCGCCCGTAGGGGAGTAGGGCAGTAGGGGCGAATGGCATTGGCGTTCCGCCAAGCTCCGAAGGGCGCCCGTAGGGGAGTAGGGCAGTAGGGGCGAATGGCATTCGCCCCTAGGGGAGCGGAGGAGTAATTTAAGAAATTATCAACATATAATATATAATCAGATTCTATATAATTTCTAACTTCTGACTTCTAACTTCTGACTTCTGTGAACTGGCTACTTATTCAATAAATTTTTTACAGTATCTAATACCTTTTCTTCAACATAAGGTTTTGTCAAATAAGCACAATTTTTAACTAATTCTTCAATTGGTACGCCCATTCTGGATGCACCACGAGAAGTCATAAACATTATTGGTAAATTGTGTAACTTAGAATCTTTTCTAATTTTCAAAGCTAACTCTTGACCATTCATCCTCGGCATTTCTATATTTAATGAAATCAAATCAACCTGTAAATTATTTTGCAATTTATTCCAAGCTTCTAACCCATCTTTTGCTAATTCTACCTGATAGCCAGCTTTAATAAAAGTCATACTCAAAAGTTCGCGCACAGTAATAGAATCATCCACAATTAGAATAGTCTTAAGCTTCACATATCTGTTGAAAATATTATTGATAGTTTCTAACACTTTCTCCTCAGTACAAGGTTTGTTCAAATAACCACAATAATTAAATTCTTCCTGAATTTCTTTCTGCTTATTTCTAGCTATAGCACGATTAGTAAAAATAGCGATTAATATATTTTTTAATTTAGGATCATTTCTGATTTTTTTAGTTAATTCATAACCACCCATTCTCGGCATTTCTAGATCTAATAAAATCAAGTCAACGTGTAAATTATTTTGTAATTTTTCCCAAGCTTCTACTCCATCTCTAGCAATTTCTACCTGATAACCAGCATTAGTAAAAGTCTTACTTAAAAGTTTACGAACGATAATAGAATCATCCACTATTAGAATAGTATAAGATTTCAACCATTGACGACTACATACATCACTCCAGTCAATAACTGCCTCTTGCAAAGCTCCCACTGAAAATTTTGCTCCTACTAAATTAGCACCTCTAAGATCGGCATCGGCAAATATTGCTCCCTCACAGTTAGCATTCTGTAGATCGGCACCCCTGAGATTAGCACCTTGAAAATTCAAACCCTGCAAATTTAAACCACTTAGCACGCAATTAGAAAAATCATTATCTCCCACTTCCAACCTTCTGCTAATTTCCTCTTGCCATAACTTACTAATTAAACCCTTCTGAGCAAACCCACTCGTCAAATAACGTAACTTGCCATCACATTCTATACCATGAATATTACCCTCAGCATCATACCAGTTGAGCCAAGGTAACAACCCTTGTGGAGAATTCAGCGTAAAATTTTCACCCTCCTGATAAGCATCTCCACCTTGAGAATAACCACGACCTACACAACTGATAAAATTTTCCTCTACCTTCGTCTCATCCTGAATAAATAATGTTTGCCAAATTCTTTCCTGCACGCTGAAACCAAAATGTCCGCCAGAATATACCATCCAAAGTAAATCAATTGTTTGTAAATCTAGTAAAGGCAATTTATTAATAAATTTCCAATTGAGGCAACCAGGAAGATAACCATAAAGCGAACAAGAAGGAAACTCCTGTTGATGAATACTGTGAAACATTGTCTGGTAATGTTGCAGCAAATCAGTGAGTTCGCGAAATCTATCTGATTGAGTATTTTTGTTAATTGTCTTCAAAATTTCCCGAATTTCGTTAACACCTTTTCGTACTTCTACTCTTAGGGCAATTTCACAAAACAGGCGAAAAGTTTCCCGGTCTGCTTTTTGCCATTGAGATGCTGCTAATAAATCTCGCAACTTCCGGTAGTTAACCCCTAGTGCCGATCGCAATTCTAGATATGTTACAGATTTTTTGTCAGGTTTAAACATGACATCTTTGGGACGTTGCCAGATTTTTTCAATAATTTGAGCGATCGCTTCTGCCACAGTTTCCGATGAAATATAGCCTTCCCCTAACCGTTGCCACAACTGGGAAGGTATATAGTAAGGGCAAGACATTTTTTGATAAAGTTCCTTAGCAAAACCTCCCGTTAGTCCTACCGGAATCACCACCGCACCTGCTGCCATTGCAATTTCAGCTTCCTGTTTAGCTCCAGGTCCACCTTCAATAAGTACATATATTGATGCCATCTGAGCCAGAATTTCTCGACGCTCAGATAGAGTTTTACCTCCATACAAATTTACACCATATTCCCACGGTTCAAATCCAACAGGTTGAATATGGTAAACTGGGGCAGATTTATTTTGCTGTTGACACTCTCGCCAGAAACTCAGGGATACTGCTTCGGGTACACCCATCACTCCACCCGTCAACAGAGCTAAATTTTCTAATGTTGCTAGTTGTCTACCAGTAGCTTTGCATATTGCCTCAGTAGTCACACCCCAAAATGAGGTACTGCCAATAATAGCGACTCTACGCTGAAATTCAATTTGAGCAATTAACTTTTGAGATATTGGAACTTGAATTTGTTCGGAGGAAGTGGGAGAAGTTATATCAGTTGGTAGGTTTGCTTGATATTGTTCGTAATCATCTGACTCGCGACAGACAAAAATTATTTTCCAGGGGAGAGAGTTCTGTTGCAAAAATTTCACCACTTCTGTCATGGCTATTTTTGCAGCCCAATCTCTGGGAAACCCACGCATTCCAGTGCTGATACAGGGAAAGGCGAGAGTATGAATTTGATTTTTTGCTGCTATTTCCAGACAGTTGTGATAACATTGAGCTAATTGTTGACTAGAGGTTTGACTATTAGTTTTATCCCAAACTGGGGCACAAGTGTGAATGATGTACGAAGCCTGAAGTTTATAGCCTTTAGTGATTTGAGCTTCACTCGTATCGAGCCATTCTATTTGTCTGGTTGCACTTGTGAGTGCTTCTCCTGCTGCTTGATGGATTTTTGTACATAGTCCGTAACTACGGAGATTATTGTTAGTTGGATTAACAATTGCCTCTACTTGCTGAGAAATAATATCTCCTTGAGTAATGGTGATACGTTCACTCAGTTGAAGATTTTCTGTAGGAATATGGCAACTTTTACCTAAAATATTCATTAATTTGTTTAAAATTGGTATATATATATTTAGGACTTACGCAATACAACGTATTTTCCTCCGAAGCGACCGACACCGGAAGCAATCTCAAATACTAATTTTTTGTACCTGATGCGTAAGTCCTGATATTATTATTATAGTACATAATACCAGTTTAATAAATCTTTGCTACAAATATGCTCGGTTACTACTTAGGAGTCAGGAGACAGGAGTCAGGAGTCGTATGGGAATAGGTTTGATACCATTTCTTATGTAATAATTTATCTTTTTTGTCCAATAAATATTTCCTACAAATTATTTTAATGCTGTTTATTATTTGTAACATTCTTTTTTCACGCTTGGTATAACTTCTCTCCTATTTATGGATGTAGGTAGGTCATTTCAGTTATCAGTTGTCATAGAAGTGGTTCGATCCGTAATATATTTTTATTATTATAAACAGTAAATATTTCAGGTTAGAGGTATAGACATATTCGTTCAATAATTGATAATTGATAATGGATAATTGATAATTACCTCTCCCTAAAACGGATAGGATTGAATAAAAGGAAAAAATTTATTTTTTTCCCCTTGAAAGAGGAGGGGAGGCTTCAAGGCGCGAATTATTTAATTATTTAATTATTTAATAGACTTGTCGCTTTATAACTATAAAAAACTGGTAAACCCTTATCATGTAAGGATTTTAGCAATCTCAAACTCAAATACTCTGGAATTACTACTGTGTCTTAATTTGAGCGATTTTTTTCATCTATTTAGCGACAACTCTAATTATTAATTCTTCGGTAAATAAATAATATCATGTCCGAAGGCAATCATTTGTCTAAAAGTTAGCGTGGATATCTACAGGAAATTTAAGTTTTTTTTCTGGCTCTTAAGCCTTCGGTGCCTTTGGGAGCTGTTGCCTACCTTTACTATACAATACCGATGCTACCGGACATGATATAAATCTTTTTTCTAACTCTTGTAGGGAACTTTTTTTTAACATCTATACATGATTTTTTACCCCTATATCTAGTGTATTTCCTCCCAAAGTTGATGCTTCTAGTTTACTATATTTATTCGACCAGGAGTGAAATTAAGAGGCTATTTATCAACAAAACAGGACTTACGCATGAGGTATGAAAACTAGGACTTGAGATTGCGATCGATAGGAAAGCAATGACCGAAATACTTTGAAGTGCGTAAGTCCTACAAAAGTAAAGATAGGGTGTGCGATCGAATAGGAGAAAAAGGTTGAAATTTGCCTCCATCTCCCCTACTCCCCTACTCCCCTACGGGCGAATGCCATTCGCCCCTACTGCCCTACTCCCCTACGGGCGAATGCCATTCGCCCCTACTGCCCTACTCCCCTACTGCCCTACTCCCCTACTCCCCTACTCCCCTACTCCCCTACTCCCCTACTCCCTCCTGTAAGGGCGAATGCCATTCGCCCCTACTGCCCCACTCCCAGACCTATCCGTGTATCCGTGGCATAATCCGTGTGAGCCACTCCCTCTCACCCAATAGCATCCTTGAGAGCATTCTGAGTCATAGCAGCGATCGCTTGCTCAGTAGCCTTAGGTAAATGATAATACTTACCCCCCGCTTGCTTCGCCAACTCCTTCGCAAACCCAGTCGAAACAAACTTATTCTCAGTATCAATCATCAATAACTGAATCCCCAAACCCCGAACTTTACCAGCAATTTCCAACAACTCCTCCTTAATATTCGGCTTCTCATCATCCAATATAGGCTCGCCCAACGAACGCGCCAACGGAATATTACCCCGTCCGTCCGTAATAGCCACAATTACTACCTGTCCAACATCACCAGACTGTTTAGCATTCACACCCACTCTCACCGCTTGAGTTAAACCATGCGCCAAAGGCGAACCCCCACCACAAGGCATCTTTTCCAAACGTCGTCGTGCTGAAGTTATCGAACGAGTAGGCGGTAACAACACCTCCGCTTGTTCCCCCCGAAAAGGAATCAACGACACCTGGTCACGACTCTGATAAGCTTCCGTCAACAACTGCATTACCGCTCCCTTCGCCGACTGCATCCTATTTAACGCCATCGAACCCGAAGCATCAACCACAAACACCACCAAAGCACCAGCCTTTCTGGCCAAACGCTTTGCCCGCATATCAATAGGTTCCACAATAACTTTACGATTTGGCTGACGTTCGCGGCGAGACTTTTGATAAGGAGCAGCAGCTCGTAAAGTCGCATCAACCGCAATACGTCGCACCTGACCCTTGGGCAACATCGGCTTCACATAACGCCCCCGGTCTTCAGAAAAAATCACACTCCGACTACCAGACTTACCTTGACGGTTTGCTGTTTGAGCAAACATCAGCACGCTATCATCCAGCACCACTCCCTCCGGATCGAACAAAAATTCTTCCGGAATACTTGCCTCTTCTTCCTCTGGAGGTTCCGGGTTTTCCTCATCCTCATCTTCATCCTCATCCTCCTCTTGCTCATCTTGAGACTGGTCTTCTGGTGGCGGTGGTGGTGGTGGCGGTTGTTGCTCCTCTTCTGGAGGGGTTGGCACTATTGTTGCCCGTGGCACAATAACTAATTCCACGGCCCGACGCAAGTCATCCGCATTAATTGTTGTCCGTCCATCCAGTGCTGCTGATGCTTTGGCTACTCGCACAGCAAAAAGTTCTGCTCTATGTCCTTGGACTCCTCCACGAATTGCTTCTTCTACTAAATATTGGATTTGTTCGTTGGTAATGGTGACATCTTTTATCCATTCCCTGGCCAAAAGAATCTGAGTTTTGAGATTATCTATATCTTCTGCATATTGTTCGAGAAAAGCTTGGGGAGATTTAGCATAAGCTAATGCTTGTTCTACTGCCTCTACTCGCTGGTCTAGACCTAAAACCATATCTGCTGAGAGGGCGATCGCTATTCTATCCAGCAAATGTTCTCGTAGTGGCCCTTCTTCTGGATTATAGGTAGCGATAAATAGAGGTTGACAAGGATGTTGAAAGCTGATGCCTTCTCGTTCTATTTGATTTCGTCCTTCTGTTAAGACTGTGAGTAATAAATTGCCAATATTGTCGTCCAGCAGATTAATTTCGTCTACATATAATACTCCTCGGTGAGCTGATGCTAATAATCCTGGTTGAAAAACCGTTTCTCCCTGTCTGACTGATTTTTCTACATCTACCGAACCTAATAACCGGTCTTCTGTTACTCCTAAAGGAACTTGAATAAAAGGTGCGGGTATAACTTCAGTGGGAACTTCTACTGACGTGGGGTCGGCATATTGCTCTAATAGTTGATTGTCCCATTCTTCGGGATAGTTAGGATTACAGTTACTAATTGACCCTTTAACAATTTCAATGGGAGGTAGGAGTGAATGTAGGGCTCTGGCCATTACAGATTTGGCAGTACCACGACGGCCAGCAATGGCAACTCCTCCTAATCCCGGATCGACGGCTGCTAACAATAGGGCTAGTTTGATTGCTTCTTGTCCGACTACGGCAGCTAGAGGAAAGTTGATGATGGTGGGAGGATTTACTACAGGCATAGTTTAAATAGTTTGACTCTTGATTTTTAGGATATCAAATTAACGAAGTCAGAAGTCAGAATTCGTAGGGGCAAACGGCCGTTTGCCCGTACAGAAGTTAACCCACCCCACCCCCATCCCTCCCAGCTATCCCCGATCTGGAACTCCTGAAAACCTTGTGGGGAGCAGGGGAGAAGGGAGAAAGTGTATAGATAGGTTACGCGATCGCTACTTAAGTTCTCAAAAAAATGTATTTTTCAATACACTTTTCTCCTAAAAAAGCCGCTCCAAGACATAAACATAACTTGTCTATAATGTCTACGTTTTATGTTAAGAAAGATGTTTATTAAGCATAGCCCTCCGGTGGAGGGGAAGTAGGGGATTTGAGAAAAGCTCCAAAAATCCGATCGCCATTTCCCGGCGGGGTTTTAGACCCATGTTATTTTGATAAAAAATTATCCCATTAGCTATGAAAGTAAGGGAGTAGGCAGTAGGCAGTAGGGACCCACCCCTAACCCCTCCCAGGAGGGGAAAAAGGGAGTAGAGAGTAGCTAGTTAACGATCTAAGTACAAAAATTGGAGTAATTTATTTTCTGCTATTCCCTAAAACTTCTTTTGTTGTTATACAGGTGAGCGATCGCTTCAAATACCAATTATCGTATATTTTCTTATTTTAAAGTTACACTTAAATTAATATATATAGCTGTACATTTGATTTTTTTACTCTTTTAATTTAACCTTTGCTAATTATAGTCAATACTTATATGTATCATAATAAATAAAAATATTAAAATGAGGGGTTTTACCCCTTAAGGGCGTTATACTACGTTTAGTAGATGCACCCTGATAGTTATTTGTCCCTTGGTCAATTTTGGCAAAGGGGCTTTTTTTTTGACGATGATGATATATAGCAATGTGCGCTGGCATATTTACAAATTGCAGGAACTGTCCAATGGCTAAAAGTCTTATATTATTCCAAGGTCGATGCTTCGCAAACGGCAATTTATCAAAATCATAAGGGTCTAAAACCCCGCCTTTTAAGGCGCAATATTTTTGGAGCTTTTCTCAAATCCCCTTCCCCTGCTAGCTCCCCTCCACCGGAGGGGTTAGGGGTGGGTTGGGTTAGGGGTGGGTCAACTTCTGACTTGCAGACTTGCTGACTTCTGACGCGCGTTAATCCCCCTATTGCCTTTCGGAGCTGTTGCCTCCGCGCAGCGCTATAGGTGATGACTTTAATGAAACTTATGTTTTGTTTTATTTATGATATTTTTTTTTAATTATTTTAATAGTGGGTTTTACCCCTTACTGGTGTTATACTACGTCTAGTAGATGCACCCTGATAGTTATTTGTCCCTTGGTCAATTTTGGCAAAGGGGCTTTTATTTTTTAGATTAGCTATTGAAGAAGGAAATATCTGGCGTTGTCTGAAGTGTCAAAAAATCAAATATAACAGTCGCCACTTTAACGCGCGTCAGAAGTCATAAGTCAGAAGTCAGAAGTTATTTTTGTAACGGGGATTTGAGAAAAGCTCCAACTTCCCCTCCACGGTGGGGGCCCGCGGGTGGGTACACTTGCTGACTTGCAGACTTGCTGACGCGCGTTAAATTACCCCGAAACCAACGGATTTGATATCAAACACCAATCAGGCGGTTGCTATACTATTCCTGTCTTAATTGGCTAAAAAAAAACCGCTCTATGCTCAAAAGGCAAAAAACGGCTTTAGAATAATTGTTATCTTTTCTTTTGCGGGTCTAATACCCCACAGTCTACACGGTGCTAAAAATTGTTTGGGGTTATAAAGCACGGACTGGCGTGTCGAAGACTATTCATAATCAATTTTCCCTTCTGCCTTCTGCCTTCTGCCTTCTGCCTTCTGCCTTATTCAATAAATGGAGCATATGGGAGTTGAACCCATGTCCAAAATGGCTATTTACTCTTCGCTCATTCACAGGTTTAGCTCTTATTAACCCTCAGAGCTGGGACCATCCATTATCCCGGATGGCGGGATTCTCTAGTAAAGTCTTAACCAGCAGTTGACCAGAGGCAGTTTACTGGAGCATCCGTTGGGGTTAAGTCTGCAATCCTTAACGGAGTCAAATCACAGACGCTCGAACCTATAAGAGGTGTTTTCGCAATTAAGCTACAGCTACTTGCTTACGAGCAAAAGGTACAATGTTGTTTGCACTTATTATTTTTTGAGCCCGGGATTTGCGAGAGAAGACTCACTCTCGACCTGAATCACAAAGTAGATTTCACCACCCTGTCGAAACCGTTAATGCCCCGTGTTATTATTTTTATCTTACACAATTATTTTCATTATGACAACTGTTAATTTAGGAGTCAGGAGTCAGGAGTCAGGAGTCAGGAGTCAGGAGTAGGGGCAAACGGCCGTTCGCCCGTACAGGAGTCAGGAGTCAGGAGTCATATAGAATCAATTTGGGATGTAGGGAGAGTGTGGGAAGGGTTGGAAGTGTAGGGAGATGGGAGCAAATTTCAACCTTTTTCCCCTATTCTCTAACTGAATTTCCTGACAATGGGAATATAAGCGGTAAGTGGGGGTAGGCATCCTGCCTGTCCTTGCCAAGGAGTGAAAATATCAGGAACGGGCAAGATGCCCATTCCACAAAACTATTAACATCATCTCTAAATATATGTTTATAATTCTATAATTACTTTAATCTCCCCTACTTTCTCTTAATGTAGATCATCTTCCCAGACACCAATATATACACGCCCATCACTACTACGCTCAATTAGACCTTCGAGATTACCTGTTTTAAACTCATAGCTATTAATTTTACCGTTTCGCACATCCTGTAGTCCTTGCTTAATTTCTGGAGTAATTCTCCAATTCAACATACTAATGAAAGCGGTTCTTACCATTAGGCCATCTACACCATCTGCCACAGACAACTCAGTTTGTCGTAAAAGACGGGAATCTCGATCGTATATATAGCCTAAAGTAATTTGATTAGGAAGTAAGTCATAAATCACAGCCTTAGTATTTGGCCAATAGCCACGCTCTTTAACTTTTGTAGGTTTTCCCAATAATTCTATTACTTTACTTTCTAATGTCCCTGGGGGTAAGCCACGAATAATTGGCAACCGATCCCTAATAGTAGAATTATCAATAGGATCGGAAGGAATATTATCTGGCAATATTAATTCTATAGGTATATCAGGAACTGAATCTTGAGGAGGTTGAACCGGAGTTGGAGCTGGAGTTGGAGCTGGAATTGGAGCTGGAGCTGGAGTTGGAGTTGGCTCAACCGTAGGTGGTATGGGTGTAGGTTTTTCTACTGGAGGTGAAGGAGTAGGGGTTGGTCTGACTATAGGAGGAACAGGAGTAGGGGTTGGAGATGGTGATGGTGATGGGGTTGGAGTAAAATTGGGCAATGGCTTTGTATCATTAGGTTGTGGAGATGGTGTAGGGGTTGCAGTAGGTTTTGATATAGGAGTTTGAGCAATATCTGATGGCCTAACGGTGGGAGATGGTGTAGGAGTTTGAACTATAGGTGGTGTGTCTGAGGGCTCGGAATTTAACAGTATTGCTGCTAATGTTCCTACTGTGAGAGTAGCGATCGCTCCGAGTATACCCCACATCAATATTCCTTTAGGTCTTTGTGTCGGAGGAATACTTGTAGTAGCAGTTTTTCCATTTCCCACATTATGACCTGGATGCTGTTGAGGCACAACAATAGTGGATAAATTAGTTGTGGTAGAATTTGATAACTCTTTTAGCCATTCTTCCACAGTTGCAGGTCGGTATTGAATATCCATTGCCATACCTTTTAGCACTGCTTGATTAACAGTACCACTAAGTTGAGGTTGTAACTCCCTCGGAGTAGCCATTTCTTGTTGCGCTCTGCTCATTGCTGGTATTGGCAGTCGTGCTGTTAATAAAGTATAGAGAGTCGCAGCTAAACCATATACATCTGTTGCTGCGGTACGTTTTCCTTGCACAAAATACTGTTCTGGAGGAGCATAACCATCAGAAACCAAATTAGTGTGAACCTGAGTTTTACCAGCAATAAATTCCCGCGCAATACCAAAGTCAATTAAGATGACATTCTCAGTATCCCGACGTAACATAATATTTTGGGGTTTAACATCTCGGTGGAGTAAGTTATTTTGATGCACTAATATTAAAGCATTGCCTACCTGACGAATATAATGTACGGCGATCGCCTCTGGTAGAGGTTGTCCACCAGATACAACTTCTGCTAAAGTTTTACCCGGAATATAGTCCATCACCATGTAAGGTTGACTATCTTCCACAAAAAAATCACTGACTCTGACAATATTAGGGTGGACACATAAAGCGAGTCTTCTTGCCTCATCCTGAAACTTCCTTTGAAATTCCTGAAAGTTGGGATGTTGACGTAGAGACTCATTGAGAGTCTTAATAACTACAGGTTGTCCTAAATAATTATGAGTAGCCTTGATAGTAATACCAAAACCTCCCCTTCCTAATTCTTGTTCTAATGTATATTTGCCTTCTTGTAAGTTTCTTAATATATTCATTTTTATTTCCCAATTTCTCTCGATCTTAGTGAATTACGGCAGTTTTCATTTTAGTACTAGGGACATTTCATGGGACATCTTGACTAAAGTTTTGGTAGGTGAATTTGTGGTTTATCTATCTGAAAGCGACTATAAGCTAGTGCCACTACGCGGAAGTCATGCATCGAGTGCTAATTGGCGAGGTTTCCTTTCCTCCGGAAATGCTACGCAAACAGAATGTAAGACGCACTTCATTACAGTCAAAAGTAGGGGCGAATGGCATTCGCCCTCAAAAGTGGCATTCGCCCTCAAAAGTGGCATTCGCCCTCAAAAGTATTGATTGGTAAGACTTTTAGGATTTTGTAACTGGTTAGTTATTTCTGCCATCCTACACTAATTAATATTCAGGAGTTTGAAGTAGCAGTCAGCATTCAGCGATCGACATTCAAGAATGCGCGAATGCGCGAATGCGCGAATTACCTCTTCTTTTCAAGGAGAGGATTTACTAATCATGAAAATTTTTTCTTGTTTCTCCTTGCCCATGAGAGGCTTTAAACCTTAATTGTTCGGTCAGCTTTTCAAGGTGTATAATGGGGTTTTAATCCACCATAAAAGGCGCACCACTAATTTTTTCACGCCTTCGCGTGGGGGACGCCGAACCCTCGAATTTTTAGCGCTCCAGCTAAATGCTGGCAAGGGTAGCATTCCGGAACGTCCAAGCTGATAGCTAGTTAACTTTAGACAGTAGTCAGAATTTTCTCCTGACTTGTGAGAAGATGACTCCTTCTGCTGAATGCTAATAGATATGCTAAATGGTATCCTAACTTCTACTACTTCTCAGGGTGCTTCAATTACGAACTATTAGTTTGAATTTTAGGCGTTGGTGATGGATAAGTCCTGTTGATAATTTTGTATTTTGGATTGTTTGAACTACTTGTTAATCAGGACTTACGCACGGACACTAAATAAAGTGAGGGCGCCCTTCAGAGCTTGACGTTAGTCAATGCCATTCGCCCCTACATATGGAGTTTTCAAGGTTAATCTGTGTAAGTCCTATTAATATTAACTATTGCCTGTTCCCTATTCCCTGTTCCCTATTCCCTAATTTTAATTATGACTTTGAAGATACTTTGCCTTAGTAATGGTCATGGGGAAGATGCGATCGCAGTTCAAATTTTACAAGAACTACAAAAATATCCTCTTCCTCCTAGTATTGCTGCCTTACCTATAGTTGGGGAAGGATATGCTTATACTAAAATACCTCGTCTCTCAATTATTGGTCCCCGACAAAAAATGCCTTCTGGCGGGTTTATCTATATGGATGGGCAACAGTTATGGCAAGATGTCAAAGGTGGTTTATTAAATATGACCTTTGCTCAACTCAAAGCATTAAAATATTGGGTAAGTTCCGAAACTCAATTAGGTCATCAAGTAGTTATCTTTGCAGTTGGCGATATTGTACCTTTATTTTTTGCTTGGTTGAGTGGAGTACCTTATGCTTTTTTAGGAACTGCTAAATCAGAATATTTGATGCGAGATGAAGCAGGGAAACTTGCCTCCAATTCTTGGGTAGAAAATTTTCAGCATTGGTCAGGTTCGGTTTATTTTCCTTGGGAATGTTGGTTAATGAGTAGGAGTAAGTGTAAAGCGGTACTTACTAGAGACGATCTAACAGCACAAATACTCAGAAAAAAGTCAATTCGAGCTTATTATGTGGGAAACCCGATGATGGATGGTGTAGAGTTGGAAAGCTCTGTGCTGTCAATGTATGACTCTGATGCCAAAATACTAGGAATGCAGCATCAAGTTACGATTACTTTATTACCTGGGTCTCGTTCTCCAGAAGCTTATGCGAATTGGGAAATTATTATTCAAGGGGTTGTAGGGTTACTCAAAAGTTTTCCACAGCAAAAATTTTTGTTTCTGGGGGCGATCGCTCCTAACTTAAGTTTAGAACCTTTGATTACGGTCCTTAAGTCTTATCGTTGGGAGGTTGAACGAGAGATTAGAACTAATACTCAGAACAGTATTTTACAACTGCCAGTTGAGCATCTTCAACCAACCTTTTTTTCTAGAGAAGGGAGTATTCAGTTTCCTGTCAAATTAACTTCTCAGAATAAAAATGCTAGTCTGATTTTAGACCGACAAGCTTTTCCAGAATTTGTGCATCGGGGAAATTTAGCTATTGCTATGGCAGGTACTGCTACGGAACAGTTTGTTGGTCTGGGGAAACCAGCGATCGCTATTCCTGGCAATGGCCCTCAATTTACATCTGCTTTTGCGGAAGCTCAAAGTCGTCTTTTAGGAATTTCTGTGACTTTGGTCAAGCATCCCAGAGAAGTTGCAGATGCAATTAAGTCTCTGTTGAACGATCCAGACCGACTACAATTAATTGCTAAAAATGGAATTCAGAGAATGGGTAAACCGGGTGCAGCTCGGAGAATTGCTGATTTTTTAATGGAGTTGAAATGGATGTAGTTCATTTCAGTTATCAGTTATCAGTTATCAGTTATCAGCACCTCTGCAATAAGGAGGTCAGGACTTACGCATGCAACTCCCTTGAAAACGCGATATGTAGGGGCGTTAACGATAGTTATGCGGAGCAAATGGCATTGACTAACGTCAAGCTCCGAAGGGCGCCCTCACTGGATTTAGTGTCTGTGTGTAAGTCCTGGAGGTTTGACATAAGGAATAGTCTCTTTGTTTTATCCCTTTAAAAAGGGAGGTTTTAGACCACAATTTTTCGGTAACAGTTATTAACCGTACGAACTAAACTGTAGAAAATCGTGACAGCTTAATATCTTGATATTGGATTAACCAATACTGGCTGTACGGCACAGCTCACTATTCCCTCAACAGTAAATGCTCCTGGGAATTTCTTTCTAATAATTTGAAGACTGCCATTGATATCGGCATTAATGACTATACCAGTTGCACTTCTGAATAAACCACGTTTGACTCGTTTACCACCATAAGTTTCATGTTTAATTGGTTGCTCAAGATCAAGGGCAGATGTTTTGCTTGTATAGCTTTCCTCTGTTTCTATCACCTTGATTCCTGCTAGCTCACATTTATAAGCAATTTGCTTGACTAATTTATCATGTGGTATTTGGGTAAAATTTTGGTTGTTTTTTTTGCCTATATTTGCTCCTTGTTTCCAGTTATCATTTTTTCCTATGACTACAGTACCAATATTATTA
>JAXHSW010000159.1:0-22304 GCA_034190295.1 Cyanobacteriota bacterium | reverse complement strand
AAAGATGATAATTATGAAAAAGTAATCTTAACAATATGTGGCTTAGTTAGACTAAGAATCGGCTCGTTTGTATTAGTATAAATTCTCATAAAGTGAGATAAAAAATAATAAGAAAAAGTACGATAAATATTTATATTAGTAACACAAAGTATCTCTAATGCCTATAAAACTGTATAACTTAACTATCTTCATAAGTAGCGATCGCTCCTTGAAAGATAGTTACCGAAGAATTAAATAATTAAATAAATAATTAAATAATTAAATAATTAAATAATTCAGGTTTAAAGCCTCCCCTTTCAAGGGGAAAAAAATAAATTTTTTCCTTTTATTCAATCCTCTTCCTTTTAGGGAGAGGTAATTATCAATTATCCATTATCAATTATCAATTATTGAAAGTAAGTGCTTGAGAATTTTTGGAGATGTCTATTACTAATGCGAGAGTGGGGGAATGTTCGCCTAGTAGCATAAAATAGATAATTATATCATGTCCGCTGGGGCGCGTTTGTGTAAACCCAAGAGTAAATATCTACAGGAAATTTAAGTTTTTTTCTTGCTCTTAAGTATTACTGCCTTTCGGAGCTGTTGCCTACCTTTGCTATACAAGACCGATGCTACCGGACATGATATTATAGATAATACCAGATTATAGGCAACAGTTACTAGCCCCAAACTCATTCTTCAATCTGCACCTTAGACATAAATTCTGGTACTCCCTGAATACCAAGATTTAACTGAAAAACAACACCAGCATCAGACTCCTCTTTTGTAAGGCGATGCTAAGTATTTTTTTTATTCTTTAAAAAACAGGTTTTAAGCCTTAATTATTCGGCAATATCAAGTATCATCAACCGGAAATTATTTGAAGTCTTTAGTAAGAAAATATTCTGAGGTGAGAAATATTATTTTTCTGATTATCTATTGGGACTTATATCATGTCCGGTTGAACAGTTATAAATAAACAACGACTGAGTCCTCAGGAGGGAAGAAGGGAGAAGGGAGAAGGAAGAAGGAAGAAGGAAGAAGGAAGAAGGAAGAAGGGAGAAGGGAGAAGGAAGAAGGAAGAAGGAAGAAGGAAGAAGGAGAAAGTTTTTTTATCACTAATTATCCGGACATGATATTACACAAAATAGAAGTAGTGGGACTTACACAAAATAAAGGCAGAAAATAGGCTCAAATATAGATGGGCATAAGCTTTCATGTCAAAAAGGTATAAATCCTTGTAGAGACTGACTTTTAGGGATTTTTGATCCCAGAAAATGTCTAAGTATCACTATTTACATAATATTAACTTTTACTAGGGAAAAATACCAGCCGATGAACTGAGCATTGGTACTGATTTTTGTCAAATAAAAACTATTTAAAAAGGTTTGAAAGCTGATGATAAAACTGTTATTAGGGTGCATCTCAATTAAGCGATAAATAATTATACTCAAAAAGAGGGAAGACTCAAAAATTTTCGATTTCTGTCTCGACTCATTACTCTACCAAATTATGAATTAATTTGATAACGAGCAAAAAGTGCATTTAGCCTCTAAACTAGATTCAGGAATCTAAATATTAGGAGGGTTAGCTTTGACTGAAGATAATAACTATTCATCCCCTTCCATAGCTACTATTTCTCGTCAAGAATTACGGGAGTTAGTTCAATCGCAACTTCAAGCTCTGTTAGAACAAGATAACTTATCTGGAGCTAAAGCGATGTTAGTTCCCGTACAACCGGCCGATATTGCCGAAGCGATCGAAGGTTTACCAGAAACAATGCAAGTCATCGCATTTCGCTTGCTTTCTAAAGGTGAGGCGATCGAAGTTTATGAACAACTAGACTCCAGCGTACAACAGTCTCTGTGCGAAAAATTTAAACGTCAAGAAGTCATAGATATCGTTGATAAAATGTCACCTGACGACCGTGCTAAACTATTTGAAGAATTACCCGCAGCCGTTGTCAGGCGTTTATTAGGTCAACTTAGCCCTGCAGAACGCCAAGCTACAGCACAACTTCTGGGTTACAACTCTGGAACCGCAGGACGAATAATGACTCCGGAATACATCTCCCTCAAAGAAGAATATACAGTTTCTCAAAGTTTAGAACGTATTCGTTCATTAGCTCACGTTACCGAAACAGTTTATTCTCTATATGTGACTGACACTAACCGTCATCTCACAGGTATTCTGTCGTTGCGAGATTTAGTCACTTCTCAACTCAACCAAACCATCAGCGAAATTATGAGTCGTGATTTTGTCTGCGTGCAAACTGGTACTGACCAAGAAGAAGTTGCTCGTATTATTCAGCGTTACGACTTTCTAGCAATACCTGTGGTAGATAGCGAACAACGACTGGTGGGTATTATTACCATTGATGATGTGCTAGATATTTTGGAACAAGAAACTACTGAAGATATTTATGCTTTAGGTGGGGTACAGTCTGAAGGTGATAACTATTTCCAGGTAAATCTATTTACTGCTGCTCGTAGAAGAGTGGTCTGGTTATTTGTGTTACTACTGACAAATAGTGTGACGGGTGGAATTATTACAGCACAAGAAGATATTCTGCAAAAAGTAGTTGCTTTAGCAGCATTTATTCCATTGTTGACTGGTACTGGAGGGAATGTAGGGGCGCAATCTTCCACTGTTGTGATTAGGGGTATGAATACTGATGAAATTTGGAAAATAGGGCCGTTGAAAGTGATTCTGCGTGAAGCTGCTGCTGGCGCAATACTTGGGAGTGTTCTCGGTTTGTTAGCAACAATTTGGGCTTTCCTGTTTATTGTTAATGGTAATTTAGAAGTGTCAGTCACAGTGGGTGTAAGTTTGGTGGCAATCTCAATTTTGGCTTCTGTTGCAGGTTCGTCTTTGCCATTCCTGTTTCGTTCATTTGGGTTAGACCCCGCCTTAATGTCAGCACCTTTTATTACTACTGCGGTGGATGTTCTCGGCGTTCTGATTTATTTCAACTTGGCACGAGTAATTTTACAAATATGAAACAGAGGAGTCATTTCAGTTATCAGTTATCAGTTATCAGTTACCTCTGCCTGTTTGCTCCGCATTCCGCAGGAAAGTATTGGGATTGAAATATTGAACTTGATTTTTTTTCATCCCCTTGTAGAGCGGTAGCTCGCGGCGCAGCCAAGGGGAGGCTTGAGACCTTATTTTTTGGTCAGGAGACAGGAGTCAGGAGTCAGAATGAAACCAGAAGTCAAACAGATTTATAATGCCCAAACTACCGGAATTCATACATTATCTTTATCTTTAACCTCTTAACTCTAAAATGGGAGTAGTTTATATAGGCGATCGCGCCGTCGGCAAAACTCATTTAGCCTTAGAATTGGCCAATCCCCAAGGAAATTATGTCCAGGTTTCTTTGGTTAATCAAAATTATCAAAATCTCCAGGCAAATTTACTTAATTTAGATGGCACTGCTAAACCTACTCAAAGTATTGAAAAGCGTTCTTTGGATGTGAAAGTTAGACTTTCTACTGGTATTAGTAAAATTATTGTAAATTGGATAGATTCTCCAGGGGAATTATTTCGTAGATCATGGCAATCTGAGCATATTAATGAATGGCAAGATTTTAAAGAAACAGTAGGTAAAAGTGAAGGGATTTTTTTAATTGTGCCTCCCTATCGAGAAATTTTGCAGCCTCATATTAACCAGGAAAATTATATTACTCAGCAACAATGGTGCAATAGATTTAATCGTTGGACTGACTTTTTTATGTATGATTGTCCTCAAGTTAGACGTATTGTAATATGCCTGAATAAAGCCGATCTAATTGATTGTAATCTTGAGCAAGAAATTGCTAAATTGGCTTATTTACCTCATGGTTCTACTATGAATTGGCTGCAACGTCATAATTATGTAGTTAATCGTTATTTTTTACCACTAAAATCACAGTTGGAACAAATAAATAGCAGTCGTTCTGGTTTATCTGTTCGGTGTTTTATTACCAGTATTTATCACCGTAGTTTATTAGAATTACCTTGGATTTATTTAGCTAGTTATTTAGCTTGAAAGAAGAAAGAAGGAAGAAGGAGGAAGGAAGAGGGAAAAGGGAAGAAGGAAGTTGGGTAGTTATTTGATATTTCTCATACTAATACTCAATTTGTTGAGATTTTTATTATCAAGTTGGTAAGTAATATTAAGGTATAAAATACGGCTAGTCATGGCAGTGTAATATAACAGCTAAATAATCTGGGAAATCCGATTTTATTTGCCGAACTTTCTCTCTCCAATTTATCCCATGCTCACTCATCACTTCTATTCCCTTTATTTCTTTGTTAACAAAAGCTTTCAGTCCGGCCTCTTCTCCAAGTTCGTGCCACTTACCATCTGGAGTAACTACAGCATAAGGTACAAATTCAATTTCCTTAACTGGAAACGTATGAATGTCGGGAACAAATAAACGCGATGTCATACCTTCCATATCTACAAATTTGTACCAGTCCCATTTGCCATCTGGATTAAGAGTTGTCATTTTGTATTCTCCGTTTTCATCTACTCCATCTATTAGCTCATCAAACCAATCTAATTCAAACTTAGCTAATACTTCTAAATTGTTGGCTTCTACCTCCCAGCCTTTTGCTATTTTATGAATTTCTTCTTCAGAAATAGTCTTAAGCTCATTGATTTTTTCAACTAATTCTTCTCGATCCAAATACTCCTTGTATGGCTCTACTTCTATATAAGAATCGTAAGGTAGCAGGAGTTTTTCTACCTTGCTTTTTACATTGACAGTAGATGGGTGAATTATAATTAAAGCTGTGAAAAAAGTCATTTTACTATCAAAATTTATAGTGCTTTTTGGTATAAATTTTAAGGAAGCAATTAAGTATAGCTAGTGGGAGCAAGATGCTCCCGTTCTAAAAATAAGGAATAAGGAATAAGGAAAAAGTTAAGAAGGCAAGAGTTAAAATTTTGTCATTGAGTTAGATATTTCCTTTTGTCAAACAAGCAAGTTAAATTAATCAATAGTATATAGAAAGATATAAGTCAAAAAAATGGGGAATATTTGTATTATTGGACCTACGGGTGCGGGTAAGACCACTTATCTGGCAGGATTGGCTTATTGGCCAGAAAAAAGTCACCCAAATTTTCAAGTTACAGCCATTACTAATGATGCTCAAAATTTAGCTAATAAAGCTGAAACAATTATTCTCAATGGTGCTTCTTTAGAACCCACTATTATTGATGGAATAAAAATCAAAAGTTTCTATGATTTACCTTTGTATTCTTTTCAGATAGAAATTAAGCGTTGGTGGCAACAAAAACCAGAAGAAATTAATCTAGTAGTGCGAGATTATCCAGGAGAAATTTTTAATGAATTACAAACAGGTATTTCTAATCCTTTACATCAAGAATTTCTGGATGAATGTCTAATCAAAGATAATGTCGGTTGTCTAATTTTACTCCATAAATGGGAGCCAGGCAGCGACATATTTTATAGTAATGTGATGGAGAGATTTATTAATTTAATAGATGAACGCGATCGCTCCCAAGATTTACGTCTAGCTATAGCAATGAGTAAATGTGAAAGAGGGGAAATTTGGCCTGGTCGCCTTGACCCAGAATTAGACATATTTAAAGTGCATTTACCAAGAACAACCAGTATTTTACAAAAGCGCATTCCTCAACAAAATTTACGGTTTTATGCTATATCTACTTTTGGCGTTCTACAACGAAATGACCCCCGTCCAAATCGTACTGATGAATTAGGAAGTCCCCACTCAATTTTACGGGAACCTTTGAAATGGAAACCTTATGGTATAGTTTCACCCCTGTATTGGTTAAGTCAAGGTAAGATTTCAACAATTAATAATTAATAATTAATAATTACCTCTTCTTGAAAATCAGAGGATTGACTCAAAGGAAAATTTTTATTTATTATCCCCTTTTATGGAGGATTCAAACTACCATTATACACCTTGAGAAGCTGATAGCTGACCGCTGAGGTGCTGACTGCTATTTCAAACCACAATTTTTTGGTAAAAAGAATGTTTAACTCCCTATTAAAGACCAGAATTAATGATAATTTAAAAGAAGAAAATTGTTCTGGCATTTTACGAGTAATAGGCGATCGCGCTGCTGGTAAAACAACTTATATGGCAGCTTTAGCTAGATGGCCAAATGCCAATTTTTCTACTCCTATTGAATTAGTTGTTCCAGCAAATAAAGATGGAGAATATTTGATTAAGCAGGCACAAAATTTTATAGAGTCAGGGTTACAAATTGAACAAACTCGTCTAGCTAATGATGTGCTAGAAATTAAGGATTATAGTTTAAGAATTATTCTCAAACCAGAAGATAATTTGAGGCGATCGAATACTGTTTTGAATTTAGATATTAGTTGCAAAGATTACTCTGGAGAATTTTTTAGTGATGTACTTCAGCAAACAGATTCTCAATTACTTAGAGACTACTTAAATGATTGTTTTCCAGCTACGGGAATTATGTTAATGATTGATGGTACAACTCATCGTAAAGACTTAGAATATGCCAGAGGAGTAGATCGACTTTTAGTAGCATTAGCAGGCCGGGATTTGTTTAGTGAAAAACGGCGTATTGCCTTGGTTTTAACTAAGTGTGAATTAGCCGATTTATGGGTAAATAGAAATAGACCAAAATTTTTAGCAGAGGCACGTTTTCCTACTATTTTTGAAAGATTAGAATCTTGGCAAAATTTGGGAATGGGTAATGTGGAATATTTTACAACTTCTGCTTTTGGCGTGACAGGAAATAAATATTATAAGCCAAATTCTCAGCAAATTTATCGGGGCCGTGGAGGAGTAGCATCGGTATTAGAAGACTCAAAAAAATGGCGACCTTTTGGCTTAGTTTCTCCTATATATTGGATTTGTACGGGCAAACGTAATTCACAATTAGATAATTATTAAGGAGTCAGGAGTCAGTCCTCAGGAGTCAGGAGAGAAAAAAGAAGAAAGAAGAGGAAAAGGAGAAAGTTTATTTATCACTAATTATTCGGACATGATATAAAACCTAAAACCTTCCGATTAATACCTAAAAGCTAAAACCTTCCTGTTAATTTAAGCATTTCCTGCGGAATGCTCCACAAATAATAAAGGTTTTATCGTAAACTAAAAGCAATAGCTGATAGCTGATAGCTGACGGCTGTTTGCGGAGCAGTCCGTAGGAAATGCTTACCCTAAAACCTTCCTCAAATCAGCAAATGGAAACAATTGAAATTCACGAGTTCAGCACAGGTATAATTCCCGAAATATTACCCGATGGTAAATGGATTTCTCGGGGATTTAAAGTAGGGGAATATATGAACTTAACTTTGCCTCAAGTTCCCCATTCTGTAGGAAGAGCAATTGCTAATAAAGGCTTTGAAGTAGCCAAAGACCGTAATAGTCAAGAACCTACTTTTGTCGGGCGAGTTGTCTTAAGTATAAGTAATGAAGAACCAGATTATTCAGTAGTTGCTGTAGTAACTACTGGGCAAGATGAATATGGGCGTTCTACTTCTTTTTATCGTTATTTTTTCTGTGCTGGTAAAGATAATATTTGGCAAATATTAGACTGGATAAATACTCAACAACAACAAGGTGTTAATCCAGTATTTAATCCATCTGAAACTAAAGAAATTGGTAAACAAAATCAACATACAGTTACTACAAAATCAGAAATAAGTTTACCTACAGAATGGCAAAACTGGCTGAGTAGTCAAGTTGTACCTGTAATAATTCCCACTGAATTATCTGACTTACAAATTATTAATAAAATGGCTGAAATTAAAGCCAAGGATCTACCTATATCATGGGCTTATAATGTCGAAGCAATTGAACGACCAGAACAATTTATTATTATTCATCCTGCTAATACTGAAGTAGCAGCAAGTCTGTCACAAACACAGACAAAGATGATGAAAAATTCCCAGGAAAATATTTCAACAAATATAGATGAAGCAGCTATAGAAACAGCAATAAAAGGATTAATTAGTGGTTCTCAAATCAAACAAGAATGGGTAGAAAATTTAATTGTAAAATTACAGAATGGTCAAGTTACATCAAAATATTTAAACAACTTGTTTGATAATCTGGGAGCGAGTAATGCTATAAAGCAAGGAAATGCTAATGCTCAAATGGTTAGGTTATTAACTTTAAGAGCAATTTTTATTCCTGAAACTTTACCAGAATATCTAAATTGGTTAAATATTACTGGAGACAGAAAAAAAGAAGATGAGAAACAAAAAATATCTCTAAAATTACAATCTCAACTGAAAAATTATCAAAAATTATTAGACCCATTAATTGCAGTAGGAATTAATTACGCCTTCTATCAAATATTAGGAGGAAAAATATCTGTTCCTGCTTTCTGTTGGCTATTAAAAACTAAAAGTAGTTTATGGTCAACATATTCTAGTATAATCAAACAACAAGTTCGCCACGATTTAGAATATATAGGAAACAATTTATTAAACATAAGTATTGACCAAGAAATAGAGCAACTAATTTATGGAGATACTATTTGGAAAAAACTCATTTTCTACTTAAAATCTCGTCGCGATCGCTGCAATTATTATCAACCTTTTGCCGAGTTATTTTCTCAACTACCCGATTATGAATTAGCAGCTTATTTTCATCAACTCAGTTATGGAAAAGTTCCAAAATCAATATTTACATCAGCATTTCCGAAGTCAAAGTCAATCTATGAAACTATAACTTTTGGGTTAAATGTTCAGCAAGAATTAACTGTTTCCGACCGAATAATTATCTCGGTCAAAAAGTATGGTGTACCAGTATCAGTAACCTTTTTATTACTGCTTTCTCATAGTCTATCTTTTGTTTTAGGATATCAGGTAAGTAAGTTTAATACTGACAGTATTTCTGAAGTAAAAAAAAATGAAACTTCTCTTTCTTCAGAAGATAGATTAACCGACGAAAAAACAAATACTGTTAGTCTAATTTCCGCAGTAAAAATGGAAAAAGCACTAGACAATTTTCCCACTACTAGCAGTGTTATTCGAGAAATTGTCCGGGAATTAGAGACAGAAATATTATCTCAAAATTCAACAGTAGTTACAGCAGAAGATGCACGCTTAAAAATTATTCAAGCAATTAAGCAAATTCTAGAAAATGATATAAAACTTCAGTATGCAGGGGCGATAGAAGATGAACTTTTAGGAGAACCAGAGAAATATTTAGAAGCACAAAAACAATGGATAGAAGCAATTTATTCTTATCAGCAAAAATTTTTTAGTAGTGGTTTTGGCTATATAGAACCAGATAAACAAACAGCAGGTAGATTGAAGTGTGATATAGCTGATTTATTAGATATTCAATTACAACAAAGACCTCAATATTGTTAAGTATAGCTATAAGCATTCAGCTATCAGCTATCAGCTAGAGTCAAAAATTTTAACTGTAATGTTTTGAAGTTTCTTAGATGTCCTAATCTTAATGCAGTCGAAGTAAAAGTTAGGACAAATCAAAAGCTTAAAAATCAGACAATGCCAGATTTTTCCTTCTTTCTTCCCTCCTGATTCCTAAGAAATACCCTAGTGCAGGATGGCTGAAATAACCGATCGGTTACAAAATACTAAAACAATTACAAATCAATACTTTTGACTTTTGCCTTTTAACTTCCGCGTAGCGGCACTAGCTCATCAATGGACTACCATGATGATGAATCAGATACCAATTTCCACCCATCCGCTCAAAAATATTTGTTGCAATACACTGAGCTTTACTTCTCCTACCCCCAATAACTTGCATCAAATTTTCTATCAAAACAACATAACCAATATCTCCATTAATTTCTGTTGTCACAATATCAAGATCGATTTCAAGATAATTAGTATTCTTAAATATTAAATCCCAAGAGTTCCGAATATTTTCAAAACCACGAATGGCATTACGACCTGGATGAATACAAACTGTACCAATACCCTTGGACAAAATAGAACTGATAGTTTCGATGTCCCGTTTTTCAAAAGCTCGATAAAAGGCTTGATTTGCTGTTAATATTGCTTGCTTTTCGTCAGTCATAGAATTTTATATTTTGGATATAGAATAATTATTATTATCTAACGATAGAATCATATTAGCCAGTTCAATCAAATTATTCTCCGATAGACTATGGAAACAACAGAAAAAAAATCTTCTAATATACTTGTCAAAATGTTATACATTATCATTTCAGTGTTAATAGCAGTTGCCATTGTTGTCGGAATTAATGCCGCCTCTGACAAACTAAGTTTATTTGCTGGCACAAGACCCGATAATCTAGGCGTATATTCTGGACGACTGGCACCTTGCCCCAATAGTCCAAACTGTGTCAGTAGTTACAGTCAAGATGCAGAACATGGTATAGTGTCTCTTAGCTATGACTCTAATAATCCAGAAACAGCGATCGCTAACCTCAAACAAATAATTGAATCTATGTCTCGGACTAATATAGTCAAGGAAGATAAAAATTATTTGTATGCTGAGTTTACAAGTAAAATTATGGGATTTGTAGATGATGTAGAATTTTATGTAGATGAAAAAGCTAATGCTATTCAAGTACGTTCAGCTTCCCGTCTAGGAGAATCAGATTTAGGTGTTAACCGCGAACGAGTCGAAACTATTCGGACAAAATGGAACGAACTAAAAACAAGTAAGTCCCGATTGTCTCCGGTTGAATAGTTATAAATAATGAGGGAGTCCTCAGGAGTCAGGAGGGAATTAAGAGGGAGTTTTAAGGTATAAGGAGGAGAAAGTTTTTTTGTCACTAAATTATCCGGACATGATATAAGTCCTGTTTTGTGTCTTTTTTCATAAATTTTCTCCCCTGTTGCCTGTTCTCTGTTGCCTACTTCTGCAAAAAGTTTTTTTTCGCCATATGTTTATTTAGGGCTTACCGACCTAAGATCAAAGCATTGAATGATATTGGTTTTAGGCTTTTTATATCTGGAAAAAGTATGAGCTTTTCAGTTGCTGAGGTTCATGCTTATGAGCATTTTCGGGTAGCTATAACACCTCCCTGTGCTGGAAAACTCAAAAACCCGCTAAAGTTAAAATATGTAAAAATTTTTCAGAAAA
Source organism: Cyanobacteriota bacterium (assembly GCA_034190295.1). Classification (GTDB taxonomy): domain Bacteria; phylum Cyanobacteriota; class Cyanobacteriia; order Cyanobacteriales; family Microcoleaceae; genus Okeania. The sequence goes on along the minus strand of JAXHSW010000159.1, from coordinate 11,267 downwards.
GGTCAAGTAATTCATGCGCGTAATATTAATGACAGGGAAAGGTGGCGTTGGCAAAACATCAGTGGCCGCCGCCACAGGGCTACGTTGTGCGGAGTTTGGCCATAAAACTCTGGTCTTAAGCACCGATCCAGCTCACTCTCTAGCAGATAGCTTCGATCTGGAAATGAGCCACGAACCTCGGAAAGTCAGGGAAAATCTTTGGGGTGCAGAATTGGATGCTTTGATGGAATTGGAGGGAAATTGGGGGGCTGTGAAACGTTACATTACTCAAGTTTTGCAGGCGCGGGGTTTGGAAGGTGTACAAGCTGAAGAATTGGCTATTTTGCCGGGTATGGATGAAATTTTTGGTTTGGTAAGGATGAAGCGTCATTATGATGATGGAGAATATGATGTTTTAATTATTGATTCTGCTCCGACTGGTACTGCTTTGCGACTTTTGAGTTTGCCGGAAGTGGGGGGTTGGTATATGAGGAAGTTTTATAAGCCTTTGCAGGGAATGTCGGTGGCATTAAGACCACTTTTTGAACCTATTTTTAGACCTATTACTGGTTTTTCTTTGCCAGATAAGGAAGTTATGGATGCTCCTTATGAATTTTATGAGCAAATTGAGGCTTTGGAAAAGGTTTTAACTGATAATACTAAGACTTCTGTGCGGTTAGTTACGAATCCTGAAAAAATGGTAATTAAGGAGTCTTTACGCGCTCATGCTTATTTAAGTTTGTACAATGTTTCTACAGATTTAGTAGTAGCTAATCGGATTATTCCTGATTCTGTAACTGACCCTTTCTTTAAAAAATGGAAGGAAAATCAACAGCAATATCGGCAGGAAATTCACGATAATTTTAGACCGTTGCCTGTGAAGGAAGTGCCTCTTTATTCTGAGGAAATGTGTGGTTTGGCTGCTTTGGATAGATTGAAAGACACTTTGTATGCAGATGAAGACCCTAGCCAGGTTTACTATAAAGAAAATACTTTGAAAGTAGTGCAAGAGAAAAGCAATTATAGTTTAGAGTTGTATTTGCCAGGAATTCCTAAAGAACAAATTCAGTTGAATAAAACTGGGGATGAGTTGAATATTAGAATTGGTAATCATCGTCGGAATTTAGTTTTGCCTCAAGCTTTAGCAGCATTGCAACCTGCAGGGGCAAAAATGGAGGATGATTATTTGAAGATTAGATTTGCTGAAGTGGCAAAAGTTTAGGATAGTTATTTTTTGTGGGAGGAGGTTTGGATTTTTTTCTTTTGTTTGAAGCACAAAGATTATTTTTCAACCTGCTCCTACAAGAGAAAATTAAAAGTAAGCATAATTTATATGTTTTTTAGCAACAGTTATCTACTGTAAGTCTGTAATAATATCTAAATAGGGTTTCCTTAATAAGTATTTTGGTAAGATTAGGGATAGGGAGTCAGGTAGGTAAGCCTTGGGATTGGCGACGTAAAGAATAAATGGAAATTATAGATAAGGTAGTCAGAATAATTATCCCTTTATTTTTCTACCATAGTTAACCAAAAATCCTAATTTTTTGGTAGTTAAAGCTTTAAAAATTACACTTTTTGGGGATGGAAAAAGCTGAAGTTTTAGAATTTAAATGCTTTTGAATTTAATCAGCAAACCTTAAATAATTTCTTGTCAATTTGAAAGTTTCCTTCAATCTAAAATTTTTACTGATATAGCAATTTGCTTGATTCTCAAAAAAATCTAGTAAATAGAGTATTCTAAATAATTAGAAAAACAAAATCAAGGAGTTAAATTATCAGTGAACAAGAAATTAAATCTCAAGACTTAAACATTGATAAACTATTTGAAGATTTTTATATAATTCCTGAATATCAGCGAGAATATGTATGGAAAGAAGAAAATGTAGAACAACTATTAGAAGATATTGTTGCTGAATTTCCTGCTTCTAATTATGAACATAAGGCAGATGATTATTTTATTGGAAGTATTATAGTTTGTAACCAAGATGAAGATGAAGATAATCTATATGTTGTTATTGACGGACAACAAAGGATTACGACTATGTATATTATATCTTGTGTAATAAGAAATTATATTAACGGATTAGAATACCATCAAACAACAGACAATATAAAGGGAAAGATTTTAGGAACTTATACAGATTCCAAAGGTTATGGATTTGACAAATATAAAGTTAAAGTACAGTATGATGATAGAAATGAAATTTTAGAGGATTTTGCTAAAGACAATTTTGAGAACATTGATTATAAAACAGGTTCAGATTCAATTAAAAAATTAATTGATGCCTATCAGACTGTCTCGAACTTTATAAAAACTCAATTTAAGAATAATGAAGATGAAATCAGGAGATTTTATTTTCATCTAACAAGAAAAGTTAAGTTAGTTAGAGTTACAACTTCAGATATTAACCATGCTTTAAGAGTTTTTGAAACGATTAATGATAGAGGGGTTGGATTAAATGCAATGGATTTGTTGAAAAATCTGATATTTAAAAAAGCAAGGTTGGATGATTATGAAAATATCAATGAAAATTGGAAACAAATAATAGATATTTTGGAAAGTGTCATTTCAGTTATCAGTTATCAGTTATCAGTTATCAGTACCTCTGCCTGTTTGCGCAGCATTCCGCAGGAAAGTCAGAGGCTTGACATATTGAACTTTATTTTTTTTCATCCCCTTGTAGAGCGGTAGCTCGCGGCGAAGCCAAGGGGAGGCTTTAAACCTTATTTTTTGGTAAAGGAAAAACCATTTAATTTTCTTCGCCATTTTATATTCGCTCAATACGATGCTAAACGAGATGATGTACAAAGCAAAGAATATGAGTGGATTTTACAGAATAATAAAATCTGTCAATATTCAGATAATCCAATGTCTTTCATAAACAATGTCAAAGATAATGCGGAAGCTTATTCTTTCTTTTTGGAAGGTAAAAATTTCGATAAAGATAAAACAGTTAATAGATATTTAGATAATATCAAAAATTTAACCTCAACTTCTCGGCAACACATGAGTGTGCTACTTGCAGCTAAAAATCTGGAAAAAGAATTGTTTTTGAATCTATGTTATGAACTTGAAAATTTTCTTTTTCTCATAATAATAATAAAACAGAAGACCAATGAATATGAGCGTACCTTTATTTCATAGTCAGCCAAGCTACGCTCAGTTAAAACACAGGAAGAATTAGATAAATTCTTAGAGGAAGAGATTTATTCTATCAAACAAAAATTAAAGGATAAATTTATAGAAGCATTTAACAATTTTCAGGAATCTGACATCCAGAAATATAAATTAAAATATATACTAGCTAAGTTAACTAAATATATATATTGAAGAAAAAGCTCTTGGAGAAGAAGAACCTCAATCAAACTTGAATGTTTTTTTAAAGAGTTCTATAGAGATAGAGCATATATTACCTCAAACACCTAGTGAAGAAGTGATTAAAAATTTTGATAAGCCTAATGAAATCAAAAAATATATTTTAAAGTTAGGTAATCTTACCCTTTTAGAGAAATCTATTAATGCATCTATTCAGAATAGTTCTTATTCTTATAAAATTGAACCTTAGAGCTGATTTATAAAGAGAATCTAAAGAAAGTAGAATATCAAGTGAATATGGTGTTATCGTTATATCCTAGTTATAGTTAAGCCGTGTTGTGACTAATGAGCCGTCTACCTGCGATCGCAAATCCTCAACGTCAACCATACCCAAGTGACCTGAGTGATTCAGAGTGGAAAATACTCAAGCCTCTTATACCTGAACCCAAGGGCTTTGGTCATCCTATTGAGGTGGATTTCAGAGAAATTTTCAACGCTATATTCTATCTACAAAGGACTGGATGTCAGTGGGAAATGATGCCTCACGACTTGCCTCCCTACAGCACAGTATATAGATACTTCAAAAAATGGCAACAACGTGGTATTTGGCAAAAGATACACGACAAAGTACGCCGAAAATTAAGAACAGAGTTAGACAGGGATGAAGACTCAACTGTTGCCATTGCTGATTCTCAGTCAGTCAAGACAACAGAAAAAAGGGGGAGGTCTACGGCGCGCGATGGTGGAAAGAAAGTTAAGGGGCGGGTATCGTCACATTGTAGTAGATTCGATTCGGATTATTAATTGGTGTTTTGGTAACCGAAGCGAATGCCTCAGAACGATTAGGAGCAGTCGTGGTACTTAATGAAGCTAAGGATAAGCTGTCGAAACTAGAGGTGCTTTGGGTAGATCGGGGTTATTCTGGTAAAAATTTTGCGAGCGCAGTAAGCGCAAGTTTGTGGCGATAGCGTTAGAGTGGAAGTCATCAAAAGAACTGCACAAACTTTTGAGCGGCTACCTAAGCGATGGATTGTTGAGCGCACTTTTGGTTGGTTGAATAGATTTCGACGTTTAAGTAAAGATTATGAGGTGTATTCAGATGTAAGTGAAGCGATGATTTATGGCTCTTTAATTCACCTTATGCTTGGGCGACTAGCTAATTTAAGATTTACTTTATAAATCAGCTCTTACAAACAGTCAAAGCTATATCTAACAAAATCTATCGTTGAATCAATACAAGTTGGAAAGAATAGCCAAATATATAAAGCTGTTAAAAATTTGAAACCATTTGAGCAGTGGACTTCTAACTCAATCGAAGAAAGACAAAAAATCCTCACAAATCTTGCTCTAGAAGTATGGAATATGAGCATTTCCGAATAAGTGCAATCTCTAATACCAAATTTTAAAAAGGTCGTTATAGTATTAATCTATAAAATTCAAGCCAGTAGATAAAATAACTATAGCAATATTTTGACAAATTTTAACCATAAACCATTTTCATGTAGACTTATCTCATATACTCAAAAATATTCCACAAAATAGAAATTAGATATCAATACTATAACGATCTAGTTATGACTACAGAAGTATATACAACAGAAGCAGCATTTTTACTCAATATATCAACAGGTAGACTGCGAATACTACTCCAACAAAATAGAGTAGTAGGAGCTTATAAGGTAGAAAGATTGTGGATGATTCCCCTCAACAACCGAGGAGTGCCAGAAATTACACCTGGTCGTCGCGGTCCTCAAGGAACTTGGAACAAGGCTGAACGTACAGGCAATACCTTTATTCATGTTCTACGAAACACTATCGATTATAACCGAGATTATGGAACTTCCCATCCAGCAGTTGCGGTGAAAGTGGGAGATAAAAAGGATTATTGTCACGCCCTCAAAATTGACGGACCTTGCCAAATCGTCTATCAGCCCCATCAACCCAACAAAAGTCAAGCAGGGGGAGCCCGTCTGTGGATTGAAGTTGAACCACAACATTTGGTAGAGCGAATATACTTCTCAAGAGGAGATTATGGTCCGCCCCCAGAAGTGACTGAGCAGAGACAAAAGCTTAAAAGAAACAGGAAAAGTCAAAAGTCTTCTAAGAAGAAGCGTTCAAGAAAATCTAAATCTTAAGTTCTGTTAGATTATCCTCGACAGTTAAAAAAATATCTACAACAGCTTTTAATAATTGGGAGGCGGGAGAAGACTCCTCAGATTTCGGCTGGATTTTTGAGTTCCGACTCCCTCATCTCGGCAAAGAATTAAGTTGAGAATATTCAATTCATTAGAAGTTAAAAGATAGCGATCGCTATAAATTTTTTCTCGCATTTCTCCTAAGCTATAACTGCGAAAAACGATAAATGGAAATTCCCGATATTTCCGACCAATGGGTAGGGTATTATAGGCTGGATAAAGATAGTGAACGTATTGAGATAAGAGGGTTCTAAATTCTGTTTCTTCTTCTTCTTCTGGTTCTTGTTTAAAATATTCACTCATCAATTCTCTACTCATAAATACAAACAATGGTAGAGCATAATATTGGTCTAAGTTTTGACTATTCTGTTCAAACCATTGGGTTCTGTTAATATCTCCCTTCAGCAATTCAACAAATTCTAAGACGCTACCTTCCATTGCGGATATGAGATTAGGTGGATAATTTTTATTTCTGCTAATTTCCTTCATTTTATCAACTAAATCCTGATTAGCAAACTGTCTAATTTGTGATTCTAATTTTATCAGGTAAGTTTCTTCTAATCTGTGTTGGGAAATAGGTACTACTAATAAATTACCAGTGAGATGACCTGTTTCAATATTTCCCAAAGTTAGTAATTTATCGAGTCGGTTACAATAAGATGAAAATTGTTGGTTAAAAGATTCCATAATTGAAAGATAAGAACTATATTGGGAATCTAATTTTTTTGATTTATTCTCATCCTCAAGTAAGACAAAATCTGCACTGCTAAAAATTTTTGTCAAACTACTATAAACATCTTTAAGAATTTGTTTTTTAGGATGACGACGATGTTCATTTTTTAACTCTCTGATGAGATTAGTTATCTGACTACTAAATGTATTTCCGGCAGCGGAGACAGATTTTCCACCAATAGGAATCATCAGAAATTGTTTTGTTCCTAGACGACCTGCACCGAATATTCGTGTCATTATCGACAATTTGAGAATTAATAAAATATCCCAGAGATTTAACAAACTTTCTGCTAAGGATAATTTTTTTTCTTCAGCATAGTCTTGTAGAGATGTATTTTCTTCTTGAGGGTAATAAATAGAGCGATCGCTCAAATAAAAGGTTATCTTTTTTGGTTGGTTATCTAAAGTTTTGGCTGTGTTATTTTCCCAATATTCTCCCCGCGCTCTATAGATAACTTGTATGATTTCCATTAAATTTCTTTCTATTTGAAATTTAGGAATTTCTACTAAGATAAGTTTGGCTTTGGGAAAGGATAAACCTCGACTTGCTGAAGATGTCATAAATACAACTTTGACATCTTGTTTACATCCTTCAATTTTGCTCTTTTTTTCATCGGATAAATTAGCGTGTATTTCTAGATAGTCTGTATATTGTTCAAATTTTCGATAATTACTAATTTTGTCTATTAATTCTTGTAATTTCCGTTTGTCTTGGATATAAACTAATATTTGACTAGATTCTGGATTATCCAAATAGGAATTTATATCCGACAATATATTTTCCTGAACCGTTTTGATTAACTCCTTATTGTCATCTTTAAATTTGGCTTCATTGAATTTATAAAACTGGAGGAAAACTTTATAAGTTATATCTAAACTACTGGCAGGATAAGAATTAGCATTAATAGCAATTGCTGGTTGTTTATTAAAGTCAAAATTCTCTACTTGTAGGGGCGAATTGCTATTTGCTCCTACAGACCGAAAATAAATTTTATCTGGTTCTGGGGAAGTCTGAGATAAATGTTTTTGAATAACTTCTTTTTGCACAATAGAAGCATCAGCAACAATGACTTTTGTATTAAATTTAAGTTCAGGGTTAGTCAAATCATAATCTTTCAAAAATTCCTTAATTCCATGCAAAAAATTTACCCCACTATCATCTCCAGTTACTTCATCTATCATTATAAATATATGCTTTATTCTCTGAGAAATTTCTTGCATTTTTTCAGGAATTACACCTGTATTTCTGTTATAAGCATCTTTGAAGATTTCCCGGAAATGCTTGAGAGTATCTGCACCATTTGATGTTTTTCTTAAAGATTGAATTGAGACTGTAGCGACAATATTATTAGAGATATTTTGATTGATAGTTGTATATATTCCCTGGCAGATACTATAGAGAACTCCTGTACTTTTTTCCCCAATATCTTTAATATTATCCTGGGTTTCTCTATAAAATCGTGACTTTCTAGGGGCAGTTTTTTTGGGAGGTTGGGAAACTAAACCCATTGGGATAAAATTGACAGTATTTTTAATGAAATTATCTTGATGGAGATTGGAACGATAACTAACTGTAGGTTTGCCATGATTTTCTTTAATAATAATAGAATTAGTGGTGAGACCAAATATTTTATCGTTGCATAAAGACTCGCCAGTTTTAGATTTAAACTTACTGATTAAATCAACATTAACTTGAGTGCGGGGACTGACATAAAATAATAAAAATCCGTCATCTATATTATCTTTGAGAAAATTAGCGATCGCTGTAGTTTTTCCTATACCTGGATTACCTGTTAAAAATACATAAGTTTTATCACTTTTCAGCGCTTTTGTAATTAATTCAGCATGAGCATTTCTTAAAGTTAATTTGGGAGGAACATCCATTTTTGTTGCTAAATCATCTGGGATAATACCCACGGAATTAAAGAAACCATCAATTTTTTCTTGATGAATTACTTGAGTAATTTTATCCTCCTTCCCATAAAGATTTTCTACAGATAATTCTTGGATAAATTTTCTACCATTTTGAAAACTCTTTTTGGCATTTATTTTGATTTTTTCCAAGACTTCCTGACGAGCAATTTTTATCTCTTGCTCCTTCGGTTCATTTTGATAAATTTCCGCACAAGTGGCAAGAATATTAATATTTTTTGGTTGTAAACAGAGAGAACTAATGTTGCGATCGCTATATCCCACTACATTAAAAAGTAATGACTTAGAGTTATCTAATATATCGGTTTCTTTCTGGAGAAAATTATAGAAACTATAAGCATAAGCACCAGCTTGAATTAACTTAGAAGTTTCCTTATCCTTACGTTTAAAAGCTGTAAAATATCGTTTCAAATCTGGGGAAAACTCTAAACCAAAATCTTGAGCATCTCCCGTATCAATTCGCAGTTTAGAAAAAACACTTTTAGAACGTATATGTTTAATATCGCTCATCAACATTCGGCGAAATACTTCTATATTATCCAGTGATTTTAAATCTTCCATTGACTTGATTGAAAATATCGACAAGTCTACACAAATAATTCTAATTTTTCTCCCGTAACGTAGCAGAATTAAAGTATCTGCTTGTAAAAATTCTCCTTTTTCGTGGTACTTGGTAACGTAGTTGTTTAATTGACTATCTAAAACATCAGTAGATAAAAATTGAGATAATAATTTGCTGGTTGCTTGTTGTCTATCCTTGTGGTTAGAACCAAAAGCATTATCTCCATCAAAGCTACATTGATAGTATAAAATTTCCGGTTTTCTGAGGTGGAGTTTCCAACCAGTTGACTTGATATATTCACGGAAAAAATTTAATCCAGCAATAAACCCTTTCTGAATAAAATATTGACTCCATCTTTCCAGATTTTTAATACTCTCTGTGTCAGATATTTTTTCTGCATCTACGATTTTTCTAACCAGAGTTGGTAATCTGAGTTTCTCTAAATCTTGAGAATATAAATTACCAAAGTAATTGGGATATTTCTGGTGTTGAATATCAGCAAGTACACCAATATTAAATCCCACTTCAAATAAACGTCCTAAACTTTCAGCAATTGGCATGGTTTTCTCCTTTTGATTGATAGTAGTCTTAGCTTCCTCAAGTTTTTCAGTTAATATTATCTCAGCTAAGGGTAAATTTTTCCTGATTCTTAAATATAGATATACTCCGAATTTTCCACTTTCTGGGTTTTGCCAAAAATTGGGAAATTTTACTTTAATTTAGGAGTCTGGTTGGGAGAGACATTTCAGGTAAGGGTAAATTTTTTCTGATTCTTAAATATAGATATACTCCGAATTTTTCAGTTTCTGAGTTTTGCGGAAAATTGGGGAATTTCCCTCAGAATGTCAGAGTCTGGTTGGGAGAGACATTTCTAGAGAAGGGTAAATTTTTTCTGACTTATATATATAGATATGCTCCGAATTTTTCCCTTTCTGAGTTTTGCGGAAAATTGAGGAATTTCCCTTGAACTTAGGAGTCTGGTTTGGAGAGATATTTCAGGTAAGGGTAAATTTTTTCTGATTCTTAAATATAGATAGTCTCAAAATTTTCCACTTTCTGAGTTTTGCGGAAAATTGGGGAATTTCCCTCAGAATGTCAGAGTCTAGTTGAGAGACATTTCTCGCTCTAGGCAGATTTTTTCTGATTCTTAAATATAGATATGCTCTGAATTTTTCCCTTTCTGAGTTTTGCGGAAAATTGGGGAATTTCCCTCAGAATGTCAGAGTCTAGTTGAGAGACATTTCTCGCTCTAGGCAGATTTTTTCTGATTCTTAAATATAGATATGCTCTGAATTTTTCCCTTTCTGAGTTTTGCGGAAAATTGGGGAATTTCCCTCAGAATGTCAGAGTCTAGTTGAGAGACATTTCTCGCTCTAGGCAGATTTTTTCTGATTCTTAAATATAGATATGCTCCGAATTTTTCCCTTTCTGAGTTTTGCGGAAAATTGGGGAATTTCCCTCAGAATGTCAGAGTCTAGTTGAGAGACATTTCTCGCTCTAGGCAGATTTTTTCTGATTCTTAAATATAGATATGCTCCGAATTTTTCCCTTTCTGAGTTTTGCGGAAAATTGGGGAATTTCCCTCAGAATGTCAGAGTCTAGTTGAGAGACATTTCTAGAGAAGGGTAAATTTTTCCTGATTCTTAAATATAGATAGTCTCAAAATTTTCCACTTTCGGAATTTTGCGGAAAATTGGGGAATTTCCTTCAAACTTAGGAGTGTGGTTTGGAGAGACATTTCTAGAGAAGGGTAAATTTTTCCTGATTCTTAAATATAGATAGTCTCAAAATTTTCCACTTTCGGAATTTTGCCGAAAATTCGGAGATTTTTCCTCGAACTTAGGAGTATGGTTTGGAGAGACATTTCAGCTAAGGGTAAATTTTTCCTGACTCTTAAATATAGGTATGCTCCGAATTTTTCCAGTTTCTGAGTTTTGCGGAAAATTGGGGAATTTATCTCGAACTCAGGAGTCTGGTTGGGAGAGATATCTCAGGTAAAGGCAGATTTTTCCTGATTCTTAAATATAGATATCCTGAAAATTTTCCACTTTCGGAATTTTGCCGAAAATTCAGAGATTTTCCTCAGAATGTCAGAGTCTAGTTTTGAGAGATATCTCAGGTAAAGGCAGATTTTTTCTGATTCTTAAATATAGATAGTCTCAAAATTTTCCACTTTCTGAATTTTGCCGAAAATTCGGAGATTTTCCTGAGAATGTTAGAGTCTAGTGTTGAGAGATATCTCAGGTAAAGGCAGATTTTTCCTGATTCTTAAATATAGATATCCTGAAAATTTTCCACTTTCGGAATTTTGCCGAAAATTGGGGAATTTCCCTCGAACTTAGGAGTATGGTTTGGAGAGACATTTCAGCTAAGGGTAAATTTTTTCTGATTCTTTAATATAGATATGCTCAAAATTTTCCACTTTCGGAATTTTGCCGAAAATTCAGAGATTTTCCTCAGAATGTCAGAGTCTAGTTTTGAGAGATATCTCAGGTAAAGGCAGATTTTTTCTGATTCTTAAATATAGATAGTCTCAAAATTTTCCACTTTC
>JAXHSW010000158.1:0-22349 GCA_034190295.1 Cyanobacteriota bacterium | reverse complement strand
GGGGGAGTAGGGGAGTAGGGGAGTGGGGGAGTGGGGGAGTAGGGGAGTAGGGGAGTGGGGGAGTGGGGGAGTGGGGGAGTAGGGGAGTGGGGGAAACCTAGAAACAAAAATCTATTGCACAGTTTTAGGTGTGTCACGCCACTACAAATAGCGTTCATGCGTAAGTTCTATCAAAATTAAAATAAGACTGCCATATCAGGAACTTCGGGTAAAAATCAAAAATAAAATCAATTATCACACTAGAGATATCAATTTTTTCCCTCTACTGCCTACTGCCTACTGCCTCTTTTCTGAAGATGTCTAATGCTAAACAGCATATCAACTTTCTAAAATTCCTACCATAATCTGTAATAACTCTGTCAAGTCTGCTGGAACTCGATATACATTTGTATCTTGTATGACTCGTTTTTGTTGAGTATCCAAAACAGCAAATTGCCAAATATTACCCATTGAAACTGCACCGTATAGCATAGAATAGTTGGCAAATTCTGCTTTTTCTACAGCAATTAATTCTACTGCCAATTGTGTGAAGCTTCTTTGTAAGTTTGCATTTTTCGCTTCAATAACTAGAAACTGAGTTTTGGTCTGGAGAAAATAATCTAATTCACCTTTCAACTGTTCGTTAATTTTTAAAGAATACCCCACTTTGATTTTGACTTGGGTGTAGTGAATTAATTCCATCAAAACAGGAGCAATCAGAAATTCCCGTCTAGCCATTTCGCTAGTTAAACTGACGTAGGGTAAAATTTCTTGCAAGCGTTGTTTTAAATTATCTAAGCCTTCGAGTTGACGATGAGTTTGGGGTAAACTTAGCGATCGCGATTCATACCCATAGCCAAAGTACGATAGAATATCCTCTGGTTCAGAGTTTAATTTAAAATAGTCAGCAAAGGTATAAGATTGAGTCGGGTTAATAATTGGAATTATAGACATACATATTATGCCAATTAAAAAGAAGGGTGCTATTTTTTAGCTTGTGATTTATTCCTACAGTTTAATACTTTAATAGCTTGCATTGATTATCAAAAATCAAGGTTTTTATCAATTTTTTAGATGTTTATATTTCCTAATTTCGGCGATTCCTATCTATTTTAACCTGTTCGCTGACTGTAGCAAAGTTTCATAAAAATGGTATTATAAATAGTTTTTTAAATCGAAAAAATACTGACTTAGACAATTAATAATTGGCAATAGATAGACATCTTCAATAATAAAAAATAAAATCAATTATCGCACTATATAATACATCAAAAATTTCCCCCTACTCCCTACTCTGTACGGACGCCCTTATGCAACGTCCCTACTCCCTCTTTTGGTGGAGATGTCTAATAGTTTAACTAGCAACTGCATATTTCAACAATTAATAATTAATAATTAATAATTACCGAAAAATTGGGTTTAAAGCCTCACCCTTTTAGGGGGATGAAAAAATATTCAATGAGCGTATTTTCGTTTTCTCCGGCTTTAGTCGGAGGTACTGATAACTGATAACTGATAACTGAAATGACCTCTCCTTTAAAATGGATAGGATTGACTAATCATGAAAATTTTCTTTATTATCCCCTTAAAAGGGGAGGCTTTAGACCACGATTTTTCAGTAAATAGTATTGCAGTATATACTAAAAATGATCTTCAAATACTATCTAATTCTCATTTATGAATGTCAACATTAAATCCTTAAAAATGCGTTTTTATGGAGCTAAAGATATAGATAACCTAGCTCAATTGAGTAGATTGTCCGAGCAAGAGCGCCTAGCAATGAAAGCTGTTGCCCAAGTTTTGCCATTCCGAACCAACAATTATATAGTGGAGCAATTAATTGATTGGGACAATATTCCTGACGATCCAATTTTCCGACTGACTTTCCCTCAACCAGAAATGCTAGATTCACAGGACTGTAATCAAATAATTCAGCTTTTAATAGAAAATGCTCCTAAAGCTGTTTTAAAAGAGGCAGCTAATGAAATTCGTCGGCGACTCAACCCTCATCCTGCAGGACAAAAAGAGTACAATGTTCCCACCCTCAATGGCGAACCCGTCCCCGGAATTCAGCACAAATATCGAGAAACAGTCTTAATTTTTCCGACTGCGGGGCAAACTTGCCATGCCTACTGTACTTTCTGCTTTCGCTGGCCTCAATTTGTGGGACTTGATGACTTAAAATTTGCCACTCGTGAATCAGGAATCTTTCAACAATATCTACAACAACATCAAGAAGTTAGCGATGTCTTGCTGACAGGGGGCGACCCGATGACCATGAAAGCATGGCAACTTGCCCTATATATAGAACCTTTACTCGAACCAGAATTCGACCACATTCAAACAATTCGCATTGGGACAAAATCTATTTCCTTCTGGCCTTATCGTTATGTCACTGATGAAGATGCCGATAATACGTTGCGCTTGTTTGAAAAGATAGTCCAACGAGGCAAACATTTAGCGATAATGGCTCACTACGAACATTGGCAGGAGTTGGACACCCCAGTTGCTCAAGCAGCAATTCGACGCATTAAAGCTACGGGGGCACAAATTCGTACCCAAGCACCTTTAGTACGCCACATCAATGATTCGGCAGAGACTTGGGCGAAAATGTGGCAAATGCAGGTGAGTTTGGGTTGTATTCCTTACTATATGTTTGTGGAGCGACAAACAGGGGCAAAGGACTATTTTGAAATTCCTTTGGTGCAGGGTTGGGAAATTTATCGAGAAGCTATACAACAAGTGTCTGGTTTGGCAAGAACCGTAAGAGGTCCAGTAATGTCGGCATTGCCTGGAAAAGTAGCTATTGATGGTGTTGCTGAAATTGCTGGAGAAAAGGTTTTTGTTTTGTCATTTTTGCAAGCTCGCGAATCTGACTGGTGCAAGCGACCGTTTTTTGCTCGTTTCGATGCAGATGCTACTTGGTTGAATGACCTCAAACCTGCTTTTGGGGAGAATAAGTTCTTTTATGAGAGTGAGCTTGAGGAGATTTTGACCCGACAAAAGTTGTTCTAAGGTTTATAACCCGTCATTCTCACTCGTGTAAAATAAAGAGAAAAATTTCCCCTTACCCTGTATAGAACCCTTATGATATCTATATAATTATGGTAGTCAAGTCTTTTTCGTTGAGATTTTGAGGAAAATTCAGTTGAAGGAGTGTTGAATTTTTTGTATTATCGAGAACCCACATCTTTCCCCTTCCCCCTTCCCTCTTCCCCCTTCCCTTTTCCCTTTTCCCTTTTCCCTTCCCCTCCACCGGAGGGGTTAGGGGTGGGTTATCTCCTGTCTTCCCCTCCACCGGAGGGGTTAGGGGTGGGTTGTCTCCTGTCTCCTGAGGAGAGGCTAAAAAAACTTGATATTTATGAAGATACGGTTAGGGGTTCTATAGGTTTGAAGCTTTTGCTTAACCAACAAATTAAGCTAGACACCCTAATATGTCTACTGTCAGGCTAATTAGCTAGCTACCGATCGCCACTTCCTTCCCCACATTCTCGTGAGTCAGATTAAATACATCGTACTTATCCGCAAGGTTCATCAGACGAATTTGCCACTTTGAAACCTCTAGATAGCTTATATGCTTAGTATTAGCACAAGGAGTCCAGAATCCCCCTAAAATAGCTGGATCTTCAAAGGCAAGCAGTCCTAAGTCCCGAATTTGTTGGTCTTGGGGAGTTCCAGCGAAAGGACTAATAGAAACTGGCCTGATCTTAAAATCTATTTCTGGATTGATTGCTTTAACTTCTTGATAGAGCTTAAATATTGCCTCCTCCAGGTAAAGCAAACTATCATGGTCATCATCAGGTAGCCCAACAATCACACCATAACCAACCCGGGGAACTCCAGTACTAGCGATCGCTCGTATTATATTACAATGCTCTTTCCAGGGCATTAACTTGTGATATGACTCCCTACCTACTAACGGTCGTTCTGCAGGGATATAAGAATGGAAACAGCCAACCTTGCCATCCCAGCCCCAAAGTGCCTGTATCAGTTCTTCATCAGGAGTGAGGTCTCCATCAGGACGGATAGCTCGTCCCAAAGTGGCCTTTTTTAGCTCCAAACCATTTGACCAGGCAATAGGTATTTCTCGCTCTCTCAGTCCATTGACAATATCCAGAATTTCTTGGCGTCCGCCTTCAAACAATATCCGCCCCAGAAATTGATCTGAGTAGCTCTGTACCCCACGAGCTCCTGCTTCTTTTTGAATTTCAAACCATTCAAGAGACCTTTTGGGTGACATCCTGAGATATCCCAAACGATAACTTGGAGTCTGGCAAAAGTCGCACTTGCGATCGCAACCCATATCGACGAACACCGAACCGTGAGGTAGCAGTGGCATATCGTTGTAAGTGTGCTTATCTCCAAAACACGCCTTAACCAAATCTAAAGATGGCAGAGGCCAATCTTCCGGGTGGAGACCAGGAAAACCTTTTGGGTATTCAGTGCCATCAGGAAATAGTACCCCCGATAGCTTTTTGCGTTCTGGCCTTCCCATCACGCGATCGAATATAGCCCAATTACCACCCCCGGATTTATCTTTAACAATGGCTGCAGCACCAGCTTTTAAATAGATATCCGGCCTGCCAATTGCATCCGAACCTCCGACCACTACTGGCTTACCCGTACTAGCTAGATGCTCAATTGTTTTACAAGCAGATTCCCGCTGACGGGTAAAGTTAATCGTCACTCCCCAAGAATCATAAGCATCTGGGTCAACGCTGGAAATCTTCTTGCCTACTAATACTTTTTTTAAGGTTTGACCTCCCCATTCAACTTGGTCGTATTCTTCTTCGTCATCTCCATCTCGGAGGTTCACCAGTTGAGTGTCAAACCCACCAGACTGCAATTGGGATATGAGAATCTGCTTACTAATCATCGGAATCCCTTGGGACAAGTTGTGCCAACTGATTCCGTTCGATCCGCGCAAATCCACTTCTGGAACTTCAACTAAACCAATTGAGGGAGCTTTCATCTTTTTTTAATCTCCTTATTTGTTTGTAATTTAATTACCGAAATATTGGGTTTAAAGCCTCCCCCTAAAAGGGGGATGAAAAAAATTCAATGAGCGTATTTTCGTTTTCTCCGGCAATAGTTGTCGGTACTGATAACTGATAACTGATAACTGAAATGACCCAGGCGTTTTTCAAACCTCTGTTTGTAGTGGTGTTTCAAGAAGGCTATACTGCCACCGCTGCTTCTTCCCTACCTTCAGTTCCTTCCGCTAAACTTCTAAACCGTTGCGGAATTTGCAAGTTTTTCGAGTCACCAACGCGAGCTAGACGGAACTGCCAATCAGACACTTCCTCGTATGTGAGATGTTTGGTATCAACACTTGCAGTCCAGAATCCAGCAAAAAGAGCAGGGTCATCAAATCGTAGCAGACCAGATTTACGAATTATTTCCCCTTGAGGTGTACCTAAAATCGGTGAAATCACAAAGGGACTCATCTGAAAAATGATATCCGGATTGATCGCTTTAACTTCTTCATAAACTTCCCACAAGGCTTCTTCCAGTCTCAACAATGCTTCGTTATCATCATCGGGCAAACCAATAATCACGCCATAGCTAATCATGGGAACGCCTGTCTCCACGATAGTCCGCACAATTCGTTTGTGTTGCTGCCAGGGGACTAACTTGGCATAAGATTCCCGTCCAAAAACAGGCCGTTCGGCAGGAAGGTAACCAGCTAGGGTTCCCTTTCGGCCATCCCAATCATAAATTGCTTTAATCAGTTCTTTATCAGGTGTTAAATCTTCTTTTTTACCACTATGTCCTCGTCCGACAGTCATTTTTCTCAGTTCCAGACCATTCGGCCAAAGAACTGCGAGATTTCGCTCTCGCACCCCTTTCATAATTTCAAGAATTTCTTCTCGACCATTGGGGAAAATTGTCCGCCCCAGGAATTGATCGGAGAGGCTAACTACCGATTTTGCTCCTGCTTCGCAGAGTACGTCTAGCCACTCCATCACTCTTTTTGGTGTCATCCGGAGATATCCTGTACCGTAAGTGGGGGTTTGACAAAAATCACAGTGGCGATCGCAACCCATGTCAGGAAATATTGCACCAATTGGTTTTAATTCTTCGGGAAACGGGTCCATCCAATATTGGGTTCCCAGACATTCTCTTGCTACTTCTACCGATGGTAAAGGCCATTCTTCGGGTTGTAGGGGAAGCCTCTGTTTGCGATACTCAGTCCCATCAGCTAAAATGACACCAGTCAATGCTTCTTTTGGACCTTTTCCTAACAGATAATTAAATAAAGCCTGATTAGCAGCACCAGATTTGTCTTTTACAACTACTGCTGCACCGTTTTGGAGATAAACTTCGGGAGCGGCAAAGGGATCGGAACCACCCACAACTACTGGTTTGCCTTTGCTTGCTAGATGCTTTAATAGCATCAATGCTATTTCACGGTATAGTGTGAAATTAACTGTAATGCACCAAACTTCACAACTTTCTGGATCTACACTCTTGATATCAAGACCAACATAATTTTTGGTTAGCTCAATTCCTCTCCAAGTAATTCGTCCGTAATTTTCTATATAATCCCCATCTCGGAGGTTAATAAATTTGGTCTGAAATCCTCCTGCTTGGAGATTTGATATTAAAATTTGCTTACTAATAATCGGCTCAAACTTCCGCAAGGAATAAAAGTCGTTGCCATCTGGATCTGATAGTTTTAGCTGAGGTAATTCAACTAGCCCAATAGTAGAATTGTTTGTTGCATTTGTCATTATTTAAGTTTCCCTGATTATTGTTGTTATCTGTTGCTGTTTGATTGACAAATCACCTTTGTCAAATAAAAATGAAGCATCTACGGGAGTTACTATCGCTACATCCCACTTTAAATTTGCCTTGACAGGCTTATTTGCCTGAGAATTTGTTAAAAATAATGGTTGTATTCTACTTGATAACAATTGCTTTTGTCTAGGGGTTTTGTAGTTTTATTAGGATAAAAAAAATGTTAAGCTTAGTTATTATATTTTATTAAGATATCTAATTTTTTAACCAACTATTATTTCAAAACCTGCCACTGACATAGATATCTAGTTTATCCTTAATTCTGTTTATATTTTTCTGTAATAAATCGTTACTTTTTGTAATTTTTATTAATATCTAAAATTTACCGAAAATTAGGGTCTCAAGCCTCCCCTTTTAAGGGGATAAAAAAAGCGGTCGAGAGATGGATGGGTTTCCTAACCATATCTAATCGACCAAGAGAGAGAATATTCCATATTTCAAGCCTCCTCCGAAGCAGAGGTACTGATAACTGATAACTGATAACTGAAATGACACGCCCTAGAGTATATTTACTAAAAAAACTTATAAAAAATATCTGATACGATAAATAACTTAGTCAATCTAGAGCAATTTCTAGTTAAGCCGAATTAGGAGTATGAACATATAACTTCTGAGAATAAAACTGGAACTATTGAGTAATAATAAAGGCCATGCTACAGAAATTGGCATGGTCAACCCAAAAGCTAGGGTAGAAAAATCTTTAACTAATATACTTGAGAGCAAACGCCGGGAAAGAGGAATATTTTTGTTATTCTTAAGTAACCGAATTTGATGTATGTTTCCATAACCTAGAATAAAAGCAATAATGATGGTAAGAATATCCCCACTGATATTAATGGCGTCAGGTAAAGGTCTTAATAACATAAGTAAAAAACCAATAATCAGAGCGATCGCTGTTGCAGCTAAACTGATATAACTAGCATTAGTTCGACGGTCGAGGTGAATTTCAAATAGTATGGCTATTACTAACAGTAATGCACCGAGGCGAGTCCACACTAGGTAATGATTGAATTCAGCACTGTTTAGACCTAACAAAAAGATGCAAAAAAAAGCAGTAAAGCTAGTGAGAAATTGTTGGGATGATAGATTTTTTGTAAAACCTTGAATACCAATTTGGCGACGCTCCCGCAGAATTTTGAATTGATGAAATAATCCGTACCAAGTAAATAGAAATAGGATGCCATTCAATATTCCCAAAAAATGAAATTGCATAAATTTTACTCAAAGATGCTAAAGTTATTTTGCTGAGTTAAAAGAAACAACAAACAGGTTAAAAATGCCCAAACAATTCACGGATGCCGATACAGAAAACTACTATAATACAGTAGAAATTCAATATCAAGTTCCCTGGAATCCAGATGGTAGCAAACATTGGGGATACTTTGATAATTTAGATGCTCCTGATGAGGAAGAAGAATTGTTCCGAGCGAGCGATCGCTGGAATGAATATATGTTGAGTAAAAGTGGAATAGATAGTAACTCTCGTGTCCTGGATGTCGGTTGTGGAAATGGTCATACGGCTATTTATTTAGCGAATCAAACTAACTGTGAAGTTGTAGGAATAGATATTAGTCAAACTCATGTCGATAATGCTAAGGAAAAAGCAGAAAGTTTTCCTAATTTAAACCTTTCTTTTGAAAAAGCATCGGCAACAAATTTAGCTTTTCCTGACAACTATTTTACTCATGTTTGGAGTCAAGGAACTCTTCTACATATTCACGAACGAGAAGTTGCTTTAAGAGAATTTTATCGCATTTTAAATCAAGGTGGGATTTTGATATTTGATGACTTAGTAACTTTAGTTTCCCAAGTTAGCGAATCTACTTTAAAATATGTCTATGAGAGAATGCATCTTTCCCAGTTATTTTCTCCTAATTCTTATAAAAATAATCTGATGCAAGCAGGTTTTCAAGTATTAGATTCTTTAGATTTATCCCTCCACATGAAAAAGTTTTATAGTATTCAAGCAAAGCGATTTCAACAGCAGTTTCCAGAACGAAGTATTGCTTATGAAAAAACTAGAGATGCTGCGAATGATGGGGAGATTGGATGGTATTTTTTTCTTGGTCAAAAAAGTTAATACATAAGCAAACAGCGGTCAGCTAGCCTCTTACAGAGGAACTACGTTATCAGCTATCAGCTTTATTAACTTTAAAGGAGAAAAAAGCAATTGAGAGATTTCAAAGAATTAAAAGGTAAGCATTTCCTGCGCAGCATTCGGACTGAAATTCTTACGTTAATACAGCTATTTCAACGGTATCTTTTTCAATTTAATCATTTATCAAGGAAAGGAATTTAAAATGATTCTACAAGAAGACGTTAAAATTATTCTCAAAGATGGAAAAACACTCAAATACGACCGAAAAGATTATCTAAAATTTCACGAGGAACTTTCATCAAAAGACCGAGAAATTACTGTTTTATTTCAAGATAAACCAATTTTTGATGTTCTAGTTCCTCAAGGAGTTTTTAACCCCTATGGTGGTATAGCTGCTCAAGCTTTTATGAGCGGTGTTTTGAATGAAATAATTAATGCTAAGGGAAAAAGGGTACTCGATCTCGGATGTGGTTGTGGAGTTATTGGTTTGTGTTGCCTTTATCAAGAAAGCACTAAAGTCGTTTTTTCTGACCTCCATCCTAATGTGATGCCACTAAAAAATAATCCTCTAATTAGAGAACAAGATGAGGTAAAAGTACAAGATTTGTGTATGGGAGAAACAGACGAATCTTACGATTTAGTATTTATGCCTTTTCCTAGTCGTTCCATCGATCGCCCTATCGATCCAGACTCCTACGAAATGGGAATATTAAGGAATGACGATTTGGTTTTTCGGGCGATCGAACAGGTAGGGAGAGTATTAGCACCTGGGGGAGAATTTGTCTTTTTTTATCGAATATTTAACGATCGCTTCCCACTGTATTTGGAGGTGATGTCAAAGTTAGCAGCACATTTCGACCTGACTACTCTCAAGTTACTGTGGTATGTAGGAGAGGACAACGGACATGGTTTGTTGCTTTCTGTAGATAAATATTCAGGGAAATAAATTTATTGTTTTCTTGCTAGTCCTACTTGCATAATGGTAAGCAACAAGGGATGTCTGGAACGGGAGCAAGATGCTCCCACTACCGTGCCTCGTAACAAATCAGTTATCAGTTATCAGTTATCAGTTATCAGTACCTCTCTCTGCCTGTTTGCGCAGCATGACAAAGGTCAAGTCAGAGGCTTGAAAATACTGAATTGAATATTCTCTTGGTCGATTGGATATGGCGAGGGGACCTCGCCATCCCTCGACCGCTTTTTCATCCCCTTAAAAGGGGAGGCTTTGGACCTCATTTTTTGGTAATATAATTATTAATTATTAATTATTAATTATTAATTGTTGAATCACCCACAACTTTTTTCATATAATCCCCCCATAACTGAGCCGCTTGTCCGCTACTGCTATAAGTAGGAGTGTTATCATCATTCCCTAACCAAATTCCTGTCACCATACTTTTGTTAGGAATATAACCAATAAACCATAAATCTACTCCTCGATTAGTTGTACCCGTTTTACCTGCTTCATCTAATCCTACATAAGCTCCACGACCAGTACCATATTGCACTACTCCTTGAAGCATTTGAGTCATGGTATCTGCTATTTGTGGTTGCAATATCTGGCGGTTAGCTTGAATATCCCCTTTCGGGTTTTCACAGCTTGGGTCTGAATTATAGGAATAAATACAACGACAAGTGTAAATATTATCGCGATCGCTACAGTCGCTACTATCAATAATCTTTCTAATGGTATGAGGGCGGTTTCCTATTCCACGGTTAGCGATCGCTCCATAAGCGCCAGTCATTTCCAAAACGTTAACTTCATTTTGACCCAATATTAATCCCGGTACAGCGTCTAACTTAGATTTAATTCCTAAACGCTGTGCCATCCTGACTACATTACCTAAACCCGCTTGTTGGGCAATACGCAAAGCTACCACATTTTCAGAAAGTGCCATACCAGTATACATATTTGTACTGCCACCACTGCGTTGACAACCTCCATAGGTTTGCCCCATCCATCTCATAGAGCTACAAGAATATAATTTTGTTGGTGGTATCCCTCTTTCCAAAGCAGCAGCATAGGCAAAGACTTTAAAAGTAGAACCTGGTTGACGTTGTGCTTGAGTTGCCCGGTTAAACTGACTTTGTTGATAATCTTCACCTCCAGTCAAGGCGATGACTTCTCCATTTCGAGAGTCTATTGTAACTACAGCACCTTGAGAAAAATTAGCATAAGAACCAGCATTATTAATTGCTTCTTTTAAACTTGTTTCTGCTTTAGTTTGAATTTCTGGATTTAAAGCTGTTTGAACAACAAAATTTCCTTCTCTAGCTAAATCTTCTCCTAATAATTCTTCCAGTTCGCTAAATACATAACTATAATAATAAGGTCCGATTGTACTTTGGAGAATTTCTATAGCTTTAGGATTAACTTCTACCCGCGATCGCCTTGCTCTATCTGCTTCTTCTTGATTAATCATGCCCAAACTGAGCATTCGATAAATTACTCCATCTCTTTTTTCTATAGCTATTTGATAATTTTCTACGGGATTAAAAGTATTGGGTGCTGGTAAAATTCCTACTAATGTTGCTGCTTCTGATAAAGTTAAATCTTGAGCGCTTTTGCCAAAATAAAACCTAGAAGCATCTTCAAATCCGTATAAATCTAATCCTAAATAAACCTTATTCAGATAACTTAATAATATTTCGTCTTTACTATAAAAAGCCTCTATTTTGAAAGATACTATTGCCTCTCGTAATTTCCTGCCCAAAGAATCTTCTGTACCTACATAGTCACGAAATATACTTCTCGATAGTTGTTGAGTTACTGTACTTCCTCCCTGGCTTATACCATCTGCCCTCAAATTTGTCAATACTGCTCTAGTAATTCCGATGGGGTCTACGCCGAAATGCCAATAAAAGCGACTATCTTCAGAAGCAATAACTGCATCAGGTAAATATTTAGAGAATTTAGAGATGCGTCCCAATTCATAATGGGCATTTCTATAGGTTGGACGTAGAGGAGTTTGTCCATCACGAGCATAGACAACTACTGGGCCAGTAATTGGATTGGGTAAAGGGTCTACCTGAAATTTTGTCCATTCCAGCAAAACCATTAAACTGATGAGAGCGGTTAATCCAGAAAGACCGAAGACAGTATAACGAAATGCTTGAAAATACCAGACAGGAGGGTCTACATACCGAATTTTAACAGTATCAGCTAATACTGGTGGTCCTAAAGTTAGAACATCCCCATGACGTAGAGACATACGAGAAACTTGTTTTTTCCCATTGTAGATACCATTAGCAGAATTCTCGTCTTTAACTACATAAGGAGCTTTAGATTTATTAGTATTTTTGGAGACAGACAGATGAATTTTACTAATTAGGGGATTACGAATGACAATATCACAAGCTTGGGAAGAGCGGCCTAATAAATAGCGATCGCCCAAAAGAGGATATTTTTTTGCTGGAGTATTCTCTGTTTCCTGTATCCATAGTTCGGGGACTTTAGCATTAGGTCTCAGTGCTAGTCGGGAAAAGTTGACATTGGCATGAATAGTTTTAACTACTTGAGTAATATTGCCCAAGAGAGTTTGAGAATTACGAGGAGGTCGTGGATAATTCATAGCTGGAGGGAACAGGGAACAGAGAGTTAACGAAGTCAAAAGTCAAAAGTCAAAAGTCAAAAGTTAGAAATTATTTTTATAACAGGAGGCTTAAATCTCCCTCCAAAAATATTTCGCCTTAAAAGGCAGGGTATTATACCAATTTGAAAAAAGAATGCTAGAAAAAGGTAGACTTCTATCGAAGTCAAAAGTCAAAAGTCAAAAGTTAGAAATTATTTTTATAACAGGAGGCTTAAATCTCCTTTCCTCTTCCTTTTTTCGTATGGACGTTGCATAAGGGTGTCCCTACCATTTGTAACAAACATTTATCAAATTGGTATCATAAACGTTGTACATAGATATAGTCATATATAGTCAAACAATGTCAAATATCTTCGTGAATTTGTACAAAAGAGCTACTAAAAATTTAACAAAATTTAATAATCCTTGACCTGATGTTTATTTAATGGTATACCTAACGTAGGTTGATAATTCAAGGCTGAATCACCATCAGAGGTGCGTGAACCGCTCTGTGAATATAATGAAAAAGTAGTCCCAAATGTTTTTGACTATGGGATAGAGGGTGTTGTAGTTCACCCAGTCAGGGTAACCCCTGCAAAATAAGGATTAGTCATATTTGACTATATTTTTATGAACTATTATGCCCAATTATTTTGATAAAAAAGCGTTTACTGGCGGAATGCTGCGAAACAGATACCTAGTTCTATGCACTACTTTTTTAGGCTGATAGCTGACAGCTAATAGCTGATAGCTACTTAACCCAATTTTTCAGTAATTTGCTTGAGAATTAATTGACATCCTTAGCTACAACATAATAGAAACTGTAACTTAAGGATGTCTACAATGTACTTATTTAATTTTACTGGAAAATTTCGCAAATTGAGATTAATTATACCACACTTCTAATCTAATCCAGCATCAGTTACTGCCCCAACACTGCTAGAAGATACTAACTTCGCATATTTTGCTAATACACCTCTGGTATATCGTGGTGCTGGAGGTTGCCATGCTTGACGACGCTGTTGTAGCTCCTCATCAGAAATATTTAACTGTAACAAACGCTTGTGAGCATCAATAGTAATCATATCTCCTTCCTTTATCAGAGCGATCGCGCCACCTACTGCTGCTTCTGGAGCTACATGACCAACTACCATACCGTAAGTACCACCAGAAAACCTACCATCAGTAATCAACCCTACTTTATCTCCTAAACCAGCACCAATAATGGCCGAAGTTGGTGCCAACATTTCTCGCATTCCTGGTCCGCCTTTCGGTCCTTCATAGCGGACTACAATAATATCTCCTGCTTGAATTTTGCCTGCTAATATTGCCTCTAAGCAGTTTTCCTCTGATTCAAATACTTTTGCTGGACCTGTTATTTCTGGGTTCTTGACTCCGGTAATTTTAGCAACAGCTCCCTCAGTTGCGAGATTTCCTTTTAAAATAGCTAAATGTCCTTGAGCATACATCGGATTATTCCAAGGGCGAATTACATCTTGATTTGAGGGTGGTTCAGAAGGTATATCTGCTAACTGCTCTCCAATAGTTTTACCTGTAATAGTTAGAGCATCTGAGTGGAGTAAGTCATGTTCGAGGAGCATTTTCATTACTAAAGGAATACCACCTGCTTGATGTAAATTTGTTGTAACGTATCTACCGCTTGGTTTCAAGTCGCACAACACAGGCACTCTTGCTCGAATTGTTTCAAAATCATCAATGGATAATTCTACATTAGCAGCATGAGCAATGGCTAATAAATGTAAAACTGCATTAGTGGAACCTCCAACTGCAGTAATTACTGAAATTGCGTTTTCTATAGCCTTACGAGTAATTATTTGACGAGGTAAAATTTGTTTGCGGATAGCCTCTACTAGAATTTTAGCTGACTCCTCGGTACTATCAGCTTTTTCTGCATCTTCGGCAGCCATAGTTGAGGAATACATCAGACTCATACCCATTGCTTCAAAAGCTGAAGACATAGTATTTGCAGTGAACATTCCTCCACAAGATCCAGCACCAGGACAAGCTCTATGTTCAATTTCTTTCAGCTCTGTTTCATCAATTTTTCCAGCACTGTATTTTCCTACTGCTTCAAAAGCACTAACTACGGTTAAGTCTTCGCCATTATAGTGACCTGGTTTGATAGTACCACCATAGACAAATATCGCCGGAATATTCATTCGAGCGATCGCTATCATTGCCCCTGGCATATTTTTATCACACCCGCCAATCGCTAAAACTCCGTCCATTGCCTGGCCATTACAAACTGTTTCGATGGAGTCGGCAATGACATCCCTAGAAACGAGAGAATATTTCATTCCCTCAGTACCCATAGAAATACCATCGCTAATGGTAATTGTGCCAAATATCTGTGGCATTGCCCCTACTTGTTTGGCTCCTGCCATTGCCCGCATGGCCAGATCGTTGATACCCATATTGCAGGGGGTAATAGTGCTATAAGCGTTAGCTACTGCGACGATCGGCTTAGTAAAGTCTGAATCTTCAAAACCTACAGCTCTGAGCATAGCTCGGTTGGGAGCACGTTGTACTCCTTTTGTGATTAATTGGCTTCTGACATTCTCTGGCATAGTATTTTTTTTGTTTTACTATCTTATATTCTTGATTTTCTCAGAATATAAGCCTGCTTTTTGAGATATTTACGATAAAGTTACGAAAGTTAGGCCCTTAATTTGATGTATCGCAGAAGGAAGAAGAAAGAAGGAAGAAGAAGGAAGAAGGCTTTAGTTATCTAGAAGATAAGGAAGAAGGCTTTGGTTATCTAGGAGATGCAGAAAAATCATTCTTAAAATTCTTACTTCTACCTCCTTTTAATTCCCCTCCTGGTCGGGGCCCGCGGGTGGGTTGTCTCCTGTCTTCCCCTCCACCGGAGGGGTTAGGGGTGGGTTCTCCTCAGTTAGGGCCCGCGGGTGGGTTGTCTCCTGTCTTCCCCTCCACCGGAGGGGTTAGGGGTGGGTTCTCCTCAGTTAGGGCTTACCGATCTAATCTAAAAGCATTGATAGATAAAGATTTTAGCTGTTTTAGGTAAAAAAAAATGCCTAGCAGTTGATGGGGGACCAATCCCCATTGACCACATTCTCCTGACTCCTGACTACCAAGCGTGAAAAAAGAATGTTACAAATAATAAGCAGTATTAAAATAATTTGTAGAAAATATCCATAAGAGCAAAAAGATAAATTACTACATTAAAAATGGTATCAAACCTATTCCTTCTGACTCCTGACTCCTGTATCCTGACTCCTAAGCAGTATAAAGATTTGTAGCAAAGATTTATCAAACTGGTGTAACTACTTCATTCAACGGAATATATTAGGAAAGCAAAAAGTTTTATAGAAAAAGCTAGTTAATAAGTTAATTAGGTATATGTAGGGGTTCTCTTTACTTTATGTAAATTAGTAATGTCCTAGTTTAAATATAAAATATAAAATAGAAAATAGTTTGAGGCGGTGCAAATGGAGGCGGAAGAACTTCTAAAGCAGTATGCAGCAGGGGAAAGAAATTTTAAAGGTATTACCCTAGTAGGGGTAGATTTAAGGGGAGCTGATTTAAGTAATGCTAACTTTACTAGGGCAAACTTCCGTAATATCAAACTTATGGATGCTCAACTATGTGGAGTGAATCTCAGAGAAGTGGATTTAGAGAATGCTTATCTCAATGGGACTAATTTGAGTGAAGCTAATTTGATTGGAGCGAGTTTGGTGAACACTGACTTAACTAATGCTAATTTGAGTGAGGCGAATCTACGGGGTTCTAATTCTAGGGATGCTAATTTAAGTCAAGCGGATTTAAGAGGTGCTAACCTGACGGAAGCTAATTTTAGTCAGGCTAATTTAACTGCCGCTAATTTAACTGCCGCTACAATGATTCGCGTTAATTTGATTAGAGCTATTTTAAATGGCTCAAATTTAGAGTCTGCTAATTTAACAAATGCCTTGATGAATGAGTCAATTTTAGAAGAGGCCAATCTAACTAATGGCATTCTGAGTGGGGCTATGTTAAGTGGGGCCAATCTGAGTGAAGCTGAATTGAGCAAGTCTACTACTATTGGAGCTACTCTGAGTGAAGCTAACTTAAGTGGAGCGAAATTACGAACTGCTAATGTTAGTTGGACTACTTTTCGAGGAGCTAATATGAGTGGGGCTAATTTATTTCGGGCTAATTTAAGTTGGTCAAATCTGACAGGAGCAATATTAGTTAAAGCTGTATTGATTGATGCGAAACTAAATAAAACTAATTTACGAGATGTAGATATGAGGGGAGCAATTATGCCTGATGGTACAACTTGTCCTTAAAAGATATTATTGCTGCTGATACCCTTTCACGGAATTTATAAGTCAAAAGTCATGCATTAAGATGTTATAGAACTACAACACTTTGACGCTACATTAAAGAATTAATAATTAATAATTAATAATTAATAATTAATAATTAATAATTACCTATCCTTGAAAAGAAAAGGATTGACTAATAATGAATTTTTTTTCTTGTTTATCCTTTAAAGGAGAGGGTTTATACCTTAATTATTCGCTGATTTACGGAAGTTATTTAACATTTAAAGGAGCGAAATTATTTGTGATATACCTAAAGTGAATTGGTATTAACACTACTATAATTTTAAGATTTTTTTATTAAATTAAATTATATATATGTTTTATTTGACAGATAATAATGAGATTAAAAGATGTATTGAACAATTAGCTACTGCTAATATACTTTGGATTGATACAGAAGTTGCTGATTATAAGACTCGTAAACCTAGATTGTCTTTAATTCAAGTATTGGCTGATTCTCAAGATTTGATGGGCGATCGCGTTTATATTTTGGATGTTTTAGATAATCCCGATCTAACTAACTTTTTTATCGATAAAATTATGGTTGAACCTAATATTGAGAAGGTATTTCATAATGCTAGGTTTGATATTAAATTTTTGGGTAAAAATGAAGCTAAAAATATTACTTGCACTTGGGAGATAGCTAAAAAATTACCTTATTATATTTTGCCAGTTCCTAATTTAAAACTGAAGACATTAGTTGAAAATTTAACTGATTTTAAAAATATAGATAAAGAAATACAAGGTAGTGATTGGGGACAACGTCCGCTGACAGAAAAACAGTCAGAATATGCGAAAATGGACTGTGTTTATTTAGCTCAAGTACATTTAGCTTTGTTAGAGTTAATTAAACAAAATAATTCTGAACCTACTGCTGAAAATTTAGATGAACTAAGTCAGAGATATCAAGATATTTTACATGAATGGAAATTGTTAGATTCAGAAATTGCTCATATACTTGACCGGATAAAATTAGCAATGCAGGCACAAAATATTTCTGAAACTTCAACTTTTAAATTATCACCTACAGAACGAGTTACTCAAAAAGTTAATTTTGCTGAGTTGGCAGCGATCGTACAAGACCGGGAAATAGATTTAGATTTTCCAATTACTGTCACTCAAAAACTACAAAAAGATTTTGGAGCTATTATTAATGAAATTTCGATAAATAAAGAGAAAAGTTCTAGCTGGAAATTGACTTTTAAAGGATTTTCCGATGTTGACTAACTGTCAGCTTGGATTGAAATACCTTTTTGGCGTTGCTGAAGCGCGTGTATGATATTAATCTTAATTACTTAGGAGTCAACCCACCCCTAATCCCGACCGTGGAGGGGAAGTCAACCCACCCCTAACCCCTCCTGGGAGGGGAAAGACCTCCTCAGGAGGGAAGAAATGAGCTAGATTAGTCAGAAAAATTAAAATAATTTGATTTGATAAATTTGATAAATCTGTAGACTAAATAACTCTTTTATCTTACTCTTAAATTAATAACTAAAGCTGCTAAATATTAGTAGCTTAAATATCAATAACTAAATACATATTATTGAGGAAAAGTCAAGATGATGAAAGCTAAAGATATTATGACGACAGAGGTTGAAAAAATTCGTGGTTCGGCAACGGTAGCTGATGCTGTGAAGAAAATGAACGATCTCTGTCTGCGCGCTCTAATTGTGGAACGCCGTCACGATCAAGATGCTTATGGTATTATCACAGAGACAGATATTGTTTATCAGGTTGCTGCTTACGGCAAAGACCCTAAACAAGTGCGAGTTTATGAAATTATGACTAAACCTTGCATTGTTGTTAACCCCGATCTAGGTGTAGAATATGTAGCCAGATTATTTGCTAATACAGGTATACATCGAGCACCTGTAATTAAGGATACGTTACTTGGCATTATTTCAATTACAGATATTTTAAACAAAAGTGATTTTGTAGAGAAACCAAAATCTGTATTGCTTGAAAGGAGAATAGAGGTAGCTATTGAAGAAGCAAGGAGTATTTGTGCGGAAAAAGGTGTGACTTCTAAAGAATGTGCAGCAGCTTGGGATGTTGTAGAAGAGTTACAAGCTGAAGCTGCTCATCAAAAAGCAGAAAGACTGGAAAAAACTGCTTTCGATATGTATTGCGAGGATAACCCAGAAGCTGCTGAAGCACGAAATTACGATGTTTAGTTTCAGATTTTTGGATAGCAGGGAATAGCTCATTAATTGATAATTGATAATGGATAATTGATAATTACCTCTCCCTAGAAGGAAGAGGATTGAATAAAAGGAAAAAATTTATTTTTTTCCCCTTGAAAGGGGAGGCTTCAAGGCGTGAATTAAAGAATTAAATAATTATTTAATTATTAATTCTTAGGTAAGAATTGTAAGAATTAGGACTTACGCATAACAACTACATATAGTAGGGGTTAACGGCCGTTAACTCCTACAATTAGTGTATGATTTCACCTTGTACATAAGTCCTGATAGTTAAATTTTATAGTCATTATGATTATTATTTAAGTAAACGTAAACCACTTAATGTTACTAAAACTGTAGACCCTTCATGACCGAGTACTCCAAGAGGCATATTTATATTTCCAGTAAAATTAGCCACTAATAATAGGAAAATAAATCCCATAGCAAAAGCAATATTTTGTTTAATAATACGGTTAGCGCGACGACCTAAATTTATAGCTTCTACTAATTTTTCTAAATTGTCTGCCATTAATACAATATCTGCCGATTCTAAAGCAACATCACTACCTGCATTCCCCATAGCAATACCAACTGTAGCTAGGGATAAAGCGGGAGCATCATTAATACCATCTCCTACCATTGCTACATTTCTATTTTGTTGTTGCAGGCGCTTAATTACTGTTAATTTATCTTCTGGTAATAATTCATAATAGACTTGATTTATACCAAGATTTTGAGCAACACTATCAGCAGTTTGTTGATTATCTCCTGTCAGCATAGCTATAGATTTTATCTTCATATACTTGAGTTGATTTATCATTTTACTAGCTTCTAAACGGACAGTATCAGCAACAGATATTAAGCCAATAATTTCTTGCGATCGTGCGACAAAAATCACTGTTTTTCCCTGTTTTTGGAGGCGATTACTTGACTCTAAAAAGTAGGAACTAAAATTATTTACTTCTGACTTAATTAAATTTTCTTTGCCCACTGTAATAATTTGACTATCAACAATACCAGTAATTCCTTCCCCAGTTTTTGCTGTGATATTAGTTGCTGCTTGCCACTGAATATTTTTTGTAATTGCTGTTTGAGTAATAGCTTTTCCAATAGGATGTTCAGAACAAGATTCTAGGGCAGCAGCTAACTGTAAAACTTCATTTTCTGACTTACCTTTTCTAGGGATAATATCAACAACTTGTAGTTTACCAGTAGTCAGAGTTCCTGTTTTGTCGAAGGCGATCGCTTTGACTTCTCCCATCATTTCTAATTGAGCACCATTTTTAAATAAAATTCCCTGTCTAGCTCCATTAGCAATGCCAGATAGTAAAGTGGGCATAATTGATGCCATTAGAGCACAAGGAGAAGCAACTACTAAAAAGACTAAGGCTCGATAAATTGTCGTTTCCCAACTCCAATTTAATAAAAATGGCGGTAAAATTCCGAGTAATATACCTGAAATAACTATAACTTTGGCGTAAATTTTCTCAAATTTTTCCACAAATCTCTGAGAGGGTGGAGTTTCAGTTTTTGCTTGTTCAACTAAACGAATTACACGCTGAATTAAACTACTTTCTGGAGATTTATTTACTTGTAGTCTTAAAACACCATTACCGTTTAATGTACCTGCAAAAACTTCATCTCCTACAGTCTTATCAACAGGTATAGATTCTCCTGTAATTGGAGCTTGATTAATAGTACTACTGCCTTCAATAATAATACTATCAGTCGGGATAAGTTCTCCAGGTTTAACTAATACAAAATCTCCCATTTTTAATTGATTAACCGGAATTTCTGTTTCTTGACGATCGACTATTAATCTGGCAGTATCAGGAGTAATAGCCATTAATTTATGAATATTACGTTCAGTTCGCTCCATAGCAAAAGTTTCGAGAGCACCACTAATAGCAAAAATTAAAATTAGCACTGCTCCATCAATTATTAAGTGATATTCTTGTTGCCATAAACCTAAAGCAGCAGCTCCCAAAGCAGCAACAATCATCAATAAATCAACATCTAATTCTTTTTCTGACCAGAGAGTTGTGATACCTTCTTTAGCACTTTCATAACCACCAATTACATAAGCTGTTGCTAGAATTAATAGTGCTAAACCAACCCAATTAATTTGTAAACAAAACCAACTCAAAAAAATCAGTACAGCAGTGGTTAGCGCAGCAAATGCTTCTGGATAATATTGAGCAAGTTGGAGGTATTGAGGTAGAGAAAAGTTTTTCTGATTCATAGGAGTTTCAAGATAGTTTCTACTAGATTTTTTTTCAACATTGTTCTGATTAATAAGACTTTATTTAACAATTAATAATTAATAATTACCGAAGAAATGCTTACGAAGAATTAATAATTAAATAATTAAATAAATAATTAAATAATTTAGGTTTAAAGCCGACCCTTTCAAGGGGAAAAAAGCGGTCGAGGGATGGATGGGGCACCTAACCATATCCAATCGACCAAGAGAATAAATTTTTTCCTTTTACTCAATCCTATCCGTTTTTAGGGAGAGGTAATTATCAATTATCCATTCATTATCAATTATCAATTATTGAACTCTCCTTGAAAGGGGATAGGATTGACTAATCATGAAAATTTTTATTTATTATCCCCTTAAAAAGGGAGGCGCATACCCACAATTTTTCGGTAAAAAAACTTAAAAGTAAGCATTTCCTGCGGAATACTTACACTTAAAAATAGTCTCAAAGCATGACACAGCAACGGTTTAATCTCGAATCAGCTTCTGATTTTGATATATCTAGATTTGAGATTTGAGCCATTTTTTCTCTCAAAAACATTAAAGCTCCGTTAACCTTTTCTATTAGTGGAACTTAGACATTTTCTGGGAGAAAAAATGCCTGTATGTCAGTCTAGGCAAGGGAATTACGTCAATGCCCTAAAAATGACTAGAACCTGTGTTCCCGCCGGGGAGGATGTCAAGTTTGATGCTTAAACTTTAACAAAGGCCAAAAAACTTCATAATTCTTTAGGGCTTTGTTGCATGAAAGTAGCGTTCTTAACATCCATTCGGCAGTTATATCGCCCTGCGACTGCAATGATTACTATTGGACAATAGTTATTGCTGTGCTGATGAGCGATCGCCCTGGGAAGGCAATGATTACTATTGGACAATAGTTATTGCTGCGCTGATGAGCGATCGCTTTCTTTGGCAATGATTACTATTGGACAATAGTTATTGCTGTGCTGATGAGCGATCGCTTTCTTTGGCAATGATTACTGTTGGACAATAGTTATTGCTGTGCTGATGAGCGATCGCTTTCTTTGGCAATGATTACTATTGGACAATAGTTATTGCTGTGCTGATGAGCGATCGCTTTCTTTGGCAATGATTACTATTGGA
>JAXHSW010000157.1:0-22464 GCA_034190295.1 Cyanobacteriota bacterium | reverse complement strand
CCAAATTCCCCTCTTGGAAGAGGTTAGGGGTAGGTCTCCATCTCCCAATCTCCCAATCTCCCCATCTCCCAATCTCCCAATCTCCCAATCTCCCAATCTCCCAATCTCCCCATCTCCCAACAACTCTAATAAGTATTCAACCGGATTTGATATTATATTCATCTCGCCCCTCAGCAATGTCGGTTTTTTTATAGCAGAAGAAAGAAGGAATAATCTGGCATTGTCTGAGCTTTAAGCTTTTGATATGTCCGAACCCTTTCCTTCGACTGCTATGTATAGCGCTACTTGAATCGGGAATAGGTATGGAGGGAATAGTAAACTGAATCAGGGTTTTCGGTGCGGAATCCGTCAGGAAAAAGGGTTTAGAAATCTCAAACACCTTAATGCGTAGCGCTATATAGCAATCACCGAATCAGATGTGAGAATTTTATTGCTTGAGTGTTTCCCATTCCCAGCTCCGGTGTTCCCATCTCCGGTGTTCCCTAAAAATCTACAAAATCTCACAACTCAAATAAGATTGCTATAACTAATTACCAACTTGATATAATCTTATTCTAATTAGGCAAAACTAAAATCTAGAGTTAAAATATGCCATTCAATTCCAATCGTTTACGAGAACAAGATTCAGGAGTACCTAATACCTCCGAATTATCTCCTTTAATCAAAAATTTATCAATTGCTGCTTTGGTGGGAATAATAGCTTTTGTTGGAGTAAGTTCTTTGATTATTGCTGCTAGTCAAAACAATGTTAATGATATTCAAACAACAGAAGGAAAAGAGAATGTTCCATACTCAAAAAGTTAAAAAAAATAATAACATTCTCTCAGTTTTCAAATCCGAACTCAAGTCTCTAATACCAATTAGGGAATGCTCTTAAAAGTCTTATGGGTGAGGGTAGGAGACAACCCACCCACGGGCCCCGATCGTGGATAACCCACCCCTAGCCCCTCCCAGGAGGGGGAGACAGGAGAAAACCCACCCGCGGGCCCCGACCGTGGAGAACCCACCCCTAACCCCGACCGTGGAGGGGAATGAGCGAAGAGATAGGAGTAAGAATTGTCCCAAGATTGTTCTATAGACTCTTGCCTAAAATACGCTCCTTTTTGAGCATCAAGAGCTGAAACAGGCGCACTTTTTTTGACCCTAAAAAGGCTAAAACCAATATTAGTCAATGCTTTGATATTAGATCGGTAGAGCAATAATTAGATCGAAGAATGTTGCAAAACTGTAACGATTAGGAATCGGGAATAAAGAATAGTAACTTTTAGCAAAAATTGATTTAAATAGTATAACTAAATATAAAAATGAAGAATTTCCTTAAAACTCTCAAGAATATTTTTCTTCCTGAAAAAGATGATACTTTTCTGACATTAGTTGAAAGTATAGAAGTCATAGTATCTAAAATTCTATCTTTAGCATTGATAGGTGTAATTCTTTTTGCCGTCTTTGACGTGGTAGTTTTTATCTTTCAAGAACTTTTTTTTAGAACCAATCCTTTATTTAAAGATACATTATTTGAAATATTTGGACTATTTTTAAATATTTTAATTGCCCTAGAAATTTTAGAAAATGTTACAGCTTATCTCCGCAAGCACGTCTTTCAAGTAGAGTTAGTAATTGCTACTTCTTTAATTGCTGTAGCTAGGAAAATTATTATCTTTGATATTGATAAAAAAACAGGAGAAGATTTAATCGGATTAGGATTTGCTATTCTTTCTCTATCCATTAGTCTCTGGATTATTCGATCGCAAAAAAATAGACCATCTAATCATTAAAGAAGCAGTCACCACTCACCACTCAGCATTCAGCAGTAAATGTTTAGAAGGGGAATGTTACTCCTCAGTAGGGGAGCGGGGGAGTAGGGGAGTAGGGGAGTAGGGAGCTGTAATATCATGTCCAGTTGAATACTTATTATTAGGCGCTACTGAATATCTGTATGATTTGTTGACCTATCAGGATGTCTACCACAAGCGCAGTAGTTTTACCTAAATAACACGGGAGCATGAAAGCCATCGTCTTTTAAGCGATGGATGAAAGGCAAAAAGCAGCCAGGATAGTGATTAATCATTGCGCGCAAAAATCATATTGGTACAATTGTATTTGGTTGGAATAAAGGTCAGAAAAATCAAATAGAATTAGGAAAGAAAAATAATTCAGAATTTGTACCAATTCCTACAGCTAGACTCAAAGAAAGAATAGCTCAGTTGTGCGATGAATATGGAATAATATTTATAGAAACACCAAGAAAGTTATACAAGTATTGCTTCATTTTTAGATGGTGACTATCTACCTAATTATGGTGAGAAACCCAATGATTGGAAACCGTCAGGAAAAAGAATAAAGCGTGGTTGCAAGCGAAGTGGTAATAATTGGTTAATTAATGCAGACTGTAAGGTCGCTGCAAATATAATCACAAAAGTAAGCAGAAAGCTAAGTTTAGACTTAAGCCGACTGTGTAGGGGCAAGACGGAAATTGTCCCCAAAGAGTGTATCTTTGGTCAGCTAAGAAGAAACGAAGCAACACGGATTTATCCTATTGCGTAGTATCTACTTAGAATCCCCGTGACTGACCTCCGGGGAGTAGTCAAACCGATAACTACTCTGCTTGTCAAATTGTAGAATAATTAGGGTTTGTGTATGGAAAATCTTTTTGCTCTTTTTAGAGACCCACCCCTAACCCCGACCGTGGAGAGGAACACACCCCTAACCCCTCCCAGGAGGGGAAAAGTAGAATAAATGGGAATTACAAAGTCAGTTGCCCAAACAATAGTCAGAGTGATTTTTCGGCTTTTGCTTCCCAAAAATCCTCACTTTTTTAACCTGCGCTTGCTGAAAAGCTCATACTTTTTCCAGACATCAAAAACCTAAAACCAATATCAGTCAATGCTTTGGCATTAGATCGGTAGAGCAATAATTAGTAGCTTTGCACCGCAAACTATGTTAATTATTAATCATTTAAAATACCCCCAAGGGAATTCGAATCCCTGTCGCCTCCGTGAAAGGGAGGTGTCCTAGGCCTCTAGACGATGGGGGCTTGTTTGTTTCTTCTCACTCTTACTAACTTAGCGAATTCCTAAATAAATGTCAAGGGGTATGAAAAAAAAATTTTCGCTAAACTTTTAGACTATCTTGACTACTGAAGATTGTCGCTTTGTGGTAAAGCCATCTGAGCCGATATCCCTTGTTTCTCGTCTCCAAAATACCATAAAACAGCAGCAGCCTCAGCCCGACTCACTGTTTTATCTGGCCTAAACAGTCTAGTATAACCAAAAACCCGCCTAATATTAGAAAAACTATTCTCAGCATCTGCCAATACAGCTCTCAAAGCAGCAGGGTCAATCTTAGAAGTATCTTGAAAATCCCAAGCTTCCTTAACTTTTTCTATTGTAGCCTCTGGCAATGGCTTGCGAAAATCTAGAGGTACTTTCCAAAGAATCAAATCCTCACGAGTTAAAAAATCATTTGGACGAAACTTAACTACATTAATATCTCCAGATAAAGGACTAGGAATTAAACCAGCTTCTGCCAAACCTTGAATTATAGCAAAGTCTGGGTCATTTTTCGGAACATCTTCAAAAATTGGTGTTTCATTGAGTCCTGCTAATCTAATATGTTTAGCAGAATTATTATTAAAAATCTTATTATTAGCATTCACCAACCACCGAACATATTCC
Organism: Cyanobacteriota bacterium; assembly: GCA_034190295.1. Classification (GTDB taxonomy): domain Bacteria; phylum Cyanobacteriota; class Cyanobacteriia; order Cyanobacteriales; family Microcoleaceae; genus Okeania. Next base: position 18,790 of record JAXHSW010000157.1, on the reverse strand, counting down.
CGCCTAGTGACAATATTCTGAGGATCGACTAAAAGAGTAGTAGCATCTGGATTATCTTGATTTTGGGGTTGTGGCTGCTGAAATACTCCCAGTTTGGACAAATCTGCGATATATGGACGTAATCCTGAAGGCACATCTCTGAGAGCTTTTTTCAAGACAGGGGACTCTGGAGAAGTTGGGGTGGGCACTGGGGGTAGGCCACCGGGAGGGAATGGTGTAGGATTCGGTAATGCTGCTACATCGGGAGTGGGGAAAGGTGTCGGTAATGATGCAATTGGAGATGGCTCAGTAATGGGTGATGCTTGGGGTGATGCTGTGAAATTGGGAGATGGCTGAGTTTCTAGCTGGGTAGTTGATGGAGAAACTGGCAGGACAGGAGGCGAGGGTATATTGGCAGTTTCTTCATTTTTGGGTTGATAGTCTATCTCATATTCTGTTGCTATTCCTGGAATTTGGCTTGGTTTGAGGGATACCTCTACCTGCAAATCATTTTTTTCTGCTACCAGAGAACCACTACCCTCTTCGGTAGGTTCGCTAATAATTTCCCAATTCTTGTCTATAAATTCTTTTTGATAGAAATTTTGGACTACGTTAGTAGGGTCTGAACTACTCCAAACTGTTTTTTGCTCTTGTTCGGATTTTTCAATTAATTCGGAGTTGGGATATGGAGAGATTTCTGAGGGAAAATTAGCCGGAATTTGTGTTGGTGGTTCGGGTTGTTGGTTGTTTTGAATGGGGGTTTGAACTAACTTGCTAAAAGGAGGGTTATTTTTTAACTGGGGGTCTGCTGCAAAAACTTTTTCTAGCTCTTTACTTGAGGGATTATTTGCACAAGCACTTACTGACATTAATAAACAAATAGTTAGACTGGTAAATATAGAGGGTCTATTTAATAACATATTCAATAATATAAATTTAGTTGCTATTTTTGTAAGCATTTCCTGCGGACTGCTGCGCAAATAGCTATCAGCTATCAGCTATCAGCAATAACACTTAGATGAGTGTAGTAAGTTCTAATTTGGCGTTAATTAAAAACTGTTATCTAATACCAAAAACAATAGCTGATAGCTAATAGCTGACGGCTGTTTGCTTATGTATTCTTTAACAAGGATTTTGGCTGTTCAGCAGATAAGTTGTTTTTATCTTCCTTTTTATCTTCTTGTTGTGGTGATTCCGATCCTTCTACTTGTTTGAGATGAATAGTATTTACCTTTGTAATAAAATTAGCTATAGAATTTCTAGCTTTTTTGCAACGTTCAGTTGAATCTTCTATATCGTAAATTTTATAAGATGCATTTGCCCCTAAGATAAATTTCTCCTGTTCTGCTTCTAAGAGTTCCACAACTCGATTAGCAGAAATCCAATTTTCTTGGAAAGGAAATGAAGTTACAACACTAGCAACTATAGAAGCGATCGCTGGACAAATTACGGGTAACCATTTTAACCAAGCCTGACCAGCTTCTAATTTATCAACTAGGACTAAAATTGGGGTAATTCCCGAAAAAACTATTGTGCCTAACTGCAAAATATAGTAGATATTTCTGGCTTTTTGTCTGGTCTTTTTGTAATCGTCTATTAACTCTTGAGTATAACGTAAAGCTTTTTCTACTGCTTTAGTTATCTGAATATTTTCTGGAGAATTTTCTAGTTGTGAAACATTACCGTATAAGGTTGCTTTGTTAAGTAAATCAGAATCCTTAATTGTATTAGTATAGTTGATTTGTAATTGCCGATTTAGGAGATACAAAAAAATAAACAAAGCAATAGAAACTGCTAAAACTATCGGCAATTTAGTCCGATCTGGAAATAAATAAATACTAATTCCTGAGCCAATAGTAGCGGAAAAAGATAGATATTCAAGTATTCTCAAAAATGATAAAATGCCAGGACTCGATGGTGGAGATTTATAATTATCGGCCTTGATGTTTAACTGAGAATCAAGGGTTTCCGAACTTGTCATATTTTGTTTATTCCTTTGATTTGATAAGTGGACTAGAATATTCTCTCGCTATTGAGAAAATAAGGGCACAATTACCGAAAAAGTTCGAGAGCTTGAAAGTCCTGTGACTTCACTCCAGTGATGAATATTCTATCACTATTTGCTATTTTACCTAAATAACACGGGAGCATGAAAGCCATCGTCTTTTAAGCGATGGATCATTCGATCGGTAAGCCCTATCTAGGGTAAATATACAACAGATTCCACCAAGAGTGAGATTACTCTGAAATGGGTAAAATGCCTGCACTAGGAACATTTAATTGTTAATCTCTGTACTTCTTATGCGAGGAATTTGCTGTATCTTTTTATTTTGGGTTTCATACCCCACCATCTACATAGTGTTTACCGAATAATTAATAATTAATAGTTAATAATTAAATAATTCGCGCCTTGAAGCCTCCCTTTACCAATGGATAATTGACAATTGATAATTAAAGAGGAGCGAGAGGAGCGAGAATTCTTTCATTATCCATTATCCACTATCCATTATCCATTAATACCCTAGCCCTTATATTCAATTCCGTAATAGTTTTAACCAGAGGTAATTATCAATTATCCATTATCAATTATCAATTAATGAAAATTCCTTGTGGTTTAAGTCCCCATCCATTTTTTCTTCCTTCTTCCTTCTGTCCTTCTTCCTTATTCAAATCTTAAACTTGGGATATTTGATGCCACATTTTTGCCATACCCCAAAAAATCACTTCCGGTGCATCAATGATAGTTGCACCTAACTCAGGAAAAAGTTTTGTAAAATGACCTAATAATAAGATGCGATCGCCTCCTGTCAACGCTATTTTTCCTTCAGGAAATTCTTCTTGCCAGGCGGCAATATAATCTTTTATACCTGCTAATACTGTATATATTATCCCACTTTGAATAGCTGTTGCCGTTTCTTTTGCCCACCGTGGAGGTAACTCTACTGGTATATCAACCAAAGGTAACATAGCTGTTCCCGCTATCAAAGATGATAATTGTAACCTTAACCCTGGTAAAATAGACCCCCCCACTATATTTTTTTGGACATCAGCACCAGTAAAAGTAATTGCAGTACCAGCATCTATGACTAGCACAGGCCAACCCAACTTTGTGCCTGCACCCAAAACTGCTAAAGCTCTATCTATTCCCAAAGTAGGATAAGGTCCTTGCAGTGGCAGTTTATCTAAAGCGATCGTATCAGACCAAGGATAAGTTTGCCAAAGTGCTGTTTGTTGAGGAACTACTGATGCTATTAATAAAGGCATCTGATGATTTAACTTTATATTCTGAGTTTCTAATGTATTTTTTAGTAGTTTTCTGACTACTATTTGCACATTAATATTTTCCTCAATTTCCCATTTTTGAATCCGGTCTATATCCCAGGTTTTATGAAGTATTTCATCCACAAAATATCCCCAGTGTAACCGGGTATTTCCAATCATCAAACCGAGCCATTCTTGATTTTCATACATATATAAATCTGGTTTATTTTTCACTCTTTATAACGGTAAGCATTCCGCTAGTTGTGGTCAGCTATTAACTATTTCATAAATAATAAATATACACTCTAAGGTCAGGATAGATTTTTTTTCAATACTTTTAATTTTACTTAACTAGCTATTAGCTTTTCGTGATAGTCATGCTGCGCAAGAAGCATTTAGCTAGAGCGCTAAATATCCGAGGGTTTAAGTCCCCCACAAGAGGAGCGAAAAAGCGCGTGGTTCACCTTTAATGGGGGTTATAAGACGCGGAGCGGCAACTCTAGAGTATCCCCCATTATACACGCCAGAAAAGCTGATAGCTGATTGCTGAGTGCTGAGGTACTACTTCAAATATATCAATACTAATTTGTGATATAAAGGCAATAAATTAATAGCTGATTGCTGATTGCTGACGGCTGTTTGCTTACTTATAAGGAAGTCCTACATTTAAACCAGAAGTATATATAGCAACTGCTCGGTCTTGCATATTAAAGACTACTTTTATGCCTGTATCATCAGGATTTTTCCATTCATAAGCACCCTTAATTTGATTTTCTGTTTGTGTCTCATCTGATATAACTTCTTGTTCTCTATCAAGAGTATTATTAATTTGCATTTCCCTTGCTTCTGTTGATTGTACAAAAGTTTCTGAGTCAAATTCAGGGTCTATTTCTCCCTCTGCTCCAAGAATATTTCTTATTTCTCGGTATGTCATTCCTAGCTGCAATCTTTCATATTTTTGTCGTGTAATTGAATAAACTGGTTTGGGTTGATTCCAGAAAGGATTACCAAAATTATAAGTATTCATATTTTTAGTCCGAATAGTAACCACTTTCTGATTAGAATCAAAAATTATACTCATGCTTGTACCATCAGGATTAACCCAATTATATGCAACAGTATTAGAATTAGTTAAAGGATTATCTCTTGTTGGTTGTTTTATTCCTTCACTACCAATTATTTCCCTAACTTCATCATAAGTCATCCCAACTTTAATACTTTCAAAATCTGTACTGGTAACTACAGGAGGTTTTCGATTAACTCCGAAGTTAGTCGCGTTCAAATTTTGAGCAGATAATTTAATCAGTTTATTCTCTGAATTAAATATGGCAACTATACCTGTACGATCATTATTTAACCAGCGATATGCTACGCCAAATTCTTCAATTGTCGGACTATTATATTCTGTATAAATTTCGCCTTCTCTTCCCAATATTTGCTTAACTTCTTGATAGGTCATACCAATTTTTAAATTATTATAATCAGCTCTCGTAATTCGATTAGCTAGAGCAGGTTGAAATTGTATATGAAAGACGGAGACAAAACTACTAATAAATACTGCTAAAACAAAGTTTTTCATAGTAATTATCTAAAATATTTGCTATATTTTAATGTAAGCATTAGCGGTAAGCTAACAGCTATCAGCTATGAGTTATTAACCCATTATCGCACCGAAAATCTCCAAAGAGAATTAAAAGTTATCAAAATAACATGGGTCTAATATAGAATCCGGTTATACAGTATGTGTATATGTTGATAATTCTATCCACACTTTCTCGCCTTCAATCTCCCCACACTTCCCACCCTCCCCACCCCCAAACATAATATAAGTATTCAACCGGATTTGATATAAAACCCCGCCTTTTAAGGCGATCGGGTTTTTGGATAGTTGCTCACGCATCCCCTACTTCTCCTCCCAGGAGGGGTTAGGGGTGGGTTCTCCCGGGGCCCGCGGGTGGGTACACTTGCTGACTTGCAGACTTGCTGACTTCTAACTTCGTTAACAACCTATCCCACTATTCTTAAAACCTTTATATTCAGGTTATATAAAAATAGTGAATTCCCCAAAAATTATATTAGTGGGATAGACTTATGTTTGCTTCCGCATTCCGTAGGAAATGCTGAAATTTTAATGATTATTTTTCAGAATATCAAATTGCTCGGAATTAATCTTACTAGATTCATATAAAGTTTGAGCAATTTCTGTCAAAGTCAAGACCGAATAACTCCTATATCCATTTGCTTGTAACTTATCTTTTACTCCCCGTTCATGGTCAATAAAAACAACAATATCTTCTACATTTAATCCCACTGATTTAAGTTTATCTGCTCCCTTCATTACACTATTACCGCTAATCATAATATCATCCACAACAACAATTTTTTCCCCTGATTGAAAATGCCCCTCAATTAATCGACCAGTGCCATGAACTTTCACCTCTTTCCGAGGAAATATCATCGGACGTTCTAGACGTAAAGCTAAACCCGTTGCAGTGGGCAATGAACCATAAGGAATACCTGCAATTCTATCAAATTCTAATTCTTTGAGAATTTCTGCATAAGCACTGACTATTTTATGGAATATTTGAGGAATAGAAATGATTTTTCGTAAGTCTATATAATAAGGAAAAGTCGCTCCTGATGCTTGTACATGGTCGCCAAAAATAATACAGCCAATATCATAAAGTTGTAAGATTAAATCCCGGTGTGGTTCATGCTTTAAAAAACAAACATCTGGCAACCATAATTCACAGGTAGGACTACCTTCAACTATCTGTAGACGTTGTTGATTAATTCTATTTCTTAAGGATTCAATTTCTCGATTGGGATGTGCTTTACCAAATAATTTTGGTGGGATTGGTAATAATAATCCTTCACCATTAATATTCAAACCAGCAGCTAAAAGTTGAGTTAATTCTTCAGGATGAGCAATATCATTTTCTTCTGCTATATCTCCCTGAATTAATATTAGTCGTTCTGGAGCAATTTTTCTGATTCTAGCGAGAATATCTGGCATTACTCCTACTTCTAAACCTAGCTGTTCAATACTTCCCCAACTTTGAGCTTCTTCTACTAATTTGAGATAAAGGGGTTGCTCTTGATTTGGGTATTCTTGTAATACTGCTGCTGAAGAATTTGCTGTAGCACAAAGCAGGAAAACTGTTTTGCCTGGATAAAGTAAAAAAGGTGCAACTAAATCGAGACCAGTGTAAGGCGAAATTGTACAAGCATCTACTTGTAAATCTTGAAAAATAGTCCTCGCAAATACTGTACTTGTATTAAGGTCGCCGTGTTTCGCATCTAAAATAATTGGAATTTCAGAAGGAATAGTTTTTATGGTTTGCTGAAGTAGTTCTAAACCTGGTATCCCCAAAGATTGATAATAACCTAGAGAAAGTTTATAAGCACATACATATTTTTCTGTTTGAGTTATTAAAAAATAGAGCCATTCCCACCAATCTTGAATTAATTCTCGATCGTCTTTTTCTTGAGGGTTGGCAAATAAAGATTTTACTGGAACATTTTGGTGGGCAGCTTCTTTAGGTAAACTTTCTGGGTCTGGGTCTAATTCGAGATAAAGTAAACTTTGATTTCGTTCTATACTGTTTAGCAGTTTGTCAAAAAAGTTCATAATAATTTCTCTCTATCCTTTGAGAATTTTTGTAATTATCTATAATTATTAGAGTTATTTTCAATATATAGTCTTGTCATAAATTTGGGCAATAAATTAATATTAGTAATAAATTATTTTCCCTAGAGCGATCGGCTCCTTAAAATAAATTAAAAATATCAAACAAATTATTATATAATACCAAGGGTGTTAACGAAGTCAGAAGTCAGAAGTCAGAAGTCAGAAGTTAACCCACCCCTAACCCCTCCCAGGAGGGGAACTAGGGGATTTAAGCCCCGCTCTAAAAATATTGCGCCTTAAAAGGCGGGGTTTTAGACCCTTATGATTTTGATAAATTTTTGCTACAAATGACTAGCCTCTTTATTAGGAGTTACTTCAGTTATCAGTTAGATGTAATTTATACTAGGAAGAAAAACTAAGTAATTATGACGTACCGCAAATTATTTATAGTAGGTTGTCCTCGTTCTGGTACAAGTTGGTTGACAAGAATGATTAGCTTTCATCCCAATATTTTAAAAGTTCCATCAGAAAGTCACGCTTATTCTCTAACTTACCACTACTTTACCTATTTGAAAAAGCAGAAACTGAAAAAAAGATTTAAATTAGCAATATGGATATTAAAATTTTATGGTTTGAAACCTTTGTTGTTCGGTTTTAGATCGGAGGATCTGTGGCAAGGTATTTTCAAGCATTATGAGATATACCAAAAGGGTACAGATGGAGTTGGAATTCATAATTTAGTAAGTTATATAGAACTAGAATAATTAATAGCAAAAGTTCGCTCTGGTTCAGAAGATGACTTAACAAAAGTCAGAAATTTAAACCAATTAATGTTCGATCGCTTTTTTGAAAAAAATGGAGGCACTGAACAGGATATTCTTCTAGAAAAAACACCCCAACATTTGCGCTATATCGATCTAATTTTACGCCAGTTTCCAGAAGCTAAGGGTATAGAAATTATTAGAGATGGACGCGATGTTTGTGTTTCTTATCAGGCAAGAGCAAAAACTAAACTTTGGGCAAAACAAAGTACAATAAGTGTTGCTAAAACATGGAAAAAAGCAATTGAGAGAGGAGAAAAAGCTAAAGCAGACCCAGAAATTGGCGATCGCATCTACTCAGTTCGTTATGAAAACCTCCGCACTCATCCCCACGCAGAATTAAGCAAAATTTTTGATTTTATTGGTTTAGACTACGACCAAACTATAATTGATAATATTATTGATGCACAAGATATTAGTAAAGTTAAAAACAAAGGAGAAGGTCAACATATTCGCAAGGGTTCTATTGGAGAATGGCAAACTCGACTTTCACCAGAAGAAATAGCCCTTTGGCAAGAGTTAGCAGGAGATACTCTAACTCGTTTGGGCTATTCAACTTAGGCTCAACAAAAATTAAATTAGTAAATAAAAATTGGGAGTTTCAGCTAACAAAAATAAATATATAAAATGAAGTGATGAACGCTGAATACTTACCCTATTATTACAGCAATTTTGAGCATCGGTAAGTACAGTTTAAGACTAATTTATCTTCCCTCCATACCTCCATACCTAAACTCGTAAAACTTTGTACCTCATCAACTCCAAAACTGCTGTAAATTTAGGTGTTTAGTGAGCAAGTTTCCTACTGTTACCGAAAAATTGTGCTTTAAAGCCTCCCCTTTTAAGGGGATAATAATATAAATTTTCATGATTAGTCAATCCTCTTCTTTTCAAGGAGAGGTAATTGTTAATTATTAATTATTCATTATTAATTGTTGAACCATACCTTAACAATTAATCAATAATAATCTATGGAGGGAATCTCGATTTTGCAAGCTAGGGAGATAAAGGCACAATTAAAATCTTTGATTCAGGAAGCATCTTCAGTAGATTTAGATTTGGCAAAAAGATTAGATGAAGTAAATAAATGGATTAAACATTTAAAACCTGGTACCCTGACAACTAAAAAATTTGTGATGCTTTTTTTGAAACAGCTTATTCAAGATTCTCAAATTTTCCTAATTCTTAAATCTATCTCAAAGGAAATTGAGCGAAAATCTTACTATCAGAAAATGACTTCTACAGAACAATATTGGTATAAAGAATTATTCCCAAAATGGCTACAAGAAAAAGACCCTAAATTTTATATTTGGAAAAAAAAGCTAATGTCAGGAAAGTTTACTCAAAAAGATAGGGAAATAATCAAAGCGATCGCTAATCAAATTGAACTTAATCAAGGCACGGTTTTACAACGCTATATTATTGATTTGTCAATGGCAACAGATATTATCGTTAGTGGTAGTCAAGAGAAACCATTATGTATTCAACTTACAAGTTTATCTAAAAAATTTGCTAAAGATAAAGCAGAAAAGTGGCAAGATACTCTAGTATTTTGGGAAATTGATAAAGGGCTTTTTTTAAGCTATAATCCAGGGAAACATAATTTTCAAAATAAATTAGTCTAAACCATATTAGATAACAGCGACAATCTCCAGAAAGGTAATTATTTAAAGTGTAGTTTGTAACTGAATGTAGATCGACTGAGTAAAAAGATTAATATTATGACGACAAACAAAAAAAATCCTCCCGAAGAGAAATTAACAGAATTTACTAAACTATTAGAATCAGCTCGAAAATTACAAGATAATATTTTAAATTCTGGCTTAGATGCAGCAGACCTTTATGTGGAAGATATTGATGGAGATTGGTTAGAAAATTGGGATAATAATACTTATGTTGACTCTATAATTTTTCTTCTCGAAAGTGATGACTTAGTAGCAGTAAAAGTCAGGGAAAGATTAAAAGAAAAATCTACATCAGAAATAGCTTCAGAGTTAGAAAAAATGTGGCAAATTTCTGATGAGCATGACCGTCGTTTTGCTGTAAAAAATTTATTAGCTGGTAGTGTTAATGTGGGTAGTAATAACCGAGATATAAGTAATAAGAATGAAGATGATAGAATTGAACTTTTGGAGTTAGCTGAAAAATTGCTAGAAAAATTAGATAAGATTTTTGAGGAACAGGATTAACGCGCGTCAGAAGTTAGAAGTCAGAAGTTAGCAAGTGTACCCACCCCTAACCCCTTCGGTGGAGGGGGAATAGGGGATTTGAGAAAAGCTCCAAAAATATTTCACCTTAAAAGGTGGGGTTGCGCGACTCAATTATTTTGGTAAGAAAATCAATTGTCAATACCCAAATTTTTCAGCAAGTACCACCTAAATTTGCCATGCTATAATCGCGATCGTACCTATTAGTTATATAAGGAGTATTCAATATGACCAAAACAACGCGCAGAAAAGTACCTAGAGGTACACCATTATTCAGCGATCGCCCCCGTATTTCCCCAGAAGAAAGAGCCAGACGGAAAGCAGAAAAGGAAGCTTTTGCCAGTCGGTGTCGGGAGATTTTTTGGCGAGTTTATCCAAATTTGGTGAAAGAATATTACGACTGGTTTATTTATATAGAACCGGATAGTGGAGATTATTTTCTCGACCGCGATCGGGATATTGCCCGCCAAAAAGCTAGACAAAAATACCCTACTGGTTTGTTGATGGCAATGTGCGTTAACGAAACAGGAGCAGTTGGGAAAATATGATTCAAGGATACTTTGGTAACAAAGGAGAATTATTTTTTGAAATTGAGCTAATTGCTGCGGACGATTCGATAATAATAGTTGATGCTTTGTTAGATACTGGTTTTACTGGCTGGTTGGCAGTAGATACTCAAGATGTAGAAAGCTTGGGATGGTATTTTCAAGAACAAGAAGAAAGGCGGACGGCATTGGGAGTGGCAACTTTTAATTTGTACCAAGGTGCAGTTTGTTTTGATGGTGAAAAAATGAATATTCCTGTTGTTGTTGGTGATGGAATACCAGAGATTTTAATTGGTTTGCCTTGGCTCGAAGATAGGCGCTTGGTAGTGGATAAAAAGGCTGGTATTCTTACTTTAGAATAGGATAAAAAAAGGGCAAAATTTGAACCTAATATAGCAAGGGTGCCCTTCGGGATCTCTGGCGTTAGCCAATGCCATTTTCTCCGCATAACTATCGTTAATATAACGCCCCTACAGATGGTGCTTCAAAGGTCAATTTGCATAAGTCCTGATACTAAAAAATTACTTGTAAACTTATGTCAAATCATACTATTATCTGCTCGAAAAAACTTACAAAGTTATCTTGGAGGTTGCCAGAGAACAAGGTTTAACTCCTGAAAATTGGATTGCTGCCCAATTGTCTAAGGAGCGAGTTCTGCCGAATGCGGCGCCAACGCCAGAACCACTTTTGTCGGAGCTGACAGCAGATTTAATTGGTGCTATTGATAGTCAAACTGAACCTCATAATCAGTCTCAGAAAACTCATTTTGGAGAACAGCTTGCTAAAAAACTCTCTAAGCAAGGAATCCGAAATACAGCAGTTAAACCTAGTTTTCTATAGTCAACAACGAGCGAATTTTGTGCTATCAACTAACAATAATATCGTGCTATAATTCTAATCATACCTATTAGTTATCAGGTGAAGCTCAATGGTTTTAACTGCCCAACAATTAGAGGCAATAATGCCGGATGCCACTCAATTAGAAAGCGACGAACCCGAAATGGAAAGTTCTCAACATTATATGCAACTGATGTTGCTAGTTTCTTGTCTGGAATGGTTGTGGCGCGATAGAAATGATTATTTTATTGGTGCTAATTTGACTATTTTTTACAGTCGCCAGTACCTAAAAACTAAGGATTTTCGTGGTCCTGACTTTTTCTTAGTTAAACAAACCGAAAAGCGACCTCGGAAGTCCTGGGTAGTTTGGGAGGAAAACGGTAAATATCCTAACTTAATTATCGAGTTATTATCTGACTCTACTGCTAGAGTCGATCGCAACATGAAAAAAGAGTTATATCAAAACAACTTTCGCACCCCAGAATATTTTTGGTTTGACCCGGAAAGTTTGGAATTTATGGGATTTCGTTTAGCACAAAATGGCTATGCAGAAATTCAACCGAATAACCAAGGTTGGCGTTGGAGCCAAGAATTAGAACTATACTTAGGAGTAGATGGAGGTCAATTGCGTTACTTCACTGCTAACGGCCAACGAGTGCCGACTCCCCAGGAAGCAGCGATAGAAGAACAATTGCTAGTTCAAAAAGCTCAATCGCAAGTTCAAAAAGCTCAATCGCAAGTTCAACAAGCTCAATCGCAAGTTCAACAAGCTCAATCGCAAGTTCAACAAGAACGAGAACGAGCGGAGCGTTTGGCTCAACGTTTGCGAGAACTGGGTATTAACCCCGACGAGTAATATTAACAGGACTTACGCAAATTAACTTTTAAAGCACCATCTGTAGGGGCGAATGGCATTGGCTAGCGCCAAGCTCCGAAGGGCGCCCTCGCCATAAGTAGAGTCATGGCATTCGCCCTCGCTATATATAGAGTCTCTGCGTAAGTCCTGATTAAATTCTTATCAAAATAATATGGGTCTAAAACCCCGCCTTTTAAGGCGCAATATTTTTGGAGTGGGGCTCAAATCCCCTAGTTCCCCTCCTGGGAGGGGTTAGGGGTGGGTACACTTGCTGACTTGCAGACTTGCTGACTTCTGACGCGCGTTAAGTAGGGGCGAATAGCTATTCGACCTCTACAGGGTTTTGGTTATGACGTGAGGCGATCGCTCTGAAAAGCACTGTTAATATCAATTTCTGTGTTAAAATTCTAAAAATTTACTATTTTATTCAACTATAAATTAATCAAAAATTATGGCAAAAGGATTTGGCGAACCAAAAACTAAAAAAGTATCCAAACGGCAAAAAGCTTATTTAAAGTTGATTGGAGAATTGCTGAGTTTTCCGAGGGGTAGAGAGCAAAAAGTTTTAAGGGATAATCAACATTTAATAGATGCTGGTTTAGTTAAAACAATGATAATAATGGCTACGAAATTGGCTGAAGAAGGAGAGAGAAAATCTGCCAAATTTTTAATGGGAATTGCTGAGAGGATATCTGAAGAATTAGAATTTTCAAACGACTTTTTGAATTCCAGTGGCGCTACAAAAAATATGTCAGAAATGGAAGAAAAAGAATATTTTGATAATTTTTTACTTCAGATGTTTTCAATAATTTTAAATGGCAATGACGACCCAAAAGCTACACACCCAATTTTACAAACTTACTTAGAGAAAGACCCGGATTTTATTCAAAAATTTGGCAGTTGGATAATGGAAAGCAGGACAGAGGTAATTCCGAAAGAAGCTATACGTTATGGGTTTGTTTTGACTATTTTAGGGAATGGAATTTCTGAATTTCCTTTGGGAAATCCTGCCGATAATTTAGAAACAGCAATGGCTTGTTTTCAGGTAGCTTTGTCAGTTATAGAACAAAATGAATCGGCTAATTTGATAACATTAAAATCTACAATATTACATTTATTAGCTATTGCTTACTGTAATAGAATTAGAGGAGATGAAGCAGAAAATATAGAGTTAACCATATGTAAATCTCAAGAAGCATTACAGTTAATTACTCGCGAAACCGAACCGAAACTTTGGGGACAAATTCACAACAGTTTAGCTCTTGCCTACCGGGTGAGAATTTGGGGAGATAAAACAGAAAATTTAGAGTTAGCAATAACCTATTCTAAAAAGGCTTTGCAAGTTCGCACTTGTGAGGAATATCCTGAAAAATGGGCACAAACTCAAATGAATTTAGCAGTTGCTTATCGCCACCGCATAAAGGGCGAAAAAGCAGAAAATTTAGAACTAGCAATAACAGCAAATCAGGCAGCTTTACAAGTTTATACTCGTCAAAAATTTGCTGTTAACTGGGGTGAAGTTCATCTCAATTTAGGTAATGTTTACCTTCACCGAATTGTAGGTGACAAATCAGAGAATTTAAACTTGGCTATTGCCTCCTATAAAAATGCTTTGCAAGTCATTACTAAAAATAGATTTCCCCAGAAGTGGGCAACAGCAAAAATGAACCTGGGTAATGCTTATAGAGATAGTCAGATAAATGAAGCTCTTGCTTGTTATCGAGCAGCATTTGAAATATTTACCCCTACTGATTTTCCCCAAAACTGTTTTAGAAATGGCTGCAATATGGGTTATACAGCCTTTGTTGCTGAGTTATGGCCAGAGGCAATAGAAGGATTTGCTGCTGCTGTTGAAGCGATCGAACAAAGTCTTAATTGGGCAGAGTCAGAAGCTCGCAGTCAGGAGATTCAAGCAGAAGCTATTGATGTATATGAAAAGTTAGTAACTGCTTGTGTTAAAAACGGTGAGCTAGATTTGGCAAAGGAATATGCTACTCGTTCGGATTCGGTTCGCCTGGTTAATAAATTTGTCAATAACAACCAAGATTTAGAGTTGGATAAAGAGATTGTAGATTTTTGTACTCTGGTATTAAGAACCAGTTTGCAAGGCGATGAAGCATTGTATGAGTTACTAGAAGAAAACTTAGACAAGCTTGATGATAAATTTGTGATGGTTTTGCGAATGGTAGGAGAGGATATTAAATCTCAAATCAAACCAGAGCAACTTCCCCAATTATCTAATTTTTTTGAGACAATTTTGAAGACAACTGAACTCACACCAGAAATAGAGCCAGAATTATCAATGGAGTTATCAATAGCGGGATTGATGCGTTTGTCTTGTTTTAGTTCGCAGATTTTGCAGTTTACTAAGGGCAACGAAGGTACAAACATTGAGATTGCTATTGTTGGTTATGAGGTATTGGAAAATATTTTTACCCGCGAAGTATTTCCTCTAAATTGGGCAGTAGGGCAAAATTTTCTGGGTGCTGCCTACATATACAGGTTTCGTGGCGATCGCCAATCGAACTTAGAAAAAGCCATTGCTTATTTTCAAAATGCTTTGCAAGTCTTAACCCCAGAATCAGAACCCAAACTTTGGGGACTAGCTCAAACTGACTTAGCGAGCTGCTACTTCAAGCAGATAAAGGGCGATCGCTCCGAAAACCAAGAAAAAGCAATTAGTTGTTGCCAAGAAGTATTAAAAATATGCACCCGTGACAGATTTCCCACACCGTGGGGGAATGCCATGAGAAATCTAGGTACAATTTATCGAGAAAAAGTTAGCGGAAATCCAGTCGAAAATCTAGAGACAGCTATTTCTTGCTATGAACAAGCAGTTCAAGTCTTAACTTTTGAGGAATTTCCTACAGATTGGGGTGCTATTCAAGAAAGTTTAGGCATAGCTTACCACAATAGGATTAAAGGAGATAAATTAGATAACCTCAAACAGGCAATTCGACATTTTGATGCTGCACTAAAAGCTCGCACCCGTGAAGATTTTCCCGAAGATTGGGTCAGAACTTTATCTCTCCTGGGCAACGTCTACAAAACTATCAATTCTCCAGAAAGTATAGAGCGAGCTATTCAATGTCATCAAACAGCACTAGAAGTAGCCACTATAGAAGAAATGCCTATGGAATGGGCCATGCTTCATACTAATTTAGGTACAGCTTATAGCGATCGCCCTCAAGGAGACGAAATATCTAACATCAAAAACGAAATCAATCACTATGAAACTGCCTTACAAGTTTATACTCCCAGAGCAGATCCTCAACAGTGGGTAAGTTTGCACAATAACATCAGTCTTTGCTACGCCAAACTATGGGAAACTGAAGCAGAAATTAAACACTTGCAACTATCCCTAGAAGTCTGCACTCGCGAGAAATTTCCCCAAGATTGGGCAAAGACCCAATACAATCTCGGTCTTGCCTATATTAGATTCGGAGCTATGACAGAAGCAGTTAACTCTTTCAATTTGTCCCTAGAAATTTTTACACCTAACACCTTTCCAGAAGATTGCTTCTGCTCTGGGGGTAATTTAGGAGATTTAGAATTTCACAGGATGCGGTGGGAAGAAGCAATTAAAGCTTATGAGCTTGCCATTGAAGCAGTAGAAATCGGTCGTAGTTGGACAGTTTCCGAAGATCGTCGCCAAAAAATCATGGAAAATGTCATTGATCTTTATTTTCAGATGGTGCAAGCTTGCATCAACGCAGGCAACTTAGAAAAAGCCCTCGAATATGCTGAACGCTCTAAGTCAAAACGCCTGGTAGACTTGATGGCAAGTAACGACCTCAGTCAAGGAGGCGAAATTTCTCCAGAAGTTCAGGAGTTACTACAGCAGTATGACGACTTGCAACAACAAATCGACCAAGAACACCATCAAAAGAGTTCCGATAATGACCGAACCATAACAGAAGTGGGAAGTAGCAGTAATCAAAGAGCATCTCTCAACGCTTACAACGAAAAAGTCGCCTACCTAGAAGCGGAAAAACAAAAAATCTGGGAACAACTCAGACGACTCGACCCAGTTTTAGCTGGAGAAATTCAGGTAAGCGCCCCAGATATAACCGCCATCCAGAAACTTATCGACAAACCTACTACTGCCATCCTCAGTTTTTACAACACTGCCGACAATACCTATATATTTGTCTTGCGCCAAAACCAAATTTCTATTCATACCTGCTCCCAACAAGGTATCGAAATATTGCAACCTTGGATTTATGAAAGTTGGTTATTGCCTTACCTACCCGGCGAGAATGAAACTGATGAACAAAAAGAAGAAAGAAAGTCGAAATGGTACGACCAAATGAATTCTATTTTGGCAGAAATAGGGGAAAGACTCCAGCTCGATCGCCTCATTACCGAACATCTCAACGGTATCGAAGAACTAATTCTCATTCCCCATCTCTTTCTACATCTAATCCCCTTTGCAGCTATTCCCATTTCTGACTCTTCCCAATATTTGGGAGATAAATTTCTCATTCGCTACGCCCCCAGTTGCCAAATTCTAGAGTTTTGCCATAAACGAGGAGAACTGGAAACCGCAACATGGCAATATGGCACTGTTGAAAATGCAGAAGATAATCTCCCCTTTGCCGGTTTTGAGGGAGAGCAAATTTCCCAACTGTTTAATATCCCGGAAACTAACCGCCTCCGAGGCAAAACTCAAGCAACTCGCTCCAACTACCAGCAGTTAGCAAATACAGTTCAACTTCTCCATTCCTGTCATCACGCGGAATCTCGTCTCGATAACCCACTGGAGTCGGTGCTAAAGTTAGGCGACGGGAATATTACTTTGGGGCAGTTGATGAGTCCGGGGTGGCGGTTGCCAAATTTGTCGGATGTTTTTCTTTCTTGCTGCGAGACTGGTTTGGGTACTCCACAGATAACAGATGATATTCTGACCTTGGCAACTGGGTTTTTATGTGCGGGTGCGAGGAGTGTCATTAATACTTTGTGGTCAGTGGACGATCTGGCGACTGCCCTGGTTTCGATATTTTATTATGAGGAACGGAAATTTGGTAAAAGTCGCCCTCAAGCTTTATGGGAAGCTCAGATGAAATTACGGCGAATGACAAAAGAGGAAGTTAGAAAATTATTGTCACCAGTCAAAGAAAAACGAAAGGAAGCTAAGGATAACCGAAACCAATATTCAGAAAATTCACCGGAGTATCAGGAATGGCATCGCCAGTATCGTCAATATAGTTTAATCTACAACAAAATCCTCAATATTCAAAATGAAAATCCTTTCTCTCATCCTCATTATTGGGCTGCTTTTACTGCTCAAGGTTTATAGTTGATTAGCCTAGACCTTGCCCAAAGTCTTGTTTATCTACAATCTAGAAACTGTAACGTTATAGTTATTCTGAAAAATTAATCGTGGCGAGCGCTTCGGTGGAACTTTATTTAAAATCTCAAAACTGTAACGTTATAATTATTCTGAAAAATTAATCGTGGCGAGCGCCTGACTAGGAATTTATTTAAAATCTCAAAACTGTAACGTTATAGTTATTCTGAGAAATTAATCGTGGCGAGCGCCTTCGGTGGAATTTACAGGACTTACGCAGAGACTATATATATAGGGAGGGCGAATGCCATTCGCCCCTACAGATGGTGGTTTAAAAGTCGATATCTCAAAACTGTAACGTTATAGTTATTCTGAGAAATTAATCATGGCGAGCGCCTTCGGTGGAATTTATCTAAAATCTCAAAACTGTAACGTTATAGTTATTCTGAGAAATTAATCATGGCGAGCGCCTTCGGTGGAATTTATCTAAAATCTCAAAACTGTAACGTTATAGTTATTCTGAGAAATTAATCATGGCGAGCGCCTTCGGTGGAATTTATCTAAAATCTCAAAACTGTAACGTTATAGTTATTCTGAGAAATTAATCGTGGCGATCGCCTTCGGTGGAATTTATTTAAAATCTCAAAACTGTAACGTTATAGTTATTCTGAGAAATTAATTATGGCGAGCGCTTTCGGTGGAATTTATCTAAAATCTCAAAACTGTAACGTTATAGTTATTCTCAAAAATTAATTATGGCGAGCGCTTCGGTGGAACTTTATCTAACATCTCAAAACTGTAACGTTATAGTTATTCTCAAAAATTAATCATGGCGAGCGCTTCGGTGGAACTTTATCTAAAAACTGTAACGTTATAGTTATTCTCAAAAATTAATTATGGCGAGCGCTTCGGTGGAACTTTATCTAACATCTCAAAACTGTAACGTTATAGTTATTCTCAAAAATTAATTATGGCGAGCGCTTCGGTGGAACTTTATCTAAAAACTGTAACGTTATAGTTATTCTGAGAAATTAATTATGGCGAGCGCTTCGGTGGAACTTTATCTAAAATCTAAAAATTCCAACGTTGGGGAGTTGTATTGTTACAATAAAATCCCGATGCCGGAAAATTTGCACTATACCTACCACCTAACACCTAACACTTAACACCTAACACCTCGAATAACCAGTGTAGCAATATTTTTTTGATATAAGTGGAATTTAGAGACGGCAAAACAGATGTATTGACATACTCTCCGACCTGAAGGCACGGAGAATCTCCTGAAAGCAGGATTCTTAGTTCATTGAGTCCACTTAAACTAATTACCTTACGATATTTAGTCCAGAGATGGTTCTCACGCCTG
>JAXHSW010000156.1:0-22673 GCA_034190295.1 Cyanobacteriota bacterium | reverse complement strand
CTCTCGGCATCCCAACCGTAAGAGATAGAGTACAACAAGCAATAGTTAAAAATTCCCTAGAACCCGAATGGGAAGCGGTTTTTGAACCCAATAGCTATGGATTCAGACCAAAAAGAAGCTGTCACGATGCAATTATGCAATGTTATAGCAGACTCAATGCAGGAAACGCAGATAGATGGGTTCTAGACCTTGATTTAAAAGGATTTTTCGATAACATTAACCATGAAACTATAATCAATCTCATTGACTCTTTCCCTGCAAGGAATCTAATCAAGGGTTGGTTACAAGCTGGATTCATTGACAATGGTGTTAAATACGAAACCTTAAAAGGGACACCGCAGGGTGGAGTAATTAGCCCTTTACTTGCCAACATTGGCTTACATGGATTAGAGGAATTAATCACCTCTATTAAACTCCCCGCCAAAGCAAGAGGTTATCACAGACCAAAACTCGGCCTCATCCGCTATGCTGATGATTTTGTAATTACAGCTAGAGAGAAAGAACACCTAGAAACAGCTTTGACAATCTTAAAAACATGGTTATATCATGTCCGGATGATTAGTGATAATTAAGCACTCCTTGTTTTCGGCCACAGCGTGAAAACAGGTTAATCCCTGAACAAATTCCTGCTGTTCCATAATTTTCTGACATCGGTAGACCAGTAGACTTTCTAATTGCTCTAAGTTTTCTGGTGAGTTATTCGCGTTCGCGGAGCGTTGCGTTACTCTGTATCGCTTCATTACTCAAAGGCCATAAACGTTCTGCGGGCTGTAACTCTGGAGAGTGACTGGGTAGAAAAAACAGATCTATACCTTCGGGTAATACCAGTTTTTCAGTAGTATGCCATCCGGCTTGGTCTAGTACCAATAGTATTCGCTTGTTCTGGTTGAGGTCAAATTCTCGTGCCAAGTCTGCTAAAACCTGACTAAACAACTGTGTGTTGACCTGGGGTAAAATCCAGAAGTATGTTTCTCCTGACTCAGGGTGAACACGCGCCATACAGCCATAACCATTGATATTGAGTTTTCACACTAGCAATTGGTTGTTCTCCAATAGCTGTCCAGACTCGACGAATTTTCGGTTGAAGTCCCAGTCTTTGTTCATCTTCACACCATACCTCTATGTCTGCCTCTGGATAATTACTTTGAAGTTTCCCTAACTCTTGCCCTCGTTTTTTTTCCATAGACTTTGTTCTGAAAAGTCGCTTTCATAATGACTTGGACGTGGTACTTTCAAGCGAAAGCCCATTTGTTGTAGATATTCCCATCCTCTAGCAGCGAGAAACTTGGCGTCCTAATTTCTGACTCAGCCAATTTGCTACTTTTGTGCTGTTCCAGAGTCCTCCATCTGGGGCTGGTTGCTGTAGTAGCTGCCACAACCCTCGCTTGAGCTACATCCTCAAGTAATGATTCACGCCCTACATTTCTTTTTCTTTGGTCTCCCAATCCTTTCGCTCCTTGAGTGTTATACCGACGTACCAATCAATATATCCAATGCACGACTGTAACCTGTTACTTCAGAGACCTCTAAGCAAGTCCTACCAGTGGCCAGTAACCAAATGACTTGATAGTGAATTTTCTCAGTTACTTCCCGGACATTGCGATATCTTTGCTCTAACTGTTCTACTGTTAAGTGTTTTTCAATTGTGACTAGCTTCGGCATAACTCCTTCCTATACACTAGCGATCGCCAGTTCATTTTTATTATACCTAATCATCCGGACATGATATTACTTCCGTCATCCGACTGGCATTATCGTATTCAAAATCTACTCGCTTATCCGTTACTCCTGTACCGGTTTGAGTAGTTTGGATGACGCGGTTGAGTTCGTTGTAAACAAAAGATTCGATTCCTGATGCCTCTCCATCTATGGTTTCAGTGACATCAAGCAAATTATTGACTTCATCATAGGCATACTCTAAAACGACATTCGGCACTCCAGGAGTTCCTGCGTTATCTACTAAGATTAAGCGACCGCCGTCATCGTAAGTATATTTGTAAGTCGAATCCTCGTCGCTTACTTCTTTGAGTTGAGATGCGGCATCGTAATCAAAGGTAATAGTGCGAATGGGAGTTGCCTGCCTGGTCATAGGTCAGGTCGATGCTGTCTCCTAATGGGTTGATGGAAAGTAGAAGTAATTTGTTTCTCTTTAACATGGTACAACAAGAGTTGAATAAACAACTAGATTTTTAGTACAAATCATACTTCTACCTGAGAGAGAGTAGTGATCGCTGCTCAATCCAGAGGCAAATTATTTTGCAAAACTAAGTACTATTATGTTTCCTCCTCAAGTTGTATAAATTCTAATTCAAAAGGGGATTTAAGAGAATAAAAAGAATATGGGGTTAGTTCTTGAGGATCGGGGTACATCCACTCGGGCAGAACTTCGTAGGATTTCATTCCCAGGCAAAAATCGCGAACGAACTCAAAAAAATTGCGACCTACTTGGTAAACATCTGCGTAAATGATATCTCCAAAATAGATGTCATAACTTCGATCTCGTTCGCTGTAGGTTCTCAAATCCCAAAACATCAAGTGGGAATTAACAGTATTTCCAAAAATTAAGGCGTTGGTAACTAAATTTTTCAGAGAAATTTTATCCATAGTAGGACTGGCCACAGAATCAGACAATTCGTCTATCTCGGTAAGAAGCATTTCTTTTCGAGAATTTTTTTTGTCTGGATATAAAGAAATTCGCCAATAATTACAGAACATCCCCAGACCAAAAACCTGACAAAAATATTTGTAATCAGCGGGCAAAGTTATGCCTGTTTTAGCTTCAAATGCCAGGAGTCGTTCTTCGCTCCAGATTCCCAAGCCTTCATTTTCTATAGTTTCTAATTGTGCAAGTAAATTCTGCCATTTTTCAATCATAGTTTTATTACCTTGGATTGCCCGTTGCTACAGTGTGGACTTCACCATCGCTAAAAGTCGCCATTGCAAACAGACCGCTTGGTCTTAGAGGAGCTTCTGGAATTCGCGCTAGATAAAAAAGATTAACGAAGTACAGTAAACTGACAGGAGTAGGGCAAGGTTGTCTATTTTTCTCATTCAGTTTTCTTGTAACCAAACGCTCAAAAGAACGCCAACGTCCCCTATCACCTGTGTATGGATCGCCTTGATTGACATCTCCATTTTGGGCAAAGAAGTTGTTGGTATCCCGATCGCTACCACCAAGTTCTCTTGTAACAATGTGTCCATTTTCATCATTCTCTAGCTTACCTGGAGGGGGTGGATTAGGATTTCTTCGAGATGGTGCACGATTATTAGTAAAACTTATCATAGCCAAGGTAGTGTCAAAACGCATATAAACTTCAGAACTGTTAGGAACATTTTTAATATTATTTACCATGTCTAAACCACCAACTAGCGCTCCTAGGCCCACTTCAAAAATAATTGTGCGTACTTGACTATTTACTGTTCCACGTAATCCCAAAGGATCGACACGATCCACAGGACTATTCCCAACATACCGATAAAGATTAACATCCCCACTCTCAAACCCAATCGGGTCAGAACTAATAAACCGCCCCACATCACCATCATAATACCGCGCCCGATAATAATACAACCCAGTCTCCTCATCAAACTCCCGCCCCGTAAACCGATAGCGACTGCCAACCGTCTCATCAGTTTGAGACACAACATTCCCAAACGAATCATAAACCAAATGATTCAATACCAGGCCATCATTATCCACCAAATCCCGAACCGTACCCAGATGGTCAGTCAAATGCCAAACCGTCTCCCCATCCGCATCTTCTCGTGCCAAAATCTGGTCTACCCCTGGGCCGTGCAAATATCGGTGGGCTAAAACGGGTTCGCTGGCATCCCCAACACCATCGGCATCCACAAACTCCAACAACACATCATCCCGATCGCTCACAAAATAAGTCGTAACCCCATCCTCATCGTCTGAAGGGATATCATCTACGGTCTTGCTGAGACGATCGCCAGTCGCACTATAAGTAAACTCTACCTCTTTCGTTACATTACCCCCCTCATCAATTTCCGTAACCGCCACCAGACGGTTGCGATAATCCCAACTGTATTGTGTTACTTTATTTGTCGCCACTTCAGTACGACGAATCAAATTTCCTTCCCCGTCATACTCGTAACTGTAAGTTCCGTCGCTCTCCAGACGATTGTTACCACCCGTTACATAATCACTGTCGTGCAAGTGGGAAGTAACCCGGTTGCCGTTGGCGTCGTAACTGTAGGACTCATCCTGGTTATTGGGGTCACTGCGGTTCGCATCGGTTAATTGATTAGTTTTGTCGTACTCATAGTTAGTAGTACCGTCAACATCAATAATTTGAGTAATACGATCGCCTCCATCATACTCAAACTCGTAAAACGCAGTGCTACCGTGACTGAGATTCTGCAAGCGGTTTTTCTCGTCGTAACTGTAAGTGCTACCAGTTACTAACTGGGAACCGTCCAGGTCGCTGTAGCGATTAATCGACTCCAACTGACCGATATTGTTATAGCTAAAGTCAACCCGTTTGTCGGCGACGGAGTTACCGCTATTGGTGATGCCAGTAATACCAATTCTCCATGAAGCTGCGCTTAATATAAATTAACAACATATAATAGTCGAAGAAAATCATAGAGCGATCGCCCTCGATAAATACTCTATGAAGTTGCACTTAAT
Organism: Cyanobacteriota bacterium; assembly: GCA_034190295.1. Lineage (GTDB taxonomy): Bacteria > Cyanobacteriota > Cyanobacteriia > Cyanobacteriales > Microcoleaceae > Okeania. Next base: position 18,019 of record JAXHSW010000156.1, on the reverse strand, counting down.
ATTGCTTCTATTAGATAATCCCATTTAGTCAAAGATGCCAAAGTTAACTCGTCAGTTTTAAGGAGAATTTCTGAAACTTTTTGCTGTAATTGTTGAAGATTTTGGCAATTTTCCCACTGTAATTCCCGCTTCAATTGTTGCCAAAAACGTTTCCTACGGAATGCTACGCAAACAATAGGATTAAGTTCAGGACTGTGGGGAGGTTGGAATATTGGTATTATGTTTTCCGGATAATCTACGTTTTTATGAAAACTCCCATTGTCAAGCTGAAGAAAATTTATACTATCACTAAATTCTTCAGATAATTGGTTGATAAATCCCTGAAAACATTGACCATCTAGGTGAGAAAATTCATAAAAATAGCTCTCTCCAGTTTTTACCTCTATTGCCCCATAGAGATAGAAATTTTTTCGTTGCCATTGGATACATCCTAATGGCTTTACTCCCTTTACAGTTATCCTTTTACCAGGAATTGTTTTTAATCCTAAACGGGTTTCATCTTGGCAAAAGTAGCGAATTTTTTCACCTTTTCCAAATAGTTCATATAATACCTTCAATCCTAATTTCAGTTTTTTTTAAAGTTTTCTTCAGCTAAAACATCCTTTTTAATACTATAAGGACGAGGTATTTTCGGTTTAGCTTTTAATTTATATCTTACGATTTTATGAACGGTTTTATAGGCTAGTTGAACTTGATATTTTTCGATTAACCAATTTTGAATTTCTCCATAACTTTTAAATCCCATTGGTTCTGATAATCTTGCTTGTAAACCTGCTAAAATTTCTCCCGAAATTTTTGAAGTTTTTCCGGGTGCATTTTTTACTTCTAACAGCTTTTTTAGTCCTCCAACTCGATAAAGTGTGAGCCAACGTGTAATCGTTGATTCATGGCGACCTAGCAGCTTGGCTAGTTCTGGGCGAGTCAATACTTGATTGGTTTTTAACCAGTAAATCATTTGTATTCGTTCTCTTTCTCTAGCTGTGATTGACTTACTTAAACGCTTTTCTAGTTCAGAAACTGTTTCATTGCCGATCGACTTTTAAGGGACGGGCCATAAATACAAACTGCGATCGCTCTATGATTTTCTTCACTATTATATATTATTAACTTATATTAAGCGCAGCTTCATAGAGAATTGGTATAACGCGGTCTCGCTCGTCGTAACTGTATGAAATCGTTCCCCCTTCAACGCCATCGATAGTGTCGGTTACAGAAAGCAACTTGCCTTCGGAGTCGTAGGAGTAGTTCAAGACGACATTGGGGACTCCAGGAGTGCCAGCGTTATCGACTGAAGTGCGTCGTCCGAGAAGGTCGTAGATATAGGAGTAGGTAGAGTCGGGGTCGCTGACTTCGGTCAACTGTCCGGCAGCATCGAAGGTGTAGGCAATGGTGCGAACTTTGGAACCATCGTCGTCGAGCCAGTTTTCCTCCGTTCGTCGGTTTAGTCCGTCGTAAACGAACTCCCGGCGACGAGCGTTGCGGTCAACTGCAGCAATTTGATTCCCCACTCCATCGTATTCAAAGGAACGGGTGGCAACGAGTTCATCGGTCTCGGAAATTAGACGATTTCGCCCGTCGTAACCGAAAGTGGTGGTATTGTTAGCGGGGTCGGTGACTGCTATGATATTGCCAACATCGTCATATTCGGTAATTGTAATTCCCGGTGTGTCTTTGGCGTCTATTATTTGAGTTTGGCGATCGAGATTGTCGTAAACATATTGAGTTTTATGGTTGTTGCCATCGAACTGGGCAATGATGTTGCCAATGAGGTCGTATTCTGTTTGTGTGGTACTGACGACAGCGGTATCCACAGCGTCAGTAACGGTGGTTTGTCGTCCCAGTTCGTCGTATTCAAACTCGGTACGCTTGTTATTGGCATCAACTTGAGCAATTAGTTGGTTTGCCCCGTCATATTCGAGGGTAGTAGTGTTACCCAGGGGGTCAGTTTGACTAATCATTCGTCCCCTGGCATCGAAAAGGCGATCGTTCTGATTCCCTTCGGCATCTGTAGTAGAAATAGGATTGTTATCCACATCATACTCCATCTGTTCCGTCGTTCCATCGGGATAAACCGTCTCCACCAAACGATTTCGCTCATCATAAACATACTCAGTCCGCCGTCCCAACGGGTCTACCATCGCCACCTGATTCCCCTCATCATCATACTCATAACTCGTAACAGGTGAAACTTCGGGTCCATCACCATCGGGGTCTGCCTCTATCACTTCCTCCAAACGACCTATGTCATCGTACTCATACTCAGTCCGGTTACCATTAGCATCCACAGTCGCTACTTGCAAACCCGCCTCATCGTACTCGACCTTCTCCACTGCTTCATCCGCAGTCCCTACGGCATAAATCGTCTCCACCAACCGACCCATGTCATCGTACTCATACTCAGTCCGGTTACCATTCTCGTCGATCAAAGCCCTTTGGTTCCCTGCTAAATCATACTCAAACTCCTGTACCGCCTCATCCGCAGTCCCCTTAGCAAAAGTAATCTTAGAAACCTGACCGCTTACTGGGTCGTAATCGTAATCGGTAGTGCGACCCAAAGCATCGGTTTCGATATCAATGAGATTGCGGTCTGTGTAAGTGTAGGTAGTTACAGCATCATCGCCGCCACCGACTTCTCCGACTACTCTGGTGACAGAGAGGAGGTTGCCTGTAATTGGGTCGCGATCATACAGGGTTTGTCGGCCTAATTCGTCGGTTTCACTGGCCAGGAGGTTGAAGTTGGGATCATAGGTAAAGCGACGGGGACCATCACCAGAACCAGTATTGACAACTTCTGTAATCCCCTCTGGAGAAACTCTCAACGACATACCATCATCCAAACTCTTAGTTTTGTAACTGAACTCGACGAACTCCGTCGGACTGTTCCAAATACCAACGGTCGCCGAACCTCCTTGTCCAAATTCTTCTTCGGTATCTCCCTCAAAATGCACGTCGAGATAATTAAAGAGAATTTCGTTCGTTCCCTCAAACAATATTACTTGGAACGTAATATCACCCGTTTCTGTTGTGTAGCGATCTTCTTCAAGTTCGTGCCACTGGATAATAAATTGACGGCTGCCGACACTTCCGCGCGTTTCCATCAAAATTTCGGCAGCACCTCCTTCATCAGTCCGCGATTCGAGATCGTCCGGGAACGGGAGCAGCGCTGGTAAATTACTTAAGATGTTACCTAAACTAGCTAATGGACGATCTACAAAACTGTTATCAGTTCCTCCAAATGTAACAAGACCATTAATATTAATTCCAGCTTGTAGATGTTCCTGTCCATAGAATTCAAAGGGAAAAGGCAAGTCAACCAAAGTGTTGCCGGCGTCTTGTCCCTGAATACCTGGAACCAGCGTTCCAGTCTCGCTAATATCAATAAACCCACCTCCCAGTGGAGACAACTCATCCTCAATCTCCACCACATTCCCCATCTCATCATAACTATACCTCGTCACATTCCCCCGACCGTTCGTGCGAGTCTGCACCAAATTATTCTCATCCCGTTCCACCGCAGGCAACAACCCGACACTATCTTCAGCAGAAACCACTTGACCCGCCCGGTCTAACTCCTTCTGTGCCACATTCCCATTCGCATCGGTCGTTGTAGCAACCGCATCACCCAAAGCAAAAGCTTCTGGCGCATCAAAAGGTTTCACAGTTTCCGATGGTAGATACAATCCCTGCACCTGCACCGGTGCGACCTCCAACCGCGACCCATCCTTACGAGTTGCACTTGAAGCACGTCCGGCAAAATCATACTCTGCCTGTTCCACCTCACCCCGCTTGTCGGTCTCCTCTACCAAACGATGTTCCCCATCGTAATCAAACTGCCGCTCAGACTCATCCGGGTCAATAATTCTCTCCAAATTCCCCTCAGCATCGTACACCAACTCTGTAGTCCGACCTGCCGGATCGCTAATGGAACTCACTCGCCCATCAACATAAGTAAAACTCGTCTCTAACCCCGCCGGGTCAACAATTTTCTCTAAACGCCCCTCGCCATCGTAAACGTACTCCGTCTCGTCCCCGTCAGCTTCTATCATCCCTACCAAACGGTTGTCCGCATCGAACTCATAAACCGTCTTATCCTTCATCGTCCGCTGGAACGTACCTTCTACCCGTTCCAAAACTGAGAAATCTCCCGGTGGCGGCACAAAATTACCATCCCCATCCACCTCAAACAACAACTCGCTGCCATCACCGTCAACCAATAACACCGAACCGTCGGGATTTTCTACCAATTCCTGCAAACCTGCCAAACTCCAACCGCTGCCAAAAGGACTCTCAATGCTGTTGACGTGCAAGAATTTACCCTCAGAAGTTGTGGAAGAACCTACAAACCGTTCTCCGTTAAACAAGCGCAGACCAGAATCTAGTTCGTAGTCATATTGGCCAGAAGGTAGGGAACGCAGGTCTACCTGCAAGGCAGCATCTATTTCTCCTCCTGCTTCTGGTATCGACCACAGGTTATCCCCTGCCCGCAAACCAAATTCTCCTTCTTGAACCCCAGGCAGTTGATATTCAAACCCTTCCCTGGATACTGTTAAATTGGCAACTAAACGACGGTCTGGATTGGCCTGAGTGTTTTCATAACCGAAGTGCAAAATTGGACGGGCGTCTGCTCGCAAGGAATCGTAGGTCAGTTGCAAACCGCGAGCAACTCCCAAGGACTGATAAGGTACTAAATCGTGAGTTTCTACAACTGCCCCAGAATGCAGCTCCACTACAACAGAAGTAAAGTTTTCTGTTTCTTTGCACTCGTTACACCTTTCATCAGGGTTGCGGGGGTTGTCTTCTGGGTCTTTCGGTGCTGGTGGTGGTGGGGTGAAGAAGTGCCAACTACTGTTGATAATGCCACCGGAAATTGTTTCGACTACGCTACCGTCGTTGCTGACGCGACCAACTCCAACGTTATCGAATAATCCAGTGTTGGGATTAATTGACCATAAATCCATTTCGGTTCCCGGTTCGTATCCCGCTGTGTTGGGCAAACTTAAAGCTGCGGGGGTGTTAAATACCATTTCCCCTGGTTGGATAGTAACGACTAAATCTGGTACTAAATTAGTAGGCAAAGCTGCTGGTGTCAGTTCGTTGGGAACGGCAGTGATGCTGAGTTCCCCGGTGTAGGGGTTTCCATCTTGGTCTTGCAGGGAATTGGCGGGTACTAAAACTGAGGCACCGGGAATTGCTTCTGTAGTGACGAGGGTATTTGCTGTGGGGTCGATGGTTACGGCGTTGGCTGTATCTATGGGTGGTAGGTAGATGGGTCGCCAAATGACGTTATTATAACCGATGTAAGGGTCTCGTTCTAGCACTAAGGGTAGTTTTTCGGCGATGAAGGGATAGGTGAGGTCTCCTTCTATGGTTTCTCCCCGTATTTTCAAAGTGTCGTCGGGTAGTTCTCCTTCTACTTCTATGGTAAAAGAACCGTCTGCAGCAGTCGTAGTTTGCAGGTCTCCCAATTCGATGACGACTCCTGATAGCGGTTCTTCGCTAATATTTTCAACAACTCCTGAAATACGAGTGGTGGTGGTGGTGTCGTCAGGGACGGTTAGAGTGACGGTTTGGCTTGTTTCTGTAGCCTCATCTCTGGTAATGAGAGTAAATTCGTAACTGCCGATTTCTTCTGGAGTCGGGGAAAATATCAGAGTTCCGTCCCCCGTTAGTTGACCTTGAGGAAGGGGTCCATCGGATTCTATGGCAAATTCTAGCCCCTCTGCATTGGTGGCAGCTAGAGGTATTTCTAAGCGATCGCCAGGCATTACGGTTAAGTCTCCCAATTCAAATCCGGGAGTCCCCGTATCTAGGATAAAATTGAATTCTGTTGTGGAGGAGTTGTCGGCGGTATCTATGGCCATCAAGTTGAGAGTGTAGGGGCGATCGCTCAAGTTATCAGCCAGTATTTCTTCTAATTTCGCTTCATTTAAATCAAAATTACCATCAGTATCAACTAGGTCGATGATTTCTACAAAGTCTTCCGTGGGAGTATCGTTAAAACCTGCTTTTAAACTAACAAGTTCATTACTATCATTTACAGTACCAATTATTGTGGGATCGGAAGTAATTCCATCGCTATCATCCGACCCAGTATCGTTGGCTAATTCTACTGAAATAATTGGTGCTTCTGAGTCTAAGGTAAACTCAAATTCAGCAATCTCTGATAAGTTATCCTCGTTATCTGTAGCTTGCAGTTTCAGATTATAAGTTCCATTAGTTAACGTCTCTCCTAAAACATTTTCTAACAATTCCTCGTCTAATTCAAAAGTTCCATCCTCTAACAAAGCAGCAGTTACATCTACAAAATCTTCAGTAGGAGTCTCATTAAAACCTGCCTTTAAACTAACAATTTCACTCTCTGTTGTTACAGTTCCAATTATTGTCGGGTCGGAAGTAATTCCATCACTATCATCCTCTCCAGTATCATTTAATAATTCTGCTGAAATAATTGGTGCTTCTAAATCTATATCCCACCTATATTCCCCACTAATAGCTATCCCCCGTGGATTTCCACCTATAGCTATTGGACCCCTTGTTGAATCATCGGGTACTCCAAAGGTGAATTCATTTAATAGCCTATTTTCTTCTATAATTTCATAATCAGCAGCTATACTAATATCTGGATTTATATCATCAATGGGTACTGATTCAAAATCAGCTTCTGTTACTATTCGCGATGTATTTTCATTGAAAAATGGCGAACCTATACCCCGGTCAAAAATATCAATTTCATAATCTCCAGGGGATGAGAGTGTCTGAACCATCTCCTCCACATCAAATATTAAGACATCACCGCTGGCATTTGAATATGGATTAGAAACATACAAATATTTATCGTCGTTACTCAACACTAAATCGTAAGTTAAACGGTCTGGATGTGGTCGAGTTGCAGCTACTAACTGGGGATTAGAGCTTAATGGGTCTTGAATGATTCCTACATTACCACCATTGAGTACTTCATCATCAAATAGTCCTCTGAAGTTACGACCTGCTACGAAGGCATAGGAGCCATCTTTGGTTATTGTTACCCCTGAACCTTCGTTGACATCAAAATAGTCGTTGGCAAAACCTAAACCTAAAGGAGTATAACGAATTTCTGCTTGCCAGTTGAGGGGGTCATCGTTGGTTACTTCTAATACTCCAAAGCCATTGAAGTCTAAGTTTCGGTTGCCACTGGTAAAGGTCATCATTTCTGCTTCGTTGGTGGCAGAAATTCCCATTGCTCCTTGTTCGGTTTCTATCTTACCTATTTCTTCGTGCCATTTGTTGGGGTTTATTTCAGGGTCTTGTGGTTTGTCTGTTGAGTCTACATTTACTGCATAGATATAACTGTCTTTTGCTGTTGCAAATAACTGCTTACCGTCGCTACTAATTGCTAGTCTGTTTAAGCCTTCTGTAGTGTTGAGTTCTATTGTTTGTACTACCTGATGGTAGGTATTTGAAGATGGGTCGATGTCTAGGACGTAAATTTCTGGTTTGTTTCCGTCTGCAATATAGGCGTAGTTATCTTGAAGACCGATGGCAACATTGACTCCTCGCGCTCCTGTTGGTAATGGAATTGGGTCTACTTCTTCTGGTGTATCTGGTAAATTATCTACCTGTGACAATGTCATGGGGTCTATTACTGCTACCCCTGCTGTGAATTTTAAGGGTACATAGACTCGACTGTTATCTTTGGTTATTGCTAATGATTCTGGGCGGTCTGTGCCGTTTCCTCCTACGGGTATTTTTGCTATTTCTAGGTCTGAGCTGTTGGTGGTGTTTACTGTTGTTTCTGGGTCGCTGGCGTCTACTACGGAGACTCTATCTGCTCCTGCTAGGGCGGTGAAGATGTATTCTGTGTCGTTTTCTAGTTGTAGTGGTTCGCTTTCAAAGGAGATGATTAGGTTTTATTTATAAATTGCGATAAAAGTCGTATGAAAATCTAATTGAGGTCGGATATATCAATCCTACTCCGTAGGAACGTTGCATGCAAGGTCTCTACTATTCCCTACTGACAAATGTTAAATTAATTTTGTACAAGTACTTATTACTTAATTCAGCCATAAAATGATTACAGAAAAGTTTCGTCGCCAGCTCCGTAAAGAAGCAAAACTATGGCAAACAGAGGAATTAATTAGCGATCGCTTTTATCAACAACTATCAGAAAGATACCAGTTTGATGCTTTGGAGCAAACCGCCAGCTCTCGTTTTGTTACTATCTTAATTTCTCTTGGTGGTATTCTTTTAGGATTAGGTATTATCACTTTTGTTTCTGCTAACTGGCAACAGTGGTCGCGAGAAGTCAAAACACTTCTATTATTAACTTTATTTATCTTAGTTAATATCTGCGGTTTTTATCTCTGGCGACAGCCAAATATTCTACCGAATACTACCAGTAAAAAACAAAGATTAGGTCACGGACTCTTAATATTTGGAGCATTAATTTTAGGGGCAAATATAGCATTAATGGCTCAAATGTTTCATATCGGTGGTTCTCCCTACGGATTATACATTGTTTGGGGATTAGGAGTTTTGGTAATGGCTTATAGTTTACAACTAGAAAGTCTGGGAATTATGGCTATTCTGTTAATCGGATTAGGCTATTTAATGGGTTTATCAACTATATTTTTTTCAGTGGAATTTTCCTGGTTACAGGTAATTATCAAATATATGGCTTTGGTGACAGTATTGTTGTTAATGCCACTAGCTTATTGGTGCAGTTCCCAAATTATTTTTTTTCTCGCCACATCGATTTTATTACTAGCTCTAGAAATTAGTTTGTGGCAAATTTTTTACTTATCAAATAATGGTTTTTGGGGAGCGATCGCCTTGACTTTACCTCCAGCTTTATTATGGGGGTATGACGATACTATTTGGCCTAAAATAGATAGTCGATTTTTTCAACCATTAGCCAGAAGTTTAGCTATTTGGTACTTGAGTATTGGATTTTTATATTTATCTTTTCGGGGAATTTGGAATTATGTTTCAACTGAAAATTTGAGCAATGGAAATACATCATTACAGTTGAGTTGGTTGACTTTAATTGAAGTTCTAATATTTATAGGTTTTTCTGTTTGGGAATGGTTGAATTTAGCACGAACTGATAGAACAAATTCTCATAGTTGGCAATTAGATTCAGTCAGTAGTGTAATTTTGGGCTTCATTTTTGTAACTACAATATTATGTTTTTGGCATCTGAGTATCAATGAAATTCCAGAAATAGCAACTTTTATAATAAATATAGAAATGTTTCTCTTAGCAGCAGGTTTAATTAGAATTGGATTGATGCGAGGAATTAGAGGAGGTTTCTGGGGTGGTTTGGTATTACTAACTTTACAAATTATCTGTCGCACTTTTGAGTATAATACCGGATTATTACTTAAATCTTTTGTATTTATTTTATGTGGTGTAGGAGTTATAGCTGCTGGTTTATGGTTTGAACGTCATTTATTATCTAAGAATTAAGAATATATAGCAATTCCCAAAAAGCGTGAGCTATAAAACTCTAAACTTTAGGCAACAGCTCCGAAAGGCAACAGGCAACAGTGAAGTAAAGATAAAAGTGTACTTCACGCTTACTGAGAAACGCTATACAACAGTTTCCTACTTTCTGAAAGTACATATATTGATGGTTTTAGGGAGTAGGGAAGATGGGAAGGCCGGAGAGAGAATAATATCATGTCCGGTTGAACAGTTATAAATAACGGATGAGCTGCGCACAGCGCTATATAAGTTATAAATTTTTTGAGAGAATTAACATGAAATTTATCAATCCTTTTAACCAAAGCAATTTATCAACTAAAGAATCTGATTATTCTGAAGAATTAAACCCACCTATTAATCAAACAAAATCTTTAAAAAATCAGATACCAATTTGGCGATTTATTTTGCCATTAACTGTACAATTAGCATTAATTTTGTCAGTACCTGCTCAAGCTATTTATACTATGATTACAGGTAGAACAGTAGTTTTGCAAACTGTACCTGTAGACCCCTATGATTTTTTGCGAGGCTATTATCAAGTTTTAAGTTATGATATATCCCGCAAAGATAATTTGAGTCAACTTCCTAGTTGGAATAAATTTGAATTAGAAAATTCAGGAAAATTTTCTGCACAAAATCAAACTAATATTTATGTAATTTTAGCTGCACCTGAAACAACAGAAAATTTAGGCATACCCAAAGTATGGAAACCTGTAGATGTAAGTGCAGAAAAGCCTCAAAATTTGCCAGATAATCAAATAGCTATTCAAGGAAAATTTAATGGTCGGACAATTAAATATGGCTTAGAAACTTATTATATGCCTGAAGATAAACGCGAAGATATTAATCAGGATATTCGAGCAGCACAAACTACCGTTAATTTAGAAGGTGAAATACCTTTTGTAGTAGAAGTAAAAGTTAATTCTCAAGGCCAAGCAGTACCTGTTAGTTTATGGGTACGCGATCGCAACTACAAGTTTTAATTGAATAAGGCAGAAAGCAGAAGGTAGAAAGCAGAAGGTAGAAGAGAAAATTGCTTATAGATAGTCAACAATTCCTATTTATCTAATTTATTCAATTTGTTAGGAATGGACAAATATGATAAGTTCTAGAATTAAATAGCTGTGCTTATAAATAAACAATTATCTTAAGTTATCAGGACTTATATCATGTCAAAAATAGTGGGATAGGTTCAGGTATAGCAGTCGAAGGAAAGGTTAGGAAAGATTAAAAGCTTAAAACGAAAGACTTCGTAAGATTTTTCCTTATTCCTTCTTTCTTCTTCCTTCTTTCTTCTGCTAAATTTAGCCACGACTTGTTCCTCCTTTATAGGGAACAGGAGGGTCTTCATTAGAATAATTCGCAAACTGATGACAAACTTCTTCATCTAATTCGTCGGAATATTGTTCTAGCAGATTATGATTAATTTCTATAGTAGGCAATGCCATTGTTGCTACTATAATAAATGTCCATATAGATAGTATTAAATCATTTTTTTTGTACATAAAATCACCTCCCAATCACAAAAAATGAGGCTTTTAATTCAGGTGTGGTAGAAGCAAAAAATTATCAAGAGGTAAATTTATAATTCATTGCAAATAGATGTCTATGACAAAAATAATCAGAATAATTTTTAATTCAATTATGAATGTCGTTGTATAAATTATTCTTCAGTGAATAAATACGGTTTTACGCAATATTATTATTTTTTTCTTTACGGAATGATAAATATTCAAGCTGTATGTAATTCTTATATACAGCATATTTCGGGCAAATGAGGCACAGGGTAAATGGTGAAAATATTGTAGTGCGGGCATCTTGCCCGCGATGGGTGTACCTCATAAAAACGGGAAGTGCTGTATAAGTTTTCAAATTGGAGAGAGATAAAATTCTAGGGAGTAGGCAACAACTCAAAAAAAGGAATAAAAAAAAATATTCCCACTGTATAAAAAGAGGGAATATAGCATTATGACTGAGTAGGCAAAAAATTTGTTTGTACAGTTAAAGAAAGAAGGAGTTGTTTAGGACATTACAATAGATAGACTACAATTAGTACGGGCAACCCAAAAGCATTTTTTTAAGACCGACGGACGTTGCATGCAACGTCCCTACCTACCCAAAAATAATTTTGTGGTCTACTTAAATGAAAAGCGCTGTAATATCCCACCATTACCCGTGGTGTTTACAATTAGTTGGGGTTTGAGTCCCCATCCACTTTTTCCTTCCTTCTTCCAACTTAAGTCCTTCTTCCCTTTTCCTTCTTCCTTCTTCAAGCTACTAATCTTCTAATCCAACCATTAACTGTAAACCGACTATGTTCAAATGCTTTTGATGGACAAACTACAGGCATTACCTCATGTCTGCAACGACTGTTAAAAAAGATAATGGAATTATTCGCAGGGGTAATAGTTTGAAAATTTTCATGAGTTATTACTCCACCAGCTTTTAATTCAGTATCATAAATTCTTAGCTCACCTCCAGAAAAAGCTTTGGGTTCTTGATAAAAATAATATACATAAGTAATTTCTCTACTTGCTGTTTTTTCGCTACCCGCATCATTATGAATTTTGTAATAACATCCATCATTATGTGCTGTTAGTTGCGCTTCAATTTCTGATATCTCGAAAGGACGAAAATTTAGTTGAGCTAATACTTCTGGCAAGGTTTGTAAAATTTTGCTCTGAATAAGTCCTGCTAATTCGGGAAAGTATTGTGAAAATAGTACATAAGACTGCCGATATCGATCTGCTTTAGTGGTAGTGGTTGATTCAATATATTGGTCGCGTTTTTCAATGGCAATTTCTATAGCTTTTTGATTTTCTTCGGGAGATAAAAAGTTTTGAAGTTCTATATGAGCAGCAGGTAAAAATGTAGATTTTACTTGTGCTATTTTAGGTGGATAAGGAGAAATATTTCTTGTGAAATTATCTGTATTTAATTGGTTTATTTGTTGTTGAGCATCAGATATTAATGTACTTGGCGATCGAGGGTTTGTTTGAGACAAAATACCTGTCATTTCTAGAATTTTCAGGGCTACTGTTGCTCGTTCTTGTGCCGGAAGTTGTTGATTTTTGAGAATTTCTTCTAAAGTATCAATTGACTGAAGCAGTAATTTATTTACTCTTTCTTCTGGCACAATATTGTTGTTTGTATTATTATTCCTTGCTGATGGTTCTGTGTACATAAGTCAACTCAATTATTTACTAAAGGTTTGATGATGTTTTCTCTTAATAGTTTATCTCATTGATATAGATAAATTCTCAATGAATGCTTACCAATGAACATACCTAAACTTGTCTGAATATCACATATAATTCTAATTGAAATCTAATCTTTAATGTGGATGTCCAAAAAACTTGTACTGATGGATCATGATGGTGGTGTAGATGATTATCTCTCCACTGTTTTACTAATGACCATGGAAAATGTTCAACCTTTAGGAGTAATTGTCACCCCTGCTGATTGTTATATTGAACCTGCAATTAATGCTACTCGAAAAATTTTAGATTTAATGGGATTTTCTCATATTCCAGTAGCAGAAAGTACGGTGCGTGGTGTTAATCCTTTTCCAGTTTTATTTAGAAGAGATTCTTTTGCTGTAGACCATTTTCCTATTTTAAATGAGAAGGAAACTATTGATACTATTTTAGTTTCAGAACCTGGTCAAAATTTCATGGTACGAGTTTTAAAATCTGCACCAGAACCTGTAACATTAATGGTAACTGGTCCTTTAACAACTGTTGCTGTAGCTTTAGATATTGCTCCAGAAATTGAGTCAAAAATTCAAGAAATTGTTTGGATGGGTGGTGCTTTAAATGTACTGGGAAATGTGAGTAAAGATATGGAACCAGGGCAAGATATGTCCGCAGAATGGAATGCTTATTGGGACCCTTTTGCGATTGAAAGGGTTTGGCAAACTAAAATTCCAATAGTACTTTGTTCGTTAGATATTACTAATAATGTACCCCTAACTTCTGAATTTTCTCGCAAATTAGGCAAGCAAAGAAAGTATCCTATCTCTGATTTTGCCGGACAATGTTATGCTTTGGCAATTTCTCAGGATTATTATTTTTGGGATGTTTTGGCAACTGCTTATTTAGCACATCCAGAATTTTATCAACTGAAAGAATGGGAAACTAAAGTTATTACAAAAGGTGTGAGTCAAGGTTGCATAAAAGTAGAAACTGGTGGGCGGAAAATCATGGCAATGGAACGAGTAGATACAGAAAGTTTTTATAGTTATATTCTCCAACAATGGGCACGTTAAACAATTAATAATTAATAATGAATAATTAATAATTACGTCTCTTTGAAAATAAGAGGATTGATTCAAAGGATTTTTTTTCTTTATTATCCACTTAAAATGGGAGGCTTTAAACCACAATTTTTTTGTATAAATTTTAAGTCAAAAAAGGAAAAACCGAAGAAATAAAAAGATAAATTTATTTATGAATTAATTATATTTTATGTAGTATTAAATTAATTTAATTAGCTCTCTATTAGACATCTCCAATAATCAAAAATAAAATCAATTATCGCACATAAATTATCAATTATTTTCGCCTACTCCCTACTCCATCTTTTCTGGAGATGTCTAGTGAATTATATTATGTCCGGATAATCAGCGATAAAAAAACTTTATCCCTTCTAACTTTTTCTTCCCTTCTGCCTTTTGCCATCCTTTAAATACTGACAATTGACTGGTAAAATCCGATCTACAGCTTCAACTTCAAAGTAGAAACTGTTACAAATTAATATTCTCTATTGTAGACCAAATCATAATTATGGTAGAACACAAACGTATTGGCATCCTTACCAGTGGAGGAGATTGTGCAGGCTTAAATCCAGCAATTCGGGCGGTGGTATATCGCGCAATTGGAACTTATAATTGGGAAGTTTTTGGCATTCAGCAAGCTACCCTGGGATTGATGGAACGTCCACCAAAAGCAATCAAACTTGAAATTGAAAAAATCGACCCCTTACTAACAGCAGGTGGTACAATTTTAGGCACTACTAATAAGGGCAACCCATTTGCATTTCCGATGCCAGATGAAACTGTACGCGATCGCTCTGAGGAAATTATTGAAGGGTATCGTTTATTAGAGCTTGATGCTTTAATTGGTATCGGTGGTGATGGTAGTTTAGCTATTCTCCGTCAACTTGCTCAACAAGGAAATTTGAATCTAGTCGGTATTCCCAAAACCATTGATAATGATGTTAGTTGTACTGAACTTTCTATAGGTTTTAATACTGCTGTCAAAATTGCCACAGAAGCACTAGACCGATTACATTTTACTGCTGCCAGTCATAGTCGAGTTATGATTTTGGAAGTAATGGGAAGAGATGCGGGACATATTGCTCTCAATGCTGGTATTGCAGGTGGTGCAGATGTGATATTGATTCCTGAAATTCCTTACAAAATAGAGCGAATATGTGACTATATCCGCAAACGCCAAGATTTAGGCAAAAATTATTCTTTGGTAATTGTCGCAGAAGCAGTGCGTACTGAAACAGGAGAAGCTGTCACAACTAATGATTCTTTGGGTCAATCTAGATTTGGTGGTATTGGGCAATATTTAGCCGATAAAATCTCTGCTTGTAGTAGTGCGGAAATTCGCGTAACCGTCTTAGGTCATATTCAACGTGGTGGTATTCCTTCCCCGACCGATCGTTTAATTGCTTCAGCTTTTGGGGTGGCAGCAGTTGACCTCATTGCTGAAGAAAAATACGACCATCTGGTAACTTGGCAAAATCGACAGGCGATCGCTGTACCAATTGCAGATGCGATTTCTAAGTACAGAGCGGTAGACCCTAATGATACTTTAGTTAAAACTGCTCGGAGTATGGGTATTTGTTTGGGAGATTAATGTCAAAAGTAGGGTGGGAAATAAGCTAATGCGCATTTAAAATGGGTATTAGCAAGTCAGAAGTCAGAAGGCGCAAAGTCAGAAGTAATAAGGGTTTTTTCTTGAACTAGGCACACAACAATAAATAGTTTAAATGCACAACAGCTTATTTTCCTGCCCACGAATATTGATTTATCTATAGCAATTTCCCAAAAGCGTGAGGTACAAAATTCTAGATTTTAGGGAACAGGAAACAGGGAACAGGAAAGAAAAAATAAAGATAGGTTTACCTCATTAGCCTGAGAAACGTTATATACTGTTTATATTGATGAATTAGTAAGTAAAAAAAAGTTAAATCAACATTTTTTTGAAGAGTAAAATATTGTCTATAAATTCAGGATAAAATAGGAGAAAAAAATACAATGAGATTTATCAGCCCGAAAGTTGATTATGCCTTTTAAAAAATCTTCGGTTCTGAACAAAGTCAAGACATATTAATCAGCTTTCTCAATGCGATAATTTATGGGGGAGAAAAAATCATTCAATCCTTGACAATTATTGTAAGCATTCAGCCATCAGCTATTAGCTATCAGCTACTAATGATAGAAAAATAAGAGGAAGAAGTAAAAGCAATTGAGAAATTGAGAGATAATTAAAAGTTACTGCCAAAGTAAGGTCTTTTAATCTTAAAAGGAATTATTCATTATTTGCTGATAGCTGAGTGCTAAAAGCTGTTTGCGCAGGATTCCGCAGGAAATGCTTACCAATTATTAATCCCTATAATCCCGGTATATTTATGACTTTAAAAGATACTTATTTAGATGTTAAAGCAGTTTTATTTTATGGCTATATTGTGGTAATTGAAATGCAAATCGTCAGAGTGAGTGCTTTTAGTAAACGGGTAGCATCGGAGCGTGTATAAAATTAAGGTAGCAATGAAAAAAAACCTTCTTCCTTCTTACCGAATAATTAATAATTAAATAATGATATAATTAAACAATTTAGGTTGAAAGCCTCCCCTTTCAAGAGGAAAAGAATAAATTTTTTTCCTTATTGGTCAATCCTATCCGTTTTAGGGAGAGGTAATTATCCATTATCAATTATCAATTATCAATTAATGAACCTCTTCCTTCTGCGATAATTCCTAATACATAATCTCCCTGATTCACAGAATAATTTATTGAATTATCTAAAATCAAACCATCTGTTTCGGCAACAATATCTATTACTTTTGGCAACTCTCTATTTTTGTTGAAATTCAATATTTGATAAATTCCCTGATTTTGCTTAACTACTCTACCAGGTTCGACTCTATTTTGTATCATCCCACCCACAGGAGCATAGTAAGATTTCATTCCTTTTCTAGAAATTAAAACTATTTGATGAGATTCTGTTTCAGCTAAGGGAAATTCGGGGATTTTTAACATTCCTTTATTCGCTAAATAATTTTTCACTCCCCTAATACCTTTTTCCACTGATTCAGGATTCATTTTCATTCCCGAACCTAATTCTAACGTCCATGATTCGATGTCAAATTGAATCGCTTTTCCTAACTTTTTCAAATTCCTTTCTAGTGCCAACCAAGGTTTCAAGAATGCCTCATCAAAAGCATCCCCATCATATTCACCATCGCTCATTAAAATACCATAATTTAAAAGAAAAGATTTAGCACTTTCTTCTCTACCATGAAAGCAATAAAAATAATCTAAACTTTGATTAGTAGAACTGTGTAAATCTATTAAATAATCGGCATCTAAGCATAATGATTGAAGTTTATATCTATATTGTTTATAGAAAGGTACGCTACTTGGTGAATTTATTTTTTCTGACTGCTGATGAAAACTATGTAAAATTTGTTGGCGATAATTATTTTTAATCTCAATTTCGGTTAAATTAATTTGAGATTTAGCAAAAGCTTCTAGATCGATATTTTCCTTTTCATAATCCCAAAAAATTCGATTCCAATCCTTACCATCATAACTATTATATCTACCAGAAGAAAATTGATGCGATCGCATATTAACTCCTTCAGGATTACACACAGGAATTAACAATATTTCTCCTGTTAGTTGACTATTATCTAGAGTCATTAAAAATTTTATTAGATAATGAATGACAGCATTACCACTTATTTCCGCACCATGTAAATTTGCCTGTATATAAGCCTTTTTTCCAGTTTTAATTCCAGTAAAATTATAAACTTGTAAAGAGAGAATATCCCCAGAAGCAAGTTGTTTTAAAGGTATAGTATAAATATGTGGTTTCATCGGATATTATTCAGAAATTAGGAAACAGCAGGAAGATAGAGAAAAAAAGTTTTTTATGATTAATTAACTAGCCATCAACGAACAGCTTTGGTTGAAATCCTAAGTTTATACAAACCAGATAATTTAAGAGTAGTTAAAATCCCCTTTAAAATAGCATTTCTCTCAGTTTTAGTATAAATCTAACCTGACTGCTGAATATCTGAACGCTATTCTCCCCGCTCCCCTACTCCCCTACTCCCCCGCTCCGCGCGGCTGGTCGCCTGGCACTCGATGCCGGTGGGCGTGGTCGACCTGGCCGAGCGGCACGGCGGCGGCGAGATCACCGCCGAGGCCTACGAGGCGATGGTGGGCGAGAGCGCCGAGGCGTTGACGGCGTTCGCCGCGCATGCCGAGATCGGCCGGGTCCTGCGCGCCGCCGCGGCCGGCGGCGGCACCGGCGTG
>JAXHSW010000155.1:0-22718 GCA_034190295.1 Cyanobacteriota bacterium | reverse complement strand
CTCTGGGTTGAGCCAGAGGTACTGATAACTGATAACTGATAACTGAAATGACATTCCCAACCAGAGATTCATACTCTGAAGCTTTAATAAAATTGCTTTTTTCTCCTTTAAAGGTAATAAAGCTGAAGTCCATAGTTCCGACTTTATGAGACTAGCTGATAGCTGACTGCTGACTGCTGTTTGCTTATATGACTTTTGCTAATTCCATTATTTTTAATAGCTGTTTCAAATTGACAATTATATCTGGTGCCCATAACTGTTTGACTAAATTATCATTATCAAAAAAATCCCCTAATAAATAATAATGTGAAAGATTACAAAAATTACTTATCCGCCAATATAAAGAATTAACATACTTGGGAGAAAAAAATTCAATTACTTTAGTTCCTGGACTACAAAATACGATGTTTGTTAATCCAGCTCCATGAGGTGCAATAACAACTTCAGCAGCAGCCATATATGATACTTGTTCTGCTATGGACATTGATTCTAAGGTCAGACTAACAAAGCCAAATTTTTCTAACAAATTCACAACTTCTTCTTCATTAAGAACTCTACGCCATGATGCTAGCTTTCTACTAAGATATATACGTTTTGGTCGATGAGATACTTCGTTAATATTTTGAGGTTTCAAAAATAAACTTCTGAGAAACTCACAACTCCA
This sequence comes from Cyanobacteriota bacterium, assembly GCA_034190295.1. Taxonomy (GTDB): domain Bacteria; phylum Cyanobacteriota; class Cyanobacteriia; order Cyanobacteriales; family Microcoleaceae; genus Okeania. Next base: position 22,054 of record JAXHSW010000155.1, on the reverse strand, counting down.
TTTATTCACCCATATTCCTCCTTGTTTAGCCGAACATGAAGGCACTATTAACTGCTTTGCTTTTATGTGAGGATAAAATCTACTTTCGATTATTTTATCTTGGGAAATTCCCAATGCTTCTAAACTTTCTTTCTGAAATTTTTTTTCGCAACTACTAAAAATAAACTTATCTATTTTAATATCTGTTCGGCGTAATAAATCTATCCGTGCCACTACATCAAACATCCAGTGAAAATAATTTTTTTCTCCCCACTTTGCTGACAAAAAAGCTACATTTTTATTTATGTAGTAAATAGGAGGTAATTGCGAGGAGGATATAATTACTGTGGCACAACCTGTAGAAACGTCTGAGACTAATTTATTATCTGAACTAATAACTGCACTTGTTCTTAATTCTACACAACCTCTTCCTTCTGGTACTATTGCTACAAATGCTGCTGCTAATTTAATTTTTTTTTCTCTAAAATAGGGATGAAGTTTGCCAGTTATTGTTTGAGATGCTAAGAAAGTTACTGGCATTTCTGGATAGATTTTTATATGAATAATATTACTTTCTAATGAACTAGATGTAATTTCCCAGTTTTCTGTTAATTTAAAAAACTTTTCGAGCCAATCTAGGGGAAATTTTTGTTCAAAAGACCAAATCCTAGCTGCATCTTGACGACCTTGTTTTGTGAGGATATATTCTATATTTTTATGAACTTCATCATAACCTGGTCTCAATTTCAGAGCTTGAATTAAATAAGGTATTGCTTCAGAAAACTTTTGCTGTTGAACATAAACATCTCCTAATACTCCATAATGCCAACAAGAATTGGGATTGATTTTTATGGCTTTTTTGTAACTGGCGATCGCTTCTTCTATCAAACCTTTTTTCTGTAAAACATCCCCTAATTTTTTGTGGAGTATATCTTTATTTGTGGCAAGTTTTAAGGCATTAGAATAAGCTAAAATTGCTTCATCCCATTCTTGATTTTGTTGATAAATGTCTCCCATTAATTTATAAGGCCAATATAGCTTTTGATTGAGTTTTATAGCAACCTTACAAGCTGTAATGGCTTCTTTTAATTTTCCTTGCTTCAGCAGAATATGATTGAGTTTGCGGTGAATATTCCCAGCATCTGGCTGAATTTCTATCGCTTTTTGATAATAGTGTCTTGCAGCGTCTAATTTTTTTTTGTCTTCTAGAATTTCACCTAGTTTTTTGTAAGGTAAAGGAAAATTTGGGTTGATTTCTATAGCAAGTTTAAATTCTATAATAGCTGTATCTAACTCTCCTATTTCTTGAAAGACTTTTCCTAGTTTATGATGGGCTATAAATAAGTCTGGTTTCAGTTCTATTGCTTGTTGATAAGATTTAACTGCTTGATGTAAGTCTTTTTTTTCAACTAAAGCATCCCCTAATTTTTGATAGGCATTTGCTAAAGATGGATTGAATTTTATGGCTTGCTGGAAATGAGCGATCGCTGATTCTATTTCCCCATTTTCTAACAAATTTTTTCCCGATTTTAAATATTCTGAGGCTTTCGGATATTCAGCTTCTAAACTTAATGCTTTTTCCTGACATTCTCTGGCTAATTCTATTTTTCCTATTTGTTGCCAGATTTTTCCTAAATTACGATAAAAACCTGGTATATTTGGTTTAATTCCGATGGCTTCTTGGTAAGATTTTATTGCTAATTGCCATTGTTTTTCTTGGGCATATAAACTCCCTAAATTAGCATAAACTTCCGCCCATTCTGGCTGTCGATCTATTGCTTTGAGATACCATTCTTTTGCTTTTTCTATTTCTCCCATTTTGTGGAAAATATTTCCCAATATTTTATAGATGGGTAGAAAATCTGGCACTATTTCTAATGCTTGGTTACAAGTTAATATTGCTTCTTCTAATTTTCCTTGAGTTAAATATATTTCTGCTTTTTGGTATAAGTTTGTTAGATTTATTTGTTTGTTCATCTTGAGCTGAGTCATACTGAATTACTTTGTAAACATTGAAGATGTCTAACTGTACCAGCTAAAGACCAACTATTCTCCGAAGCAGCCGAATATTGGGACTTAAAAACTCTCTACACTGACCAAAAGTAGAAACCGGGTTTATCTTAAATGCCTCACCATACTGAAATTTACCTACTATAAACCTGGTTTCTTAAACACTTCCATTGCAAGCATATTTGATCTTACTATTAACTCCGATAGCATTAGTGTAATTAATTGTAGGGGCGAATGACCATTCTCCTCTACAGAAGTTAGGAGGGAAGATCGTTAAGACTGTAACACAAAATCGGACTGGTTAATATCTGGCCAAAATAAAATCAAACTCGTTAATATCTGGCGCTCCAACTAAAGTTGCAATTTGGCCACCACTTCCAAAACCAGAGGTACCACGATTGGGGTTGTAGTATAAATCTCCTGTGGAGCGGTCGTAAACGATCTCTGCTGATGAGCTGCTAGCAGCAGAGCTGTTGTTAACGATACCGAATTCCTGGTTGATGCTAAAACCTTCACCATTACTACTAGACAAGGTACTTCCCATTCTGTTAAGGACAATGTCATCTACACCAGGTATAAAGTCAACAATTGTATCTACACCTAATAATGAGTTAGACCACCCGAGATTGAAGAAGAAATCGTCTCTACCACTACCACCAATTAAAAAATCGTTGCCACCGTGACCAACAATGCGATCGTCTCCACTACCACCAATAAGAGTGTCATGACCACCTTGGCCTGCTACGAGATCGTTTCCACTGTCACCTCTTATAAGATCGTGGCTATTGCCGCCACTTAGGGAATCGTTTCCACCTAAACCAATAATAGTGTTTGGATTACTACCGCCTGTGAGGCTATCGTTTCCATTTCCACCAACTAAAGTATTCATATCTACTTCCTCATTACTAAATGTTTACAGAGAAAATTCTGAACCAAGTTATTTTTACTAAATAACTCTTATATGTGTATATTAAGTCAGCAACCCATCTCGAACAACTAACAAAAATTAGCAATCTTGTTATAATCCCATTAGCAAATTTCCAACAGGAGGATATTAACCGTGCTAGCTAAAGACCAACTCTTCTCCGAAGCAGCCGAACATTGGGACTTGAAAACCCTCTATGCCGACATGGCCTCTGCTAAAGGTCGCCATCTAACACCTACTGAAAAGCTACATCTGCGGGGTCTTCTATCTGGCTATAGTCCTGGAGAAATTGCAGAAAAACTCCATAAAAATGCTAACGGAGTTGAGGTAGCTTTGTGTCACACTCTATACCACTATGTCAGAATTCTGGTAGGCAAACAAGAAGATAGAATCCAAAACTGGAGAAATATTTTTGAATGGTTGGAAGAAGCAGGTTATAAATCTCATTCCTCCCTGGAAGCAGAATCAGATGATTGTTTATCAGCTAGATTTTCGATCAAAAAAGCTAATGTAGTGCTAGATAAAAATCAAGTTATAGTTGATATCAGCCTGCGAATAGTCGCTGACTCACCAGTAGAATTTGCGATCGCTGAAAATATCAAATACCACAGAAAAGAAGAACAATCTTAGTAGTTGTAGAACATTATGGAAGAAGGGGGTGTGTTACGATAGATTACTGAATCAGCTTTAAATTCAGAATTTCAGCCGTAAATACGCACCCTAAAATTTTGCACTAAATTAGCTATGTTAGTCTAGTGCAGGATGGCGGAAATAACTGACCAGTTAAAAAATCCTCAAACAATAACTATAATGTCCCAAGCTTTTCTAACTCCAAAAGTAAGTGTAATTATCCCAGTATATAATTGTGAACTCTACATCGCTCAAGCAATAGAAAGTGTATTTAAACAAACCTATACTAACTATGAAATTATTGTTATAGACGACGGTTCCACAGATAATACTCGTCAAGTATTACAACCATACATGACAAAAATTCGCTATTTTCATCAAGAGAATAAAGGATTATCTGCAACTCGTAACCGTGGCATTAAATTAGCAAAAGGAGAATTAATTGCTCTCCTAGATGCTGACGATTTATTTCTCTCTTATAAACTGACAGAACAAGTTGCTATTTTTGATGCTCAACCAAATATTGGTTTAGTACAAAGTGGGTGGCGAGTTGTCAATGAAAAAGGAGAAAAAATTCAAGATATTAAACCTTGGCATAAATCTCCAGAGTTAGATTTAGTAAGTTGGTTAAAATGGAAAACTACTAATCCTAGCGGGATGATGTTTCGTAAAGAATGGTTAGAAAAAGTAGGTGGGTTTAATGAACAATTACGCAGATTAGAAGATTTTGATATTGTCATTCGATTAGCTTTAGCAGGTTGTGAATCTACTTGGTTTCCTAAAGTAGCTGTATGTTATCGTCAACATGGCGGTAATATGACACGAAATTTACTTGCTCAAACAGCAGTAGAAGAAAAAATTTTAGATGAACTTTTTTCTAACGCCAATATTCCTCTAAAAATTCAACAGTTAGAAAAGGAGTTACGCTACGGTTCCCTAATTTGGAATTGTTGGTGTTTATATAAATCTGGCTACTTCGCTGAAATGGCTGATTATTTATATAAGTCTTTAAAATTTTCCTCTTTTTCTGTTCTTAAAACTATCTGTAATTGGCTCTATTATTTTCAATATTATGCTGCTCTAGAACACTATGATTTTAATTCTTTATTTTTGCATCAATTACCAGAATGGCAACAATTAATAACTAAAGTTATCCCTAATGGTTTACCGCTAGTTAGTGTTGTGATTCCCACCTACAATAATGCTGATTATATTCTAATAGCCATCAAAAGTATTTTAACTCAAACTTATACTACTTATGAAATTATTGTCATTGATGATGGTTCCACCGATAATACCGATCGAGTTTTAGAACCCTACCTCAATCAAATTAAATATGTATATCAAGAAAATCAAGGACCATCAAAAGCGCGGAATCATGGTATAAAAATAGCTCAAGGAAAATATATTGCCTTTCTGGATGCCGATGACTTTTTTCTACCCGAAAAATTAGCCGAACAAGTAGGATGTTTTGCAGAAGATTCTACTTTAACTATGGTGCAAAGTGGTTGGAGATTTGTTGATGAGGAAGGTTGTACTATTAAAGATGTAAAACCTTGGGAAAATGGTGCAGAATTAGACTTAGAAAATTGGTTAATCTGGCAAGCAACTTTGCCTAGTGCAATGATGTTTAAAAGTGAGTGGTTAAAGCTGAATGGAGGATTCGACCCGCGATATATTCCAGAAGATTTAGAAATAGTTTTACGATTAGCTTTAACTGGGGGAAAAGCTACTTGGTTACAGAGAGTTGGTGTTTGTTATCGACAGCATAATAGTAGTGTTTCGGGATTAGAAAACCGACAAAAAATTACTCAAGAATTGGAAAAATTATTAGATGATTTTTTTAGAAAGCCTAATTTACCCGCCTCAATACGTCAAATAGAAAATCAAGTAAAATATCGCTCCCTACTTTGGAATTCTTGGCGCTTATATCAGGCAGGTAACTTTTCCGAAATGGCTACTTATTTACAAAAATCTTTAACTTATACTTCCGCCTCTACTACCGAAGCAATTTATACTTGGATAGAATTATTTAGCAAACTTGCTCGTCAAGAAGGAAATGAATTTAATGCCTATAATTTTAGTCAGTTACCAGAGTGGAAAAAATTAATTAGTAATATTTTTAATCCAGTAGTACCGAGAGTCAGCGTAATTATTGCCACCTATAATAATGCCCACTATATATTAGAAGCGATCGCTAGTGTTTTTAATCAGACTTATACCTCTTATGAAATAATCGTAATTGATGATGGTTCTACTGATAATACTCGTGAAGTTTTAGAACCTTATTTAGATAAAATTCGCTATGTTTATCAAGAGAATAAAGGAGTATCCCACGCCAGAAATTTAGGTTTAGAAATGGCAGGGGGAGAATTTATTGCTTTTCTGGATGCTGATGACTTTTTTCTACCAGATAAACTAGCAAAACAGGTAGCTATTTTTGATACTCGTCCTTCTCTTGGTATTGTGCATAGTGGGTGGCGTTTAGTAAATGAAAAAGGGGAGAAAATGTCTGATATAGAATTATGGCATGGTTCCCTAGAATTAGATTTAGAAACTTGGGTAGTTTGGAAACCTGTAACTATTTCTATGATGTTTCGTCGGAGTTGGATAAAAAGTGCAGGAGGTTTTGATACTCGTTGGCATCATGGAGAAGATATAGATTTAGTATTACGTTTATCTGTAAATGGTTGTGAGGCAGTTTGGCTGCCAAAAGTTACTTATTGTTATCGTCAACATCGTCGGAATGCTACGAGAAAATCTACTCACCAAGCTATTAGTATGATGTCTGTTTTAGATGACTTTTTTAGCAGACCAAATTTATCAACATCTATTCGTCAATTAGAGGGAAAATCTCGTTATTATACTTTGAGTTGGTTAGCATGGCAGGCGCATCGAAATGAGAATTTAGTTGAGATGAGTAAATATCTACGACAAGCTGTAAAATATACTCCTTTATCTATGACAGAAACTATTTATCATTGGATTGATAGTTTTAATGGTCTTTATCAACAATATGGTTATGAATTTGATGCTTATGATTTAACAAATTCGGATATTTGGCAACAGTTAATGTCAGATATTTTGGTGAAGTAATAGCGTTTCACTTTTTAAAGTCAAAAGTCAAAAGTCAAAAGTGATATTTTAAATTCAAAAGTCAAAAGTCAAAAGTTAAAAGTAATATTTTACAGCTTTACTAAGGTCAAAATTCAAAAGTAAAAAGTGATATTTTACAGCAATTTTGAGGATAATAAGGTACAATTATAAGACTATTTGTATCATAAATTAAGTAATTATAGTTCTCTATTTTATCTAATATGAAATACAAAAAATTGTGTAAATACACAAATCTCCCCCACTCCCCCACTCCCCTACTCCCCCACTCCCCTACTCCCTACTCCCCCACTCCCCCACTCCCCGGTAATATGCAATTATTAATATTAGCATCACTAAAATTAGTACCACTTAAATTAGCGTCACTGAAATTAACACCATTGAGATTTGCACAGCTAAGATTTGCGCGACTGAGATTAGCTCCAATCAGGTTAGCATCTTTAAGATTAGCATGACTGAGGTTAGCATAACTCAGGTTAACACCACTAAGATCGATACCATCCAAATTAACACTCCACAAGTCAGCTCCCATCAAATTAGCACCACTGAGATTGACATCACTTAAATAAGTATGCCAAAGGTGGGCACGATTAAGGTCACTTCCACTGAGGTTAGCACCCTTGAGGTTAGCACCACTAAGATTCACACCACCCAAGTTAGCATTGCTAATATTGGCATTTTCTAGGTTAGCATCCCACAAATGTGCTACTCGTAGACTAGCACCACAGAGATTAGCATTGCTGAGGTTAGCACGATTGAGATCGACACGATTTAGTTGAGCATTACTGAGGTCATTACCTTGTAAGTTTCTTCCTTGTACTTTGTGATTAACAATATCCCAAACTATATACCATTTTTGGTCAAGTCTAGTTGTTTCACTGAGTCTTACACCCTTAAGTTGAGCATGACTAAGATCGACATTTTTCAGTTGAGCATGACTGAGATCGGCATTGGTCAGATCGACTCCCTTCAGAATAGCACCTGTTAGATCGGCATTACGAAGATTGGCATTAGTGAGATTAGCATTAGTGAGATTAACATTTGTGAGATTAGCTGTACTCAGATCGACTTGGTTCATTTTAGCGCTACTAAGGTTAGCATTGCAAAATTTAGCAGCACTCAGATGAGCATTTGTCAGGTTGGTATTACTCAGGTCAGCAGCAGTCAGGTCAGCAGCAGTCAGGTTGGTATTACTCAGGTTGGCATCTCTTAAGTCTGCATCATTGAGGTCAGCAGCAGTCAGGTTGGCACCGCTCATTTCAGCATAGTTGAGTTGAGCTGACATTAGATTTGCCACACTCAAGTCACCCTCCTCTAAATAAGCTCCAATTAGGTTAGCTCCTTTCAAGTTAGCGTTACAAAGATTGACTTTTCTGAGATTTGAGTGACTGTGGTGGTTGCTATCAATATTTGGGATTTGGCAATAGAGAAGATTGCGATCGCATATCCCAAAATTCGCTCCTTCTAAGTTAGCATTCCGGAGGTTAATATTGTTGAGGTGAACACCTCGAAGATCGGAGCGACTGAGGTTTACTCTTTTGAGATTATTATTTATAGGTTGCTGGTTAACAATTTTCCAAACCAAATGCCATTTATCGTCTATTTTTGTCAAATCATTTATTTTTGTTTCTCGGAGGTTAACGTAGTTAAGATTAGCACCATTGAGATTTGCATTACTGAGGTCGGCACCATTGAGATTTGCATTACTGAGGTCAGCATCACTCAAATTTACACCAGTTAAATTACTATTACTAAAATCAGTATTCTTAAGATTAATACTTATAAGTTTGGCAGAACTAAAGTTACTTCCACTGAGGTTAGAATTACTCAAATTCACTTTTCTAAGTAGAGCGCCACTGAAGTTAGAATTACTCAAATTTACATCTTCAAGGTCGATGCCAATTAGATGAATATTTCTGAAGTCTTTACCAATAGCTTGCTGATTAACTATTTCCCAAATTAATAACAATTTACGATCGAGTTTTGTTTCGTTATTTAATTTAGTACCCCTGATATTTGTACCTCTAAATTTACTACCTCTTAAGTCTACACCACGAAGATTTGCATTAGTTAAATTAGCATTATTTAACTTAGCAAGACTGAGGTCTGCACCACTAAGATTTGCATTAGTTAAATTAGCATTAGTTAGGTTAACACCCCTGAGTTTTGCCAGGCTAAGATTAGCATTTTCAAGATTAGTATTTTTTAGATTAGCACCTCTTAAATTAGCACGTCTTAAATTAGTTTTTGTGAGGTTAGCATCTCTAAGATTAATATTACTCAAATCGGCATCTTTTAAATAGGCAAAACTGAAATTTATACCTTGTAGGTCTAACCCATTAAGGGTTGCTTCCGTCATATTAGCTCGGATAAAATTCCGTTTTCCTACAGCGTATAGCTCTAGTAGTTTAGATATATCCCAAGTATATTGGGACAATGCCAATTTAGCTTTAGTTTGTTGCTGTTCTAGGAGTATTGAATATGCGGCCCATTGCACTTCTGCTGACTGGTCTTGCAAGGCCATGAGTAACAAATCTAGTCCTAAATCTCCGTATTTAATAGCTTCATAAACTGCTGCTATTCTCAATTGTACTTCACCATATAGTAAGCATTCTTTGACTGCTTCAATGTTATTGATAATGGGGGTAGTAGATAGAAAAGATGATTTCGTGAAGGTAGTATGCAACGGAGGGATTTTATTGAAGTTGTTACTCATTTTCCTTAGCCTGATATATATATGCAATAACTTTAACTGAAAATAAAAAATTTTGACATATTTGGTGAGTAGTTCTTCAAGGTTTACTGACTTTTTATACTCTGGGAATAATTTAGATAAATATCGGTCTAAAATTAAATGGTATAGTTATAGTTTTAAATAAGCAATCAGCAGTCAGCAGTCATACCATTTCATATAAGTAAAAAGTCATATCTTAAGATTTGATCGGTTCAAAAGTTTTATTATACAGTCATTTCACCGAAATTATGTAACATTTAAAGGAGCGAAACTATTTGTGACATCTTTCAAGTGAATTGGTATCAGCAGTAAATGTTTAGAAGGAGATTTTAACCCCTTCTAATTCCGGTTTATAGAAACCGAGGATTTAAACCCATAGCTGCTAAAAGCTGTTAAACTTGAACTATTTAATTAATTATTCGGTAATACCAATTAATAAGCATTAATGCTCGATCTAGGGAAACTTCAGTTATTAAGCAATTACCACAAATAAAATAAGTTTTTTGCTGATTTCTGCCTAGTTAATGTTAATTATTTTTCTGTTTGATTCTCGCTCTCGGAAGTTGAATTCAACGTTCCTGCTTCCCTAATTCACTGCTAAAGAAAATGTGGATTTTTTTTTGATAAATGGTATGATTTAGTAGTTAGGATAATAAAAAACATGAAAACTCAAATTTTACCCCTAGTAAAAGACTCAGAAAGTTTAGAAAATCGCCTCAAAGAAATTCCCCAAACACCCGGAGTTTATTTAATGCACGATAGTAGCGATCGCATCCTTTATATTGGTAAATCAAAAAAGCTGAGAAATAGAGTCCGCTCCTATTTTCGAGAAAGCAACAACCACAGTCATCGTATTAGCTTAATGGTGCAACAAGTAGTAGAAATTGAATTTATTGTCACAGATACAGAAGCAGAAGCTTTAGCATTAGAAGCTAATCTTGTTAAACAGCATCAACCATACTTTAATGTCTTACTCAAAGATGATAAAAAATACCCATATTTATGTATAACTTGGTCAGAAGATTATCCCAGAGTCTTTATTACTAGAAAACGACGATTAGGTAAAGCTCAAGACCGTTATTACGGTCCTTATGTAGATACCAGACTTTTAAGAAATACCTTACATTTAGTCAAACAAATTTTTCCTCTACGCCAACGACCAAAACCCTTATTTAAAAACCGCCCTTGTCTGAACTATGATATTGGTCGCTGTCCGGGAGTTTGTCAGACATTAATTACACCAGATGAATATCATAAAATTGTGCAAAAAGTCGCAATGATTTTTCAAGGAAGAACCGGGGAATTAATTGATATATTGAATACTCAAATGGCAAAAGAAGCAGAAGCTTTAAAATTTGAAAAAGCAGCAGCTATTCGCGACCAAATTAAAGGTTTAGATTCTCTAAATGCCGACCAAAAAGTTTCTTTGCCAGACGATCGAGTTTCTAGAGATGCAATTGCCTTAGCTGGCAATGATAAATTTGCTTGCGTTCAACTATTCCAAATTCGAGCAGGTAAATTAGTGGGTAGATTAGGATTTATTGCTGAAACACCTAATTTATTAACCGGAGAAAGTAGGGAATTAGGAGCAATTTTACAACGGGTTTTAGAATCACATTATCAAACAGTAGAATCTGTAGAAATTCCCGTAGAAATTATCGTGCAATATGAGTTACAAGAAACTGAATTTTTGACAAGTTGGCTAACAGAAAAAAAAGGTAAAAAAGTAGAAATTTCCGTGCCTCAACGTCAGGGAAAAGCAGAATTAATAGAAATGGTAAAAAAGAACGCTGAATATGAATTGGCACGGTTGAACAAAATGAGCGATCGCAACACCGCAGCAATGACAGACTTAGCAGAAATATTAGATATGCCAGAATTACCCCACCGTATTGAAGGTTATGATATTTCTCACATTCAAGGTTCCGATGCAGTAGCATCGCGAGTCGTTTTTATTGACGGTTTGCCAGCAAAACAACATTATCGACACTACAAAATTCAAAACCCAGAAGTGCAGTCTGGTCATTCTGATGACTTTGCTAGTATGGCAGAAGTAATTCAAAGGCGGTTTCGCAACTATAAAAAACAACCCACTACAGAGAAACCAGACTTAATCATGATAGACGGTGGAAAAGGGCAACTTTCGGCAGTGATGACAGTGATACAAGAGATGGAATTATTAGAGGAAGTACGGGTAGTGAGTTTAGCAAAACAACGAGAGGAGATTTTTCTACCTGGTGAGTCGCTACCATTAACAACTAATGCGGAACAACCAGGAGTACAGTTATTGCGGAGGTTGAGAGATGAAGCGCATCGGTTTGCCGTAAGTTTCCATAGAGATAAAAGAAGTCAAAGAATGAAGCGATCGCGCCTAGATGAGATTCCTGGTTTGGGACATCATCGGCAAAAGTTGTTATTGGGGCATTTTCATTCTGTTGATTATATTAGGATGGCAACGGTACAGCAGTTGGCAGAGGTATCGGGAGTCGGACCGAAGTTGGCGCAGCAAATTTATGATTATTTTCATCCTTAGAGTGGGGAGTGGCTCACACGGATTATGGCACGGATACACGGATAGGTCAGGGAGGACCGGGAGTGGGGGGAGAGTGGGGAGAGTGGGGAGTGGCTCACACGGATTATGGCACGGATACACGGATAGGTCAGGGAGGACCGGGAGTGGGGGAGTGGGGAGAGTGGGGAGTGGCTCACACTGATTATGGCACGGATACACGGATAGGTCAGGGAGGACCGGGAGTGGGGGAGTGGGGAGAGTGGGGTGAGAGTGGGGAGAGTGGGGAGAGTGGGGAGTGGCTCACACGGATTATGGCACGGATACACGGATAGGTCAGGGAGGACCGGGAGTGGGGGAGTTTTGCTTCGCATGCTCCGCAAGTGCCCTCACCATAAGTAGAGTCTCTGCGTAAGTCCTGATATATATCTTCACTATTACGCTAGCAGGAAAACCGGGGAGGGTAGGGACGTTGCATACAATATCCGTAGGTCGTAGTAAACAAGCGATCGTCAAACTGCTTCCTTCTTCTTTCTTCTTTCTTCCTTCTTCCTTCTTCTTTCTTCTTTCTTCCTTCTTCCTTCTTCCTTCTTCACCCATTGTATGATAACAATAGTATCAAAAGTAAGTAATATATTGGAAAACAGAATGAAAATAGCAATTATCGGTTGTGGTTATGTAGGCACTAAAGTTGCCAAACTGTGGAGTCAAAACGGTCATCAAGTAACAGTGACTACTACTACTCCAGAAAAAGTTTCAGAACTAAAAAATATAACCTCACAAGTAGTAGTAATGAAAGGCAATGACCCCCAAGCGATGCAAGATGTATTGCAAAACCAAGACATGGTATTGTTGAGTGTCGGTTTTCGCTCTCATATTGGCATGGAGTACAAACAAACCTACTTAGAAACTGCCCAAACTCTAGTTGCCACCTTGAAAAAAACTCCCAATATTCAACAAGTAATTTACACAGCTAGTTACTCAGTTTATGGCGACAAAAATGGTGAGTGGACAGATGAAAATTCCCCTGCTAACCCCTCCACTGAAAACGGAAAAATTCTCCATCAAACTGAACAGGTATTATTATCTGCATCCACTCCCCAACAACGAGTGTGTATCCTGCGTCTAGGGGGAATTTACGGTCCTGGTAGAGAGCTAATAAAAATTTTTAGTAGGTCGGCAGGCAAAACTCGCTCTGGTACTGGTGATGATGTCACTAATTGGATTCATTTAGATGATATCGTCGGTGCTGTAGAATTTGCTAGAGACAGACAGTTGCAAGGTATTTACAACTTAGTTAATGATGTACCAATGAAAGGTAAAGAATTACTTGATAGTTTACATAAATATCAAGGTTTAGAAAAAGTTTCTTGGGATGGTTCCCCCTCATCAATGCGACCTTTTAATGTCAGAGTATCAAATAAAAAATTGAGGGATGAAGGTTTTGAGTTAGTTCATCCAAAAATTGTGTTTTGAAATTGGGTAAATTTTTTGCTAGCAGGAAGTTAGATCGGGCTCGTTCGTAGTTGGGCTTTAGCCCTACAGCGCTTTTTATATTGATGAACCAGATAGGACAGGCTCGTTCGTAGTTGGGCTTTAGCCCTACAGCTATTGAACGTCCCTACTTTAGCCTACTGAAATGAAAGCTGCTGTAATATAAGTATTGCTTGGGCTAAAAACAAAAAATTCTGTAATATCACTTTTGTTAGGGCTGTTTGGTATTGTTAGGGCTAAAGCCCTACTACGAACAAAAACCGCTGTCATATAAGTATTGCACGGGCTAAAGCCCAACTACAAACAAAAACTGCTGTCATATAAGTATTGCACGGGCTAAAGCTCTACTACAAAATTCAACTATTCCCTAATTCTTGAGACCTTTCTTTTGCTGCCACCACTGCTTCAATTAAAGCAGAACGAAAACCCAAACTTTCTAATTCCGCAATTCCAGCAATAGTTGTTCCTCCAGGACTTGTTACCCGGTCTTTCAACTGTGCGGGGTGCATTCCCGACTCCTGTAACATAACTGCCGTACCTAAAACTGTTTGCAATGCTAACTGATAAGCGATCGCTCTAGGCAAACCAGCACGAACTCCCCCATCTGTCAAGGACTCAATTAAAATTGCCACATAACCAGGTCCGGAACCAGATAAACCCGTAACTGCATCCATTAAAGTTTCTGGAACTTCCACGACCTTTCCTACCGACCCTAAAATGCGAGTAGCTAACTCCTGATGTTCCGGTTGCATAAGCTTACCAGGAGCGATCGCGCTCATTCCTGCACCCACTGTTGCTGGAGCATTAGGCATAACTCTGACCATAGGTTGCGACGGGAAAGCTGCCTCCAACCTTTGCAGAGGTACACCTGCCATAATTGAAATTACCAAAGCTCCCCTGATGCTCTCATCAGCAACTTGCCAATCTGCCAATTCCGATGCTATGATATCAAATATTTGAGGTTTAACCGCCAGCAACAAAACCTCCGTTGTAGTAGTCACCACCCAACGATTATCAGTAGTTACCTCCACCCCATATTCCCGTGCTAAAAAATCCCGCCTTTGTTGCTGCGGGTCACTAACTAAAATTTCTGAGGGTTGATAAATTTTCTGTTCTAGCAGTCGGGATAATAAAGCTTCACCCATTACCCCACCACCAATTAAACCAAATTTTGCAGTTGCCATTTCAGTTATCAGTTATCAGTTATCAGTTATCAGTACCTCCTGCAATAAGGAGACTTGACATCAAGAATATCTTCAGGTTAAAACCCATCGAGTCGTTTCCATCCACCGCTTAAAAGAGGGTGGTTTCCCAATTACCAAATTTTCAAGATGAATAGGGAAGTAGGGATGGGTTCTTATACCGTTTCACGGAAGTTAGAAGTCAAAAGTCAAAGTTGATAGACTTAAAGTGTTAACTAGACAATAATATCAGCCTATTATTCCACATCATCAGTTGCTGACTATTTGTGACATCCTGAGAGTGAATTGGTATTTAGATATATATAATTATTAGCGCTAATTATATTTGTTTGTGACCCCATACCCAAAATTCCCTAACTATTATTGCATCATTTGAATTTGATTTTGCTCCGGTTGCCAAACTTGAGACCCAGAAGTTCCCACACGAGGACGTGGTTGAGTCTGAGAAATCTCGTTGACTACACCTGCTTGAGTTCTGACTTGTACGCAGCTTGGTGTAAACAGAAAAATACTTTCTCCGATGCGTTCTTGATGACCATCCAGAGCATAAGTACCACCTGCTACAAAGTCCACTGCCCTTTGAGCTTGGTCTGGGTCCATAATAGTCAAATTTAAAACCACGGACTTGCGCTCCCGTAGAGCACGAATTGCTTGAGGCATTTCTTCAAAAGTTCGTGGTTCCATAACCACAACTTCAGACATTCCATTTAAAGCACCAGGCATTCCAATTACATTATTCATAACCGATCCCATTCCAGATTCTGATTTAACAGCTCCAGTAACACCTGTGCTGCTTGTTGTTGTTGTTGTTGTTGCAGCAGTGGCCCTATTTCTTAATCGGCGACTATTGCGACTTTCCTCTTCTGCTACTGGTACAGCAGCAGGAAATGGCTGTGCTGCAGGATAAACACTTTGATATTGTTCTCCTTCCACTTCATCGTAATCATATTCGTACTCAACTTGTTCGTTGAGTCCCACAAAATCTTTTAGTTTAGAAAAAAGACCATTCACCATTAAATTACTCCTTAGCTACTTTCAAATTCGGACTATTGTCCCAAGGTAGCTTAATCGCTGGTAGTTTACTACTACTTTTACTTTGTGACATCCTCCCGACGCTGATGGCCAGATTTATCAAAATAACATGGGTCTAAAACCCCGCCTTTTAAGGCGCAATATTTTTGGAGCGGGGCTCAAATCCCCTATTTCCCCTCCTGGGAGGGGTTAGGGGTGGGTTCTCCACGGGGCCCGCGGGTGGGTACACTTGCTGACTTGCAGACTTGCTGACTTCTGACGCGCGTTAACCCGCACCGTAAATTTCATCCTTTGCCTAAAGGCGAGGAGCTTTCAACCTTATTGTGTGTTATCCTCCTCTCACCAAATAGAATTCTACCTAGTCTGACCATAGTCGTACCAGCAGTTATGGCTAGATTATAATCTTCTGACATTCCCATTGAAAGTTCTTGGATATTTAGATTCGACAAATTTTTTTTGCTAATTTCCTGGGCTAACTCTTGAGTTTTCTCAAATACTGATAAGGTTTGCCCATGGTCTAATCCTTGGGGTGGAATAGTCATGAGACCCTTAATTTTCAGATGTTGACATTGATTTAATTCTGGTAAGTCAGTAATTAATTCTGGTATGCTCCACCCATACTTATTAGGGTCTGGTAAAATTTTGACTTGCAGGCAAATATTAGGACTACAAGATAACTCTTCTGCTAAACGGTCTAGGCGTTTGGCCAGTTTTAAATTATCTACAGAATGAATCCATTGAAACTGCTGTAAGGCTTTTGCTGCTTTATTAGATTGCAAGTGGCCAATCAGATGCCAGGCGATCTCTGGTAAATCTAGTAGTTGGGCTTGCTTTTCTTCTGCTTCTTGAACTTTATTTTCTCCAAAATCTCTTATTCCTGCTGCATAAGCAGTACGAATAGCATCAACTGATACCTTTTTAGTTACAGCAATTAAGCGTATTGATGCAGGTAAGTTAGAGCGGATTTTAGTAATACGTTCGGTAATGGACTCAACCATTTTATCTTGAGATTTGAGAATTTATTATTATCTTTTCTGTCGCGGGTTTAATACCCCACCGTCATTTCAGTTATCAGTTATCAGTTATCAGTCCCTCTAACTGTTTGCGCAGTATGACAAAGGTCAAGCAAAAGCAATTGAAATACAGAATCTTCTTTTCTCTTGGTCGATTGGATATGGTTAGGAAACCCATCCATCCCTCGATCGCTTTTTATCCTCTTAAAAGAGGAGGGTTCAACAATTAATTATTAATTATTACCTCTCCTTTAAAACGGATAGGATTGACTAATCATCAAAATTTTTCTTTATTACCCCCTTAAAAGGCTATGCTTTATAAACATCTTTCTTAACATAAAACGTAGACATTATAGACAAATTATGTATAAGCCTTAAAAAGGCTTTTTCCTGAGAAAAATGTATTTTAAAGCATATTGATTTAGATAAGTTAAGTAGTAATGCCTAGCTTTATTGACTATTTCTCCCTTCTCCCCTGCTCCCTTCTCCCCTGCTCCCCACAAGCTTTTCAGGAGTTCCCGATCGGGGATAGCTTAAAAGGGGAGGCTTGAAACCACAATTTTCGGCAACTACCCAAACTTTTCGGTTAAGGGGGATGCTTAAAATTCTTTGGGGGCGGTCGTTGACTATACCCATGCAATTTTCCCTTGACCTTTGTCATGCTACGCAAACAGCATAGCTGCCTTCTTCAAGATTAGGCTGGACTATATAGTTAACTTTACTTGAGTAGAAGGAGTAGAAGCAGAGAACAGGTTAATTATTGAAAAGTATTTTTGTGAACTGTCTGAAGTTTTTGGTATTCAACTGCTGGACCATTTCGACGCAGTTGGCGGAGGCGAATTTCCACCATTAAACGTGCGTCTGAACGGCCTAAAGGTTCAAATTTAATACCTCCTATTCCATTTGTCACTAAAAAAAATAAGCGTTGAGCATAGAGAGTCGTAAACAATTCTTTGTTATCCTCAACTAAGCAAACCCTGTATAAAAGGCCAAAGTTAGGATGGTTCATGTAAGTTTCGTTAGTCATTTAGGCTTAAAAATCAGCAGAGAATGACAGGATGTTTAACTAGCTGTCAGCTATCAGCTACTAGCAGTCAGCGCGAATAGTCCACATCAAAAAGACATCTAAAAGCTTGGGTTGAAATCCCTAACTTCTAGTTTGTCGTTTAATTTTAGGAGGGGTCGCGTATCCCCTTAGCGTCAAGCTGAATGCTAAACGCCGATCGGCTGTTTGACGAGCATTCCAGACCGAAACACTTTTTAAATAACTTAGTGGCCTTTGTCAATTGACAGCCACTAATGGTTTTAGATTTTGGATTTTACAGCTTAACAGATAAATAATGGTTTTTGTTTTTTCTGTAAATTATTAAATGATCTTAAAAGTAAATAGACCCAGAAAATATATCTGCAATTATAATTAGTTGATATTCAGCTCAAATATCAACCTATAATTTTTGTCTTAAATTTATCAACAAAATCAGTCAGTGACTAGGTATCCCACAGCACTTTTTGAATTTTTTTTACTTTGAATACATTAACAATACCAGATAAATAATTATCTATCAGAATATATAATTTTGTTTTAACTTTGTCCTCCCCAAACTAATCTAACCCACCAGAATAATAATAAACTAATCAATACTAACCAGTCCCATACCTTTAACTGTAGATCGTGCCATTCTACCTTATGTCGATCGGGTGTTGTGAAACCTCGCACTTTCATTGCACTGGCAATTTGATCTGCTCGTAATAGCAAATTTTCTAATAGTCTTTCTGCTACGATTAACCATACTTGAGAAGCTTGTCGCAGTCCTAGTTTTTTCCAGTTAATTGCTCTAGTTCTAACTGAACGAACTAAATTCTGTATCTCCTCTAAAACTAGGGGAATAAACCTTAAGGATAAGGTTAAAGTTAAACTTATTTCTGTTACGGGTAAACTTAATTTATTCAGAGGCTGCATTAAGTCTTCTATTCCTGCTGTAATTTCTTCCGACCCTGTGGTTAAAAGATATAAGTTTGTGCTATAAATAACGGTAAATAGTAAAGTGGCAATCCTAATACCTAAATCTACTGAACGACGAGTTATAGTTAGTGGTCTTTGTTGAAAAAGGACGTATCTATAAGAGGTAGGTTGAGGCAATTCAGTTAGTTTTTGCTGTTGTGTTTCAGAAGTTGATTCAGTTGAAGTTTCTGTTTTTCGTAATCCAAAAAAATTTGAAAAATTTCTCGCTTCTGATACTGGTGGTAATTTAGTAGTTTGTTCAGCAAAGGTTAGTTCATCTTTTGGTAAACGGGGTTGATAGTTAATTGAAATTCCATCAGGGGCAATAGCTGCACTCATTACAAAAACTAAAGAACAGAATGTGAGCAACCAACCCATTTGTCGTTTCCAAACTCGTAAAGGAATTGAGGCACTAAATGTTAATATAATTAGCATAGCTACTAATATTAAACGCCAGATTGAACTACTCAAAACTGGGCTAATTAGAAAGCTCATTAGCCAGATTAATTTAACTCTCGGGTCGAGTTTATGTAGCCATGTTATGGGTTTTTCTAAGTATAGTCCTAGAGGAAGCGATCGTAGTAAATCCATTTTTACTTTGGTGGTAGGTTATTTCAGTTATCAGTTATCAGTACTTCTTGCTTGACCTTTGTCATGCTGCGCAAACAGCTAGAGGATTGAAATCTGAAATATTATTTTTCTCTTGGTCGATTTGATCTGGTTAGGAAACCCATCCATCCCTCGACCGCTTTTTATCCCCTTAAAAGGGGAGGCTTTAGAGCATAATTTTTCGGTAATTACAGTCTTAATTTCTAGATTTATACCAAACTAAACTACTTTAGCAGTATTTTATCAAACTGCTCTTAGGTGGTAGGTTTTAGATCGAGTCTTTTTAATTAATTAAAATACGAAAAATAATCCTACAGTTATTTGACAAAAACTGAAAAAAGTTGAGCCAGATGAGATTTTCAACAATTAATTATTAATTATTAATTATTAATTATTATCTCTCCTTGAAAACGGATAGGATGTAAGCATTTCCTCCGGAATGCGGAGCTAACAGCAGTCAGCCATCAGCTATCAGCTATTGCTTTTAATTTATGATAAAAGCTTTATTATTTATGATCAAAGCAATATTTAATTGTCTTACTACAAAAGTTAGCTCCCTTGCCCTTTAAAGTCAGTTGTTAATTTAAACACTGTCCCATAAGAGAGAGTCTTGTTGCTGATAGCTGACAGCTAATAGCTGTTTGCGCAGCAGTCCGTAGGAAATGCTTACGATAGGATTGACTAAGAGGTTTCTAAATATTGAGGCTATTTATTAAGTACTCAACCGGAAATAACATTATTTAGCAAATAAAAAAACTGCCAAATATATTAATCCTTAACTTTAACAATTACCTGTTAATTATCAAACAGAATTGGGTCTAAAACCCCGCCTCTTAGGGTGAAATGTTTTTGGAGGCTTGCTCAAATCCCCGTTACAAAAAAAACTTCTAACTTTTGACTTTTGACTTTTGACTTTTGAATTAATTATCCCTAAACACGAGTTGCTCTATTAACAGTATTATGCTCTACTTCCCTAGCTTTTTTGCCACGCCAAAGTAATCTTATAGGTGTTCCTGTAAATCCTAAATGTTGACGAAACTGACTTTGTATATAACGACGATAATTATCAGGAAAACGCTTTGGATCGTTCACAAATAAAGCAATTGTTGGTGGTTTACTTGTCACTTGAGTTCCATAATAAATTTTTCCTTGACGACCCTGACGAGTTGTTGGAGGAGAATTCCAACTAACAGCTTCCTCTAAAACTTCATTAATCACTGAAGTTGTCACCCGACGCTGATATTCATTGGCGGCATTATCTATTAAATCTATGATTTTCTCTACTCGTTTTCCTGTAGATGCACTAATAAAAATCATCTCTGCCCATTCAACAAAATATAGTCGCGACCTTACTTCTTGTTCATAAGTATAAATAGTATAGGCATCCTTTTCCACAGCATCCCATTTATTCACCACAATAACGCAAGCTCTACCTTCCTCAATAATCCGATCTGCCAACTTTTGGTCTTGCTCTGTTACCCCATCTAAAGCATCAATTACAAACAGAACAACTTCAGTACGACGAATAGCTTTAAAAGCTCGATTAATACCAAAAAATTCTGCACCATATTCCACATTTTTCTTTTTTCTAATACCAGCAGTATCAATCAAACGATAGATTTTTCCATTACGTTCTACTACAGTATCAATAGCATCTCTTGTAGTACCAGAAATAGGACTAACAATTGCCCGATTTTCTCCAAGAAATGCGTTTAATAAACTAGATTTACCCACATTAGGACGACCAACAATTGCTACTCTAACCTCATTTGTTTCTGGAATTTCTGTAATAGGTGGTAAATGGGTAATTAACTCATCCAATAATTCTCCAGTACCATTGCCATGAATACCAGAAATGGGATAAGGTTCTCCTAAACCCAATTCCCAAAACATCGCAGCTTGGGCCAGTCCTTCTTTAAGAGATTCGCACTTATTAACTGCTAGGAGAGTAGGGACAGGTTGTTGACGAAGCCACCTAGCTATTTCTTCATCTCCTCCAGTCAGACCCACTTGTCCATCTACTACAAGAATAGCAACACTTGCTTCTGCGAGAGCGGCCATAGCTTGTTCGCGAATTAACGGTAAAAATTCTGTATTATCATCAAATATTAAGCCTCCTGTATCTACAACTTGGAATTCTCGGTCTCGCCAATATGCGTTACGGTAAGTGCGATCGCGAGTTATTCCTGGTTCGTCATGGACAATTGCATCTTGATTTTCGGCCAAGCGGTTCACAATTGTGGACTTTCCCACATTTGGTCTGCCGATAATAGCTACTATAGGTAAGGGCATAGTTAATTTTAATTAGTTTAGCTAAATATAATTTATTCAAACTTTTATTATAGCAAGAATTTTGTTGAATAATTTTTTATATTATGTCTGTTTAATTAGACATCTCCAGAAAAAAGAGAATAGGGAATAGGGGGAAATAATGTAAGCACTCAGCTATTAGCGGTCAGCTCTCAACTTTTTAATGAATGAAGCAAAAATTAGTTGAACTTATACTACATTTTTCACCCATAAATTGAAGCACAAGAAAGACTTGTTTTGAGCTTTTAACCCATACAACTCAAGCTAATGAAGCTGATAGCTGATAGCTGATAGCTGACTGCTGAATGCTTACGAAATAACTGATAATTTCTGTACAATAATTGATTTTATTTTTGATTTTTGGAGATGTCTATTAGTGGTAAAAAAAATCATCTTCTCACTTCAACAGCAAATCTCTTTTCCTTCTTCTTTCTTCCTTCTTACTTCTTACTTCTTACTTCTTACTTCCTTCTTCTTACTTCCTTCTTCTT
>JAXHSW010000154.1:6929-22776 GCA_034190295.1 Cyanobacteriota bacterium | reverse complement strand
CAACAGGCAACAGGCAACAGGCAACAGGCAACAGGCAACAGGCAACAGGCAACAGGCAACAGGCAACAGGCAACAGGCAACAGGCAACAGGCAACAGGCAACAGGCAACAGGCAACAGGGAGTCAGTAGGATGTGTAATTAATTTTGCGTTATGTACTTACCAATTTGTTTGGGGTTTGTAAACACGAAACGAAGAAGTGGTTTGTCGAAGACTATCCATAAGCAATTTTTCCTTCTGTCTTCTGCCTTCTGTCTTCTGCTTTCTTCCTTCTTCCTTCTTCAATTAAAGAATAACGAATTTGTTGTATCAATTTTTGGCGTTAGTAATTTGAGGTATGATATCAAGTCCTGATAAGAGTGCAAACTAACTCCGTTCCATTTATGTGACAAAAAAACTTTAAACATATTCTTCTTTCTTCTTCTTTATTCCCCTCCTGGGAGGGGTTAGGGGTGGGTTTTCCACGGTCGGGGCCCGCGGGTGGGTAGACTCCTGAGGAGGTCCTCCTAAAGAATTAAGATTAATATCATACACGCGCTTTACCAACGCCCGAATTTGTTGTATCAATTTTTGGCGTTAGTAATTTGAGGTATGATATCATGTCTGGATAAGAGCGCGATAGAAGTCCATGACCTTTACCCTACCAAAAAACTTTCTCCTTTGACTCGGGGTTTCTTCTTCTTTCTTCCCCTCCTGGTCGGGGTGAGGGGTGGGTTGACTCCTAACTCCTGAGGACTGACTCCTGAGGAGGTCCTCCTAAAGAATTAAGATTAATATCATACACGCGCTTTACCAACACCCAATTTTTATTTATCTTTTTTATTATTTGATATCTGCATTTGCGATTGAGAAATATCTGTATCAGGACTTACGCAAAGACACTGTATGTAGCGTATTTGCTTAAGTTTGGTAGGCGTTGCTCTTGTTCAAAAATCTTCTGCTAACATTACAGTTGAGTCATGTCAATTATAGTCCAACAGTAATTAGAAAAAAATTAGGAAAAATATTGTTACCAAATGTAAATATGTCTGTTTGAAAAAAAATAAAATTATTATATAATTGTCTTGTGGTTGATTTGAACTAAAATATGAATTTTAATTATGTTGATTATTGTCAATATTTACTCTCATCTCACACAAATTATACCATCACCAATAAGCGCAAATCACTTAGAAAAAATTAGCCATGATACAATTAATCGTTATTTAAGAATAGAAACTTTAAATTCCCTAGATTTATGGCGAAATGTCCAAGAAGAAATTGTGACTGATACAGATGCTTATCTAATTTTTGATGATACAGTTATTAGCAAAAAATTTTCTAAAAAAATTGAACTTGTCCGTCGCCAATATAGTGGTAATGAACATCAAGTAATTCGAGGTATAGGAGTAGTTAATTGTATCTATTTTCACCCTAAAACCGAACATTTTTGGATTATAGATTATCGTATTTATGACCCAGATACTGACAAAAAAACGTGAGTTTGATCATGTTGAGGAAATGATTTTTGATGTGGTAAACAACAAGGATTTACCATTTAAAACTGTATTAATGGATAGTTGGTATGCAACACAAAGATTAATGGCATTCATTGATAATTTAGAAAAGATTTATTATTGTCCATTAAAAAGTAATCGTTTAGTAGATGAGACATGGGGTATAGAGAAATATAAAAATATTAAAGACTTGAGTTGGAATGAATCGGAAAAATTATCAGGAAAAATTGTTAAGATAAAAGGTTTCCCCAGAGACAAAAAAGTGAAGTTATTTTGGGCTACTGTTTCCGCCAACAGAACAGAATATATTGTCACTAATGACTTAAATCAATCTAGTACAGATGATGTTGAATTTGAATCTCAAACTAGATGGAAAATTGAGGAGTTTCACAGAGAAATTAAACAGTTAACTGGTATAGGGTTTTGTCAATGTCGTCAAGGGAACATTCAAAGAAATCACATTGGATGTGCCATGCTAGTTTGGAATTATCTGAAGAAATTGGCAAATGTTTTGGGAGAAACAATTTATCAAATGAAGCATAAATTGTTGTCAAAATATCTAGTATCTGAGCTGAAATTTCCTTCAATAAAAATGAAAGTTGTCTAACTTTTTAGTCAGTTATTTTCTCTCAAATAACTGTTCCTAGACAGAGAAAGAGAGTTTTTCAACTTAGGCGATCTGATCGACGTTAACTGGCGATCGCCTAAATTAGTAGGCGCTATATATAGTGTTTTTGCGTAAGTCCTGTGTATTTTTATCCTCAAACTTTTCTTTATGGTTATTGACTATATTTTTATCTAGATACAGATTTTCTTGAGAAATATCAGTCACTTTGCTATGTTGTGTAACAGCAGACGAATTTAATGCTTCTCCATCCAAGTTTGGTTGTTGAATTAATTTTTCTAATTCATCCAATGTTGCCTCAGAACGTTGATTATTTTCTACTAGAGACTGAGCGATTTTTTTACCAGTTTCAGCTAAATTGTTAAGTTCAGAAATTTTCATCATTAAGTTATTAGCTACTAAATTCATTTGACGGCCTGCTTGTGAGGTTTCGCTTACCAATTTTCCAATCTCGTTAGTGATATTGCTAAAACCACTAAGTTGAGAATCTGAACGACCAGCAACAATAGCAGCTTGTATTGCCAAATGTTTTGCTTGCTTACTAATTGTTTCAATTTGATTGGATGCAGAATTAATTAGCTTTAGTTCATTAGTAAACAAGTGACCAATATTGACAATTTTATCCATATTTTTGTTGATTTTTTGTACCCCTTCAAATGTGGCATAAAATGCTTTTTTTCCTTCCTGAGAAATAAAACCAGTGATTTCTTTCAATCTATGGTTCAGGTTATGAATTTGTTGCGATTGACTGATTATGTCATTTTGCTGTATTTCTAATAACTTGTGTTTGATTAAAATTTCTTGTTTTTGCATTTTTAATACTGCCGTATGTTGTTGAAGTTTTTCCTGTTTATTTTTGAGCTGAATAAAATAATTTTTAGTAGATTTTTTGTAGCGAGATAACTCATTATTGACTTCTCTAAGTAGATAAGATTGAGCCAGGATTAGAGTTTGAAAATTAAGTAAAAAATAAATAGACAAGTTATAATTTTTTTCGTTGACAAACTTAATTACGAGGGGTTCATAAACAGTTTCTTCAGGACGATTTAGTGCTATTTGTACAGCTAAATTTATTTTTTCTTCAGCAAGTAATACCAAACAGTTATCTAAATATTTAGTTGTAGTTGCTTTTAAAAAATATTCAATAGGACGTTGGATAAATAGTTCTCTTCCATAGGGAGAACTCATTTGTTCGTGAAAGTAGCGTCGAGAAATCATGCCAAAAAACTGTTCATCGGAAGCAACTATAACCCCAGGTAAGTCAGGTTGTTCATTAAACTGATATTCAACTAATTCTAGGGAAGTCATCGGACTTACTTGAAAATCAGTGAGGGGTAATTCTCTGAGGGTAGATTCAGAACTTAGCTTCGGTAGATTAATAATAGATTCTAAAGTGTTTGCCATGGTACAAAATCCACTTAATTTATGAAAAAGCTTCGGAAAAATCTAGGGTAGTTTATAGTTTAATCATTATAATTTCGATTTATTGTATAAGCTGTTCGCTAATAACGTCAATTGTCATCGATCGCTCATTTTAATAGATGAAAGATAACAATATTTATGTATAACTTTTACTATACAAAATTCACCCAAAGGTTTTTAGGTATTAATCTCTATATTTCCTACCAGCAGACCAAACCAATGTAGCAATATTTTATGAAACTAATATAAATCTATCAGTATAAACTGAACTTATTATCTATATTTTTAACACTGGGTTTAAGAAACCCACTATTCAGTTATCAATTATCAGTTATCAGTTAATTGTTTTTATACTCAGTTCATTTCTAAGTTGCATAGAATAATATCTCGATCGGGGTTGAATGTAGATCGAGATAGACAAGTAGACATCTCCTCCATGCATAGGGAATAGAGATTCATTAATGGATAATGGATAATGGATAATTACCTCTCCCTAAAAGCTATCCCTTACCCATAAGTCTTGAAACCCTTGTGGGGAGAAGGGGAGCAGGGAACAGGGGAGAAAGGAGAAAAAATCATAGTAGCTAAGTAAAACTACTGAAGTTGTCAAAAAAAATCTATTTTTCCATACATTTTTTCTCCCGAAAAAGCCGAGCTAATACTTATGCATAACTCGTCTATTTTGTCAAGCTTTATGTTAAGAAAGATTTGGGTAAAGCATAGCCCTAAAAGGGAGAGAATGGACCAACTCCGAAAAAATTTATTTTTTTCCCCTTGAAAGGGGAGGTAGAGTAAGCTGAATTGTTTAATTATTTAATTATTTAATTATTTAATTATTAATTATTCGGTAAGGGGAAAGAATTGATGTATATAGTGCAATAATTAATTTGATTTTTGATTATTGGATATGTCTAGTGCCAGCTAAGATAAAATTGGTATGAAACCTAAAACCTAACACCTGATACCTAATTCTGTGCAGCCTCACATAAAATTAGTATTAACTTCAGTTGATAGGAAAAATTGAACCGGAACTCAACAAATACCCATTGAGATTCGATATTCCCTGGGATAGTGTTCCCATCTCAGGTTTTTTCTTGGCCACTCATTGGGAGATATAGTTTAAATGCCGAACTACTTAATGATAAATGATTCAAAAATTTTCCATCTTTAAATAGCTGTTGGGGACTCCCGTTATAATCTGTGATTTAACGGAGAGAGGAAAACAGCCAGCAAATAAACTATTTTCCTCGCTCTTAATTAAAATCAACTTAGTTGTTAGTAATTATCGTTTCTGTTTTATTCCTAGATTGGCGCCGTTGTTTTATTTGTCTCAATAGTTAATTCAGAAGTATCAAATAACGACAACTGAACTGGATTTATTATTCGATCGACAATTGTAGCTGTATTGACTTGCTCATTAATTTCTACAAGTTGAGCAAAATCATAGCTATAACCATCAAGTTTATGAACAGTTTGACAATACTTATAATTAACATCAATTTGTTTGTTATGAACTTTAGATTTGAGAGCAAATGAACCTCTTGGTCTGACAGTAACTCGACCAACATATTCACCAGCATATTTCCCTTTTGGAATATCAGCTTTGATAATATCTCCAGTTTGAAACCCAAAATGTACTTTTTTTCTGGATAAATGCCGAATTGGAAAGCCGTACTTATCGGTTCTACACATTTGCCGACTACCCCAACCACAAGACTTAATCAATAACGGTTGTAAAGTATCGACAAACAACTCATCAACTTTACCAACACAAGCTGCATCTAACCAATGAGTTTTAGGTAGACCTAACTTACGCCGATTAAACTTAGTTAATGCTCCTGAACCTATTTTTACCTCAATTCCAGTAGATTTCAAAGTCTCAAACAACTTCCAACGAGTGGCATTAACAGCAGCAGAATCTTTAAGTGGTTGTTTAGCTTGAGTTAATATCCGTTTGAGTAGATTAGGTCGATCGCTGAGAAAGTCTTTAATGTCTTGATTAGACTTTGACTCATTACAAGGGCGACAAGCTAGAGTTAGATTAGATATCCGATTGCTACCACCTTTAGATTTGGGGATAATATGCTCAACTTCTAAAGGCACGTTTTTGGCATTGCAATATACGCAAGTTCTATCAAACTTTTCTAATAAATACTCCCGAACTTCATAACCTGTTAATTCTCCTTGTTGGTACTCAACACCGCTAATTTCAGGATTGAGCATTTTCTGAGTATCAAATCTGACTAACTCCATACTAATAGAATTAATAGGAGCAAACTTAATTAGCCTATTTACCCAAGTTTGAATGGTTAATACTCTGTGCATTAGACTAGGAGGTAACCAAGTCTCAGAACGTTTACGATTAAGAAATCTGGGTTGACGGTATCTAGTTTTGCGATTGCGCCTAGAACGCCTTAAAGCTCTACGACTTTCTAATGATTGCTTAATTAACTGACCACGATGCTCTAATTCTGCTGCCCAAATAACACGATTATTTTGAACTAATGCTAATCCAGTTTTCTTAGAACCTGGGTCTATTTTCAGCTCACATTTTGGGGTAATTCCTTTTACCTCCTTTTTGAGAAGGATAGTAAATGGATAACGACGGAAAACAGCAGCTTTATCTGCTTTGAGTAGCGATCTTGCTACTCCTGGTTTGCATGGGGCTAAAGGTTGTTTATTTGTATCTATCACTAAGACAAAATTTGTTTGGTTAGACATTTTTGCGTCTCTCCTTGTATACAGTAATGTTTGCCTGGATAAAGTTATCTAAATTTACTAAGGGTTCCTACACTTCCTTAACTCAAATCGGATGTTTAATAGTTAACAACAGAGCGACAGACTGGCAAGTATCTGAAGGTGTTATGGTTTAGATAACGTAGTTCTTGAAGAACTTAATCGGGTCAACTATAAGCTTATAAGCCGAAACCTACAAGCTCACGCTATATTCTTTAGAATTAGCGTTGAGTCGTTGACTAACAGTTTATATTCAAGTTTCACTAACATTATTTGTTACTACTTCTATAGGCTGTATTTCTTTAGATAAAGGTTTAATCTTATCTGGACTAAAATTTAGACTAGAAAACAAAGGTAAAATTTCCTTACTAAAAGCCTCAGCAGCTTTAGAACGGTAACGATTAGGATTATAAATAACCGATAAAATTCTATTGACAACTATCTGGTCTATTTTAGCCGTAGTCAAAACCCCAATTTGTAACTCCTTCTCAATAGCTGAAACAGAAACAAAAGCTACTCCCAAACCAGATTGAACAGCATTTTTAATTGCCTCAATTGAATTTAATTCCATCTCCACTTTCAGACGGCGAGTATCAATACCACTACGGGATAAAACTTGATCGATTACCTTGCGAATAGTAGATTGAGAATCTAGAGTAATAAAATTTAAGTGATACAAATCATCTTTTTGAATAGTTTCCTTTTCTGCCAAAGAATGAGAAACAGGCAAAATTAAAGCCAACTCATCCTCAGCATAAGGTATAACCTCCAAAGACTCTTGTAACTCCGGTGGAACTTCACCCCCAACAATAGCTAAATCTATTTGTCCATTAGCCACACTCCAAGCAGTACGACGAGTAGAATGAACGTGTAACTGCACAGCTACATCAGGATATTTTTGCCTAAACATCCCAATCATTCGGGGTAGTAAATAAGTACCAGTAGTTTGAGAAGCACCAACAATTAAAGTACCACCCTGAAGGTTTTGTAAATCCTCAATAGCTCGGCAAGTTTCTTGACACAAAGATAATATTTTCTCACCATAAGTAAGTAGCAAATGACCAGCTTCAGTTAATTGTGCCCGGCGGCCACCCCGGTCGAATAAAGGTACATTCAACTGTCGCTCTAAATTTTGTACTTGTAAACTAACCGCTGGTTGAGAAACAAACAAACTATCGGCAGCTCGTTTAAAACTACCTTCAGCAGCGATCGCCTTGAGAATGCGTAATTGGTCTAGGGTGAAAGGAAGCTCAGACATATTTTTTTGTTAAAGGAAAAAGAAATTGAGGGAATTAACGCCCAAAGGGTTAGCATAAGGGCAAATTACTTAATGGCCTTTGATTTGATTCGTTAGGTATTTCCAGAGCAAGTAGTGCCGTTATGCGGAAGTCGTAGGGGCGAATGGCATTCGCCCTCAAAAGTAGGGGCGCCATTCGATAGTTATGCGCCAGCAAATGTCATTGGCGTTCCGCCAGAGCTGCCGCTAACTCCCGTACAAAAGTCAATCATTTTTGATTTGTAATTGTTCGCGCGATTTTGTAACCGGTCAGTTATTTCCGCCATCCTGCACTAGAGAGTGGAAAAGTTTTAACAAGTTTGAATTTATAGTGTTTTTTTGTGTCTTAAATTGATTTGCATTTAAGTTCCTTATTTGATTAAATCAGTAAAAAAAATACAATTCCCTCCATACCCCACATCTTCTGTTGTTAGTCGATCGAGCTCTGAGTGTCCTGTTTAGATTAAACTGAATCAGAGACAAAAGTCCTTAAGACAGAGGTTGAGAGTTGAAGACCTTTGATTTTCAAATTCCTCAACCGAGGAATCAATAATTTATTGGGAAAATCAAACTCCACACTCACCGCATTTCCTTCCCCACTAAAGGGGTTGGTATTACGTCCCTTCAGCATACTGCTGGACGATTCCTCCAAAAGTTAACTTTTATTATCAATTTCCTATAGTGTCCATGTCTAATGATTGGTTAACCCCTAGCCATTTAATTATGTTGGGGTTACTGCTAGGTTTTGCGATCGCTCATAGTGGTTTAGCAGCCCTCCGACCGTGGGCCGAAACCAAAATTGGTCCTAGACCATATCGCATCTTATTTGCTCTGGTCAGTCTACCACTAGCAGTAATTCTGGTTATTTACTTTTTCAACCACCGTTATGATGGGTTGCAGTTATGGCAATTGCAAGGTGTCCCAATAGTTAAACCTATAGTCTGGATACTATCAGCAATTTCATTTATCTTTCTCTATCCCTCTACATTCAATCTTTTAGAAATTGCTGCAATTCAAAAACCCCAAGTCCATCTCTATGAAACAGGGATTATTCGGATTACCCGCCATCCGCAAATGGTAGGCCAAGTGATTTGGTGTATTGCCCATACTCTTTGGTTAGGGACAAGTTTTACCCTTGTTACCTCTTTTGGCCTCATACTCCATCATTTGTTTGGTGTATGGCATGGGGATCGACGACTTCAACAGCATTTTGGTGAATCTTTTGAAAAGTTAAAGTTTCGCACATCGGTTATGCCTTTTGTGGCTATTATTCAAGGACGTCAAACTCTACAGTTACAGGAGTTTCTCCGATGGGCCTATGTTGGAGTAGCTATTTTTATTTTCTTACTTTGGCAAGCTCATCCACTACTCATCCGTGCAACTGGGAGCGTAGACTGGTAGGATGATCCCAGGATATAAAAAATTTAATTTCAGATCGATAAGCCATGCTTTTGTCAGTTAACGAAAAAACTTTTAAAAAAGAGGTGTTAGACGCCTCTAACCCCGTTTTAGTAAATTTTTGGGCACCTTGGTGTGGCCTGTGTAAAATGATTGTCCCCCAATTAATTCAATTTCAGTCTGAGTGGAATGGCCAATTAAAGCTGGTGGGGGTGAATGCTGATGAAAGTTTAAAGCTTGCTAGTAAATATCAACTCAGAACCTTGCCTACCTTGATCTTATTTGAAAATGGCCAAGTAGTGAATCGAGTGGATCATTTTCAGGCACGGGAAGATTTTTTACGGACATTAGATGGTTTTATGACCAGTTACCAAAAAAATCGTCTAACTCGACTTTTGGAACCTCAGTTAATGTGATCGAGAAGGTGTTGGGTAATTAATAATTAATAATTAATAATTAATAATTAATAATTATTGAAAATTGCTTGGACCAGTCTCTTATACCTAGCATTTTTGGAGTTTAGCATAATTGTCGAGAAGCCCCACGTCATAATCTGCGTTCCGGAGCGTGGGATGAATCGACGGTAAATTAATAGGACGTTGAGTCCCATTAATTTACAAATTTTATGTGATAATAGCTTCTAGCTGGTTTGAGTTAACAACCGCCAGTGATGAACCATAAAAATTTAATCAGATATGGGGTTATTATCCATAACTCCTAGGGCGTGTCATCAATTAAGGAGGTTGACATTAAAAGTATAGTATGCTCATAAGGAATAACTACAGGAATCATAAAAAAGGACTGCTCTAAATGGCTAGACGTTATAGCTTGCGTATGGGACCAATGGGAACGGATTCAAAATCTACTACCAGGCCGTGAAGGAACTGTAGGAAGGACTGCCACAGACAACCGCCTCTTTGTGGAAGCTGTTTTATACAGGTATAGAGCAGGAATTCCTTGGAGAGACTTACCAGAAAGATTCGGGGACTTCCGCGTAGTCCATACCCGTTTTAGTCGTTGGAGCAGTTCAGGGGTATGGGAAAAGCTATTTCAAGCTCTAGCTGAGGATTCAGATAACGAATATGCCATGATCGATGCCACTATTGTTCGTGCTCATCAACATAGTGCAGGAGCAAAAGACAGTAGTGCAGAACAGGAAGATATAGGCCGTAGTAAAGGAGGATTAAGCACTAAAATACATGGGATAGTAGATGCTCTGGGTAATCCCACCCATTTTTTTTAACTCCAGGCCAAGCATCTGACTTGGACGGAGCCGATGTTCTGTTACCGATGGTGGAAGCAGAAGCAATATTAGGGGATAAAGCCTATGATGCGGTTGAGCGGGTGATAAAGCCTTTGACGGAGAGAGGAGTAGAAGTAGTGATTCCACCGAAAAAAAATCGAAAAGAACTCCGTAGTTACGATGAGATATTGTACAAAGCACGTCATCTGATCGAAAATTTCTTCGCCAAACTCAAACAGTATCGAGCGATCGCTACTAGATACGATAAATGTTCAGCCTACTTTCTGGGAGGAATTTATTTGGTAGCCTCAGTCATTTTATTGGTATAGCGATCGCCATCAATTTAAAGCATACAATACCAATTTTGTCAATTTTTTAATTGATGACACGCCCTAGCAAGCCGTGGGAAAACGTAAAATCTTATTGCGACACTGGGTGAGTAGTTTTTTAACTTGCAAAAAGGGCGGCGGGGCCCATACGTCCTTAAAGCACGCGCTTGTCTTATGCAGTAGCAGGACTGCGAAACGAGAAGCCCACACTATAGCGTCAGCGAGCGTGTGGGAGTATGTCACCGAAGATCAAACGCTAATTTTACTGTTGCTGAGTCTTAAATAAAGAGGTTAAAACTAGAATTGAAGGGAATAATAATTTCCTTTAGAGCTAGTTTTAACCTCTTTCAGTTTGATAGCAGAAGGAAGAAGGAAGAAGAAAGGAGGAAGGAGGAAGAAGAAAGAAGGAAGAAGAAAGAAGGAAAAATCTTGTTTTGTCTGAGTTTTAATATGAGTGATATGTCTGCTCCCTTTGCTTCGACTGCTATATTTTCATTAATTTATAGTACTGAGGGTTTGCCCTCAAAAGTCTTTTAGTAGGGGTAGGAGACAGGAGACAACCCACCCGCGGGCCCCGACCGTGGAGGGGAAGACAGGAGAAATGGGAATGAGCGAGGAGGTAGTGGAGCGACACACCTGAAATGGTGCATTAGATGGGGAGTGTGGGGAGGGTGGGAAGTGTGGGGAGGGTGGGGAGAAAAAGACACCTAGAAACAAAAATAAGAGTGTACAGTTTTAGCTGTGTCAGTCCAGTAGGATTCAATAATTGATAATTGATAATTGATAATTGATAATTACCTTTCCCTAAAAGGAAGAGGATTGAATAAAAGGAAAAAATTTATTTTTTTCCCCTTGAAAGGGTAGGCTTTAAACCTGAATTATTTAATTATTTAATTATTCAATCATTTAATTATTAATTATTGCTCTACCGATCTAATATCAAAATTTTGACAGGTAAAGGTTTTACCCTTTTCAGGTATTAATAAAGTACCAGCTTTTAGGTGGTAATGCTTCAATTAGGAGCGTATTTTCGGCATTTCGAGGGGTAGAAAATCACTTTTACCGAAAATTGTGGTTTAAAGCCTACCCTTTTAAGGGGATAATAAAGAAAATTTTTCATTATTAGTCAATCCTCTTATTTTCAAGGAGAGGTAATTATTAATTATTAATTATTAATTGTTGAAGATTCTTCTGACTACTTCTTCTATAATTCCCATTCCTCCTGACTTCACCGATTCTGGATTCTGGCTCCTATCCCTACAACTCATACTTTTTCAGCAAGCCCTAATTATTCGGTAATTGTTAATAATTAATTGTTGAATGTATTTCATCAGTAGAAAAATCCCATACACCATGATTAAAAATAATCAAAAATTCCGCAAATTATTAGTCATAATATTAGTAAAAATATCAATATTTTCCAGTTTGATTATTTCTGAAAAAGCTCGGGCATCTGAAAATTTTACATTACCTAAAAATTGGCAAAATCTACTATCAAAATCCCCACAATATTTAGTAAATAATCAGCCCAATATCAACTTTAGAGAAATAACAGAAAAATCACCAATTAATCAACCTTTTTTATTAGCACAAAATTTTCAAGTAGGGGATTATGTAGAAGTACTTTGGGAAGGAGACTGGTATCTAGGAAAAATTTTAGAAATTAATCATAATAAATATTGTATTACTTATCCTACTTATGATGATTCCTGGGATGAATGTTTAGGTAGCGATCGCCTTCGTGCTATTCAATATAAAAATTCTACAGAAGAAAGATTAAGGCTAAATCAATATATAGAAGTATTATGGCAAAATGAATGGTATTTAGCGAAGATTTTAGAGATTAAAAATAATCAATATTGTATAACTTATGTAGGCCATGACAGCTCTTGGGATGAATGTGTAGATAGAATTCGTATTCGTACTGTAGACCCTAGAAAAATTGATGCAGAAAGACTCCGCTTAGAAGGTTATCGTCGAAATACTAATATTAATCTAGAGCGAAATAATTCAGAATTTACCCAAACAAATAGAGATTATTCAGTCAATGAATATGTAGAAGTTTTGTGGAATAAGCAATGGTATTTAGCCGAAATTTTAGAGATTAAAAACGATCGATATTGTGTAAATTATATAGGCCATGATGGCTCTGGGAATGAATGTGTAGATAGCGATCGCCTACGACAAGTAAATTCTCGTCAAGCAGAAGCTGAAAGATTAAGGTTAGAAGCAGATAATTTAGTCAGTAATGCTCATCAATATCAAAAAGGTTTAGAAACAGCTAAAAAATCTCTGAAAATTTATCAGGAAATCGGAGATAAATCTGGGCAAGTACAAGTTTTATCTAGTGTAGGATGGGCTTATTATTGGTTAAATGATTATGTTAATGCGATTGATTATTATCGGCAAAGTTTGAAATTGGCTGAAGAAATTGATGATGATTACGCAGCGACAGCCAGATTATATGACATATCAAAGCCTTACTTATATTTAGGAATTTATCATAAAAGTCTTGAGTATCAAAAGCAATATTTAGCCAGAGGAAAAGAAATTAAAGATACAGATATTCAAGCTCGTGCTTTAGAAGGAATCGGGGATGTTTACTATTTTCAAAAAGATTACAAAAAAGCTATTGAATACTATGAGCAAAGTGCAGCACTGGGGAGAAAAGCATTCTATATTGGAGGTATTTATACTGTTTTCGGAAAACATGATGAAGCAATAGAATTTTTTGAGAATATAGTTACTAAGACAAACGACATTTATACAAAAGCTGCCTCTTTTAACCAACTAGGTCAAAATTATTTAGCTTTAGGAAACTATGACAAAGCAATTAATTATTTTCAGGAACAGTTAACCATCTCTCAAGAAATTCAGGAAATTTATG
This sequence comes from Cyanobacteriota bacterium, assembly GCA_034190295.1. GTDB lineage: Bacteria > Cyanobacteriota > Cyanobacteriia > Cyanobacteriales > Microcoleaceae > Okeania. The sequence continues at coordinate 9,366 of JAXHSW010000154.1, read as the reverse complement.
GAGAATCAGAAGCCTTTGAAAGTTTAGGTATAACTTATTTGGCAAAAGGAAATTTAAAGAAAGCAGAAAAAAATTTACGTTCGGCAATAACAGTCAAAGAATCAATCAGAAAAAAACTAGGCGGTAAAGATTTATTTAAAGTATCATTATTTGAAACTCAAATAGATACTTATAACCAATTACAAAAAGTCTTAGTTCAACAAAATAAAATCAAAGATGCTTTAGAAATTGCCGAACGAGGTCGTGCCCGAGCATTTGTAGAACTATTATTTGACCGTCTTTCTTCACAAACTATTACTCAAGCAAATATTGAGCCACCAACCTTCAAAGAAATTCAACAAATAGCTGCCGAACAAACAGCAACAATAGTCGAATATTCCATCATTGAAGAACAACTTTATATTTGGGTAATTCAACCAACTGGTGAAATAGCATTTCGTCAAATAGAATTGAAATCTGTTCTAGAAAATAACAGTTTAACCGACCTAGTTATAGATACTCGTCGAGCGCTTTTAGTAGAACCATACCAACCACAAAATCAACTCAAAAAACTGTACAAATTATTAATCGAACCCATAGCAGATATTCTCCCCACTAATGCCGAAGAATCGGTAATATTCATACCTCAAAAAGAATTATTTTTAGTTCCCTTTGTTGCCCTAATAGACGATCGAGAAAAATACTTAATAGAAAAACATACAATTCTGACTGCACCAGCAATCCAAATATTAGAATTAACCCATAAACAACGGGCTAAAAATCAAAAAACAAATCCACAAAACGATTTAATAGTTGGCTTACCTAGAAATAATAATCAAAGTGATTTAGTAGTAGGAAACCCCTCCATGCCCAAACTAAATGAGCAAGCATTAGAACCTTTAATTGGTGCCGAAGCTGAAGCAAAACAAATAGCTAATTTTCTAGAAAGTCAAGCAATAATTGGTAAGCAAGCAACAGAAACCTTAGTAAAAAAACAAATGGAAAATTCACGAGTAATTCATATAGCAACTCATGGTTTACTGACAGATATTAGAGGATTAGGAATACCTGGAGCATTAGCACTTACTCCCGACAAAAATAATGATGGTTTCCTTACTTATTATGAAATTTTAGAACTAAATTTGAATGCAGAATTAGTAGTTTTAAGTGCTTGCAATACAGGCCGTGGAGAAATTACAGGAGATGGAGTAATCGGATTATCTCGTTCTTTTTTAGCAGCAGGAGCGCCTAGTATTATTGTCTCTTTATGGAAAGTTCCAGATGAAGCAACCCAATTATTAATGGTAGATTTTTATCATCAATTAAATACTACTACTAATAAAGCAAAAGCACTACGACAAGCAATGTTAACTACTCTCAAAAAATTTCCAGAAGTAAAAAATTGGGCGGCTTTTACTTTAACTGGAGAAGCAAATTGAAAGAAGTAAGTAAGAGGGAAGAGGGAAGAGGGAAGAAGGAAGAAGGAAGAAGGAAGAGGGAAGAAGTATTGCAATAGACATCTCCTTCATGCATAGGGAGTAGGCAGTAGGGAACCCACCCGCGGGCCCCTCCCAGGAGGGGAAATAATTGATAATTTATGTGTGATAATTGATTTTATTTTTTATTTTTGGAGATGTCTAATAGTATAGGTAAATGAGAAGGCGATCGCCCCTATTGCCGATGAAAGGAATGGAGATGTTAAACTAGAGTTGTATTTTCTTGATAGAAAGATAAAATGTATATGGCAGAAATTACTATCGGTGAATTACCGCAAAGTTTACAGACTCTATTGGCTTTGTTGCATGAAAGTATATAGCTGCCACGCTTGCTCCGCATATGTACAACAATAACGTGCGGAAACTGCTCTAACTATTGTCCAATAGTAATAATTGCGTTCGCACAGGGATTAAGCTGCCGCACTTACTCCGAATGGCGCTCATCACCAGAGCAATAACTATTGTCCAATAGTAATCATTGTCAAAGAAAGCGATATAACTGCCGCACTTACTCCGAATGGCGCTCATCACTAGAGCAATAACTATTGTCCAATAGTAATAATTGTCAAAGAAAGCGATTAAGCTGCCACACTTACTCCGAATGGTACTCATCACTAGAGCAATAACTATTGTCCAATAGTAATCATTGCCAAAGAAAGCGATTAAGCTGCCGCACTTACTCCGAATGGCGCTCATCACCAGAGCAATAACTATTGTCCAATAGTAATAATTGTCAAAGAAAGCGATATAACTGCCGCACTTACTCCGAATGGCGCTCATCACCAGAGCAATAACTATTGTCCAATAGTAATAATTGTCAAAGAAAGCGATATAACTGCCACACTTACTCCGAATGGCGCTCATCACCAGAGCAATAACTATTGTCCAATAGTAATAATTGTCAAAGAAAGCGATATAACTGCCACACTTACTCCGAATGGCGCTCATCACCAGAGCAATAA
>JAXHSW010000154.1:4312-6829 GCA_034190295.1 Cyanobacteriota bacterium | reverse complement strand
CACTTACTCCGAATGGCGCTCATCACCAGAGCAATAACTATTGTCCAATAGTAATAATTGTCAAAGAAAGCGATATAACTGCCACACTTACTCCGAATGGCGCTCATCACCAGAGCAATAACTATTGTCCAATAGTAATAATTGCGAAAGAGGGCGATATAACTGCCGCACTTACTCCGAATGGCGCTCATCACCAGAGCAATAACTATTGTCCAATAGTAATAATTGTCAAAGAAAGCGATATAACTGCCACACTTACTCCGAATGGCGCTCATCACCAGAGCAATAACTATTGTCCAATAGTAATAATTGCGAAAGAGGGCGATATAACTGCCGCACTTACTCCGAATGGCGCTCATCACCAGAGCAATAACTATTGTCCAATAGTAATAATTGTCAAAGAAAGCGATATAACTGCCACACTTACTCCGAATGGCGCTCATCACCAGAGCAATAACTATTGTCCAATAGTAATAATTGCGAAAGAGGGCGATATAACTGCCGAATGGATGTTAAGAACGCTACTTTCATGCAACAAAGGCGACTCTATTTATAGAAGTTGAACGCACAAAAATTCCACTAACTATCATCCATCAAGGAAAACCATTAGCGATCGTTTATCCTGCTACGACTGAAACTAAATATGCTGCTACCACCGAAACTAAACGTCCTCCCTGTGGCGTAATGAAAGGAACTGGTGAAATCTTAGGGGATATAGTCACTCCTGCTGCCGAACCTATTCCTTCCTCATCTAACCGACTAGCTAGTTTGGGGCAAGATAGAGGAAAATTTAGCGATCGCTCATGTAGGTTGGGTGGAGCTGCTCACACAGATTATGGCACGGATGCACAGATTAAGTGCAATTAGCCTCTTTCTTGTAGAACAGCGATCGCTAATCATGTAGGTTGGATGGAGGTGCTCACACAGATTATGGCACGGATGCACAGATTAAGTGCAATTGGCCTCTTTCTTGTAGAACAGCGATCGCTAATCATGTAGGTTGGATGGAGGTGCTCACACAGATTATGGCACGGATGCACAGATTAAGTGCAATTGGCCTCTTTCTTGTAGAACAGCGATCGCTAATGTAGGTTAGATGGAGCAGCTCACACAGATTATGGTACCGATGCACAGATTAAGTGCAATTGGCCTCTTTCTTGTAGAGTCGCGATCGCTACTCATGTAGGTTGGGTTTAGGAACCGTTAGCGGAGCTTATCCTACGGATAAACCCAACATATTATAGATATAGTTTCGGTCTTTGTTGGGTTGCGCTGCCGCTTAACCCAACCTACAATTTCTACAATTTCACAGCAACAGAGAATCATAAAAAAAAGGCAAGAAAGACTTTGCGACTCTTGCCTAACTTTTATTTGCAAAAGTATCGTTGTTTAGTAGTCTTGGATGACATTCATCACCTTTTCAGCAGTGGGGAGTTAGCTGGAAAGTACAAACCAGGATACGAAGAATATGACTGCTTTTTCAAACAGATAGAAAAATTATCCCATGAAAGTTGCCTGCTATTAATAGGTTGGGAAGAACCCATTAAACTTGCTCAACTCAAAAGCAAAAAAACTTCTATTTCTATTTTGCAACTGACTGGTTTAGATATCACTAGCGCAACAGAAATACTCAGAGATTATGGTTTGGCAGAAATTGATAACTGGGAAAGACTCATTCACCTCTATCAAGGAAACCCTTTATGGTTAAAAAGTGTGGCAACTCAGATTCAAGAATTTGGAGAAAATTTGATTGATTTATTACCCGATAATGCCATCTTATTACCAGAAGATTTGAAAGATACTTTACAACAGCAGAGCGATCGCCTATCCGAAACCGAAAAACAAATTTTGAAGCTTTTAGTAATGAAAAATCAGTCTGTTAGTCTGGCGCAACTGTTAGAGACTACAGAAATATCACCATCAGATTTAATCAACACATTACAATCTTTATGTCGGCGTTCCATAATTGAAAAACAAGAAAATCTTTACAGTGTGGCACTTGTAGTCAGGGAATATCACAGTAGTTTTTTTGCTTAGTTCCATTGAGAATTCTGAGTGTCTGTGGTTTTGTTGCGGATGCCGCAATAGGAATTTTTGCTTAGTTCCATTGAGAATTTTGAGTGTCTGTGGTTTTGTTGCGGATGCCGCAATAGGAGTTTTTGCTCAGTTCCATTGAGAATTTTGACTGTCTGTGGTTTTGTTGCGGATGTCGCAATAGGAATTCTGAGTGTCTGTGGTTTTGTTGCGTATGTCGCAATAGGAATTTTTGCTTAGTTCCATTGAGAATTTTGACTGTCTGTGGTTTTATTGCGTATGTCGCAATAGGAGTTTTTGCTCAGTTCCATTGAGAATTTTGACTGTCTGTGGTTTTGTTGCGGATGTCGCAATAGGAATTCTGAGTGTCTGTGGTTTTGTTGCGTATGTCGCAATAGGAATTTTTGCTTAGTTCCATTGAGAATTTTGAGTGTCTGTGGTTTTATTGCGTATGTCGCAATAGGAGTTTTTGCTTAGTTCCAT
>JAXHSW010000154.1:0-4212 GCA_034190295.1 Cyanobacteriota bacterium | reverse complement strand
TGAGAATTTTGAGTGTCTGTGGTTTTATTGCGGATGTCGCAATAGGAGTTTTTGCTCAGTTCCATTGAGAATTTTGAGTGTCTGTGGTTTTATTGCGGATGTCGCAATAGGAGTTTTTGCTCAGTTCCATTGAGAATTTTGAGTGTCTGTGGTTTTATTGCGGATGTCGCAATAGGAGTTTTTGCTTAGTTTCATTGAGAATTTTGGGCATTGCATAATTGCGGGATGATTTTGTCAGAGAGCAGAAAGCATAATCCCCGTGTTGACCTGTTGACCTGTCCCCGTGGAGCGCCGAAATCATCCCAGTATTCAGCAACGCCGAATTTTGAGTGTCTGTGGTTTTATTGCGGATGTCGCAATAGGAATTTTTGCTTAGTTTCATTGAGAATTTTGGGCATTGCATAATTGCGGGATAATTTTGTCAGAGAGCAGAAAGCATAATCCCCGTGTTGACCTGTTGACCTGTCCCCGTGGAGCGCCGAAATCATCCCAGTATTCAGCAACGCCGAATTTTGAGTGTCTGTGGTTTTGTTGCGTATGCCGCAATAGGAATTTTTGCTTAGTTCCATTGAGAATTTTGAGTGTCTGTGGTTTTGTTGCGTATGCCGCAATAGGAATTTTTGCTTAGTTCCATTGAGAATTTTGAGTGTCTGTGGTTTTGTTGCGTATGCCGCAATAGGAGTTTTTGCTTAGTTCCATCGGGAATTTTGACTGTCTGTGGTTTTGTTGCGTATGCCGCAATAGGAGTTTTTGCTTAGTTCCATTGGGAATTCTGAGTGTCTGTGGTTTTGTTGCGTATGTCGCAATAGGAATTTTTGCTCAGTTCCATTGAGAATTTTGACTGTCTGTGGTTTTGTTGCGGATGTCGCAATAGGAATTTTTGCTCAGTTCCATTGAGAATTTTCAGTGTCTGTGGTTTTGTTGCGTATGTCGCAATAGGAATTTTTGCTTAGTTCCATTGGGAATTTTCAGTGTCTGTGGTTTTGTTGCGTATGCCGCAATAGGAATTTTTGCTCAGTTCCATTGGCTCAACTACTATTAAGATAAGAAACGGTATAACTTTATTTTTCTTCTTTCTTGCTACTTCCTTCCCCAATTTATGACTAACAAAAACACATCAACCTCAAACAACCTCAAATATGTCAACCCCCTAATTGGTACGGGAGGTCACGGTCACACTCACCCAGGGGCCAGCGTTCCCAATGGTTTTGTCGTACTTGGCCCCGATACCAGAGTCCAAGGGTGGGACGCCAGTTCCGGATATTATGATAGCGATCGCAGTATTCTCGGTTTTTCCCACACTCACCTAAGCGGTACGGGTATTGCAGACTATGGAGATATTCTGATTTTGCCAAAAATTGGTACTATGACACTGGAACCGGGAACTCTGGAAAACCCAGACTCTGGTTATCGGGAACGCTTTGACAAAAATTCGGAAATAGCTTCTCCTGCTTACTACAAAGTTAAATTAAACTCAGGAATACAAGTCGAACTCACCGCTAAACAACGGAGTGGTTTCCACTATTACACCTTTCCCGAAAATGCTAAAGTTAACCTGCTCATAGACTTAGTTCATCGCCGAGACGAAAAAACTCTCTCTGCTAGTCTCAAAGTATTAGACCCATACACTATTGTTGGCAGTCGTATCAGTCAAAGTTGGTCGCCAGAACAAAGAATTTATTTTTATATCAAAATAGATAAACCACTGCAAAAAATCTATATTTCCACCGATGGCAAAAATCTCGATCGACTCAACAGTGCAAATAACAAAAATATTCAATCATATCTAGAATTAGGACAAATTTCCAATCTCAAAGTACGAATTGGTATTTCCGCAGTAGATATTAATGGAGCGCAAAGAAACCTCACCAAAGAAATTCCCACCAGGCAATTTTACGAAACAGTAGACTCCAGCAAAGAACTCTGGCGCGAGAAACTGGCAAAAATTGATATTGAAACCGAAAACGAAACAAATAAAATCATTTTCTACACTGCTCTTTACCATACTTACAAAGCTCCACATATATATATGGATGTAGACAAACGGTTTCGGGGAGCAGATGGCAGCATTCATACCGCAGGAGGTTTTACCAACTACACCCTATTTTCATTATGGGATACATTTCGCGCTCTCCATCCATTGATGACTTTACTGGAACCCTCAGAAACCAATGAATATATCAAATCTATGTTGATACATTACGACCAAGTGGGTTCTCTACCAAAGTGGAAACTAGGAGAAAAAGATGTCAAAACAATGGTTGGTCGTCATGCTATTAGTGTTATTGTCGATGCTTTTATCAAAGGTTTGCGCAATTATGATAATTGGTGGGCATTAGGAGCAACGATCGACACCATGAATAGAGAAGAAGCAGAATTGAATGTCTATCGTAATTATGGCTTTGTTCCCTCAGATGTTGATGTTAACTGGTCAGTGTCGCGGACTCTAGAATTTGCCTATAATGACTGGGCGATCGCTCAGATTGCCAGAATTTTCGGAAATATTAGTCTGGCAGAAAGTTATGAAAAACGTTCTCAAGCATATCGCCAAGTATTCGACGCGAGTCAAAAATTAATGCGTCCCAAACGTAAGGATGGTAGTTGGGATAATTTCGATCCGTTTGCAGCAGCATGGGAGTCTCCATTTATTGAGGGTAACTCCTGGCAATATACCTGGTTTGTACCTCACAATATTCCCGACTTAATTCAACTCATGGGTGGGAAGTCAGCATTTTTAGCACAACTGGAAAAACTATTTTCCCTGGATAGTAGTAAAGGCAATGAACTACCCGATATTACAGGATTAATTGGACAATACGCTCACGGGAATGAACCCAGTCATCATATCCCCTATCTTTTCAATTTTGTCGATCGCAACGATCTGACTCGTGCTTATGTCAAACAAATACTTACCACAATGTACAAAGCTACACCAGATGGCATCATAGGCAATGAAGACTGCGGACAAATGTCAGCTTGGTATATTCTCAGTGCTTTGGGTTTATATCAGGTAACTCCGGGTACGCCAATGTTTGATTTGGGATATCTACATTTTTCTCAAGCAACTATACATTTGGATAATGGCAAAGATTTTGTTATTCAAAAAGGTAATCATTCCGAACCTTATTTACTCAATGGTCAAGCAGTGTCAGGTTGGCAAATTTCATATCAAGATATTATAAATGGTGGCGTACTTAGTATTTCTTCAACAATGACAACAAATGTAATGCAATGGTATAACCAACCTTCTATCTGGAGCGACCAAGATGGAGTAATTCAAATTACCACAGGTGCAAAGACAGATTTTTGGCGAGTGACTCACTATGGTTTTATTCGCGATAACGGTCATTTTTATTATCAGAATATTACAGGTGACTTTACTGCTCAAGTCAAAATTACTGGTGAATATCAAGCATTATACGACCAAGCAGGTTTGATGGTGCGTTTGAATGAGAAAACTTGGATAAAATGTGGCATTGAATTTGTGAATAGCGTGCAACAAGCGAGTGCTGTAGTGACAAGAGAATATTCTGACTGGTCAGTGGTATCGTTGCTGTCAAACCCGGAAAGTATTTGGTTGCGGTTAAAGCGGAGTGGGGAAACAGTGGAAGTGGAATATTCTCTGGATGGAGAGAGTTATAGTTTGTTGAGACTGGGTTATTTGACTACGGCAAATGAGTTGCAAGTCGGTGTAATGTGTGCTTCTCCTGATGGGGATGGTTTTTCTGTTGTGTTTGAAGAATTTAGACTGTTTGATTAGAGAAACCTGAATAGGGAAGAGGGAAGAGGGAGGCTTAAAAGTAGGTTGCAGGTGCTTCAACAATTAATAATTAACAATTAATAATTAATAATTACCTCTTCTTTTCAAGGAGAGGGTTGACGTGGTAGAGAAATTTTTTTCTTTTTTCTCCTTTAAAGGAGAGGCTTTAAACCTTAATTATTCGGTAAGTCATGTACCTATATTCCCCTCCTGGGAGCAGGGTCAATTTATTGTCATGCTTAGAAAAAAGGAGGAGGGGGTGGGGAGTGTGGGAAGCACAGTTGGCAAAATTTATTTACAATTAGCAACATCTAGATTAGGAAAATAAACTATATTAGAGTTGTTGGGAAATAACTTAAGGTTAGAAAAAAACTCAAACAAAAACTGATATATTTCCTTAGTAATGTGATTACTTATGCTGCCATCAGATATAAGTTCCATAATCCAGTTGC
>JAXHSW010000153.1:16829-22816 GCA_034190295.1 Cyanobacteriota bacterium | reverse complement strand
CTTGGGCAAGGGGAAAGACTAGAAGTAGTAAAGTTTTCCTTCTCAGGTAAACACTAGAGTCGAAAAGGTAGAAATTTTCTCTAACTTTTTCCTAGACAAAGAAATCAAACAGGCAAATTTTTCTCTTTCAAATAAATAGTAGAAGGGAAAAGCTAGAAAATTTTCCGACTTGGGCAAGGAGAAAGACTAGAAGTGGCAAATTTTTCCCTCTCAGATAAATACTAGAAGGGGAAAACTAGAAATTTTTCCGACTTGGGCAAGGGGAAAGACTAAAAGTGGCAAATTTTCCCTCTCAAATAAATAGTAGAAGGGGAAAACTAGAAATTTTTCCGACTTGGGCAAGGGGAAAGACTAGAAGTGGCAAATTTTTCTCTTTCAGGTAAATACTAGAGTCGAAAAGGTAGAAATTTTCTCTAACTTTCTCCTAGACAAAGAACTCAAGCAAGCAAATTTTTTCCTCTCCAGTAAATAGTAGAAGAGAAAAGGTAGGAATTTTTCTGACTAGGGGGAGAGAAGAGACTAGAAGTGGCAATTTTTTCATTGTGACAAACAACTAATATCTATTCATTTAATACCCTAATTTCATAAACTTGAAATCCTGCACCTCTGGGTAAAGGTCTACCATCCATACCCATTGGATAAGATTCATAGGCACTTTTTGGTTGATATGGTTTACTCTCAACATATTCTCCCTTTATTTCCACTTTTTTACCGACATATTCGGCAAAACTTTCAAAGGCGATCGCCTCTGAAGCACGCATAATTACACCTTCTTCAGCAGAACGTTTTTCTATTTCTAAAACTTCCACATCTAAGACATAATAATTACTATCTCCTGCTATCCAAGATTCAGTAGTTTTACTCCAAGGTTTTTCAACAACTGTACCTGTTAAAGAGACCAAAGAGCGAGATGCTGAAATTTGCATTTGTGCTTGGGGATTTTGAGATAATTTTGATTTGGCAAATAGATAACCACTCATACCACTAATAATTGCTACAAACAATGATAATACTATCGATAATACTCTCCAAGTAGTCAATTGTGCTTGTATCATTTCCACCTCTAAATTGAAATTTAATTTAATTACTATTATTTTCAATCTACATCACTCAAAACCAAAAATCCGGGAGTGAAAGCACTTCTTGAAGGTTCTAGATATTCATGGATGAAAAAATAAGTTTATGGTAAAATTATGAGGATTTTTCAACAATAAAATTATATGCACCGAATAGCAGCTACTCCTGGTGGTTGGAACCCTCAAGCAGAAGGAGTAATTTTTATCGAACAAACTCCTGCACCTATCGTATTTCTAACAGCAGCAGATACAGATATTCAAACATTAGCAGCAGCAGTTAATAAATTACCTTCAGATTTTCCACCAGTGAGAGTTGCTAATTTACTTCACCTACAACAACAATTAACTATTGATACTTATGCTGATGATATTTTATCCAAAGCTGAAGTAATTATTGTTCGACTTTTGGGCGGGCGTTCATATTGGTCTTATGGATTAGAAGTTTTGCAAGAGGCGATCGAAAAAAATGATGCAAAACTAATAGTAATTCCTGGAGATGACCGCCCAGATCCAGATTTAATGAATCATTCTAATATTTCAATTTCAGCAGTTAATCAACTGTGGCGATATTTGACTGAAGCGGGAGTAGATAATTTTGTGAATGGTCTACAGTTTGTCGCTAATATTTGTCTGGGAAAAAATTATCATCTTGCTCCACCTATTTCAGTGCCACGAGTAGGAATTTATCCTTGGCAAAAACAACAGCAAAATACAAAGGCAAAAATCGGAATATTATTCTATCGCGCTCATTATCTATCTGGAAATGTTGCTCCAATAGATGCTCTTTGCCAAGCTTTAACAACAAGAAATTTAGAACCTGTTCCAGTATTTGTTTCTTCTCCTAGAGATTTAGAAATACAAGAGGAAATATTGCAGTATTTTCAACCTGAAGATTCTCAGGCAATTCAATTATTGTTAAATACAACAAGTTTTGCTGTCTCTGTTGTGAATAATCAAGATTCAGAATTGGAAAATTTGTCTTTTCCTCCCTTGTTAAGAAATGGGAAAAATTTAGATATACCAGTTTTACAAGTAATTTTTAGTGGTGGGAATTTTGAGCAATGGGAAAGTCAATTTCAAGGTCTTTCACCACGGGATGTGGCAATGAATGTGGCATTGCCGGAAGTAGATGGAAATATTATTAGTCGGGCGGTTTCTTTTAAGGCGGTTAAAACTTGGAATTCCGATTTAGAAACAGATGTAATTAGTTATTTTCCAGTTCAAGATAGGATTGAATTTGTGTCAAAATTGGCTGCTAATTGGATAAAGTTACAACAAACTCCAGCATCTCAACGTCGCATCGCATTAATATTAGCAAATTATCCTAATCGTGATGGTCGTCTTGCTAATGGAGTTGGGTTAGATACTCCTGCTAGTTGTGTAAAAATTCTTCAAGCTTTACAACAAGCTGGTTATTATTTGGAAAGTGTTCCTCAAACTGGCGATGAGTTAATTAAACGTCTGACTTCTGGGATAACAAATGATTTAGAAAGTCGTGAATTACGTCCTATTTTCCAATCTTTATCCTTGGCAGAATTTGAAACATATTTTGCTAGTTTGCCAGAAGTTGTACGAGAAAAAATTATTCAGAGATGGGGAAAGAGAGCAGACACGGATTTTGCCACGGCACACATGGATTTTGCCACGGATGTACGGATTAATTCTACGATAATTTCGCCATCTTTTTTTAACTTTTTTTCTGGTAATTTTTCAGAATTTCAGAAAGATAATGAAACGGATTTTGCCACGGATGTACGGATTAATTCTAGAATAATTCCTCTATATAAAGAAACTGATAATTTTCCTATTCCAGGCATTCAGTTAGGAAATATTTTTGTAGGTATTCAACCTTCGCGGGGTTACGATATTGACCCCAGTTTAAATTATCATGCTCCAGATTTAGAACCTACCCCTAATTATCTAGCTTTCTATTATTGGTTGAGAGAAAAATTTAAAATAGATGCAATTATTCATGTGGGAAAACATGGAAACTTAGAATGGTTGCCCGGTAAAAGTGTCGGTTTATCTCAAGAATGTTTTCCAGAAATAGCTCTCGGTGCTTTGCCACATTTTTATCCTTTTATTGTTAACGATCCTGGAGAAGGTTCCCAAGCTAAACGGAGGTCTCAAGCTGTAATTATCGACCATTTAACTCCACCTATGACTCGCGCAGAACTTTATGGTCCTTTGCAACAATTAGAAACTTTAATTGATGAATATTATGAGGCACAAAATTTAGACCCATCTCGGTTATCTGTGATTCGAGAACGGATAATTAATCTCATAGAAAAAGAAGGTTTAAATAAAGATTTATCATTTTTAGAAAAAGACTCTGAAAACACGGATTTTGCCTCGGATATACGGATTAATTCCGCAAACAATGAAAATGCTAGATTTGCAAAATTAATTACTAATGCAGATGGCTATCTCTGTGAATTAAAAGAAGCACAAATAAGGGATGGTTTACATATATTTGGGCAATGTCCTCAAGGTCAACAACTACGAGATTTAATCGTAGCGATCGCTCGTCATCCTAGTACTACTCGTTTGGGTTTAACTCGTGCTTTAGCTGAAGATTTGAATTTGGATTTTGACCCTCTCACAGATGACTTTTCTACAGTTATTGATGAGAATTTAATTATGGATGGAAAAGTCTGTCGTACTGTGGGTGATGCTGTTGAGTTACTCGAACAAAAAGCAGCTAATTTAGTCGAAAATTTAATTAATCAAAATACGACAAACTCTCCCTTCCCACAGACAAATAAAGAATTAGAATGGATTCGCCAAAATCTTCTACCTTCTCTGCAAAAAACTAACCAAGAAATTACCAACTTATTAATAGGATTAAATGGTAAATATATCCCTAGTGGTTCTTCCGGTGCCCCCACAAGAGGTAGACCAGACGTTTTACCCACAGGTCGGAATTTTTACTCTGTAGATATTCGTGCTATTCCTACAGAAACTGCTTGGAGAGTCGGACAATTAGCAGCAGAAAATTTAATCGAAAGATACACTCAAGAAAATGGTGAATATCCTCAAACTTTAGGGTTATCAATATGGGGAACTTCTACTATGCGAACTGGTGGAGATGATATTGCTGAAGCACTTGCTTTATTAGGGGTAAAACCTGTCTGGGATAGACCCTCCCGCAGAGTTATTGACTTTGAAATTTTGCCAATTTCAATATTAGGAAGACCCCGTGTAGATGTAACTTTAAGAATTTCTGGTTTCTTTCGAGATGCTTTTCCTAATATTATCGATTTATTCGACCAAGCTGTTATTGCTGTAGCCAATTTAGATGAGTCTCCAACAGAAAATCCTTTGGCTGCTCAAGTCAAAAAAGAAGTCAAATATTGGCAAGAATTAGGATTAACTGAAATTCAGGCAAAAGCACGTTCCCAATATAGAATATTTGGTTCTAAACCAGGAGCTTATGGTGCAGGTTTACAGGGTTTAATCGAATCTCAAAATTGGCAAGACGATCGAGATTTAGCCACAGCTTATATTAATTGGAGTAGTTATGCTTATACAGGAATTAATAATAGTTATAACCAGGAAGCTAGAGCGATAAATTCTCCCGAAGCATTTTCCCAACGTCTCCAACAAATGCAGATAGTTTTGCATAATCAAGATAATAGAGAACATGACTTATTAGACTCCGATGATTATTATCAATTTCAAGGAGGAATGACTGTAGCAGTTCGTGCTTTAACAGGCAAAAATCCTAATACTTATTTTGGAGATAATTCCATGCCAGAAAATCCCAAAGTTCGACAATTAAAAGAACAAATTGCTAGAGTTTATCGTTCCAGAGTAGTTAACCCTAAATGGATAGCTGGTGTGATGCGTCATGGTTATAAAGGAGCTTTTGAAATGGCAGCAACAATAGATTATTTATTTGCCTACGATGCTACAGCAAAATGTGTCGAAGATTTTATGTATCAAGGAGTAGCAGAAACTTATCTTTTTGATGAAAATGTACAGTCATTTATTCAGGCAAAAAATCCTTGGGTATTGCGAGATATGGCAGAAAGATTATTAGAAGCAAATCAACGAGGTTTATGGCAGTCAGCTAATCAAAAAATCTTAGATAAATTGCAGGCGATCGCTCTAGAAGCTGAAGGAATAATTGAGGCTAATACTTAAGAAAAAAATCTCAGACAGTCGGCAAATATTCAAAATTATAGACTCGTCTTACAAACAGATATATTTGCCGACTCTACTGATTATGAGTATTGAATTATAACTGCTAAATATGTAGCATATTTTCTGTATCAGGGAGTAACAGAAGCTTAGATTTTTGATGAAAATGTACAATTATTTATTCAAGCAAAAAATCCTTGGGCATTGTGCGATATGGCAGAAAGATTATTAGAAGCAAATCAACGTGGTTTATGGCAATCTGTTAATTAAAAAATCTTGTATAAGTTGCGGGCGATCGCTCTAGAAACAGAAGGTGTAATTGAAGAAGAAGGTATTAGGTATTGGATTTTATAGAAAAACTCTTATTGCGACATACGCAACAAAAGCACTCAGACCTCAAATAAGTAAAAACTCCTATTGCGACATACGCAACAAAAGCACTCAGACCTCAAATAAGTAAAAATTCTTATTGCGACATACGCAATAAAAATACTCAGACCTCAAATAAGTAAAAACTCCTATTGCGACATACGCAACAAAAGCACTCAGACCTCAAATAAGTAAAAACTCCTATTGCGACATACGCAATAAAAATACTCAGACCTCAAATAAGTAAAAACTCCTATTGCGACATACGCAATAAAAATACTCAGACCTCAAATAAGTAAAAACTCCTATTGCGACATACGCAATAAAAATACTCAGACCTCAAATAAGTAAAAACTCCTATTGCGACATACGCAATAAAAATACTCAGACCTCAAATAA
>JAXHSW010000153.1:0-16729 GCA_034190295.1 Cyanobacteriota bacterium | reverse complement strand
CTCCTATTGCGACATACGCAATAAAAATACTCAGACCTCAAATAAGTAAAAACTCCTATTGCGACATACGCAATAAAAATACTCAGACCTCAAATAAGTAAAAACTCCTATTGCGACATACACAATAAAAATACTCAGACCTCAAATAAGTAAAAACTCCTATTGCGACATACGCAATAAAAATACTCAGACCTCAAATAAGTAAAAACTCCTATTGCGACATACGCAATAAAAATACTCAGACCCTAAAAAAACAAATAATACCAAATTCGGTTATCAAAAATACTTTATAGGATTTCAACAATTAATAATTAGGGTTTGCGCTCAAAAGTCTTTTAGTAGGGGTAGGAGAAAGGAGACAACCCACCCGCGGGCCCCGACCGTGGAGGGGAATACAGGAGAAATGGGAATTATAGAGGAGGTAGTCGGAAAAATTGTCCCAAGATTGTTCTGCCATAATCGTCCCAAAATACTAGCTTTTTGAGCTGAAAAGCTGGCACGAATTTTAGACTAAAAAATGCTAAAACCTTTATCTGTCAATGCTTTGAGATTAGATCGGTAAGCCCTAATTACCTCTCCTTAAAATAATGGTACTTAGACATTTTTTGGTAGGAAAAATGCGTCAAAGTCAGTCTAGACAAGGGAATTACGTCAAAGCCTTAAAAATGGCTAGAACCCTTGATAATTCAGGATTTATGCCTTTTTGACGTGAAAGCCTCTGCCCATCTATAATTTGAGCTTATTTTCTGCCTTTATTTTGTGTAAGTCCCAATAAGAGAATTGGCGAACAGGACTTTTTTCTTTATTTCTGCTGTAAAGAAGAGGCTTTAAACTAGCTATCAGCTTTTAGTAGCTATGGTTAAAATCCCCTTCGTTCAATGCGCGAAAAATAATCTTGCTGACTGCTGAGTGCTGACTGCTAACCGCTGTTTTAAACTTTAATTATTCGGTAAGATTAAATCCTCTCCCCTAAACCTGAAACCCTAAATCCTATCTCCCCATCTACATAAAAGGAGACTCTATAATCAACCTAATTTATAACCCTTGTAAAATAGGCATTAATTTTTCATTCAATGCTTTATATCCTGCTCTATTAAGATGAAGAAAATCTCTACTATATTCTTCCTTAACTTTCCCTTCTTCATTTGCCAAAATCGCTTTTGTGTCGAAAATCATCACATCCTTATTTTCCAAAGAATAAATAAAATCATTCACTTCCTTAATAGCTAACTCTACATCCGGCGACCAAAAAAGTTTTCTCTCAAATGGCACTTCAGCAATAGGAAAAATAGTTGTCAGAATAACAACAGCACCAAGCTGACGAGACTGACTTACAATTTCTTTTATATTTGATTTACACTCAGAAATAATTATCTCTTTATTCTCAGGAAATATTGGAATTCTGTATAAATCATTTACACCAACTTGAACTATTACAATATCTGGGGATAAAGGTTTAATATGTCGATTTAATCTTCCTAAAACTTGCCCTGTAGTCTGACCAGAAATTCCCCGATTAATAAAATTAAAATCATCAAAACCTTTAGGCGAATTCCAACCACGAGATCGAGAATCTCCAAAAAAAATTATATTCTTTTGATTGGAATTTCCAGTCTCTTTAGGATTAGGATCGAGAGGATAAAAATTTATAGCAAGTGGGTTTAATTGTAGGGAATTTAATTGTAAATAATAATTCCTACTCCTGTAGAAAAATAGGAAATTTAGCCGTACTGAAACTAATATAATTATTGATAAGCAGATAATTATCAGTTTGTTTTTATTCATAATTCAGAAACGCTAAAATCAAAGTTAAACCAATCCTAGCAATAAGTAGTAAAAGGCAAAAATGACAACAATCTTACCTAGAGAAAAAAAGACAATTTCTATTCCTCCCTAGAAAATTGAGACAGCCTTACCTCCTTAGAATTTGAGCGACGCTATAGTACTATGCCGCATTAAAAAAAAGCCCAACTTACTCCTGATAATAACATAATTAAGAGTCGAGTATTTCCTGGATTATGGTTAGCAGCCCCAGCACTTTTAGCAGTAGATATGGCAGAAGTTCTCAAAACTCTACAGACTGGGTTAGCTTTTCCCGAACATCAGACTTTTCTACTTTAAATATTCTCAACAGACTTTCCTGTCTTCATTTTCACTCAATTAATAAAAAAATCCCGATTAATGAAGCGTAGCTATGAATCTAGATATTAGTTCTATTTTTTACATAAAAAAAGGTTGTACCTCTAACGTACAACCCTTTCTTTTGAAGGAAGATTTTTAAATTATGTTTATTCAGTTATTGTGTTTACACTTCTGAATTAACTGGGATATGGGATTCTGTTGTTCAATTTTAAGTTTAAGCTCAGAAAGATTCAAATCAATAATTGAGCCACCTGCCAGTAACAGAGTTAAAAGGGTAAATAATAACCCCACAAAAGATTTATTATCTTTTTTAGGGTTTTGTTGGTTTTGATTCATAACTCAATTTCTTTCAGTTCTATTTTTTACTTAATGCTTAAAAGAATAAATTACTACAATCGTAGTAATCTATTGCTTCAAGCAAGTATACTAATAGTGGTCAACATATCCGGATTACTTCCTATAAATTAGGTGTATTTCACTAGACTGAGAAACGCTATATTTTTAACCTTAATATATCTAATACTATAAATAAAATTCCGATCCGGAAAATAATAAAAAATAATCAAGGACTAATCTATACTTCAATCGCAGTCTGGCCTGCTGAAAATGCCTGACAAGCAAAAGCAGATAAATATTGGCGGGAACAAAAAGAATTTACAGAAGAACGAAGATATGCAATATCCCAAAAATTAATGCCCAAAGCAATGAAATCCGTAAGAGAACTCCACGTCTCCATCATTGGCATCTATATCCACAAAATAAGTAATTTTATTTTAACCATTGCATAGAATTATAAGTAAAAGTCACTAATTTTTTTTCTACCTTTTTCCTAAAAATTTCTTCCCTGCTACCAAAAAATGAGGTCCAAAGCCTCCCCTTTTAAAGGGATGAAAAAATATTCAGTTCAGTATTTTCGTAAGCTGCAGGCTTTAGTGGTCGGTACTGATAACTGATAACTGAAATGACTTGTTGCCTACTCTGACAAAAACTCTATATCTTTATTCTCCAGATGTTTAATTATAGTAAAGTTAAGTTTGACATTAATCATAGTAGAGTGCTTTTTTCATGGGCAAAGGATTAGAACGCAGGAAATTTTTAATTTATAGCTCGGCTGCTCTAGGTACGAGTATTTTTCTCAAAGCTTGTGGTGGCGCTAATAATACTACATCTGAGACTGACACAATTAAAGTGGGCATTCTCCATTCCCTCAGCGGCACAATGGCAATTAGTGAAACTACGGTAGTTGAAGCGGAAAAGTTAGCTATTGAGGAAATAAATGCTGCCGGTGGTGTATTAGGTAAGCAAATAGAGGCGATTGAGGAGGATGGAGCTTCTGACTGGCCTACTTTTGCTGAAAAGGCAAATAAACTTATTGAGCAAGACCAGGTAGTTACTGTTTTTGGTTGTTGGACTTCTGCTTCTCGGAAGTCTGTTTTGCCTGTTTTTGAATCTAAGAATCATATGCTCTGGTATCCGGTGCAATATGAGGGTCAAGAATGCTCGAAAAATATTTTTTATACGGGTGCTGCTCCTAATCAACAAATTGAACCTGCTGTAGATTGGTTGTTAGAAAATAAGGGAAAGGAATTTTTCTTAGTTGGTTCTGATTATGTTTTTCCTCGTACTGCAAATACGATTATTAAGGAGCAGTTAAAGGCTAAAGGTGGTACTACTGTTGGTGAAGATTATTTACCTTTAGGAAATACAGAAGTTACTCCGATTATTACTAAGATTAAACAGGCTTTACCTAATGGTGGAGTTATTTTTAATAGTCTTAATGGTGATAGTAATGTTGCCTTTTTTAAACAGTTGAAGGGTGCTGGTATTACTCCGGAACAATATCCGGTTATGTCGGTGAGTATTGCTGAGGAAGAAGTTAGACAAATTGGCAAGGAGTTTCTGATAGGTCATTATGCTGCTTGGAATTATTTCCAAACTGTTGAGACAGAAGCTAATCAAAAATGGGTGGCAGATTTTAAGGCAAAATATGGTGCAGACCGAGTAACAAATGACCCGATGGAAGCTGCTTATATTATGGTTTATCTTTGGAAACAAGCAGTAGAAAAAGCTGGTACTGCTGATGATTTAGATGCGGTAAGAATGGCGGCGATCGGACAAACTTTTGATGCTCCTGAAGGTTTAGTTACTATGAATGCTAATCATCATATTTCTAAGACTGTGAGAATAGGTCAAGTTCGTGATGATGGTTTATTTAATATAGTTTGGTCTACTGAAGGAGCTATTGCACCTATACCTTGGAATCAATTTGTTCCAGCAACTAAGGGATTTGCTTGTGACTGGAGTGACCCTAATAAAGGTGGTAAATATAAAGTCAGTTAACAGTTATCAGTTATCAGTTATCAGCTTTATTAATTGTAGTTGATAACTAGATATACTTGTTATTATGCTTTGATTTTCGAGTTTAAAATGTAGTAAAACTTAAGCTAATGTTTGCTTCATTTTAAGTCTACTTTAAAAAGCTGAACGCTCAAGCTAATAGCTGAATACAAAGTCAGTTAACAATTAACAGTTATCAGTTATCAGCTTTATTAATTATAGTTGATAACTAGAGATACTTGTTATTTTGCTTTAATTTTCTGGTTTAAAATGTAGTAGAAGTTAAGTTAATGTTTGCTTCATTTATACTCTATTTTAAAAAGCGCTCAAGCTAATAGCTGAATACAAAGTCAGTTAACAGTTATCAGTTATCAGTTATCAGCTTGATTAATTATAGTTGATAACTAGATATACTTGTTATTCTGCTTTAATTTTCTGGTTTAAAATGTAGTAGTAGAAGTTAAGCTAATGTTTGCTTCATTTATACTCTATTTTAAAAAGCGCTCAAGCTAATAGCTGAATACAAAGTCAGTTAACAGTTAACAGTTATCAGTTATCAGCTTGATTAATTGTAGTTGATAACTAGATATACTTGTTATTCTGCTTTAATTTTCTGGTTTAAAATGTAGTAGTAGAAGTTAAGCTAATGTTTGCTTCATTTATACTCTATTTTAAAAAGCTGAACGCTCAAGCTAATAGCTGAATACAAAGTCAGTTATCAGTTATCAGTTATCAGCTTGATTAATTGTAGTTGATAACTAGATATACTTGTTATTATGCTTTAATTTTCTGGTTTAAAATGTAGTAGTAGAAGTTAAGCTAATGTTTGCTTCATTTATACTCTATTTTAAAAAGCTGAATGCTCAAGCTAATAGCTGAATACAAAGTCAGTTATCAGTTATCGGTTATCAGCTTTATTAATTTTAGCCATAATAAGTCAGCTACCTCTAGCCATCTTTAGATGACTAACTTATTCCTTCTTCCTTCTTCCCTTCTTCCTTCTTCCCTTCTTCCTTCTTCCTTCTTCCTTCTTCCTTCTTCCTTAATATAATGCAAGAATTATTAATCGCTATATTTAACGGTATAAGTATTGGTTCAGTCTTATTAATTGTCGCTCTAGGATTAGCCATTATTTTTGGATTAATGGGAGTAATTAACTTAGCTCATGGTGAATTAATGATGCTAGGTGCTTATACTACTTTCGTGGTTCAAAATATTTGTAATAGCATAGGTGAACCTATTTCTAATATTTATATTTTTTTCGCCATTCCTATTGCCTTTATAGTCGTAGCGATCGCTGGTTTAATTTTAGAAAAAGGGGTGATACGTTTTCTCTATGGCAGACCTTTAGAAACTCTATTAGCGACTTGGGGAGTTAGTCTGATTTTGCGTCAATTTGTCCGCAGTGTAAATGGAGTATTAATTATCGGGATAACAGTTTTTTGTCTGTTTTATTTTGGCAGTCTTTACTTCCTCAAAAAAGGTCGCTCTGATTGGGAAAAAATTAAAAATTTAGCAATAGCAATTATTTGTTTCCTGTCTTTAGCGATCGCCACTACTTTGGGATTTTTATTGACAAGTCCTGGATTAACAAAACCTTGGTTTAGTTCTAGAAATCTTGATGTTACTGCTCCTGTTTGGTTACAAGGTGGATTACCTATTGGTGAGTTTCAATTACCCTATTCTCGGATTTTTATCATTATATTAACTGCCATAAGTCTGCTAGGAATTTACTTATTTTTGAATAAATCAAATTGGGGTTTAAGAATTAAAGCTGTCACTCAAAATAGAAGTATGAGTGCTTGTTTGGGTATTCCAACAGACCAGATTGATGCTATTACATTCTCTTTGGGTTCGGGGTTAGCTGGAATTGCTGGTTGTGCAATTACATTATTAGGTTCAGTCGGTCCAAATACAGGGCAAAATTATATAGTAGATGCTTTTATGGTTGTGGTAGTTGGTGGGGTAGGTAATTTATTTGGTACTGTTATTGCTGCTATGGGAATTGGCATTACAAATTATTTGATTGGTTCAGGAACTATAGCTTTAATTTTGGGAAATACAGAAAGTCTAAAATTTTTGACTGACTTATTCAATTTCTTGGCAACTACCAGCATGGCAAAAGTAACAGTATTTGCTTTAATTATTGTCTTTTTACAAATTAAGCCAGCAGGTATATTTCCGCAAAAAGGTCGAGGAGTGGAATTATAAAGTCAAAAGTTAAAAGTTAAAAATATGGAGTTATCAAGTCAAAAGTCAAAAGTCAAAAGTCAAAAATATGAAGCTATAAAGTGAAAAATCAAAAGTTAGAAATATGGAGCTATAAAGCTAAAAGTTAAAAGTTAAAATAATTTCTAACTGACAAGGTAAATATTTTTTGCTTGTTGCCTATTTGTCGCCGTGGCACACCCGATTAAGTCAAAAGTTAAAAGTCAAAAGTTAAAAATATGGAGCTATAAAGTGAAAAATCAAAAGTTATAAATATGGAGCTATAAAGTGAAAACTTAAAAGTCAAAATAATTTCTAACTGACAAGGTAAATATTTTTTGCTTGTTGCCTATTTGTCGCCGTGGCACACCCGATTAAGTCAAAAGTCAAAAGTCAAAAGTCAAAAATATGAAGCTATAAAGTGAAAAATCAAAAGTTATAAATATCCAGCTATAAAGTTAAAAGTTAAAATAATTTCTAACTGAGAAGGTAAATATTTTTTGCTTGTTGCCTATTTCTCGCCGTGGCACACCTTATCAAGTCAAAATTCAAAAGTCAAAAGTCAAAAATATGGAGCTATAAAGTTAAAAATCAAAAGTTAGAAATATGGAGCTATAAAGTGAAAAGTTAAAAGTCAAAATAATTTCTAACTGACAAGGTAAATATTTTTTGCTTGTTGCCTATTTGTCGCCGTGGCACACCCGATTAAGTCAAAAGTTAAAAGTCAAAAGTTAAAAACATGGAGCTATAAAGTGAAAAATCAAAAGTTAAAAGTTATATGAAACCAGATTAACCCGCCTCCAAGGATATAATGTACTATTTTAACTCTGTGACTTATTCCTGGAATACTGACGCATTTGTTCAATAACTTCGGGATATTTCTCCAAATATTCTAATTATTTTAAAGGTGGATAAACTACTCTATTTTTCCTTTTATTTACTCGATAAACATAAGCATAAAAAGCCTCATCATCATCTCGATGAAATAAAACATAACTTTTTAACTCTTGAGAAGTCATAGTTTTAAAATCAGGTTTTTTATTCATTTGTTCCATTCACCATTAGATTTAATTTCAATCTCAATATATTCCCCCATTAACATAAATATCTTCTTACTACGCTTATCTAATCCGATCGAGTTAATTGGTAAATAAAATCTTGTTCCCCAACAAGATAGGATATAACATTGTAAGAGTTGTGCTTGTGTAGGATTGAAGAAGGAAGAAGGAAGAAAAAATGGATGGGGACTCAAACCCCAACCAATTGTCAACACCATGTAGACGGTCGGATATTAAACCCAAAATAAAAAGATAATTTTTCTTCCAAACGTTAAACAAATAATATTAATTATTAGACAAAGAGAGCGATCGTCGCATCTTGTAGCAAACATTTATCATGCTTGGTACTACCTAAATATTCAAATCTTTATCAGGCGAAGATTTTGAATTTTGTGAATATCTCCTTACTCTCATCAGATTTGGTATTAAGATGAAACTGTCAACTACAAATTTTGCACTAAATTAGCTGTATAGGTCTACTATTCTCCATATTTCTTATTCCCTAAATATGATCAAAAATCAACATCAGAAATTCTTAATTCAAATCGGCATAATAACAGCAATAACTTTAATCTTTGCCATCATAATGCCATTAACTTTACCAGGATTTAGACTAAAATTATTAGGTCGTTTTCTTTCCCTAGCAATTGTGGCTTTAGGCATAGACTTAATCTGGGGTTATACTGGCTTATTAAGTTTAGGTCATGGCATATTTTTTGCACTAGGAGGTTATGCCTTAGCAATGCACCTCAAACTACAATTGCCAGAAGGAGAATTACCAGAATTTTTCACTCTTTATGGTGTAGAAAAACTTCCCCCATTTTGGCAGCCTTTTCACTCCTTTCCTCTGACAATTTTAGCAATTATAATTTTGCCTGCTATTATCGCAGCAATTCTCGGTTATCTCGTATTTAAAAATCGAATTAAAGGAGTCTACTTTTCCATCCTTACTCAAGCAGCTTTACTTGTATTTTTTAACTTTTTCAACGGTCAACAAAAACTAATCAACGGTACAAACGGTTTAAAAACAGACACAGAAAAATTTTTCGGTATTTTAGCAGGCTCAGACCAAGCACAATTAATATTTTATGAAGTAACAATTATTAGCCTTATTGCCACTTATTTAATTTGTCGTTGGCTAACCAGTGGTAGATTTGGTCGTCTATTAATTGCCATTAGAGATGATGAAACTAGAGTAAGATTTTCTGGATATAATCCTACAGAATTTAAAGTTTTAGTATTTGCTATTTCTGGAGCAATTGCCGGAATTTCTGGAGCATTATATACAGTTCAAAGTGGCATTGTTACCCCTAGTTATATGGAAGTAGCTTTTTCAATTGAAATGGTTATTTGGGTAGCGGTAGGAGGTAGAGGAACTTTAGTCGGTGCAATTATTGGTACATTATTAGTTAATTTCGGACGTACTTTTTTAAGCGAACAATTTCCCCAAATCTGGTTATTTTTTCAAGGTGCATTATTTTTATTAGTCGTGACAATATTACCTAATGGAATAGTCGGTTGGTGGCAAGAATATGCTTGGCTAAAGTTGCGATCGCTCCTTGAAAGTCAAAAGTCAAAAGTCAAAAGTCAAAAATAAGTGTAAAGTCAAAAGTCAAAAGTCAAAAATCAAAAGTAGTACAGGTATCTTACCTGTGATAGCCATTTGAAAGTCAAAAGTAGCACAATGAAATCTGCTGTATAATTGATAACTAGATATCTCCAGAAAAGAGGGAGTAGGGAGAAGGGACAAATAATTGATAATTTTTGTGGGATAATTGATTTTATTTTTTATGATTGGAGATGTCTACTGATAACTATTAACTGATAACTGATAACTGATAACTGATAACTGATAACTGATAAAAAACGTGGTAGAAAAAATTTTAGAAATTAAAAATTTAACAGTTAGTTTTGATGGCTTTAAGGCTCTAAATAACCTAAATTTCACTATGGATATTGGTGAGTTGCGAGTTATTATCGGTCCCAATGGAGCTGGCAAGACTACTTTTTTAGATGTGATTACTGGCAAAGTTCAACCAACAGTAGGAAAAGTATTATTTAGAGGTAAAAATTTAATGAAAATTCCCGAACATAAAATAGCTTGTATGGGAATTGGGCGTAAATTTCAAACACCTAGAATATATCTAAATTTAACTGTTAGAGAAAACTTAGATTTAATTATTAATCGCCATAAAGGAGTCATTGCTACTTTATTTCGTAAAGTTCCTTCCGCAGAAATTAGAAGTGTAGCTGGTTTATTAGAAACTATAAATTTAGTTGGAAAAGCAAATATTCAAGCTGCTTTTTTATCTCACGGTGAAAAACAACGTTTAGAAATAGGTATGTTAGTTGCTCAATCTCCCGACCTATTATTAGTAGATGAACCCGTAGCTGGCTTGACTGATGAAGAAACAGAAAATATTGGTTCCCTTTTGTTAAACTTAGCTGCCAGTCATTCAATTATTGTCATTGAACATGACATGGAATTTGTACGTCAAATAGCCAAAAGGGTAACTGTTTTACATCAAGGTTCTGTACTTTGTGAAGGAACTATGGATGAGGTGCAGAATGATCCAAGAGTTATCGAAGTTTATTTAGGAGCTGTTGAAAAAGTCTGAGGTTTGATAAGATGCCAACAAAAAACTATTTTTCCGTTTTCAAACCTAATTTTTTATACCAAATTCAAGAACTGTAGCAATATTTTATGAAATTGGTATTATTGCTATTACGATTTTATTTATCTTTCATCCGTTGCATTATTTTGATAGTATAAAAATCGATCGCTCATAACTATGCCCGAAAAAATAATGTGACAAAACTATGCTTATAGGCAACAAACAACAGAAATTTTTACCAAACATATATCGTGCTTGGTTTTACTGAAAACTTGAATTGCTTAAAGTTTAAATATCAGGTATATCTATAAGGTCGCCTTGCTGTCGAAGGATTAAACTTAGTATCCACAAATTGCACTGGTGAATAAGTTTCTATCCACAAACGTGCCCCACAGGGTAATGGATTATAAGGCTGATATACTATACGGCACTTACCATGAATTTCCATTTGATAACCCAAATCATTATGCTCTCCTTGTTTCATGGTAATTACTGGTACTAATTGTTCGGGAGTCATTAGAGGATCATTTTTGATTCTCTTACCATTAGCTTTAATTTTCTTTTGATTAACATGAATCCTCGTTGGTGCTTGTCTTAGTCCCTTACACCAAACACCTTGAGGGCCTCTTGTACCTGGTATAACAACAGGCATCCTATTATATAGAGGAATTCGCCAGAATCCTTTATACTTATAAGCTCCTTTGATTCTACCTTGAGCAAGAAGTACTCTCACTCGTTGACAACAAATACCCAACAAAAAAGCTGCTTCTCTAGTTCCGGTAATAGTCATTTTTACTCTAGCACTATAGTTTTTACTGAATTAAAATAAAAAATTAAAAAATTAAAAAAATTATGAAATTTAATCCACAGAATAAGACTGGACAAAATCAAATTAATTATAGCACCTTACAAGTATCTAATATAAATGTATTTTATGGAGAAAGTCATATTTTGCGCGATGTTGATTTGAGCGTGAAACCAGGAGAAATGGTATGTTTAATCGGTAGAAATGGAGTGGGCAAAACAACATTACTAAAAACAGTAATGGGACTACTCAGGCCACGGACAGGAAAAATTAATTTATGGGGTCAAGCGATCGCCACTCTCCGACCAGACCAACGCGCTCGTCTAGGTATTGGTTATGTACCCCAAGGTAGAGAAATTATACCCAGATTAACAGTCAAAGAAAATTTATTACTTGGTTTAGAAGCAAGAATTGAAGGTAGGAAAGGAAAAAATGAAATACCTGAAGAAATATTTGAGTTATTTCCTGTTCTGAAAACAATGTTATCTAGGATGGGAGGAAATTTGAGTGGTGGTCAACAACAACAATTAGCGATCGCTCGTGCATTGATGGGTAAGCCAAATTTACTTTTGTTAGATGAACCGACTGAAGGTATTCAACCTTCTATTATTTTAGAGATAGAAACTGCGGTGAGAAATATTATTAAAAGTAGAGGTATTTCTGTTTTACTGGTAGAACAACATCTCCATTTCGTGCGTAAAGCAGACAGATATTATGCAATGCAAAAAGGAGGAATTGTTGCATCAGGAAATACTACAGACTTAAGTCAAGAAGTAATCCAAAAATTTTTAGCAGTTTAATATCAAATCTGTTTACATATTTTGAATATTACTTTAGTAAAACAGATTTGGTATTAAGTTGTTAATATACAAATAATTTTACCTAGAAACCTATTTCATTAGTACCTGAATCTTTTGCAGAAAACCATAGTTAACTTTCATTATATAACTCAAGTCGATCGACTATTTTTTCGTAAGCATTTCGGTCCGAATGCGGAGCTAACAGCTATTAGCTATTAGCTGTCAGCTCTCAGCTCTCATGACAGGGTTTTAATGAATATAGACTGTTTTAGCCAGTTTTTGTAGTAAGTATAAATTCTGACTCAATTAGTAAAGCTTTGATCCAAAACTAAAAACAATAGCTGATAGCTGACGGCTGTTAGCTCCGCATGACAAACGGAAATGCTTACATTTTTTCATCTTTTTTGAACAATAGATAAATTATCTTGTCGATCGATAATTTTGACAATTCCGTCATTTCTTAAATCTCTTATATATTCTAATAAATCATTTTTAAGTACTTCTGGCTCTACCTGCTCTTCTTGTAAAAGATCCTCATAAGCCTCTTGAATTGACCCGGAACCTATTAAAGCAAATAACATTTTAGCTGCCATATCATCCAAAATAAAATCTTCACCTTCTTGTTGAGAGTTAACTAAAAAAATTTCTCCCTCATCTTCTGCTAAAAAAAAATTATCCGTTAATAGCACTTGTTGAGTTAATATAATCTTCACAACTTACCTCTACCAACCATAAAATTAACGAAAAAAGTAGTTTTGTACAGTCAAGATATACTATACAATAATTTGATAAAAACTACTATTTAAGGTATAAGTTAGAAAAATGAATCTTCGCATAGGTAATGGCTACGATATCCATAAATTAGAACCAGGAAGACCTCTAATACTGGGAGGAATCAAAATTGACCATGAAATGGGATTACTTGGTCATAGCGATGCGGATGTTCTGACCCATGCAATTATGGATGCAATGTTGGGTGCTCTGAGTTTGGGTGATATTGGCCATTTTTTCCCTCCAAGCGATCCACAATGGGCTGGAGCTGATAGTATAAAATTATTGAATCGTGTCAATCATTTAGTTAAAGCTAGCTGCTGGCAAGTTAGTAATATTGACTCAGTAGTAGTAGCAGAACGTCCTAAACTCAAGCCACATATAAAAGAAATGCGATCGCGCCTCGCTGCTACTTTAGAACTAGAAGCAGATCGAGTTAGCATTAAAGCTACTACTAATGAAAAATTAGGTCCTGTAGGTCGAGAAGAAGGTATTTCTGCTTATGCTGTAGTTTTGCTAAATAAATATGAAGGATAATTAGGGTTTGCATAACGAAAGTCTTTTTGCTCTTTGTAGGAGACAGGAGACAGCTATACTAGAGACAACCCACCCGCGCGCCCCGACCGTGGAGAACCCACCCGCGCGCCCCGACCGTGGAGGGGAATAAGCGAGGAGATAGGAGTAAGAATTGTCCCAAGATTGTTCTGCCCAACTATGAGCCTAAAATACGCTCCATGCATGAGCGTTTTAGACGTGATACAAGGCACTTTAGGCCCCAAAAAGGCACTTGTCTTTATATGTCAATACTTCCCCAGAGCGATCGGTAGAGCAATAGACATCTCCAGAAAATAAATTAACCTTTTAATTAGAGCAGTTAAGGAAATAAAAATTCACCCTAAAAAATCATTTTTCCTGTCAAATTCTGTGAAAAAATCTTACCTGTTGCCTTTCGGAGCAGATGAGCTGTTGCCTACTCCTGCAAAAAATCTATATCTTTTTTGGAGAGGTCTAATAATTAGTCATCGCAAATCTTAATAGTGGAAATATTTTTTCGTTTTAGAGTTTTTAGGAATAGATCATTTCAGTTATCAATTATCAGTTATTAGTTAGCCTCCTCCAGAGGAGCTACGCTAACAGTAGGAGGCTTGACCTTGGCGAATATTCTCTTTTCTCTTGGTCAATTGGATATGGTGAGGAAACCAGATCTTGACAGAGCCACTTCGCTTTTCGGTGTCGAATGCGCTCGCATTCATCTTGGCAACAGCCGTTAACATAGTTATGCGCTAGCAAAACGACCACTTTTTATCCTCTTAAAAAGGGAAGCTTTAAACCACAATTTTCCGTTTTCTCAAGTTCTGTAAATTTTGTCTGCATAGACTGATTCTGGATAAAAATCCGGGCGTTGGTAAATTCAAAGATGAATCAGGCAGGAACGGGTAAATCTCCAAACTTGAGATAATGAATAAAAAGTTTGATGGAATGCTTCAGCATCTTTACAGATATAGAGTAGCAAAATACAACTAGCAGAGTTCTTAGCTCCAAATTCTGTATTTTTTTCGGCTTTTCCTCTAAATACTGTAGAATATTAGGTTGATTTAAACTTACTATTATATTGTCAATACGCTCTTTAGATAACTTATGCAGGAAATACGATATTGCGGATATTTTATTGATAACTAATTATTCAAACTTTCTATTAACCCTCCAATAAAAATGTAGAATAAAATATAGATAAATCTTAAGATGGAACTATGAATCTAACACTAGAAGAAGTAAACACCATTGATGAAAAGCTTTCGAGACGTCATATAGACCTAGATTCAGGTGGTTACTTTATTATTTTTATTGACCGAGAAGCAGGTTTAATATGCGCAAAACACTTTACTAATATTATTGACGAGCGTGGTTTAGCTATCGATCCAGAAACAGGAAAACCGATTCCAGCAAAAGGCAAAGTAGAACGTACTCATACGAGAATATTTACGGCGAGAACTGCAAAAGAAATATGTGTAAAAATATTGGAAGAGACCCGCCCCTGTCCAGTGACAATGTTAGATCATTCTGCTTATTTGGGGCGGGAATTTATGCGTGCAGAAATGGCTTTATTAACTGGTAAGGAATATATTCAGGATTAATTGAATTAAGGATAACTATCGGAAATTAGACTTTTACTATTCTCCTTAATTTCTATATTTCTATCAAGAAAAACCTTGATACCAGAAATAAGTAACCATTGGTACAATGGTAGCTACAACTAGCAATACAACCACTAAAATAGTTGCACTTTGATCGTCAGTTTCTTCTGCTGATTTAAAAGTAGCTACTACTTGTGTTGCCAGCTCATCCTTAACTTCCGGAGGGCCTGGATCGGGTTCTCCAGATAATACAGCACTGAGGCGATCGCTAGCTGCTAAAAAAGCTTCATTGTATTTGTTGCCATCTCTAATAGGTACTTGAATAGTTTCATCAACGACACTTTCAGTAATCTCATCAGACATAAGTTCTTTAACTGCTTCACCGAGCCGAATAGCATCATTATTGGTGAGAGTATCTAATACTATTAAAGTTTGATTGGCTTTTGTTTCTGGGGTGGGAAACCATTTGTCAAATAGCTTTTCGGTAAAACTATCCACGGTCTCACCATAGTCTAGGCGACGGATAGTCACAAATCTAACTTCATTGCCAGTAGTATTGGCCAAACTTTCTAAGGTATTGTTCAGCTTACTTTTTGTTATTCGACTGAAAACTTCAGCATCATCAACAATGAATGTGCGATCGCCTGTGGCTAAACTTGGCATTTGATAAACTCCAGTTGCGAATGCAGAAGATACTGGCAAGATAGTAGCCATAATAATTAATAGTAGAGATACTATTAAAGTTTGGAGATTTTGAAAATTGAAGGTTTTATTTAATAGTTGTACCATCAGATACTTTTCAATGTTTGGTAAAAGTTAATTTTTTTGAGAGTTACAGTTTTTTCCCACAGTCTATCTGTTACAGCGGGAAAGCTTTACTAGACTTTACTTACTTTATCATTATTATTTATAAACAGCAAAAAACTAAACAGAACCCACGCACTGTTACTTAAATCATCTTTTCGAGGCTAATATTTATCTAAGTAGAGCAGGCTAAAAAAAGAAGTTGTATTTTTAATCAAAAAACCCCTAAAGGTCATTTCAGTTATCAGTTATCAGTTATCAGTTATCAGTACCGACAACTATTGCCGGATCAAACGAAAATACGCTCATTGAATTTTTTTCATCCCCCTAAAAGGGGGAGGCTTTAAACCCAATATTTCGGTAATGAATATAAATTTTTGAGCTGATTTACAATTTGATACATAGCGCCAAAAATTTACCATGTTCTACTTAATTGGTTTTCCCCTAACTTTTAATCTTTGACTTTTTTTGATCTTTTCTGTGGCGGGTTTAATGCCCCACCGTCTACACGGAGCTTAAAATTGTTTGGGGTTTGTAGGCATGAAGTGGCCTTTCGTTGGCTATCCATAAGCAATTTTCTCTTCTGCCTTCGGCCTCACAGGAGTGCGCATTCCCTCTCTTGGTGGGCGTTCCGCAAGCGAGCTGACTTCGTCGCGAGTACCGACCGCTTGCGTCTGTCGCCGACGCGGGGTCGCACCGCTTCTGCCTTCTGCCTTCTTCAATTTTGACCTCTGCTGAACTACTTCCGGTGGCGGACCATAATCTCCATTAGAGAAATATTTTCGCTCCACTAGAATTTCTGGTTCTACTTCAATCCACAGACGGGCTCCCCCGGCTTGACTTTTGTTCGGGTTATGGGGTTGATAAACAATTTGGCAAGGTCCGTTAATTTTCAGGGCATGGCAATAATCCTTTTTATCTCCCACTTTAACCGCAACTGCTGGGTGAGAAGTGTTAGAGTCGAAGGAAGCCTCTCGACTTCCAACTCTCCTTCAGAACCGGACGTGAGACTTTCACCTCATCCGGCTCCTCGATATCTCCATCCAAGTTATGG
>JAXHSW010000152.1:0-22880 GCA_034190295.1 Cyanobacteriota bacterium | reverse complement strand
ATCCACTCCCTTTATGATAATGATTATCATTCTCAAAAAAAATATTTAATTTTTGAAAGGGATTATATTCTTTAAACCATTATACCACAATAGTTTTGAGGCGCTTGTCACCCCGTGAGCTTACAAATATATCCGACTACCTCCTCTATAAATTCTATTCTCCCTTCCTCCTAACTACTCCCCTACTCCCTCACTCCCCCACTCCTAAAAAAAGACTTTCCATACGCAAACCCTAATTAGTCAGGACTTACACAAAGGCACTACATATAGTAGATAAAAACTATAGCACTATGGTATATATGGCGTTTTTGTTGGAAAAGTGCGTCAGTCCTGTTGGTATTATTCTTTTTAAATCTTGAAGAAGGCAGCTATACAGCTATACTTTTTGCGCAGCATGACCGAGAAATTGTGGGTATGCGCCTCCCCTCCCCTTTTAAGGAGATAAAAAGCGGTTGAGGGATGGCGTTAGCAAAGTGGCTCTGTCACTCTTCGGGTCTCCTCGCCATATCCAATCAACCAAGAGAAAAAAGAATTTTCGCCAAGGTCAAGCCCCCTTATTGCAGAGGTACTGATAACTGATAACTGATAACTGAAATGACCCCAAGCAATTTTAAGCACCCCCTGTAATACCATTTCTCAAAAACTTTTCTACATTTTATTGAGTAGGGGAGTAGGGGAGTAGGGGAGTGGGGGAGAAGTAAAGACAAGAATAATTAACATTAACGCGGGCTAAAATTAGCAAAAAAGTTATTCGACTTATATTAATTACTTAATAACTGAAGTGTTACTCAAGCATAGCATTAATGCGTGGGAATTGGTATAAGGTGGGGCATTAAACCCGCCTTAACGAAGTCAGAAGTTAACCCACCTCTGCCCCTCCCCAACCCACCCCCGCCCCTCCCCAACCCACCCCCGCCCCTCCCAGGAGGGGAGCCAGCAAGGGAAAGGGATTTGAGAAAAGCTCCAAAAACCCGATCGCCTTAAAAGGCGGGGTTGCGCGACCCAATTATTTTAATAAAAATATAATATAATTTATAAAAGTTATAATTATATCATACTTATGTAATATATATCTAAAATATTTACTAAACTTATATATAATTGCCAAATGTTAATAAATATTAACTTCACATTAAGTTAAATGATAGAGATCAAGGGTTAAACTATCAGACAAGAGTGAAAATAAACACTAAAAGCGATGGCTCGATCATTGCCACTCATTAGTGAAATTATTCGTATCGTCCAACTTTGATGTCGGCAAGGGGTCTCCCGTTATACATAAGTTAACGGGAGGAGAATTGCCGACCAACAAATAAACCGCGTAGCGTCCACTTAGACCTTGCATTGTGTGCTTTTTTTTGTGTTATTCTGATTCAGGAGTAGCGGTAGTACGCACCTGAGAGAACCATGAAAACAGATAGGGAGTATGGGGTTCAACTGGTGAAGTTCGCCCTCAACCCGTGAAAAAGGTAAAACTCTTGAGGGAACGTATCGGAGTACAGAATTGTTGAGTACAAAAAGGCGGTGGGTCCGATCGTCTGGTGTCTGTGGAGGGTTAAGTGGCTGCACTCCCGGTGTTCGCGTAGCGTTGCGCCAGCAAAACAGAAAGCCCTATCCGCTCAGAAGGGAAACCTACATCATAATCGCGAGATTCGATCGGGACTTACGCACGGACACTAAATCTAGTGAGTAGGAATGCAATTTCCCCCTACATATAATGTTTTCAAGGTGAATTTGCGTAAGTCCTGTTGATGTAGGAGGACGTCACAGAAGAGAACATCTTTAGCTTTAAAGATGTTACTAAAAGCCTGCCTTCAGGCATAAGTTAACTGTGTCAGTTTAGGAGAATTACAAAAGGACTCCTCTGGAGATCGGGCAAGGAATGAGTGAAAATCTATAGTAATGTGAAAAGGCGATCGCAAACTTATGCGCAAACTATGAGATTCACGTCGCTAGAATTAAAATTGCCCTGTCAGTCAATTAGTCATCAATAAAGGATTTGACAACTATGCTAAACACAATACCTATCAAGCAGCCGTTAAATCCATATCAAAACGTGAATCACGGTTGTAATCTGAAGTGGAAGTTAGGAGATAAACAAGAATACCAGCCTTCTACTATAGTCTTGAGAAGAAGTAAAATAACAAGAGAACACCAATAACAGTATTAGTTACATTTTGCTATAAAAGACAAGAAAAATGGACTAGATTTTGATGTTGAAAAAATAGCAATTATTACCAGCTAGTTAGTCTCTGACAGAAAGACTTCCTAAACCGGGAGGATTAGTCAATCTTTAGATCCTGCGAAGATTGTTAGCTTTGTGATGCGTAAAACTGCTTCAATGTCTTTCTAATAATTTCATAGATATTTCCTAGAAAGTAGAAGCGCTCGAAACCAACTATAAATGTACTAGACTGTTTATATCCAGTATTGGATCGCACTGCTCAGAGATACTGTAGCAGCAAAAATAA
This sequence comes from Cyanobacteriota bacterium, assembly GCA_034190295.1. GTDB lineage: Bacteria > Cyanobacteriota > Cyanobacteriia > Cyanobacteriales > Microcoleaceae > Okeania. The sequence goes on along the minus strand of JAXHSW010000152.1, from coordinate 20,409 downwards.
TTCACCGAACCATAAAGAAAAATTACTCTAGTAGTAATATCTTTAAACACCACCTCACTAAAATCCTCTACTGTGCTGCTACTTTGATTTAGAGTACCAGCAGAAACGTCGTGCGATAGATAACAGAGGCAAAACTTCAGAGCAAACCATTATTACCTAAAGTAAAATTATGACCAGCAAGGCAATATTACCTCCTACATTATTCACCGAAGAAATCAGCAAACCAGATTTCACATTTGACCCCAGTATTAGGCGCGATCATGCACAGAAGTACCGCACCTCAGAGTGGTACGATGGTCGTGGAGAAATAAAGGCAGTAGAAAATGGTCGCTCATTTGAAATTTCTGCAACCTTTACCCTCAAGTCAGAAGTAAAGTTGGTAAACGGAGTCTTAAACCCATCTAATCCAGTTTTGGCAGAAATCTACAAAAGTCGCGGTCGTTGTGTAGCAGTTGTAGACCACACAGTAGATGAATTTTACGGAGAATCATTGCAAGCTTACTTTAAGCACAATGAGATTCCCCTAGAAACTCTAGTCTGTCGTGCATGGGAATCAGACAAAACTCCAGAAACAGTCCAGCGCATACTAAAATTCTTAGGTAAAGATGGCTGTGATGTATCTCGCAACGAACCCGTGCTAATCATCGGAGGTGGCGTACTCAGCGATGTGGCAGGTTTGGCCTGTGCTTTGCAACACCGACGGACACCTTATGTGATGATTGGAAGTTCCATTGTTGCAGCTATTGATGCCGGACCATCACCTCGTACCTGCACAAATGGTCAGCTATTTAAAAATAGTATTGGCGCCTATCATCCCCCCGTCATAACTATAGTAGACCGTAGCTTATTCCGTACTTTGGCAAAAGGTCATATTCGCAATGGGATGGCAGAAATTATCAAAATGGCAGTAACTGATGACCCAGTGTTATTTGATTTACTAGAAGAATACGGTCCACGGTTACTTGAAACCCATTTTGCTAACTTTGATGCGGATGAGGAACTGATTAAAGTAGCTGATGAAGTAATTTATCGAGCATTGTATTCCTACATGAAGCATGAGGGAACAAATATGTTCGAGACCTATCAAGACAGACCCCACGCTTACGGTCATACTTGGAGTCCCAAGTTTGAGCCAGTTGCTAAATTGATGCACGGTCATGCTGTTACTATTGGTATGGCTTTTGGAGCAACCTTGGCAATGGAAATGGGTTGGTTAGAAAAAGGCGATCGCGACAGAATAGTGGCATTGTGTAGCTCTCTTGGTTTATCAGTTTATCATCCTATCTTAGAAGACAGTGAATTGATGATTCAAGGACAGAAAAATATGCGTCGCAAGCGTGGTAGTAGTGGGTTATGGGCACCTTTACCTACAGGTATTGGTAGTTGTAGTTTTGCTGGAGAAGTACCTCCAGACTTATTAATATCTGTTGTGAATGAACATAAGAATTTTTGTGCCTCTTTGCCAAATGAAGGAAAAGGGGAAGAAATGTATTTGAGTGACCTTGGTTTGGAGTAGAAGAAACAGGAATTTTGGTGTGGAGTAGAGAAAACAAGAAATTCTTCCCTACTCCCTTTTGAAAAAAAGAACGATGGTGGGCAAACATCACAAAATTTTCATTGTATAGTGGAAGGAAGAAGAAAGAAGGAAGAAGGAAGAAAGAAAAGTCTTACTTTGTCTGAGTTTTCAACTTTTGAACTGTCAAACACCTTTCCTTCCACTGCTATATGGATAATTTAATATTTGCCCCACCTTACTGTTCTCTTTTTCGTGATGGTTTTAACTAGCTATTAGCTTTTCGTGATAGTCATGCTCCGCAAGAAGCATTTAGCTATCAGCTAAAAATCCAAGGGTTTAAGTCCCCCAGTATATTTGAAAAAGCGCGTAGTCCGCCTTTTATGGGGGTTTGAGTCTCCCATTATACACGCAACTAGAAGCTGATAGCTGACCGCTGAGGTGCTGACGGCTATTTCAATACCCACGGGTATGACTTACAGTGTTAATGGGGTTGGTGGGGCGATCGTCCCCATCGACTGCATTCTCATTCACTCATTGACCAGCAACTACTAACTACTAACTACTTTTTCAATAAGTAATGGAATAGAAATATGACAACCGTTGTGAATACAGAAACCGCCAGACCAGTTACACCACTTGGTATTTTGGTAGAACAACTTGAGAAAACTGTCAAGATGGCAGAGACCGCAGATATACCTGCTGAACTTGCTGAGGCTATAAAAGAAGCCTATCAATTAGCAGAAGGTCTCGATCCCTACATTGAAAATAATACTACCCAGGAGTCAGATGCGCTGGCAGCTTTAGCAGAAAAGACTCGCCAGGAACCCTGGAATTTACGATTTTCCGATGGTGAAACTGTACGTCAGTTGGAACAGGAAATGTTATCTGGACATATTGAGGGGCAAACCCTGAAAATGTTCGTTTATATGACTGGGGCAAAACGTATCCTAGAAATTGGGATGTTTACTGGGTATTCTGCATTGGCAATGGCAGAAGCTCTACCAGAAGATGGATATGAAATTGCTTGTGAAGTCGATCGATATGTGGCTGACTTTGCCCAAGCTTGTTTTGAAAAGTCTCCCGATGGGAAGAAAATATCAGTTGAAGTGGCACCAGCTTTGGAAACTATGCAGAAGTTGGCAGATGCTGGAGAAACTTTTGATTTGGTGTTTATTGATGCTGATAAAAAAGAGTATATAGAATATTTGAAAATGCTCTTAGATACAAATTTATTAGCACCAAATGGATTTATTTGTGTTGATAATACTTTGCTGCAAGGACAACCTTATCTCCCACCAGAAAAGCGTGCTGCTAATGGAGAAGCGATCGCTCAATTTAACCGCTTTGTTGCAGAAGAATCCAGAGTTGAACAAGTTATATTGCCTTTAAGAGATGGGGTAACTATTATTAGGCGAAAGTAGTTATAGTTTGATGAGGATATTATTAACCCAATAATTGGGGTTTGCATAAGGAAAGTCTTTTTGCTCTTTGTAGGAGACAGCTATACTGGAGACAGGAGAAATGGGAAATGGGAATGAGCGAGGAGGTAGGATTCAATAATTAATAATTAATAATTACCTCGAGAGTGAAAACGGAATTGATTGACTAATCATGAAAAATTTTTCTTGTTTCTCCACGGCGAGTGAGAGGATTTTTACCTTAATTATTCGGTAAGAATTGTCCCAAGATTGTTCTGCCCAACTATGCGCCTAAAATACTAACTTTTTGAGCGTCTTAGACGTGATACCAAGCACTTTTTTCGACCCCAAAAAGGCACTTGTTTTTATATGTCAATGCTTTTAGATTTAATCAGCAAGTTCTAATTAGACCTCTCCGAAAAAGATATAGATTTTTTGCAGGAGTAGGCAACAGCTCCGAAAGGCAACAGGTAAGATTTTTTCAGGAAAAAAGCACTAAACATTATTTTTTAGGGTTAATTGTTATTTCCTTAACGATCTAATTAAAAAGTTGATTTATTTTCTGGAGATGTCTATTGGATATAATATCATGTTCGGATAATAGCGCGATCGAAAAACTTTATCCCTTTTCACCTTTTCTTCCCTTCTGCTTTTCAGTCCGAATGCGGAGCTAACAGCATAGCAGCATAGCTGCCTTCGGACCTCCAAAGTGTAAGTATTCAACCGAACATGATATAACTCCTGAATATTCGGTAACATCATAATTGTTACCGATATAAATAACTATAATAAAATGCTACTGACGATTTTTAAGAGTAAACTACATCGACTCACAGTAACTGAAGCAAAACTATACTACGAGGGTTCAATTACTATTGATGAAGAATTACTAAAAACTGCCAGTATTTTAGCTTATGAAAAAGTACAAGTAGTTAATGTCAATAACGGTTCGCGACTAGAAACTTACACTATTCCTGGGGAATGGGGTAGTCGTATTGTCTGTCTCAACGGTCCAGCAGCTCGAATAAATGCTGTTGGGGACGAGATAATAGTTATTGCTTATGCTCAAATGACACCAGAAGAAGCACTTCTACATCGTCCTCAAGTTATTTTAGTGGATCAAAATAACAATCCTTTTAAGGAATAGGAGAGTAGGGGAGTGGGGGAGTGGGGGAGTGGGGGAGCTTATTGATCTCAAATGGGTTCTATTTAAAAATATAGGGAGGGTGTGGGAAGTGTGGGAGGTGTGGGAAGTGTGGGGAGATGGAAGCATTGTTCTACCTTTTACCCTATTCTCGTTCCTGAATTTCGGTTCGCCCCTACAAATGGTGGTTTAAAAGTAAATTTGCGTAAGTCCCGATCATGCTCTTATCCGGACATGATATTAGACCAATTTGAAAAAAGAATATAAAAAGCGCCTCTCGAGCGGATATGCTTCAAAATAGTGGCTATCCTTCATTTTAGATAGTTATTTCTATCGTTTTTACCTTTTTTTCAATTTTTCCTCCTTCTTTCTTACTTCTACTATTTGTAACAAACACTAATCAAATTGATATTAGACCTGCCTCTACAGCTAAATTTTTATTCTCAAAAACTTAACACCTTTTTACTTATTTAATCACATGGCACTAATTTTATTTGTTCAAGGACGTGTTTATGCACTTTTCCAAAATCTCGGCACTCTGATTTTATTATTAATTGTTTTACCATTGAATTTGCTCAAAGTAATACCATCGCTGTTCTGGAATTTTATCGGTCAACCTTTTCAAAAAAAAGTAGTAGCTGAAAACCCAAAAAATATTCTAATTACGGGTGCAAAAATGACAAAATGTTTGCAACTTGCCCGTTCATTTCATGCAGCAGGACACAAAGTTTTTCTGCTAGAAGCAAATAAATATTGGTTATCAGGAAATAGATTTTCTAATGCTGTTACAGGGTTCTACACATTACCCTTTCCCCAAAAAGATTGGGAGGGCTATTCTCAAGGATTATTAGAGATTATTAAAAAGGAAAATATAGATGTATTTATCCCTGTATCTAGTCCGGCAGGAAGCTACTATGAATCTTTAGCAAAACCGCTTATATCGGAACATTGTGAAGTATTGCATTTTGATGCTGAAATTACGCAACTATTAGATAATAAATTTACATTTATTGAAAAAGCTAAAAGTTTTGGTTTATCTGTACCAAAATCATTTTTAATTACAAATCCCGAACAAGTTCTCAATTTTGACTTTGCTACTGATGGGAGTAAATATATTCTCAAAAGTATTCCCTATGACTCAGTGCGTCGTTTAGATATGACAAAACTGCCCATGAATTCAAAATCTGAAATGGAGGAATTTGTCAATAGTTTGCCGATTAGTGAAGAGAGACCCTGGATTATGCAGGAATTTGTGAAAGGCAAAGAATATTGTACCCATAGCACTGTCAGAAAGGGTAAAGTTAGACTTTATTGTTGTTGTGAATCATCAGAATTTCAAGTTAATTATCATCATGTCGATCGACCTCACATCTATCAATGGGTAGAAAAATTTGTCAGAGAATTAAATATTACTGGGCAAATTTCTTTTGACTTTATTCAAACAGAAGATGGTCGAGTTTATCCAATAGAATGTAATCCCAGAACTCACTCAGCTATTACTACATTTCACGACCATCCAGGAGTAGCAGATGCTTATTTAAAAGATAGTAAAGATGAAAATGAAGCCTCACTAATACCACTGCCAAATAGTAAACCTACTTATTGGACTTACCATGAATTATGGCGACTGACAGAAATTAGGTCTTTGGGGCAATTAGGAACTTGGATTAACAAAATTTTTCAGGGAACAGACGGCATTTTTCAAGTGAATGATCCTTTACCATTTTTGATGGTACATCATTGGCAAATTCCTTTACTTTTATTAGGTAATCTGCAAAAATTAAAGGGCTGGGTAAGAATTGACTTTAATATTGGAAAACTGGTAGAATTAGGGGGGGATTAAAAGATCGGGTTTCTGTAGACTGTAAACTCAGAGACTAAAAAAGAAAAACCAGATTTATACTGGTGTTGAGATTAAAAAACCGGGTTTGTGTAATACCAATTTGACAAAATAATGCTATAAATAATAGGGCCGATAGAATAAATACTTTACCAAATAATTAAGGTTTAAAGCCTCTCCTTTAAAGGAAAAAAAAGCGGTCGTTCGCGGAGATAGGAACGGAGTTCTCTCTTCAAAGCGAACCGTAGGGTGGGATGGCGAGGTCTCCTATCGACCAAGAGAAGAAAAAATTTTCACAGCGGAGCGTCAATCCTATCCGTTTTCAACAATTAATAATTAATAATTAATTGTTGAAAAGAGATGTATCTTTGACTAAAAAGATGATTTACAACCAAAAAATGGTATCAAAGCTATTTATTCTGTATGTCGCTAATCTGACGGCTCCCCTACCTGACTTCTAATAAATACCATAGCTATTTGTAGCAAACAGTTGTAAAATTAGTATCAGGTTTAACGCGCGTCAGAAGTCAGTAGTGGCTAACGGCCGTTTACTTCGCATAACTATCGAATGGCGTCCGTACATAAGTTATTTTTGTAACGGGAATTTGAGCAAGGTTCCAAAAAAAAAATTCGCCTGAAAAGGCGGGGTTTTAGATCCAATTATTTTGATAAACCTAACTTCATTAATTGATAATGGATAATTGATAATTGCCTCTGGTTAAAACCGTTACGGAATTGAATATAAGGAAATATTATTTCTTTTTTTCTGCTTAAAAGGGTCGGCTTTAAACCTGAATAATTTAACTATTAAATTATTCGGTAAATAAAAGCAGAAAAACAAGGTACTGACCCGGAGATTAACAAACCGGATTTATGTAGACTGTAAACTCATAAAATGCTTACCAGAAATTAAGAAAGAGAAACCAGGTTTCTACTAAGGTAAAATAATCAATTTTTATGGATAAACAAATTTGGATTGTGATGACATTTATTGCCTTTCTACTGTTATTTACAGTAGTAGGTATTTACTCCGCAACTCAAAAACAAAACACAACAAATGATTACTTACTTGCTAGTAGAAATGTTAATCCCTGGTTGACAGCTTTATCAGCAATGGCAACAGGTCAGAGTGGATATTTATTCATTGGAGTAATTGGCTTTACCTACAAAGTTGGAGTTGCTTCAATTTGGATACCTGTTGCTTGGGCAATAGGAGACTATATTGCTTGGTGGCTGATATTCAAAAAATTGAGATTAGTCTCTCAACAAACTAATTCAGATACAGTATCCTCATTCCTCGGTCAAGAAAATCTAGGACAAGGCAAAAATAACGGGCGCTGGATTACAATAATATCAGCCTTAATTACTATTGCTTTTCTCGGTACTTATGCCTCTGCTCAACTGGTAGCAGCAAGCAAAGGACTAAATGCCATATTTGACTGGAACTATCAATTAGGAGTGATTATTGGAGCTATAATTGTCGTAATCTACTGCTTTTCAGGAGGCATTCGTGCTTCTATCTGGACTGACTCAGTGCAGGCAATTTTGATGATTGGCTCCTTGTTGGTTTTGTGTCTAGTAGGTTTGATTGACTGTGGTGGTTTTGGAGAACTTTGGACAAAACTCAATGCAATTGACCCCACCTTAACAAATTGGATTCCTGCCGATCTACCTTGGGGATTTTTTCCCTACTTTTTGGGATGGGTAGTGGCCGGGTTTGGCGCTGTAGGTCAACCTCACATATTAGTACGAGCAATGGCAATTGACTCCGCAGAGAATATGGCTTTCGCTCGCAATATCAAATTTGTCTGCGGTCAAATGAACTCTGCTACAGCTTTTGGTGTTGGGTTAACTGCAAGAGCGTTATTGCCAGATTTAATGACATCAAGTGACCCAGAGTTGGCATTACCTTATCTATCTATGGAACTATTACCAGCAGTGATGGTGGGGTTGATGTTAGCCGGATTATTTTCAGCAGCAATTTCCACAGCAGACTCTCAGATTCTATCTTGTTCGGCTGCATTGAGTCAAGACTTGATTCCTAATACAGCTAATTCTTATAGAATGGCTAAAATTGCCACGTTAGTTGTCACAGCTATTGTATTAGCGATCGCCCTAGCAGGAGACAATAATGTATTCGCTTTAGTAATTTTTGCTTGGTCAATTTTAGCTTGCGGTTTAGGCCCATTACTGGTATTGCGGGTTTGGCAAAAGCCAGTGAGTGTGCCAGTAGCGATCGCCATGATGATAGTTGGTATAGCTGTTTCCATAATTTGGAATCAGGAACCTAAGTTATCTGCTGCTATTTATGAAGTGCTTCCTGGTATGGCAGCAGGTTTTATAGTTTACTTAATTGCTTATTTTTGGACTAACCATAGAGGAAAAAAATGAATGGTCGAATGAAATTGGTAAGGCTAAAGCCTATTTTATCATTACCAATAGACTCCTTAGCTGCATTAATAGGTAGTATGATCTGCCTCTCTTTGACACCAATTTTCATCCGTTTAAGCGAACAAGAAATCGGTCCAAATGCTACAATATTTAATCGTTTCTGGATTGCTGCCGTTGCCTTTGGGTTATTGAGTGCGTTATTGAGTGTGCGCCACCGAAAACAAGATACCCAATCTGCCGAACAAAAACCCCATCCATTTTCCGGAGCCAGACTACTAATAGTAGATGGGGTTCTTCTGTCAATGGGGTTGATATTTTGGGCTTGGTCTTTGACTCAGACAAGCGTTGCCAATTCAAGCACGATCCATAATCTGGTTCCCATATTTACTATCTTAGGAGGGTGGTTAGCTTTAGGTCAGACCTTTGACCGTAGATTCTTGTTAGGTATGGTTGTTGCAGTTGTAGGTTCGGTCTTGCTAGAAGCGGATAAGCTTTTATCATTGAGGATAGACCAACAACTACTAGGAGATTTTGCTGCTTTACTTTCTGCAGTGTTTTTTGGTATACATCCACTAATAATTCAGCAACTGCGCACTAAGTTAAACTCAATATCGATTATGACTGGGTCTTCGATCGCGAGTGCTTTATTGCTTTTACCTATTGCGATACTAGCTGAAGACCAACTTTTTCCAAGTTCAGTAACTGGCTGGTTTACAGTCATAGCTCTAGCTCTGTTTGGTCAAATACTAGGTATAGGACTTTGGACTTATTGCTTGAAAAAGTTATCTGCAGGATTTGCTAGCTTACTCGCATTATTGATTCCCTCTCTTAGTGCTATTGAAGGTTGGGTTATTTTCTCAGAAAATCTTAACTTTTTAACTATGGTAAGTATTATAGTAATTTTATTAGGAATGTATTTAGCTATTTCTAGCAAATCTACTCTTAAAACTGGAGTTGAATCTTCTAATTAGACATCTCCAAATCATAAAAAATTAAGATCGATTATCGCACATAAATTATCAATTATTTCTCCCCTACTCCCTCTTTTATGGAGATGTCTATTAATTTAGTTTGACTGAGCTGCCCATGGTTTTAAATTTATTTTTGAGATAAAGCAGTAGGAAATAGAAAAGGAATTCGGTAGTATTCTACTGACTTGAGAAAACCAAGTTTAAATGTGTGTGAGATTACTATGTAAATCTATAGCCAAAATTTTTTATGAGAAAATTAGTATTGAATTAGTAAATTAATATAGAGCAATCTATGATGAAACTAGAAACAATCAATCAAACTAAAACTTCATCCTCAACCACAATGCCAATGTTACGAGTATTGCACCTCGCAGGTTCCCTTGTTTCTGACTTTTACTACAACTTATCAATAGTCTACGCAAAAGAAGTAGCACAACCAGTGGGTGTCAGTAGCTACTATGCAGTCGTACATCCTGACAGTCTTTGGCAGTTAGGAACATCCTTAGATTCCTTGTCGGAAAAGATGTCACTCCAAGACATGATTTATCGGCTGCCTCAAATTGATGTGGTAATTCCCCATATGTTCTGCTTTCCTGGTATGACCAGTTTCCGTGCTTTATTCGAGGATATCATTGGTATTCCCGTAGTTGGCTCACCATCCCATTGCACAGCATTAGCAACTAACAAAGCCCATACAAGAAATATCGTTTCTGCATCAGGTGTGCTAGTTGCCAAAGCACAACAACTACGCCGGGGAGATAAATTAACAATGCAGCCGCCCTTTGTCGTTAAACCAACCTCGGAAGACAATTCTTTGGGTGTGACATTGGTGCGGGATGAATCTCAGATAGAGGCAGCATTGGAAGTTGGGTTTGAACTAGACGAGAACTTATTGGTTGAAGATTACATCCCTGGACGGGAACTGCGCCTAGGTGTAGTCGAGCGTGAGGGTAAGTTATGGGTACCGCCAATGATAGAGTATTTAGTCACTAAAGAACATCCCATTAGAACTATACATGATAAGTACGATCTACAATCTGACGGAACACCAAGCAAGCAACCACAGAAACCAGCAGTGAAGCCAATATGTCCAGCTAATGTCACACCAGAACTATTCAAAAAACTTGCCGATAGTGCTAAAAAGGCTCATGTTGCATTGGGATGTCGTGATTACTCCTTGTATGACTTCCGAGTACACGCAGAAACCAATGAGCCATATCTGCTGGAAGCAGGATTATTTTGGTCTTTCGGCAAAATTAGCATGATTTCCCGGATGCTTCAAGCTGATGGACAAAGTTTAGAAGATGTGGCTTTGGAGTTGTGGAGTGCAGCAGCAGCACGGACTCGTGTGGCTTGTGGTTCACTTTTTAAGTACACTAAGGCCGAGCAACTCGTATAGATAAGTTTTCAATTAATATTTCTCTTCTGTGAGTTCTCAACTTCATGATAAGTAAGTAAGAACACCAGGAGTTAAGAATAATATATGTCATCAAGTAACAGCACTTCAAAAACTAAATCCCACTTCAATTTTCCTACCCTGGGTATTATTGGTTGTGGCAATATTGGAGGGCGACAAGCAGCTAATTTTCTAGCTCATGGCTACTCAGTTTATGTTTACGACATTAATCCAGACCGGATGACAAAGTTACAATCCTTGGGTGCCCACATCACCAACAGTTGTGCTGAAGTGGCTGTCTGTTCAGAGATAATTTTTACCTCCCTACCTACTCCAGCGGACGTTGTGAAAGCTGTATTAGAGGGCGAAGAAAATCTGAGTCAAGGGTTGCAAGCAGGAAGTGTTTATATAGACATTACCACCAACTCTCCGGAAACAATACTCAGACTTCATACAGCCATCAAGCAACTGGGAGTTGAAATGTTAGATGCTCCTTTTAATGATTGCCCTCAAGGTGCCAAAAGCCAGAAAGGAATGGGTTTAATTGTTATGGCTAGTGGCTCAAGGGAAACCTTCGAGCGAGTTGAGCCAATCCTCCAACTCATGGCCGACCGTGTTCTCTATTGTGGAGAGATTGGCAGAGGAACTCAATGTAAACTTATTCATAATGCTGTAAATGCTATGGCAGTTCAAGCTGTGGGTGAAGGAATTACTTTGGGTTTAGCTCAGGGAATTCCGCTATAAATCATTTGGGATGTCCTGCGCTTTGGTTCTTTTGGTCAAGATGCTGGGGATATTCATGGTCTGCCTTACTATTGGTTTTCACGACGTTTTGAGGAATCGTCTCAACACCCTGATTTTACGGTCAAACTATTGCATAAAGATTTGCGGCTTGCTCTGGGTATGGCCGATCGGTGCAACATATCTGTTCCCCAGTTAAGCTTGACAGTCAAAGACTATGAGGAGGCAGAGGAACGAGGTTGGTCTGATTTTTCTACCATTAAAGTACACTGTCTGCAAGAGGAGCGAGCTGGAGTAATTGCTCAAGGAACTGTACCTGTAACTTCAATATCTAGTTCTACTCAAGACCATCTCGAGTCTGTCCCTAAACAGACAAAGGATGTTCCCGTACAAAAAGGCAGATTTTCTCTGTATACTGTGTTGATTTTAGTGCTACTCACCAACCTGATTCAATTAGGGTTACACTGGCTTTGAAGAAAGCAGCTATGCTGAAGGCAGAGAGCAGAAGAGAAAGAGTAAGGTAGGAGGGCTTGTAACTGTTACCTAGAATCTGTTATTATCTATGAAAATCACCAATTATCTGTTTTATGCTACTAGGATTCAAAACTGAACTCCACCCTAATAACCAGCAAAAAACCTTTGAATAAACGGATTTTTTTATAGCAGTCGAAGGAAAGGGTGTAGACAAATCAAAAGCTTAAAACTCAGGTAATGCAATAGACATCTCCAGAAAATAAATTAACCTTTTAATTAGAGCAGTTAAGGAAATAAAATTCACCCTAAAAAATCATTTTTCTTGCCTTTTTCGTGAAAAAATCTTACTTGTTGCCTGTTGCCTATTGCCTGTTGCCTACTCCTGCAAAAAATCTATATCTTTTTTGGAGAGGTCTAATATTTTTCCTTCTCTTCTAGTTCCGAAGCAAGATACTCCGCCTTAGCTTTCTTCCTTGATGCGTAGAGGTTTTCAATTTTAATTAATAATTATTTAGTAAGGAAAAAGGTTTTGACTTCAAGTCAAATTAATTAACCATAATGTAGAGATGTGGCAGACAACATTCCTGTAGGTTTGGAGAAGCAAGGTTTATTATGATTTTTTAAACATTCTCTAAATTGTTAATATTAACCTATATATTAAACCGAATCGAAAATTAATTTATGTCTACTTTACGATCGCTTTCTACTTCCTACATACAGCAAGCAAATTGGTTTCTGTATAAGTTCAACCCTACAGGTTTAACAGACAAAATATCTGTAGCAGTTCGGGTTAAGTCACCTCTAGATATTCAAAGTGTAAAAGATACACTACAAGTATTAATTGAACGTCATTCTATTCTCCGCAGTATCTATTACGAACAAGATGGAAAAATAATTCAAGAAATTAGGGAAAATGTCGATCTTAATTTTGAACAAATTTCTGCTTCATCTTGGGGCGAGGAGGAATTAGAAGGGCAGTTATGTGACTCGGTAAAACTTCCTTTCAACTTAGAATCTAGCGGTGTATTTCGTGCTTGTTTATTTAAACGTTCGGTAACAGATAATATTTTGTTATTGACTGTTCATCAAATAGCTGGAGATTGGGAGTCTTTATTAATATTAGTGAATGAATTTGTGGCTCTCTATGAATCAAAAATTAATGATGAATCTCTAGATTTACCCATACTAAATAAATCTTATGAAGATTATATTCAGAAAGAATTAGACTTGCTCAATAGTTCAGAAGGAAAACAATTGAGCGGTCGTTGGCAACAGAATTTTGCTGATGAATTACCAGTGTTAGAATTACCCACAAATTCTCCTCGTCCAACCATTAGAACTTATAATGGAAAATCAATAAGGCAAACCATAAATTTACAATTAAATAAACAAATTAAACAACTGGCAAAAACAGAAGCAGTCAAGGTCGAAGAGATACTATTAGCAGTATTTAAAGTTCTGCTTTATCGCTACACAGGAGAAGAAGATTTACTTGTAGGTTTATTACAAAACCGAGAAAATAAACCATTATTCCCTGGAGTAATCGGCAATTTTACTAATGTTACGGTTATCAGAAACTCTATTTCAGGGAATCTCAAGTTTACAGATTTTTTGACTCAAGTCAGTAAAACAGTATTTGAAACAGAAAGCTATCAAGATTATCCATTTGCTCTACTTGTACAACAACTCAAATTATCTAATCTGAGTTATTCTCCTATCTGTCAAGCAGCCTTTGGTTATTACAAATTCGAGAAATTATTTAATGCCAAAGAATTAGAATTAGAATATTATCAACTCCCACAACAAAAGGTAGACTTTGAACTCAGTTTAGAAGCAATTCAGTTAGAGGAATATCTATGGGTTGATTGGAAATACAATAGTGATGTATTAGCAGCAAAAACTGTGACTCAAATTGCCGAACATTTCCAGAATTTACTAACAGTAATTGTAGAAAATCCTCAAACAAAAGTAGATAAGCTCCCCATACTGAGTGACAGGGAAAAACAGCAAATATTAGTGGAATGGAACAATACAAAAACAGATTTTCCTCAAGACAAATGTATTCATCAATTATTTGAAGAACAAGTAGAAAAAACACCCGATGCAGTAGCGGTAAATTTTGAAGAGAAAAAACTGACTTATTCAGAGTTGAATGCCAAAGCAAATCAACTAGCTCAGTACTTACAAAAGTTGGGAGTCAAACCAGAAACACACTTGGGAATATGTGTAGAACGTTCTTTGGAAATGGTCGTAGGGATATTAGGAATTCTCAAAGCAGGAGCAGCTTATGTCCCCCTAGATTCCAGCTATCCCTCAGAACGTTTAGCTTATATGATTTCTGATGCACAAGTATCAGTATTAGTGACTCAGGAATCATTAGTGACATCTTTGCCCAAACATCAAGCACAGGTTGTTTGCTTAGATAAAGATTGGGAAGCGATCGCTCAGTTACCTACAGAAAATTTGGCAAAAGTGGCCCAACCAGAAAATCTAGGCTACATCATCTATACTTCCGGTTCCACAGGTAAACCGAAAGGAGTTGCCATGAGTCAACGCGCTCTGGTTAACCTAATTATCTGGCAACAGCAGGAAGCAATTATTGGTGAAGGTGCAAAAACATTACAATTTGCTCCCATCAGTTTCGACGTATCTTTCCAAGAAATTTTTTCAACCTTATATTCTGGGGGTACTTTAGTTTTAGTTTCTCAAGAAGTCAGGCGCGATAGTTTTGCTTTGATGCAGTTTATGGTTGATAACAAAGTAGATAAACTATTTTTACCCTTTGTCGCTTTGCAACAGTTGGCTACAGTTGCTTCTCAATGTCAAACTTTGCCACAACTGCGTGAAATTGTTACAGCAGGCGAACAATTACAGATGACTCCAGACCTAATTGAGTTAATGAAACGACTCCCCAACTGTAGGTTGCAAAATCAGTACGGACCTTCGGAAAGTCATGTGGTTTCTGCTTATACTTTACAAGGAGATGCGGTAAATTGGCCAGCACTTCCTCCCATTGGTCGCCCTATTGCTAACAATCAACTTTACATTTTGGATAGAAATTTAGAACCAGTTCCTATAGGTGTTCCAGGGGAGCTATATATTGGTGGAGTTGGTGTCGCAAATGGTTATCTTAATCGTCCGGAGCTGACTGCGGAAAAATTTATCTCCAATCCGTTTAGCGATCGAGGAAAAAGCAGACTATACAAAACGGGAGATTTAGCTCGCTATCTTCCTGATGGTAATATCGAATTTATTGGTCGCATTGATAACCAAGTTAAAATTCGAGGTTTTCGGATCGAAATCGGAGAAATTGAAACGACGATCGGTCAACATCCCACTGTTAAAGAAACAGTAGTTTTGGCAAGGGAAGATAACCCTGGTAATAAACGTTTAGTGGCATATATTGTGCCCGAAACTGAGACGGATCGAGAAATTGTGTCGCAACTCAAACAACATCTTAAGGAAAAATTGGCAGAGTATATGGTGCCTTCAGCTTTTATGGTTTTGCCACAACTACCATTAACTCCGAATGGGAAAGTTAACCGTCGCGCTTTACCTGCACCGGATATTTCTAGTTTTAGTGAGAGTAATAATTTTGTTGCACCACGGGATGATATTGAAGAAAAACTGGTAGAAATTTGGTCAAATATTCTCAATATTAATCCGGTGGGAATTAAAAATAATTTCTTTGAGTTAGGAGGTCATTCTTTATTAGCAATTAATTTAATGGCAAAAATTCAGCAAAAGTTTGCCAAACAATTACCTTTATCTACCCTGTTTACTAACCCTACAATTGAAGATTTAGCCAGTTTAATCCGAGGAGAAAATCAAGTTACTTCTTCTTCTCTAGTTCCTTTGCAAAGTCAGGGAAATAAGCAACCATTTTTCTGCGTACATCCGGCGGGAGGTCATGTATTTTATTACCAAGAATTATCCGGTTATTTAGGTGAAAATCAACCTTTTTATGGTTTACAAGCACAGGGGTTTGGTGAAGGAGAAAAAATCTTTACGAATGTGGAAGATATGGCTCAGTTCTATATCAAAACTATTCGAGAATTTCAACCAGAAGGACCTTATCAAATTGGTGGTTGGTCTTTTGGAGGTGTTGTTGCTTTTGAAATGGCACAACAGTTAGTTCAGCAGGGACAAGAAGTTAGTTTATTGGCTTTATTAGATCCTTGGGTTCCTATTTTATTAGACCCCAATAAGAAAATTGATAATTTGTACATGAGGGGTGTATTAAGTCGTTATTTTGGAGGAATGTTTGGTGTCACTAATTTAGTTAATGAAGATGAATTGGTAGGCTTAAATTCAGAAGAAAAGATAGAATTTATTATTGATAAAGCGGAAAAATTAGAGTTATTTCCCCAGGAAGCGACTCGCGAACAAAATCAGCGATTTATTGATGTAATTATCGGTACTTTAAAGGCAACTTATAGTTATAAACGTCAGCCTTATTCCGGTAAAGTCACAGTCTTTCGTGCGGAAGAAAAGCATCCTCATGGCATAGACCCTCAATTAGTTTGGGTAGAAATGTATGCTATTTTAGATGTAGCTGATATTGAAGTAGTTATGGTTCCTGGCAATCATTTTACATTTATCAAGGAACCAAATAATAAAGTATTAGCAGAACATTTGAACGAGCATTTAAAATAGTAAAAATTGGGAAAGCTCATTTTTTTTCTTACTTACTTAGGAGGAAAATCGAATCACCAGTTATCGCCTTAGTAGAAGCTAAAAACGACAATCTCAAATCTGGTTTAGCTCAATGCATAGCAGCAATGGTTGCCGCTCAAATTTTTAACCAACATAAAGGTAACGATATTTCCAAAATTTATGGAGCTATTACTACTGGAACTGTTTGGCAATTTTTAGAGTTAGAAGGTAAAGCGGTAATATTAGATTTACAGGAATATTATGTTGAAAATTTACCAAAAATTTTAGGAATATTGACCAGTTTTGTCAGTTAGTAATTATGCTTTTATAGCAATCCTAAATAGACATCTCCTAAAATCAAAAACAAAAGCAATTCTTATCTATAAATTGTCAATGATTTTGTTTTATAAATAATTGGGTCTAACACCCCGCCTTCTAAGGCGAAATCTTTTTGGAGGCTTGCTCAAATCCCCGTGACAAAAATAACTTCTGACTTCTGACGCGCGTTAACCCTGTTCCCTATACATGGAGAAGATGTCTAATTGAACAAATAAGTTTAAGTACCTCTTTTAGGGTATTTGCCTCGATTGTATAGTAAAAAATTTGGAGCTTAATTATGTTAGGATCGGCCTCAGAATCTAAGAAGAAAATCTATCGAATTATTTACGGTTACTGGCAAAGTCAGTGTGTTTATGTAGCAACAAATTTAGGTATACCAGAATTGCTGCATGATGGAGAAAAACCCATTGAAACCATAGCAGAAAAAACAGGAACAAAAGTAGAAAAACTTTATGTTGTGCTGCGTGCTTTAGCTCATTTAGGTGTCTTTTTAGAAAAACCAGGACGGGTGTTTACTTCTACAGAATTATCGGAACTTCTGATTAGTAATGGCTCTCCTTCTATAGGTGATTTTTTAATGCACATTACAGAACCTAATATGTGGGATGGTTGGCGAGAATTAGAAAACAGTTTAAAGACTGGAGAAGTTCCTTTTGAATTAGCAAAAGGTAAGGATTTTTATACTTCCTATATGACAGAGAATCCCAAGAGTAAACACCTGTTCAACAATGCCATGAGTTATTTAACTGCTGAAGTTGTTGACCCATTGTTTGAAGTTTATGATTTTAGTCGCTTTCAGACAGTAATGGATGTGGGAGGAAATCAAGGTACATTAATTGCCAATATTGTCAAAAGATTCGGCTGTAAAGGTATTTTATTTGACTTACCCCATGAAGTAAAAACTGCTCCTAATAATCTGGCAAAATATGGAGTTAATGATGCAGTAACAGTTATTGGTGGGAGTGCTTTAGAATCTTTACCAAAAGGTGCCGATGCAATTGTCATGAAATATTTTCTATCGGTATTTAGTAAAGAGGATTCAATCAAAGTATTGACTAACTGCCGAGAAGCTCTGCCAAAAGATGGTCGGGTTATACTTTTACAAACTTTAGTTCCTTCTGTGGGAGCGCCTGTAGAATATCCCGATGGCACAATACCAGCTTTAGCTGCAGTCCAAATGATGATTACTAATCCTGGAGGTCATTGGCGCACCGAACAAGAATACAAAGATTTGTTTGCAGGAAGTGGTTTTCAACTCGAACAAATTGTTCATACTGGCACAAGTGTGACAGTTATGGAGTTTAGTCCTCTTTAAACGATCGGCGCATCAAATTTACTGTAATGTGATGCGCTGTTTCCCACATTGATTTTCATATATAGCAAGGAACCAGTTGGTGTTTGACAGAGATTGACGATCGACCTGAGACAGAGGAAGGCTTTTCCCACTCTTCACTATTCCTTGTTATAGCAGAGGGAAAAAGGAAGAAGAAAAAATCTCGCATTGCTGAAGGGCAGGATGAATATAAGTGGGGTGGGTATCCTGCCTGCGGTGAAAATATTAGGAACGGGGAACCGGCAAGATGCCCATTCCACAAAACTATTAAACCCACATTCCGCATTTATGCAACGCCAAATCATTAGTTATCAGTACCTCTGCCTGAAGTAAAGTGAATTGAAATATTGAACTTGTTTTTTTCATCCCCTTGAAAGGGGAGGCTTCAGACCTTATTTTTTGGTCAGTCCTCAGTCCTCAGTCCTCATGAGTTAGGGGAATTATAGAGGAGGTAGTCGGATATTTTGCCCTTTGATTTTTCTGTGCAACTCTTGCCCAAAATACTAACTTTTTGAGCATTTTAGACTGAAACAAGCCCACTTTTTTCGACCCTTTAAAGGCTAAAACCTTTATCTGTAAATGCTTTTATATTAGATCGGTAAGCCCTAATTACTTCAATCTCTCCTACTCTCCCTACTCCCAAACATAAGATAAGTATTCAACCGGACATGATATTACAGGTCTAATCGTTAAAGCCTAAATGTTGGCGTAGAGAATGGCGCATAATATCAACTGGTACAGACTTTTGTAACCATAATTCCAAAGCTGCAGCCCCTTGTTGAACTAACATTTCTAATCCATCAATAGCGATCGCTCCTCTAACCAGAGCTTGTTGAAGAAATTTAGTAGGGTTGGGAATATAGATTAAATCATAGACTATTGCTCCTGGTGATAATAGATCGAACACTTTCTCATCTATTGGAGACTGCTCGATATTAGGATACATTCCAATCGGAGTAGTATTCACTAGCAAATCTGCCTGTGAAATTAATCTTGACATTTCATCCCACTTATGTATTTTTAGATTTACTGGTAAAGGAGAATTAATCCAACTTTGCTTAAAAGCAGCTAACTTTTCTTGAGACCGACCAATAACATGAATTTCTGCACAACCCAATTGAGCACAACCAGCCACTACTGCGCGAGATGCACCACCGTTACCTAAAATTAATGCTACTTTTTGATGCCAATCCCAATTATAAGTTTTTAGTGGAGAAAGAAATCCTTCCACATCTGTATTTGTCCCCTCCCATCCTTTGTCTGTTTGATAAACAGTATTAACCGCTCCCACTGCTTGAGCAAGGTCTGAAACTGTTGACAAAAGTGGTAATATTGCTTGTTTGTGGGGTATAGTAATATTAAAGCCTTCAATGCCAATAGCAGAAAACCCAGCAATAGCTATTTTTAAATTTTCTGGTTTAATTGGAAAAGGTAGGTAAACATAATCTATTAAGTTTTGTTGATTATTTATTGCTTTAATTGCAGCATTGTGCATTAATGGAGACAAAGAATGTTCAACGGGATAGCCAATGACTCCTAATAATTTTGTTTTACCTGTAATCATTTGGGAAATATAAGTGAAAATTGCTATAATATATTTTATCCAAATTAAACAATAAAAACTATAGTGCTATAGTAAAAATGACTATTATTGGAACTAGAGAAGCAGCTTTTTTATTAGGTATCTGTTGTCAACGCGTCAGAGTTTTACTTTCTCAAGGTAGAATTAAGGGTGCTTATAAATGCAAGGGATTTTGGCGAATTCCTCTTTATGGCCAAATGCCTGTTGTCATACCAGGGACTAGAGGTCCTAAAGGAATGTGGTGTCATCGGCAGCGACAGAAACCGACAATGATTCATGTCAATCAGCAGAAAATTCAAGCAAATCGCAAGAAAATAAATAAAAATCCTCAAATAGCGCTAGACCAGTTAACACCAGTAATCGCTTTGAAGCAGGGGAAGGGTGATTAACTGTTAAACTTAAACTGTAGAAAATAGTTGTTAAATGTAGAAAAGTATTGTAATATTAAACAGTTAATAGAAAGCCTAAATTTAGGCAATGAATGATTTTGAGCATTATACTAGTCACGGGCGAGGGCAACAAAATTTGAGTAGACAGAGCCATGAGAGTTGTATCGAGACATATAATTAGACGAACACATCAGTATTGGCAGGTGTGCGATGAGTTAG
>JAXHSW010000151.1:0-23068 GCA_034190295.1 Cyanobacteriota bacterium | reverse complement strand
GGAAGTAGGAAGGGGTAAAGTTAGAAGTTAAAAGCGATCGACTGGAAGGAAGAAGGAATATAATTTATAAGGGAGAAGTAAGAAGGGGTAAAGTTGGAAGTTAAAAGTTACCAACTGGAAGGAAGAAGGGATATAATTTATCTTTTTCTTTATGGGTTTCATACTACATTTTCTACAATTGCTTGGAGTTTGTAGACGTGGAGCAGCTTGTCGGAGACTATCCCTATCTACTTTTTCTTTCTTCCTTCTTCCTTCTTACTTCTTCCTTCTTGCTTCTTTTTATCTTTTTATTTATGGGTTTCATACTTCACTTTCACCTATATTTTCAACAATTGCTTGGAGTTTGTAGACTTGGAGTAGCTTGTCGGAAACTATCCCGATCTACTCTTTTCTTCTTCCTTCTTCCTTCTTCCCTCTTCCTTATTAAAGGTATTTTAAATTATGGGCAGTCATCGAGAACAATATATATGGAAAAGAGGTGTTAAAATGGCTATTAACTGCTACAAAATAACTCAACATTTTCCCACTTCTGAACTTTACGGTTTAACGAGTCAAATTAGTCGTAGTTGTGTTTCAGTTCCTTCAAATATTGCTGAAGGATATGGTAGAACAAGTAAAGTTGAATATATACGTTTTCTCAGAATTGCTCTAGGTTCCCTCAGAGAGTTAGATACCCAATTAATTATTGCTAAAGCAGTAAATTTAGCTAAACCAGAACTATTTAATTCTATCATTCAAGAAGTTGATGAACTACAACGTCTCATTATAGCCACTATTCGTAAATTAGAAGCATAATTTTCCTCCTTCTTACTTCCTTCTTCCTACCTTCTTGCAACTTCAGTCTTTCCTTCTTCCTTATTCGGTCTTTCCTCCTTCCTTCCTTTTCCTTCTTCCTCCCTTCTTCCCTCTTCCTTCTTCTTTCCCCTCGCAAATTAGAAGCATAATTTTTCCCCTTCCTTCCTTTTTCCTGCTTTCTTGCAACTTCAGTCTTTCCTTTCTTCTTCCCTTCTTCCCTCTTCCTTCTTCCTTCCTCCTACCTCTGCTCAACAACACCCACTAAAGACTGTAAGTCAAAATGTCGATCGCCCCCACTCAGACAAATACCAGCACTCACCACAGTCAAATCATTTTTATCAATAGCAGAAGTATGACCTTCCCCATCTCTTGTCACCCATTCTACTTGCCAATAAGTAGAGCGATCGCGAAAATTCTGCAATTCACCTCCTCCCATTTCTAACGCTTCACGCAATTGTTTTTCATCCCTTTGTTGTTGCATTTGTTTCATAAATTCTTCTTTTTGTCGCGCTACTAAGTCATAAACTGTTTTCATTTCTGGAGTTATCCCCTTAAACCTGACTTCTTTGGGTGGCGTAATATTTTTGAACGCTTCCCGCAACTGTTCCGCAACAAAAGGATCGGCACGGCGATCGATATCTTCAAACCACCAGTAACTACCATCAAACCTAGCAATTATTGGCTCAAACATAGCTCCTTCTGTTACTAGATGAACTGCTATAGGTTTAGCAAAACCAAAACGTTGTTTAGCATCAGATTCATTAGTTGGATATGCCAGCCATTTTTGCCCTTTTAATTGACAAGCAAGGAATAATTTGAGAGGTTTTAAAAGTTGAAAATATTCCTCTAATTGAGGTAAGCTTGGTTCTTCTATAAATTTTGCTATTTTGTCATTAATTGGTTGAAAAATTCCCCAACCTTCAATTTTTTTAGGTTGAGTTTCAAAGGTATAAACTATTCCTGCCACTCTTGTTTTTACTCGCCCACCTCCCACACAAGGTGCTAGAAATTGAATATT
Source organism: Cyanobacteriota bacterium (assembly GCA_034190295.1). GTDB lineage: Bacteria > Cyanobacteriota > Cyanobacteriia > Cyanobacteriales > Microcoleaceae > Okeania. Next base: position 21,255 of record JAXHSW010000151.1, on the reverse strand, counting down.
ATTTAACTGTGCTTCTTGGGCGGCTAATTTGTTTAATAAATTCCGAATATCTGTCATAGTTTTTGATTTATTGAAGAAGTAAGAAGGAAGTTCTCCCTTCTTCCTTCTCCCTTCTTCCTTCTTTCTTCCCCTCCACGGTCGTGGTTAGGGGTGGGTTGACTCGGTCCTCCTGACTCCTGAGGACTCCGTAATTTATTTATAACTATTCAACCGGACATGATATTATATCATTTCTACCGTCAGTAGAAGCAAACGGCCATTTGCCCCTACAATGTTGACTGTTATTATTTAATTTTAATACTTAATTATAGCAGTCGAAGCAAAGGGCGCGGACAGATCAAAAGCTTAAAATTCAGACAAAGCAAAACTTTCCTTCTTCCTTCTGTGCTTAGGACAGTTCAAAAGTTGAAAACTCAGACAAGGTAATACTTTTACCGAATAATTAATAATTAATAATTAAATAATTCGCGCCTTGAAGCCTCCCTTTACCAATGGATAATTGACAATTGATAATTGATAATTAAAGAGTTAGAAAGGAGCGAGAGGAGCGAGAGGAGCGAGAATTCTTTCATTATCCATTATCCATTAATACTATTTCCTTATATTCAATTCCGTAACGGTTTTAACCGGAGATAATTATCAATTATCCATTATCAATTGTCCATTAATGAATTCTTCCTTCTTTTCCTAAAACAAGAAAATCATCCGAATAATTCCCACAGTAATAGTATCGTTATCCTCATCATGTTCGGGATTAATAACAACTAAAACTCCCGGATTAATTGAAATATTGTCATTAATTTGATAACGATAAAAACCCTCCAAATGCCAAGCCGTATCATCATCATCTGGACCATTATCAGTATCAGTTACTTTAGGTGGATTTCCAACTACAAAACCAAGCAAACTTCCCTGTTTACCTAAGTCAGTAAATCCGAAAGTAACCGCCCAATTAAAAATAGTTGCTTCATCTCCCTCCTGAACAAGACCAACAGATTTTTCAGCATCAGCAAAACTCCATCCAGTCCAACCCGAAACTGTGAAATTATTCAAAGCACGCCAACTTCCTTGAATACCTAAATGATCTGCGGAAGTGGGAACTAAATTACCAAAAGGTGCATTTGCTCTTCTACTACCTGTTGCTGCTGAGACAAATAACTTCCTTTTTGGATAATAAGAACGTACATAAGTAATGCCAAAACGGAGGCGATCGCTTGGTCGAATATCTAGTTGTGCTATACCTGCATTACTACCATTAAATAATCCATTACTTTCTGTTGGGTTTTCCGGGTCTCTTCCCAAATATCCTAATGATAAACTTACCGATTTATTAATATTATAAACAACTGTTACTCCAGCACCTCGTGCCCCTTGAGCATAGATAGGATTGAAGCGTCCAAACCTAGAAATTGCCCCTGATAATCTATTGGCAAAAAGTCTGTTGAAGTTATCAGAAACATTCATATTAAATCTACCACCAATGGCATCAACATGAACTCTAAATTTTTTCCCTATCGGAAAACGATAGAATAATTTACCAATATCAACAGTATTATTAGTATTTCTTTGAAATGCTAAACGAGTCATATTTGTTCCAGTTATTGGCACTCCATAGGCAACAGTATCCAGAGCATCTAAACGAGTTCTAAATAAGTCTCGTCCTGTAAAGCTAGTATTAAAGTTCAAACTTACTCGATTATTTAAAACAGTATTATCTTCTAGACTTCCACCACCAGCTTTCTCTTCTCCAAAGACATTACTAATAGCAAATACAATTTCTCCACCTAGTTTAGTTGTGGTAGAAAACTGATTTGCTTCTAGTTCTGTAGTCCGTGCTTCTAAGCTATCAATTCTTCCTTTTATTTCGGCAATTTCTACAGCAAAATCTTCTTGTAAACGTTGTAAAACTGCTAAATCATCTTTAGTTACTAAGTCTGCTGTAGAGGCAGCAATTAATTCGGTAATTCTGTCTAAACAAGCATTTAAACCGGCGGCAAATTCATAGCGAGTCATAGGGCGATTACCACGATAACTACCATCGGGATAACCAACAATACAACCGTAACGTTCTACTAATGATTGTAATGCTTGAAATGCCCAATCTGTGGGTTGAACATCGGATAATTGAGAGACAGAAGTAACTTGACCCATTGAGTCTGTATTTTGCTCAAGTTGATTTGGTTTAACAATAATTGCATCTTCAGCAACGGGAGTTATATTTGGTTTTGATGATTCTTTTTCTAATGTTTTTCTTTCAGAATTTATTTGTGTATATTTAATTTCATTGGCTTGAGTTACAGCACAAAATATTACGGTGTTACAGAAGATTAATAAAAGACAATTAAGCAATTTTTTTGACATATTTAACTCCTCAAAAAAATGGATTTTATTAATAATATAACTCTAGAATAGATGTTATATTATGTCCGGTTGAATAGTTATAAGTTAGAAGCTCTCGTAGTAGAGTTTGAGTAAGAAGATAGATATTTCAGGGGCTAGAGCAAAACTACAAACAAAAACTTTTTGAACGCTTATTATCCGGACATCATATTAATAGAAATTTATATCTTGGTGCTTACGGAAATGGGGAGTTTCAATAATTGATAATGGATAATTGATAATTATCTCCTCCTAAAAAGAAGAGGATTGAATAAAAGGAAAATATTTTCTTGTTTCTCCTTTAAAGGAGAGGTTTTAAACCTTAATTATTCGGTAATTACCAAACCCCTAGAGAAAACTGTATCAGGATTTACGCAAATTTACCTTTAAACCAGGATTTGTAGGGGCGAATGGCATTCGCCCTCGCCATAAGTAGAATCTCTGCATAAGTCCTGTGTATGATTAATTTTTATCCGTTAAAATAGACTTGATTTCCTTGCCAATAAATAAAATTATTGATTTGCTATATATAGTATTTTAGGGAACAGCTTAACCAGAAAATTTATCTCATTTATTCAGAGAAACTCTATATCTATTATTACCGAAAAATTGTGGTTTAAAGCCTCATTTTTTAAGAGGATAAAAAGAAAAATTTTTATGATTAGTCAATCCTATCCGTTTTAAAGGAGAGGTAATTCTAAATTCTCAATTCTCAATTCTAAATTATTGAACAGGTAATTAGTTTCTTCAGCGATTAATAAACTCCATCAAATTTATCTATCCATAATAAAATTCATCATCGGGCAAACTGCCACCAAAAAGTTTAGGATTTTGCTCCAATAAACGAGAATACCAAAACTCTAAATCCTCTTTTGCATCCTTAGCACTCACCATTTCTAATGGCGTATATCCAAGAGATTTTTTAATAACAGGAGCTTTCAAACCTAGATATTTTGCTCCCAAAGCAGCAGCATCATCAGGATTTTTTTGAGACCAATTTACCGCTTCAACTAATCCATTTTGAATAGTCTGAATTATATCGGGATATCGATCGATTAAAGAAGTTAAAGCTAAAGTTCCTGCTTGAGGAAAACGAGGCGCTCTACCTGTTACTTTTCCCCATTCTTCTTGTAAATTAATCGCCAGTTTTATATCTAATCCTTGTTGTTGACCGCGAAGTTCAGCACCAGTACCCGCAGGTTCAGATAAAAGAGCTGCATCGCCACGACCAGCTAATAATAATTGCACTGCTTGAGCAAAGTCTGTGGTGTATTGAATTTTTAAATCTTTCTCTGGGTCTAATCCATTTTCTTTGGCTAAATAAAAGAATAATTGAGCAGGTAAACCGCCCCGGAAAGCTATTAGTAATGTTTTGTTTTTTAAATCTTCAAAACTGCGGATATTTTGGTTAGACCAAATATTTAACACTCCCCAAACCAGTACATTAAGTAATTTTATCGGAACTTTTCTTTGATATAGATTTGCTGCAAGGGATGTGGGAGTTGCTGATACTTGTAGCTTTCCAGAAACAGCATCTGCTCGGAGTTGGTCGTGAGTTTTCCAAATACGGAAGTCTACTGTTTCTACTAAGTTTTTAATTGAACTTTGTTCTGCTAAATAGGCTAGCAGAATTGTAATCATAATTGGAGAGCCACCAATCGCTAAGTTTGCTAGTTTTTCCTCAGACTGAGCGATAAATTTTTCTGCTTTTCCCTCAGATAAATTAGTAGTTAATGTTAAACCAGTGGTAGCTAATATTAATTGTAAAAATTGACGACGTTTTTGATTAAGCATTTTTCAAATAAAATAATATGACTTATGATTAATCGCTATTTTTTAGGGATTTGAGTAATATAGTAGAAGAAAGAAGGAAGAGGGAAGAAGGAAGAAGGAAGACGGAAAAATCTGGCGTTGTCTGAGTTTTCAGCTGTCGATCTTTCCTAACCTTTGCTTCGACTGCTATACGTTAAAAAAAATTTTAGAGGTGGGTTTAATCAAAAGTTTTGACTTAAGGGCGTTCGAGTTCTAAAAATTCGCCCTTTAAAAACCCACCCTCTAATATTACTAAAAATAGAAATAGTTAATCTTAATAATAATTGCCAAAAATTAATAATTATTTTGACTAGGTATTGAATTTTCATATATTCTAAAATATCGTTTTTTTTATTTAATTAACTATATATAAGTCGAAGCAAAATACGCGGACATATTAAAAGCTTAAAACTCAGACAATGCAAACTTTTCCCTTCTTCCTTCTTTCTTCTTCCTTCTTCCTTCTGCTATATTAACTAACCCGAAATATCTGGTGAAATTAGAATCAAAAAAATTAGCGACTAACTACTAGAACCAACAAATAATCCAGTTGATAGTCGGAAACAGGTAGCTACTTCTGGAATCATCAAAAGTTGAGAAAGGGTTTTGTAAATGTATGCTTCATCTCTTGCTTTTGGCGGTCTATCGGGTTGCCACTCATAGACAATATTACTAGGAGAAGGTGATAAAATAATCAAGTTGTCTGCTACTAAAACTGCTTCTGCTAAGTCATGAGAAACTAAAATAGCTGCCATATTACGTTCGCCCAATAACTTTAACAATAGCCCCTGGAAGTCGCGTTTTCTACCAATATCTAAAGCACTAAAAGGCTCATCTAGCAAAAGTAGATCGGGTTCCACTGCTAATGCTCTACCCAAAGCAACTCGCTGCTGCATTCCACCACTAAGTTGATGTGGGTATTGGTTAGCTGCTTCATTAATACCTAATTTTTGAGCTAGAGCGATCGCTATTTTTTGACGTTGTTTTTTGGTTATTCTTTTTGCTTTTAAACCAAAAGCAATATTTTCTAAAGTGGTAAACCAGGGAAGTAGTCTTGCTTCTTGGAAAACATAACTTGTCTGTACAAATTGATTTTTTACTTTACCTGAAGTTGGTTTAATTATGCCTGCTATGATTTGTAAAAGAGTGGTTTTTCCGCAACCAGAAGGTCCTGTTAAACATAATATTTTACCTGGTTTTAGGTGAAGATTAATGTTATTAAGTACCGTGAGGTTACTGTATCTATGGTGAATGTTTTCTAAAAATATCATATTAGCATAATTACTAACTACAGGAATAATTTTTAACTCTTGGTTTAGTGGTATTTGGGATACTATATAATTGCTCTATTTTTGTCAAAAAACTGGCATTGTGAATGACAGTAATGATTTGTGTATCAGGGAAATTTTCTTCTGCCTGCCCTTTTTAATTAATGGAGTAACCACAGAGAGGGAGATTGCCCTAATAATTTTATTTATCATACAAATTCACACGCATTAATGCTTAACTTAGGTAACACTTCAATGATTTTATTCTCTAATGAATTATTTTTTAAGTTCCTAATATAACGGCGCTTAGTATCATAAGTAATAGGTTTGACTCTGTCAAAAGACAAGCTGTCAAAGTTCCTCTAGTCCTGTGACTTAGTTGATTTATCAACTATTAACCTTGATTTTCAAATTTCTAAAAAATTACTTGACTTATGCAAATAAATATATAATTATTACTACTAATAACATTAAAAAAATATCTATGAATGTACTATAGACATTCTCAAAATAGCTATGGCAATAAAAGTGAATTATTTTGCACAAATCAAACAAGTTGTAGGGGGAATTGACTCTGAAACTATCCAGCTAGAAACTCCTTGTTCAGTTAAGCAACTGGTTAATAAACTTGTTGAAAATCACGGCGATTCATTGCAAAATATTCTCCTAGATTCTAGCGGAAATTTACGCTCAACTATTCTTTTAGCGATCGGTGATACTCAAATTCCTTGGAATAGTTCTGTAGAAATTAAAGAAGGAGATGAGATTAGTTTTCTTTCCCCATTAGCAGGGGGTTGAAGAAGGCAGCTATATTTTCTTGAATTTCAGCAGAAAATTTTAGTATTTTGAGACCAATAAGAGCCATAAACTTGGAGATAAATTGAATATAATCAGCAAACCCTATTTAGTAGCTAATTTTTAATATTAATCATCTCGAATATACCATTTTTTATTGTCAGAGTACCCTTGTATTTTTTGAGTCTATTCCTTATTCCATAAAACCTATAATTTTGAAATCAGCGTAAGCATTTCCTACGGAATGCTGCGCAAACAGCTAGCTAGTATTTCCGTTTGTCACCGCGAAGCAAACAGATGCATGAAAGAATCAAGAAATTACTAAGGTTAGCTGAAGACCTTTTTTTTATAAGTTTTAATTCTCCTTGGAGACTAATTCCTTTTTTGAGCTGATAATGAGCTAATAATCCATAGCTGATAGCTGATAGCTGACGGCTGTTTGCTTACACATCAGCAGTATGATAATTGCTATACTTATTAGAATATAAAAATTAAATATATTATAAATTAAGGCTCCTTAAAAAATAATTATAATAGGGATTAAACAATTTTAATAGGTGTTTATATAGTAATTACTTAGAAAATTAGTTAAGGATAAAAGTCATTGATTAGCAAAGAAAAATTGCAACGACTCCTCGAACTAGCAAGTGTTTTTCTCAAAGTAGGTAGTATCGGTTTTGGTGGTATGCCATCCATTATTGCTATGATTAAATTTGAAGTTACTGATAAGCGAAAATGGCTTACTCAAGACCAATTTATCGACTTTTTTGGTGCTACCAACCTGCTCCCTGGACCAAATACTGTGGAGATTGCTACTCATGTTGGTTATTTGCAAAGTGGATGGTGGGGATTTACTATTGCTGGTCTTTGTTTAGTTTTCCCATCAGCTCTAATTGCAATTGCTTTGGCTATCCTCTACAATGAATTCGGCTCACTTCCTGAAGTTACACCTTTTCTAGATGGGATTAAACCAGTTGTTCTATCCTTAATTTTAGTGCCTGTCTATAAATTGGGCAAAACAGCAATAAAACACTGGAGTTTGGCAGTAATTGTCATCTTTGTGATACCAGCATCAATCTTCGGATTAAATAACATAATTGTTATTCTTCTCGGGGGATTTTTGGGTATGTTTTGGCTTCATTTTTATCGAGAATTTACCACTGAAACTCCGGTAAATAGACCTTCGGAAAATGCTAAAATTCGATTACCAAAAACACTGATAATTTTATTGATTCTCCTGGGAGGATTTTTATTAATTGATATCCTGACAACATCCGAGATTTCTCTATGGAAACTCAGTAGTTTTTTCCTGAAGGTAGGGAGTTTATTATATGGCAGTGGTTATGTATTAATTGCCTTCCTACAAGATTTAGTAGATCAGTTTCATTGGTTAACTCAGCAACAATTGTTAGATGCTATTGCTATCGGACAAATCACACCAGGACCTTTGATTTCCAGCGTCACTTTTATCGGCTATTTATTATTAGGATTACCAGGGGCAATAGTAGGGACAATTTCAATTTTATTACCTGCATTTTTGTTTAGTGCTGCACTCAATTCTTTAGTTCCACAAATGCGTAATTTTCGGTGGACTTGTGAATTACTTGATGCGATTAATGTTACTTCTATTGCTTTGATGGCATCTGCTTTTCTGACATTATCTAGAACGACACTTATTAATTGGCAAACATTGTTAATTGCTCTATGTGCTTGTCTGATAAATTTTCGTTGGAAGGTAAATATTCTTTTGATGATTTTTGTAGGTGCTATTTCTGGTTGGATACTGTTCAGATTTTAATTGTTAACTTCAAGTAGGCAGTACCGCAAAATCTATAATAATAAAGCAAGAATAATAAATAAAACTCTGAATAAAATTGCCAAAACAGCTTTTTTGTCAAAAATAATTCCCTTTGATAATCTTATACCAATAAAAAAAAATAATGTTACGAATAATTGGGAGTGATTAAAATATTTTACCGAATAATTAAGGTTTAAAGCCTCTTCTTTAAAGGAGAAAAAGAAAAAATTTTCCTAAGCATTCCGGAGGAAATGCTTACAAATTTTCCTTTTAGTCAATCCTATTCTTTTCAAGGATAGGTAATTATTAATTATTCATTATTAATTATTAATTGTTGAAAACCCTACTTATTTTTTTCACCATAATGCCAAGGTTCCAAAAATCTACGGATGGGGCGAATAACTAAATATTCAGATATCAAAATTAATACCACTGTTACAACCACCCATGCCATTACTTCCGCCGTATCAAGATTAATTCTAGCCAGATTCATTTCTGCACCAATACCTGTTTCTGATGATAATAATTCAGACATTATTGCCACTCGCCAAGCTAATCCTAATCCAGATGTTATTGAAGGAAATAAACTTGATAATAAATGTGGATAATATAAGTCTAATAATAAATTTTTGATAGGAACTTTAAAAGTAAAAGCCATTTCGATTAGCTGTGAATTGATATTTCTCACACCTTCCACAGCACCAATAAAGATAATTGGTAAAGTAGCAACAGCAACGGTAAATATTGAAGTAGAATTACCAGTGCCAAACCAAAGTAATGCAATTACAATCCAAGCAATAGGTGGTACTCCTTGCAAAGCAGTAATTAGAGGTCCGAGCGCTCGACTAATCCAAGGTTTTATACCAGCTATTATTCCGAGGGAACTGCCAATTAATGTTGCTATTGTGAAACCACTAATGGCATTTAAAGTAGTAGTTAAAATAGCAAAAGTTAATTTATTTGCCGTTGCTAAATTTTTCAGAGCAACTAGAGTTTCTAGAGGAGAAGGTAGAATGATTGAACTATAGTGCATTGCTAGTAGTTGCCATATAGTTATAAATCCTAGAAAACCCATGAATTCAGGTAAAATAACTTGAATTAGTTTGAATATATTCTTATCAAATTTATCGGATTTCATCATCAATTTTTGTTTTAAAAGAACTTGACAACGTTCTAGATTAATGGGTAATTTAAGTGAGTAATTAAATAGGTCAAATAATCATCTACTCCCGCACAAAATCCTCTTATATCATGTTCGGTAGAACAGTTATAATAGGCTCGTAGTTGGGCTTTAGCCCTAATAGTAAGTATTGTAAGGGCTAAAGCCCAACTACAAACAAAAATTTTATTATAAGTAATTATCCGAACATGATATTATCTGACCGAGTTTATCTGAGGGTACAGCCACCATAATTATGATTAAATTTGGAACCTTTTCTTTAAGACTAACTGATAAATTATAACTATTATTATCCGGTAAATTTCTATCTAAAATAATTAGATCGGGATTAAATCTCTCTTGCAATGTTAGACAAGTCTCACCATCTTCTGCAACTTCAATAATATATCCCAATTCTTTTAAAAAACTAGCAAATTCACTTCGGATGGCAGGGTCATTTTCTACTAGCAATATTTTTTTTTTATCTGTTTACTATTATCAGATTGCATAATAACAATAGTTTTATTGAAGTGATTCTTGTTTATGTATTAGTCCAACAATTTATGAGTATTTACTCGCACCCTATAGTAATTTTTATTTGACGATACCACAGTAGAGACCTTCCATGGAAAATCTCCACAAGGGTTTTGGTTTTAATTATATAGTTCATATCATGTCCGGTTGAATAGTTATAATTAAAGCTCGTAGTTGGGCTTGAGCAAGAAGATAAATATTTTGTGGGCTAAAGCCCAACTACAAACAAAATTTTTTCGTTCTATCGCGCTCTTATCCGGACTAGATATCACTCATTTAAAAAGCACTGTAAAATATTTTGGCTCTAGGTATGTCTAAAAGTTAGGTCATATATAATAATTTAACACAAAAATATTCCCAACGATTAAGCACTTTTAGAGAAGTACCATCAAACTTTCTGACATTGCTTTTCACACCTATTTATAATCAAAAAAGAGTGCAATTTCTACTGAAGAAAAACAAGCTACGAAGCACTACCAATCACAATATCGCGCACCCGCACAGGTACACAACTATGACTCATTTGCGCTATCTGCATCGGTTCCCCTTTCCCACAAATATTAGTACCGCACTGCTCCCTTTCAGAAACACTTCCCACCGCATCAACACTATTCCAAAAATCTGTAGTCATCGAATGATAAGTCACATCTTTCAACATTCCCACAACCTTCCCTTTTTTCACCTGCCAAAACGCATCTCCACCAAATTGAAAATTCCGTCGTTGTTGGTCAATAGAAAAACTACCAACACCATCAATTAAAATCCCATCTTCAGTATCAGCAATCATTTCGTCTAAAGTAGCAGTATGACTACCACCATCAGCACCCGCTTCTAATCCCAAATTCGGAATGCGTACCATCGGTACACTCGACCAACTGTCAGCAAAAGCACAACCATTACTACTACCACGACCAAGTCGGTAAGCTGTTTCTCTGTCTGTGAGATAATCAACTAATATCCCATCCTTAACAACATACCATTCTTGTGACTTCACACCCTCATCATCATATCCCATTGTGCTACGACCACCTGGTTGAGTGCGATCGCATTTAAAATTCACCCAGGGAGCAGCATATTGAAGTTTACCCATTTTATCGGTAGTGGCAAAACTGGTACCAGCAAAATTAGATTCATAACCATAAACCCTATCTAATTCGCTGGGGTGTCCAACAGATTCGTGGATGGTTAAAAATAGATTCGTTGGTTTTAAAATTAGAGTGGAGCGAATATCCGCAGGTCCTTTGGGAGCATGAACTTTTTCAATTGCTTCCTCAGCAACTCGTTCTACTTGACTCAATAGATCGGTGTGGTTAATATGCTCATAACCAATATTCAAAGGAGGTCGCTCGTAACTACGACTTTGAGCATCACTATTAGCAATAGCTGTACAAGTAAACCCAGGATAACTGCGGTAAATTGTTTGCTCAATTAAGGAATCATTTGTAGAAGCAAATATTTTATCTTCTTTAGTAAAGCTGAGAAAAGAAGCTGCTTTTTTCACTCCTCGCTCCTCATAACTCAATAATTTCTCATTCAAATTTAAAAGTAATTCTGCCTTTTCACCAATGGGTACTGCAAAAGGGTCAATTTCAATCGGAGTAACATAACTATCGCGGTAGGTTTCCACAGGTACTAACTTTACTGGTGTCTGTTGAGACAGACGACTACCCTTAGCAATATCTACTGCTAGAGCGACAATTCTAGCTACCTCTTCTAAACTTTGGCGATGACTAGCAGCAAAACCCCATGCACCATCGAGCAAAACTCTCACCCCAAAACCAGAATTGACCCTATCTTCTAATCTATTGAGAGAGCGATCGCGAGCTGTTAAATTTTGAGAACGATAAATACATAAGCGAATATCCCCATATTCACATCCGGACTGACGAATTAGGTCTATTGCGAGGGTAGCTAATTCTGTAGTTTGAATCTTTGCTGGTGCTTGTACCATTGTATGTTAGTATTAATTTTATCTAATTTATATATGATGCACTACTTTTGTCCAAAATTTTAGTTTGTAGTTGGGCTTTAGCCCAAGCAATACTTATCAAAATCATAAGGGTCGCGCCACCCCACCTTTTAAGGCGAAATATTTTTGGAGCGGGGCTTAAATCCCCTATTTCCCCTCCTGGGAGGGGGAGGGGCGAGGGGTGGGTTAACTTCTGTACGGGCAAACGGCCGAAAGCTTGCGCATAACTATCGAATGACGCCCCTACTGACTTCTGACTTCTGGCTTCGTTAAATGAGGGCTAGAGCAAAACTACGAGCGTGATTATAACTTTTCTACCTAACATAATATTAATCAAATAATGGTTGTAGATTTGAGAGAGTCGTGAGGAGTTAACTATGCCCAATCAATATTCATCTCCAAAAAATCTGTTAAGATCAAAATTTTTATTAAAGTTTATTGGATTAGTAGGAACACTGGTAATTAATTTTAGTTTTACTCGGCCAGTTTTTGCAGCCTTCTTAACAGACTGGTTTTTTGACTCAGACAATAATCAACTCCAGTTTACTCTCCCATCAGGTACAGCTCCTAGTTTTTCTTTGGAAAATCAACCAGCTCGTCTAATTGTATACATTCCTAATACTGAGGTTAGTGTAGATGTGACTGAGTTATATCCCGCAGGTTTAGTGCGCCGAGTTAGTCTTTCTCAAGAACGACCAGAACAAGCAAAAGTTACTATAGATTTTGCTCCTGAAGTGGTTATCTCTACCAAACAAGTACAATTAGAACAGGTCGAACCACAGGAAAATAGTTGGCAGTTAAGTTTGCTTATGGCTGAGGGGGAATTTTCAGAGCCAGCAGGGGCCATAATTTCAGAACAGTCAACTGAGCCAGAAAATACTGAAGTAGAAAATGCTCAAACTACCAACCAACAGTCAACTGAGCCAGAAAATACTGAAGTAGAAGAAAATAATCAAACTTCTACTCAACCAAAGCAAGATAGTGTAGGTTTGTTAGACACTGCTCCGGAAGAGGAATCTCCTTTACCAAACCCAGGCCCTTCTGCAGAGCCTTCTGTACCATTTTTGGTCATTCCCACTGATAGGCCAGGTAGACTTAGGTCTCCAATAATAGATGCTCTGGGTAATGAAAAGCCGGAAACGGAAAGTTCTCAGGTGATAGAAACACCCACACTCCAGACTACAGAGGAAGAAGAGACGGTTATTTCACTTCCTCCAGAGTCCACAGAAAAACCCAAAGACAATACTACAGAATCAGTAAGTGTGATTACTTTTGGAGAACCTTTGCCTGGGTCATCGGGGCAAAAACAATCTGAAGATGATGCTTCCATATTAATTGAGGAAGGAGAAGTTATAGGTTTAATTTATCCCTCTCAAAAAGTTACATTACCACGAGATATCGAGACACAGGAAGTTTTGCTGCTCAAAGAGGCGATCGTTGATGAGTCTGGAAGAGTTATAGTATCAGCTAGAACACCTGTAGTAGGTGGTTTTGATACTACGAATAATGGAAGTAAATTTATTGCCAGGGCTATATATATAAATGGCAGCTTAATTCCTTTTTCTGCCGAATCAGAATTACTCCGAGGCCATCCCAATGTAAATGAAAAAGTTTTGGCTGCCAGTAGTGCTGGTGGGGGGTTAGGATTATTACTGCTGACAGGTTCGGGTTTTGGTTTTTTGGCAGGAGCTGCTCTTGGTGCTGGTAGTGTTGTTCTTGCTTCTCCTCGTTCTGTTACTCTAGAGGGGGATAATATTATAGAAGTTCGTGTAGTTGAGGATTTACCTCGTTCTAGGTTTTACGACGATATTGGCAGTTTTTAGGAGATGGGGTCATTTCAGTTATCAGTTATCAGTTATCAGTTATCAGTTATCAGTTATAAGTTATCAGTTACCAGTACCTCTAGCTGTTTGCGCAGCATGATCTAGGAAGGCATTGGGATTGAAATCCGATCCCTGTAGGGACGCCCTTATGCAACGTCCCTACCTACTCCCCTACTCCCTACTCCCTACTCCCTACTCCCTACTCCCTTAGAAATTATTTTCAGGAGCATTTCCCCCTGGCCCTAATTGATCTGGTAAGAAGAGGTTTTGAGCACTATCGTTTTGATAGATACAATTAATCTCTGGATCGTCATTAATATTTCCGGTATAACCAAAGGTATTCATCCGATTTTTACAATCCCGTACTTGCTCATTGCTGAGTAAGTTTCTTTTCTCCAGAATTGACCAGTTATTTCTACGGATGACACACCCCGGTTTTATACCAGGCTGAGATACATATACATTAAAAGGGTTTAGAGTCAAGAAAACTCTCATATTCATGACCATAGCACTAGCTCCAAACTGTACGCAAAGTTCTGGGTTTGGTACGCTGCGATCGATAAATTCACGAGAGGCCACGTTTTGGGGAGTAAAATTAGCGGTGGAGCTAAAGGCAATGCCGATACCAATACCTAAAACAAATACTCCTCCTAAAATTGCTATAGTGGCATAGTTGAATCTAGATGGTTCAGTGGTAGTTTGAGTTCTACGTTTCATATAAATTATAAATAAAGTTAAGTTATGGAGCTTCTTAGGCTATAAACAATAGTGGACGACTAATTTAGAAATTTGTTGATTAATACTATCATAATTCTCAAATTAGAGCGTTTGAGTCAAAATTTAAAAGTCAAAAGTCAGATAGCCCCCTGATTTTGATTTTTTTGATTTACTTTGTTGAGTAATGTTAAGTTTTATGTGATAATTCTATCAATGTATGCTTATAATGTTTGAGTGTAGGCCAAAATATATATAAAATAATATTTAGCTATATGTTTATTTTCGGGCGATTTCTAATGACTTAGCATTCCTGAAAAGTAAAATAATAGGTAAGTATTATTCAACAAAGTTAAGTATCTCTACTTTATGTCTAGACTAAATATTGGTTTAGACTAGGGTTATTATGTCGTATTAGTATTTTTTAATCAGGTATAGAGTAGTGTCTGTCGAGACTATAGAAAAGCGTTCCACTTCCACAGTCCGTAAACCTGCACCACGTTATCGTGTTTTACTCCATAATGATGATTTTAATAGTATGGAGTATGTTGTGCAAGCACTGATGAAGACAGTGCCAAGTCTAACTCAACCCCAAGCTGTCGATATTATGATGGAAGCTCACAGTAATGGTATCGCATTGGTAATTACCTGTGCTTTAGAACACGCTGAGTTTTATTGCGAAAATTTAAAAAATCAGGGACTAACTAGCACTATAGAACCTGATGATTGATTTGATTGTAATATAGAAGCCGAGTTTCGACCTTGAGAAGCTCGGTTTCTCATTTTTATAGGTAGTTGGTAGTGCCTAATTTATCATTCGGCAAAATTGCAAAGTTTCCGGTTCCTATAAGAATAGGAATTTTTATTTTAACATTACTTCTGAGTTGGATACCACTGGCAGCACCAATATATTTTTTTGGGGAAGATGCAAATTTGGCGAGTATATTGGCGATCGCTCTCCTTTATATAGAGTTTATTATTTTGGTCCAGTTTTGGGGAAAGAAAGTTTATCAACAACCATATCTACTACGTCGCTACGGTTTAGAAATAAGTAGGCGCAACTTTCAGAAATTTTTTCAAGGTTTAGGAATAGGTTTATTTAGCTTATTTGGTTTTTTTATTTTAGAAGCGCTTTTGGGATGGGTAATATGGCAGTCACCTTCAGCAAAGTTACCTCAATTTATTCTGGAAGGTTTATTGGTATCTCTGGGTATTGGTTTTGCTGAGGAGTTACTATTTCGAGGTTGGTTATTGGATGAGTTGGAGCGAGACTACAAACCAAAAGTAGCTTTGTGGGTAAGTAGTATTGTATATGCTTTACTACACTTTATTAAACCAGTGGCAGAAATTTTGCGGACTTGGTTTCAGTTTCCTGGTTTGGTGTTATTGGGTTTGATTTTTGTTTGGGCAAAACGTGGTGAAGAAGGAAGAAGGAAGAAGGAAGAAGGAAGAAGGAAAAAGTGGATGTGGACTCAAAACTCAACCAAGGATGAAGGAAGGAGGAAGAAGTGGATGGGGACTAATTGTAAAGACCGTGTAGATGGCGGGGTATTAAACCCAACAGAAAAAGATAAATTGATTTATTATCAACAAGAATTATTGGGTTTACCTATTGGTATTCATGCTGGTTTTGTGTGGGGTTATTACATTATTAATGTGGGTGGTTTAGTTAAATATTCTAGTGTAGTTGGAGAGTGGATAGTTGGGATAGATGGTAATCCTTTAGCAGGTGTAATGGGGTGGTTATTTTTAGGGGCGATCGCTTTGTTTATTCAGCGAAAGTGAAACTGATTTACCAAAAAATAAGGTTTAAAGCCTCCCCTTGGCTTCGCCGCGAGCTACCGCTCTACAAGGGGATGAAAAAAAATAAAGTTCAATATTTCAATCCCAATACTTTCCTGCGGAATGCTGCGCAAACAGGCAGAGGTACTGATAACTGATAACTGAAATGACCTACTGAGGTGCGGGGGATATTAGTAGAATTGATTAATATTAAATATTCAAAAAATCAAGCTATAGAATTAATTTTTAGCATAACTAAAAGCAAAAGTAAAAAATACACTGCCACCAGCTATTGGTATGAGGAAATTAAAGCACAAATAAAATAGGATAAAAACAAAATGACTATCAATTTAACAAAAAAAAATCTACTCAATTTAGAGCAATTTATTAAGCTACTTAAGCCTATTAGTATTGGCTGTGCTGGCTTGGCGATCGCTTCCTTAGCTATTTACCCATTAATATCTAATAAATATGTGGAGAAAGTAGAGGAAAAATTCGTTGCATTTCCTTCAGTACTCTACACAATTATCCTGGGAGAGAAAGGTGATGAAGTAGTGCTTAATTTTCCAAATCAAAGCTCAGAATTACACCTAAAAAATGTCAGAACTGAGGAGCATAATTGTTTACTTAATGGTGGTGGTATTAGTTGTACTTTGACTGAAGCTTATCAGCTAAAAATGGGAACTGTGGAGGATGGACAAAAACCTACTTCAGAAACTGAAATGAAAAGGCATTTTTTAGAAATTCCAGATATAGAAATTAGTCAAGAAGCAATGGATAATATTATTGTTTGTGGCGGGGTGATTCTTGGGTTATTATTGATAAATAATTCCAAAAATAAATAGCATATTCCACCTTTTAAAAATTTTTCCTATCATATCCCCACCAGTACCTCTGCTCCTACTCCCAAATTTTGCAAATACCGCGCCAGTTGATTTGCTTTCCCATTCAATTCGCGATAGGTGAGTTGTTCGTCTTCAAAAACCACTGCCACAGCGTCGGGAGTTCGTTCTACCTGTTCTTCAAATAACTCATGGATGCACTTATCCTGTGGATAGGTGGCCTGGGTATTGTTCCATTCTACTAATAACTGATGGTGTTCTGCTTCTGTTAACAACGGTAGTTCGCCAATTCGCATTTGTGGATGAGTAGCGATCGCTTCGAGCAGAGTCTTAAAATGTCCGATAGCTCGACGAATAGTTGCTGGTTCAAACAAATCCCGATTATATTCCCAATATCCAATTAATCCTTTTTCTGTCTCCTCCATTGACAAGGTTAGATCGAATTTGGCTTTAGCACTTTCCATCTGCAACCAATTAAAACTCACCCCCGGTAACTCCAGAGGTGCCATCGGGGCATTTTGCAGGGCAAACGCCACCTGAAAGATGGGTGTGTAACTCAGAAACCTGAACTAGATATTCAATACTGGGAAAAAATTGAATCACTGAATTGGAGATAGCTGTATCAAAAGGTTCATTGACAATTTCTCCTAACCCATCCGCAGGTGTCTGACGCAGTACTACTGAGGATGCTAACTCACTATTACCAATTTGTCTTTCTAGGTAGCTAATTGCTTCCCCAGAAAGGTCTGTAGCGTAGTAATGTTGACATTGAGAAGCTATCCGAAATAGTAGCAAACCCGTCCCGCACCCAATTTCTAACAGTCGCTGCGGTTGCAAAGATAGAATCCGCTCTACGGTATGCTCTACCCACTCTCGCACTTGTTCAGCATCGAGGTCTTTCCCGGTATAGCTATCGTTCCAACCACCCAGAGGTTAAGAAGCGATCGCTTTCTTCTTTTGTCACCATCGGTAATTTTTCCGCTAATCCTACAAAGGTAGTATTTTAACCGAATTTATCTTTTTAGTCTAAGGGACATCTGGGTTTACAAGATAGAGAAATAAAATTCAAATATCTTGTCTATTTCTGACATCTAAAAATTTTAATTGTTGATACAACATCCTAATTTTCTCTAGTTGAATACCTGCCGCATCTGCCATTCGTAAGGGGTTGCCAATAATACTTTCTATTTCTAAAGGTTGTCGTCGCTCATAATCAATTTTCATGCTAGTTAAATAAGGGTATAACTTATCAGTATGGTCTAACATATTTTGAATATAACTATCTGAAATTTGGCACTGACAACTTTTTGCACCTTCCAATACTTCCTGCATTATTTCTGTGACTAAGTTTCTAGTATTAGTATCTGCCATCATTTCATCAGTTCGAGCATCTAGAATTACTGACAAGCTATTATAAGGAATATTCCAAACTAATTTTTTCCATCTTTCTCGGAATAAATCTTCAGTTAAATTAACTTGTATTCCAGCACTTTCAAAATCCTGGGAAATTTCACACATTTTATTAGTAATACTAGCAGGTTGATAATTTGTGGCATATTTTCCGATTCTAATCAAACCATAATCTACATGGCGAATATGACCGTAATCTATTTTATTAGAAGCAAGATTACATACTCCTCCAATTACTCTCTCTTCACCAACAATTTTGGCTATTTCAGGTTCTGTACCCAATCCATTTTGTAAGAGTAAGACAACATTATTTTCTTGGCATAAAGGTGGGAGTAATTCTGGTAATAAATGGTTTTGTGTTGTTTTTAATGCCACGATAATTACATCACATTTTGGCATTTTATTAGTATTGTTATAGGCGTTAATTTGAGGGAGGGTAAAGTCGCCATATTTGGATTCTATGATTAAGCCATTTTTGAGAACGTGTTGATAATCACTATGTAGTAAAAAATGAACTTCTAATCCTGATTTTTGTAGTTTTGCACCGTAAAAACCTCCTAGTGCGCCACTGCCAATAATCGCGTAAGTATTTTTTGACATTTTATTGATCTTAAATTTGATTCTGTTTATATTTTATTGAATTAGGAATAAGAAAGCTGTATAAATCAATTTTTAACTGGTAAAAATATTGTATTATTATCAGGTCGATGATAGTCTCTTTCAATATTATGGATAATACTTTTCAAGCTCTAGAGTGCGATACTGATATTTTGATGATTGGTAAAGATACTTTTACTGTTGAACGATTTAAGGAGTTGGTAGTAGAAAAAATTCAAATTTCTTTTAATGAATGCTTTATAGTACATAGGGCAAATAATAATTATAACCAAAACATACACAGTTATAGTATGTTTAGTCTTTTGAGCAGGAATATTATTAAAATAGTTGACAAATCTGTGGAATTTCAACTTCAAAATATAGAATTAATTTTTCCTCCTGAAGGTATGGAATGTAAGGTTTTAAAATTAGGTAATTCAGAATGGCAAGCAGGCAAAATGAGAATTCATGTTATGGTTGCACAGAATTCAGTAAGAGTTATTAAATTAGAATTTTGTTATGACGAACCCCCCCAACAAGAATCGCCATTAGACGATATTCGACAAAGAGAAAATTATCAACAACTTTTAAATAACGAATAAACTTATTACTAGCAAACTGAAAAACTGGGAAACTAAAAAAATATCTAGTGCAACACTAATAATTATGCTGTAAGTATTATTTTAAACTTATTTATACAGCAGATTTCACCTAAGTTAGGTAAACCAGTAGTGGACAAAATATCCGCACCACAAAAGTTTTATTTAGGGTTTACCGATCTAATCTAAAAGCACTGACATATAAAAGTTTTAGCCTTTTTGGAGCGAAAAAAAGTGCCAACTTTTCAGCTTTAGTGACCAAAAAGTTAAGACAAAAAACAGACAAGCACAGAAAGGTACAATTAATAATTAATAATTAATAATTAATAATTATATTACCAAAAAATAAGGTTTAAAGCCTCCCCTTTCAAGGGGATGAAAAAAAATAAAGTTCAATATTTCAATCCCAATACTTTCCTGCGGAATGCTGCGCAAACAGGCAGAGAGAGGTACTGATAACTGATAACTGATAACTGAAATGACCTCTCCTTGAAAAGAAGAGGATTGATTCAAAGGAAAAGTTTTTTCTTTTTTCCCCTTAAAAGGGTCGGCTTTAAACCACAATTTATCGGTAAAACTATTCCTCCTACTTTCCCCTCCACGGTCGGGGTTAGGGGTGGGTTCCCACAGTCTGCTTTTTTCAGCAAACCCTATTTCAACCCTATTATTAAGGGCGAAGTCTTAAAATTTTGTACTTCATATACTTGCATTTTGCTGTATTAAACTCAGCTCTATCGTTATTTTATCTGTTCAAACTTTTCAACTTTAATTTTGCTACATGAATAGTCTTTCCATTATCCACTTTGAGATTTTCCTAAAGCAAATCCTCCTGCTAACGCTAAGAAAATATAATTTATATTTATAACTGCAGCTTCACTTCCTGGAATGTTCTGAATAAAAATAGAAAAAATAGTAGTAAGCAAAAACAGGATTAAAGCTAAAATTATAGTTTTCACAAAAGTTATACTTCTAAATGCTGCAAAAAAAAAGCAAATACAAAGAAAAATATTGTAAATCCTATCATCAGCGGATTTATTATCAAATCAAAAAAGGTTTCAACATATCCAGAATTCTATTATTCGTGAAATTTATTCAACTACAAACCTTGAAAACTCAATAACCATTTCCTCATTTCATCAGATAATTTTTGCCTACTTCTACTTTGAGGATGAATACAAACGTGCTTCGTAATAGCTCTCGCCATCCACTTATCTCCTGTTTCTTTTAAAAATACTTGATAGGAAATTTCAAACTCATCATCTCCCCAACTTTTAGGAATTAATTCAATAGTTAACTCATCCCCACAAAACATCGGACGACGAAAATCAACATTAGCATGAATAATCGGAATAGCCATATCCTGATTACCAAAAAAGACTTTCAGATTAATACCAAATTCTACTAAAGATGCTTCATAAGCTTCATGGCACATTGCTAAAACATTAGCAAAATAAACCACTCCTGCAGCATCGGTATCTTGAAAATGAACTATTCTTGTATAGTAAAAAGACATTTATAGTTAAGTTTAAGAAAGTTTTAGGTGGAAGGTTTTAGGTTCAATTGAATATTTAATTTCAACCAATTTATAGATACTGTGGAAATGGTCATATTTTCTATGCCTATAACTTACAACCTGACTCCTACCAATAAATAAAGGGTAGGGAGGATAAATCATATATTTAGGAATTAGGGATTTTTGAGTTCTAAACGCTACATATCTGTAACGTTATAGTTTTTGCTCACTATATATACTGTCTTTACCTAAATACCGATC
>JAXHSW010000150.1:15632-23183 GCA_034190295.1 Cyanobacteriota bacterium | reverse complement strand
CAAGGGAGCCAACTTTTGTAGTAAGACAATTAAATATTGCTTTGATCCTAAACTAAAAGCAATAGCTGAAGCGCTGATAGCTGACGGCTGAATGCGGGCGCATTCCGGAGGAAATGCTTACATTCTGACAATAGTCATAATGGCAATGATAGTATCTTAATTAAAAAGGCAAAATAGAAAGCAAAAATATTAGAATAGATTTGGAAAAAGTACCTTTTGATAACCAGGTTTGATATAG
Source organism: Cyanobacteriota bacterium (assembly GCA_034190295.1). GTDB lineage: Bacteria > Cyanobacteriota > Cyanobacteriia > Cyanobacteriales > Microcoleaceae > Okeania. Next base: position 22,945 of record JAXHSW010000150.1, on the reverse strand, counting down.
CCTCTAATTTAAAACTTTTATTTTGAAAGTTTCATTTATAATTTCCAAATTTACCTAATTAAACCCGTGAATTTTTTATAAAAAATCCCAAATTATACAAGACTTACGCAAAAACAATATATGTATTCAAGAATTAAGAATTAATAATTAATAATTAATAATTATATTACCTCTCCTTGAAAAGAAGAGGATTGATTCAAAGGAAAAGTTTTTTTCTTCTTTCCCTTTAAAAGGGGAGGCTTTAAACCACAATTTATCGGTAAATTAAAACTATTAACTTTGACACTCGGCGGGATAAATCCACGCGGATTCTTAAGCAGAATAAATTTGCCGGGATAAATCCACATCAAATTTAACCCTTAATGGCATAGTCAAAGATGCCTAAGCGTCTGTCTGAGGTAAACCCCCATAAGCTTACTTTTTAATCCAATATTTGCTGCACCATTGCAGTCAGCATTAATCAATTTATTTTGCTGAGTTTTGTACAAACCACGTTTGATTCTTTTGCCACTAAAGCTATATTCAATTGAATTATGAGCATGATAAATAGGTATATTGTCTCTATTCAAAAAACTAGGTTTAGATGTGTAAGACTCCTCTTGTTCCAAGTAAGTTAATCCATATCTTTCACAGATAGTTTTTAACTTTAATCTCAAACTATAGTGTGGTATCTGTACAAATTTTTGATTAGTTTTTTACCTAAGTTGATATCTTTTTTTATTCCGGTATCTCCTCATCTCCCGTTCTCCATAAATCGTTAATATACTATACTTTAAAACAGCCCTGCCTTTTAAGGGGATAAAAAGCGGTCGTTCGCGGATCTCGGAACGGAGTTCTATCTTCAAAGCGAACCATAGGGTGGGATGGGGAGGTCTCGGAGCCATATCCAATCGACGAAGAGAAAAGAGAATTCCGTATTTTTGTAGCCTCCTTATTGCAGAGGTACTGATAACTGATAACTGATAACTGAAATGACCTGCTCTTACCTTTTTCCGAGATATTTTCTGGCAGCTTAAATAGGACTATGATATATGAAAGAAATAAAAGAAGTTGCTACTTTCCTAGAACAAAAAAACTATCAACAGGCAGGCAAATTACTAAAAAAATTACAAAAAGAACATCCTCAAAATCTGTGGGTACAACTTTATATTGGGAGATGGTATGAGGAAATAAATAAATTAGAATCAGCAGAAAAGTTCTATAGAAAATTACTTAAAGATGCCACAAACCCACAAGTAGTTGTACAAGCACGTCAAGGTTTACAAAGAATAGAAGCTATAGAGAAAAAACGCCAGCAACAAGCGATCGCTACTGCTAAATCTGACCCCAAAAATACTGAACCAGGATTACTTATTATTGAAGCTATTAGTAAAGAAAATAAACAGGAAGCTGCCAAAAATCTAGCTAGAATTATGAAAATTGACCTCTATACAGCTAGAATGCAATTACAAAGTAGAGGTTGGCGAATTTATCGTCTTGGAGCGATTGGGGAACTAAAAATTTATGGTGAAGAAATGCTCAAAGTAGGTATTCCTGTATTTTGGGCCAAAATATCAGATATTGAGAAGATAAATATATTTAGAGTTCAATATTTTCAATCTATTTCTTCTTCTGAGGCAAGTATTGTTTGTCTAAATGAACAAGATAAAATGGGGAGTTTAAATTTTCAGTGGTCGGAAGTAGTAGATAAAGTTGAGGGATTATTACCTATTTTTATGAATGCTATGGATTACGATCCTAGACGACGCTCCGAAAAAATCCGTCATAAACAAATGACTCAAGATTATGCCAATATATTAGATTTACATCTTTCTAGTCGGCGTAGTATTATCAGATTTTGTGACCAAAATTATCAATATCAAAAAGGAATTGCTCCTAAGATTCAGACTCAAGAGCAATCCCTATTAACGCTACAAATTACTAATAGAACTAAATGGAATGAGTTAGTAAATACGATAGACGAAAAACTAGGTAATATCAAAATTTGGTCTGATTTTACACCTTTTGGAGAAGTCGCAAGTCGAGATTACACTCAATTATTAAGTCGCCTCAAATATCACATTGATATATCGCGTAAAATAGAAACAATGTGGGACCCAGCTTTTCATTTATATAGTACATTAGTATTCTTAAAAAATTAGGGGATTAACATAGCAATTCATTAATGGATAATTGATAATGGATAATTGATAATTACCCCTGGTTAAAACCGTTACGGAATTGAATATAAAGAAATACTATTTCTTCTCTTGGTCGATTGGATATGGTTAGGAAACCCATCCATCTCACCCAACGGGTGCGCTACGCAACGACCGCTTTTTCCCCTTAAAAGGGGAGGCTTTAAACCAGAGTTATTTAATTATTAATTATTAATTATTAATTATTAATTATTCGGTAAAATTTAAAAGCTAATTTTTACCAAAAAATGAGGTCCACGCGCCTCCTCTTTTAAGGGGATGAAAAAATATTCAGTGAGCGTATTTTCGTAGCCTCCAGCTTTAGTGGTCGGTACTGATAACTGATAACTGATAACTGATAACTGAAATAACCCCCTTTATTCTTAAGTTCTCGATCGAATACTATCCTGGCAGGTTCAAATCTTTAGCCATACCACGAAACATACCCATGCTAGGACCAGGACGACGACGTTTTGCTGTAGGTTTTGGCATTAAAAAGTTAGGAGCAAATAATACTAACTCTTCTGGTTCCTGGGAAACTTTAATATTGGTTACAGGAGGTTGTGGTGTTGCGACTGCAGGAGTGCTATCTTCAGCTTTAGCTTTTTTAGCAATTTTTTTAGCCTCAGAAATTTTAGCCTTAGCTACTTTTGGAGTTTCAGGTTTTGGAGTTTCAGGACTAGCAGGTTTAGTTTCTTTTTTTGTAGTAGGTTCTGGTGCTGCTACACTTGCTTGAGTAGATTCTTGCTTGGGTTCATTAGTGCCCTTAGCATCGTCAAATTCTAATAAATAATCAGACTTCTTTCCCAGCAGATTTCCCAGGATACCAAATACCCCGGCAAACAATCCTCCGATAAAAGCTAACATTATTTTTATCTCCTAAATGATTTTCTGTAAACAATTTTACAATTAAATTATTGATATTTTTAAATTAAAAGCTAACGTAAGCTTTGTCTATATTTATTTATAAAACTTTACATTAACTAGAATAGGTTAATCGTAAAATTGGCAATTGGAGAAAATCAGAAGCAAAAAAATTTGTAATTATTTACACATATCTCATAATTAGGGAATAGGGAACACCGGAGCTGGGAATAGCAAGTGTAGAAGGTTTTTTCCTGCGGAATCCGTCAGGAAACAGGATTGAAAAATTTCTTAATCAATTCTTATAGTGCTATAGCAGTCGAAGGAAAGGTTTTTGACAGATTAAAAGCTTAAAACTTAGACAAAATAATATTTTTCTTTCTTCCTTCTTCTTTCTTCTTTCTTCCTTCTTCTCTTCTGCTATACCAGTAAAAAGATAGTCCTACTCAACAAAAGAATAGCGATCGCTCCACTCTAAAATTTAAAATGAAGATAAGCACAATAAATCAGCAATATGAACATTTTAAATAAACCTAATCCAGTATTATTAATCCACGGAATTTTTGATACTATGAGAATATTCGATAAAATGTCTCAATACCTAAAAAATTTAGGTTGGGATGTCTATTCTCTGAACTTAGTTCCTAATTACGGTATTTTAGGTTTAGATAAATTAGCCGAACAAGTAGCGAATTATGTAGATAAAATATTTCCTTCTAATCAACCCTTTGATTTAATAGGTTTTAGTATGGGAGGAATAGTAAGTCGTTATTATGTTCAAAGATTAGGTGGTATAGAAAGAGTAGAAAGTTTTATTACCATTTCTTCTCCGCACAACGGCACATTAACAGCTTACGCTTTAAATTTAGCAGCACCCAAGCAGATGCGTCCGAAAAGTTATTTTCTGGAAGATTTAAACCAGGATATTGCTTTATTAGAAAAAATAAATTTTACCTCTATTTGGACTCCTTATGATGCGATGATTTTGCCTGCTAGAAGTTCTCAAATACCAGTGGGGAGAGACATCAAAATAGATGTTTTACTTCATGCTTGGATGGTGTCAGATGAAAAAGTTTTAAAAGTAATTGTTGAGGAATTAAAAGCAGCTCCAAAGTCAAAACAAATTATACCAATTTGATAAATGTTTGCTACATTTTCTTGAGTAGGGAATTCAAGAATGCGCGAATGCGCGAATTACCTCTCCTTGAAAACGGATAGGATTGACTAATCATAAAAATTTTTTCTTGTTTCTCCTTGCCCATGAGAGGCTTTAAACCTTAATTGTTCGGTAAACATAAGAAGAATTAATACGCCAGTAGCGTGCTAATTATCAAATAGGTCTGAATTGATCTTTTTAGCCCAAGAGACATCTTCTATAAAGTATTTTAATTGCCCTGATTATTCGTAACATTCTTTTTTCAAATTGGTATTATTAATTTGAAGGGTTGATTTTAGCATCAGAAAATTGCTGATAAATATGTATTTATCTATTCAGTATTTTCTAGATAAAATAGAAGCGATCGCTCTAAATAATTTATATATTTCTTACCTTTATTCTTGGTCTGGATTTATTCTCATTTGACGTAAATTTTATGCTAATCTTTCAGCACGTTGATATTCTTGTTTAGCACGTTCTTCACCAGTCAATAATAAATTACCTCGATCGTCCCACCAAGGCAACCAAAGTAATTCCATATTATTATATCTCCCATGCCAAATTCCTAATTCAATGCCTAACTGTGGAATAGGAAAATGACCCCTTTGATTTACCTCTACAAATTCATAATCATTAGAAGCCAAACTATATAATTCTACAGCAGCTTTTTTAACTTCATAAATGCCTTCAATAATTGATAATTGATAATTGATAATTACCTCTCCCTAAAACGGAATTGATTGAATAAAAAGAAAAAATTTATTTTTTTTCCCTTTGAAAGGGGAGGCTTCAAGGCGTGAATTATTTAATTATTTAATTATTTAATTATTAATTCTTCGGTAAAGAAGTCAAATTCTCAGTTAAATATATTGAAATGAAGCTGCATAGAATAATATTTGAAGCATAATTGACCGCAGATAGGCGTAGATAGAGATAGATCGATTTAATGAATTTCATCATTCTATGCAACCTCATATAAAACTGGTATAACAACCAGACTAATTTAAACTTCTACAACATCGCCTACTTTTTGATGTTCATTACAGCCAAAAATTGCTTCTGAATGATAATAATATTTGAATTCTAATAAATTATGAAATGGGTCTTCCAAGAAAAAAGTACGATGTTCCAAAGGAGAATTTGTAAACCTCCGCTTAGGTTGTTGATAAAATTTCAAATGATTTTTTTCGGCACGTTCCAACAAAGCTTCCCAGTCACTTTCTAGAGTAAAAACTAAACCAAAATGTCTCGGATAAATTCCTTTTTGCGGTTCTAAAGCTTCTTTAGCAACATGAGCAACAATTTGATTACCGTAAAGATTTAAAATCACAGAATTTGGAGACTCTCGACCAACTTCACAACCCAAACCATCAGCATAAAAATCTTTTGTTTGAGCAATATCATTAACGGGAAAAGCTAAATGAAAAAGAACTTGATTCATGTTTAATTCCTAGCAATCGATCGATAAATTTTTGACTAAAAACATCTGATAAATTTTAAACAAAAAGAAAGAAGAAGCATTCCGTTATGGATTTGAGTTTATTCAAGAAGTTGGGAATGTTTTACCGATAAATTGTGGGTATGCGCTTCCCCTTTTAAGGGGATAAAAAAAGAGGATATTCTATATCTCAAGCCTCCTTATTGCAGAAGTACTGATAACTGATAACTGATAACTGATAACTGATAACTGAAATGAACCTTGCTATTTTTCCATACTCTTCTTTCTTTCTTCAAGTTAAAATTGGAACAGATGTTTCTAATGAGTAGATAGTACAGCAATCACCGAATCAGTGGTGAGAATTGAGGTGTTCCTTAAAAGGATAGAATATAGCAGTTATCATATTTATCTGATACGTTTTTTCTTCTTCTCTGTTCTCTGTTCCCTAAAAGTTTCCAATATTCTCATAACTTAAATCTTATGGCTATATGTTTTCTACAATTAATTCTATAAATCCCTGGCTAATAGCTATCAGCTTAAATACTATCTTACTCAGTCTCGTTTATTTTGCCCCTAAAAAATTGTTAACCCCGACAGGAATACTTCATGCTTGGATATTAGGAGTAATCATCTGGGGTAGTTTGGGTTGGCCTGGATATATAGTGGTGGCCTTTTATTTTTTAGTAGGGTCTGGTGTGACTCGCATTGGAATGGCCCAAAAACAGGCAGCCGGAATTGCAGAAAAGCGAGAAGGAGCTAGAGGGCCAGAAAATGTTTGGGGTTCAGCTCTGACTGCTGCTATCTGTGCTGTGGGAGTTTGGGTTATTGGTCTGTTATACCCAAATAATCCTCCTATAGAAAATTTACCATTTCTACTAATGTTGGGTTATGTAGCTAGTTTTAGTACCAAGCTTTCTGATACTTGTGCTAGTGAAGTAGGAAAAGCTTATGGTAAACGGACTTTTTTAATTACAACTTTACAACCAGTACCACGGGGAACCGAGGGTGCTGTGAGTTTAGAGGGGACTTTAGCTGGTATTGTAGCTTCCGTGGCGATCGCTCTTCTTGGTTGGTCTGTAGGTTTAATTGACTTGAGTGGAATAGCTTTTTGTGTATTAGCAGCTTTTATTGCTACTAATTTAGAAAGTGTGATTGGGGCAACTATACAGTCTCAGTTTGAATGGTTAACCAATGAAATAGTGAATATTATCAATACTTTAATCGGGGCGATCGCTGCAATTTTATTAGCGATAGTTTGGTACTACGCTCTAACTTTGGTAATTTAACTAAAACGTATTATCTTTTGATTTTGGGTTTAACTAACTATCAGCTTTTAGCAGTTCTGGTTTAAATCCCCGGTTTCTTAGAACCCGAAGGTTTAGGAGAGGTTTAAATTCCCTTCTAAATGTTTACTGCTGATTGCTGACTGTTGACCGTTGACCGCTGACCGCTTTTAGCAGTTCTGGTTTAAATCCCCGGTTTCTTAGAACCCGAAGGTTTAGGAGAGGTTTAAATTCCCTTCTAAATGTTGAGTGCTGACTGCTGACTGCTGACCGCTGACCGCTGACCGCTTTTAGCAGTTCTGGTTTAAATCCCCGGTTTCTTAGAACCCGAAGGTTTAGGAGAGGTTTAAATTCCCTTCTAAATGTTGAGTGCTGACTGCTGACTGCTGACCGCT
>JAXHSW010000150.1:9112-15532 GCA_034190295.1 Cyanobacteriota bacterium | reverse complement strand
GACCGCTTTTTTAATACCCCACCGTCTATAGGGTGTTGACAATTGCTAGGGGTTTGTAGACACGAAATGGTCGGTCGTTGACTATCCCCATCCACTTTTTCAGTCCTTCGGTCCTTCCTTCTTTCTTCTTCCTTCTTCCTTCTTCAAGAAGATTTAGTAAAGGCAGATTCAAAAAATGATCGGTTGAGATAGACTAAAACCTGAAGCAAGATTAGCTAAATAAAGGAATATTAAAAATGGAATCTAAACCACTATTAACTATAGGTGAAGAACAATTATCTTGGGGACAAGGTTTAAGATATTTACAAGCATCTGGGAAATTACAGTCTTTTGTCACAGAAATTGTCCGTCAATATGTGATAGAAAAAGAATTGCAATCTAGGGAAGATATTAATGTAAGTCCGGCAGTTATTCAACAGGCTATGATTGATTTTAGATTGCAAAGAAAGCTGGAAGACCAACAAAAGTTTCAAGAATGGTTACAACAAAATCGAATTAACTATAATGCTTTAGAGTCACAGATAGAAAATTCTTTTAAATTAAAGCGATTAAAAGACTCAGTTACTGTAGAAAAAATAGAAGCATATTTTAATGAGCGAAAAGCAGCTCTGGATTATGTGATTTTATCTAGAATTGTGGTGGAAGATAAAGAATTAGCTGATGCTTTGCGTCGAAAAATTTTGGAAGAAGGGGGTAAGTTTGAAGATTTAGCTAAGGAATATTCAGTGACAAATGATAAAAATTTTAATGGCATTATGGGTGCTGTTAGTTTAAGTAGTTTGCCAGAAGATTTGAGAGAAAGTGTTAATGCAGCTAATCCTGGCGATATTTTAGGACCTTTTCAGACTAATAAGTTTTGGAGTTTATTTAGGTTAGAGCAGTTACAAGGTGCTTCTTTAGATAATCCTGAAATTAAGAAAAAATTGGAAAATGAATTATTCGAGCGTTGGGTATCAGAGAAACTTCAAGATAATAAGATTACTCTTCATGTTAATGATTAAATGTAAGCATTTAGCAGTCAGCTATCAGCTATCAGCTATCAGCTATCAGCTATCAGCTTCATTACCTTAAGTTAGCAACTCAAACTCGTTATTATTGTGTTTCAATTCTCTAGTTAAAAATGTAGTAAAAGTTAAGCGAATGCTTGCTTCATTCATTTTTATTGCTGAATGCGAGCGCATGACAAACGGAAGAGCTGACTGCTAATAGCTGTTTGCGCAGCAGTCCGCAGGAAATGCTTACTATTAAATTAATGTAAGTTTTAGATAAAAGCCAAGCCAAGGATTTCAATCCTTGGCTAATAGTTTAAGTATTCTTTTGATGACTCTTGAGTAGTATGCTATCTTTTTCATCTTTTTATATTGTGGTTAATCAGTGCAACTTGATATAACTTCCTAATAAATTTTATTTGTGGGTATTTAATACCAGTTTGATATGAGGTTGTATAGAATAATGAAATTCATTAAATAGATCTATCTTTATCTACGCTTACCAAAAAATTGTGGTCTACATATTCCCCTTTTAAGGGGATAAAAAAAGAGTATATTCCTTATGTCAAGCCTCCTTATTGCAGAGGTACTGATAACTGATAACTGAAATGACCTGCGTTCAACAATTAATAATTAATAATGAATAATTAATAATGAATAATTATTAATTACCTCTCCTTGAAAAGAAGAGGATTGACTCAAAGGAAATTTTTTATTTATTATCCCCTTAAAAGGGTCGGCTTTAAACCACAATTTCTCGGTAAATTATGCTTGAAATATTATTCTATGCAACTTCATTGAAATTTGGTATAAAGAGACATGATATTAGATGAACTTTTCTGATACCTGAAAAAGACAAAATTTTTAGTTTTAGAGAAAATAAGGAAAAAACATGAGTGATGAAAATAAATCGATTCATGAGTTTGATTTGAAATTAATCTACGAATATTATTCGACTATAGAACGACAAGGACCAGGGAGTCCGGAAGTAACTATTAAAGCTTTAAGCTTTATTGATAATCTGACAAATGAATCAAAAATTGCTGATATAGGTTGTGGAACTGGCGGTCAGACGATGGTAATAGCTAATCATACGTCAGGACATATTACAGGTATTGACCTGTCTCCCATTTTTATAGATTTATTCAATATTAATAGTCAGAAATTGAATCTTCACAATAGAGTAAATGGCATTGTTGGTTCAATGGATAACCTTCCTTTTCAGAATGAAGAATTAGACTTAATCTGGTCAGAAGGAGCAATCTACAATATTGGATTTGAACGAGGTATAAATGAATGGTATAAGTTTTTGAAGAAAGGAGCTTTCCTTGCCGTTTCAGAGGTATCGTGGTTTACTGAAGAGCGACCTGTAGAAATTGATGAATTTTGGAATAATGAATATCCAGAAATAGATACTATTTCAAATAAAGTGGCGCAAATGCAAAAAGCTGGATATATTCCAATTGCTAATTTTGTACTGCCTGAAAATTGTTGGACTGAACATTTTTATGCTCCACAAGTTTCTGCACAGGAAAAATTTTTGCAAAAATATGTAGGTAATAAAAGTGCTGAAGAACTTGTAGAAAATCAAAGGTATGAAGCTGAACTGTATGATAAATATAAAGAGTTTTATGGCTATGTTTTTTATATAGGAAAAAAGGTTTCAAACTAAGTGATTAAATAATGGATACTTTTTTGAGAAAACTCCAACACCATGCTCAGGAAGTCTATCTAAATCTGAAACCCTACACTCTGCAACAGTTAAGCTCTTTTTCCTCTCTCCTTTACCGCTTTTTATATTGCTCCATTTCCACTGTCTTATTGTGCATTTCAAGTAAGCATTTCAATATCTGCATTGCACTTAAGAGCTAGCACCAACAAAGGAATCATTATCAACATCAAAAGAAAATTTTTCACTTTAATCCTCCAATCAATTTCCCACTGACAATCAACCCATTATTATTTTAGTATAGTATATATTATTATGAGTTACCATCTTTCCTTTATTTTTTTTCTGCACAGGAAAAATTTTTGCAAAAATACCTAGGTAATAAAACTGCCGAATAACTTGTAGAAAACCAACAGCATGAAGCTGAATTGTATGATAAATATAAAGAGTTTTATGGTGATATTTTTTATCTAGGAAAAAAGACTTAAATCATATAATAAATTTAGACCGCAAATCAGCCTAAATATTTTCTAGGAATTAACTTTACCGAATAATTAAGGTTTAAAGCCTCTCCTTTAAAGTAGAAAAAATCAAAAATTTTCCTTTGAGTAAATCCTCTTCTTTTTAAGGAGAGGTAATTATTAATTGTTAATTATTAATTGTTGAAGCCCTAACTATTTTCAAGAGATGATTTAATGCCATAAATCAGCAGGTTTTTAGGAATTATTATTACTATGTATTATAACGACCATCCGCCTCCTCATTTTCATGTTCGTTATAACCAACAAAAAGCCATAATTGATATAGAAAATCTCTCTATCCTTGAAGGTAAATTAACTCCTAGAGTTCTTGGTTTAGTTATTGAATGGGCTGCCATTCATCAAATAGAATTACTTGAAAACTGGCAACGAGCTAAAGAGCAAAGTCCTTTAGAAAAAATTGAACCATTGGAGTAAACTATGTTAGAAGACATCCTAGAAGTTAACCATGAAAAAAACTATCAACTCTATCTAAAATTTGAAGATGGAAAAGCAGGAATTATTGATATTAGCAAACTAATAGAATTTACAGGATTTTTTGAAGCTTTACAAGACATAGATTATTTTAAAACTGTCAAGCTTAACCCAGAATGGGGAACAATTTACTGGGAAAATGGTGCAGACTTAGACCAAGATGTTTTGTATTCAATTGTGACGGGTGAACCTATCCTCAAATATACTTCAAGAGAAACAGAGAAAATGATTGAAGAAGCTTTATGAGTAAGTAAATCAAGAATTATTATCTGCAAGGTTGAAGAACGAAAATTTTTAGTATTTCATATAATACCCAATAAAGCAAACCCGCCTCTACTATTGCAACATTTAAACAACAGCAAACTCAGTGAACTTACGAGTTTCAGGATCGTGGAAAGCTAAAACAATATCTTCTTTCGGTACATTTTCCCTTAATAATTCATTAGCAATTCCTGACTCTGTCCAATCTTCCTCAACATAAATCTTCTCATTTTTAATCCGAATATAAACAGAAATTGCTTTAATTCGTCTATCATTTTTCCAGCCAATATTAAACCAAAGATATTGACTTGTTTGGTCATCAAACATTAATACCTCATCTATATCAGGATCGGAAACTTGTGCTGATATTGTTTGATAATTAGTTAGAATTTGTTTGATAATATTTTGATAATAAATTAGCTTACCCATTTAAAAAAATCCTCTTTTTTAATGTCGCACGCTAATAGTAAAACTTGATATTTTTGAAGAATTAATTGAATTGCAACTTGTGCAAAAAACTGTAAGCATTTCGGTCCGACTGCTGCGCAAACAGCTATTAGCTGTCAGCTAGAGCGCAACAAAACTCTCTGCTTAAAGGACAGTGTTTAAATTAACAACTGACTTTAAGGGCAAGGGAGGCAATTTTTGTAGTAAGACAGTTAAATATTGCTTTTATCCTAAATTAAAAGCAATAGCTGATAGCTGATGGCTGACGGCTGTTTGCGCAGCATTCCGGAGGAAATGCTTACAAAAAACTTTTCATAAATTTTATTACCAACTGCCAAATAAACTTGATAATTGGGATGAGTAAGAGAAAGGAATGTTTGATAAATTAAATATTGTCCTAATGCTGTTTCAAATTCACGCATTGGAGAACGACTCAGGAAACTTTTAATTTCAATCACAATTTGTTGCTCTTGTCTTGTTACAGAAATTGTTTTTTCACCAGCTAGATCTGCCAATAATTTAACTTCTTCATATTTAATAGGATAAGGGTCATTTCAGTTATCAGTTATCAGTTATCAGTTGTCAAAAGTAATTGTCCAACCATCTTTAATTAAAGCATTTTTGACAGCTTGATGATAAGTATCTTTTGCTGGCATTATTTCTAGAAGAGGGAATAGGGAATAGGGAGTAGTGCCGCTACGCGGAAGTTAAAAGTCAAAAATTAAAAGTCAATCATTTTTGATTTGTAATTGTTCGAGGATTTTGTAACCAGTTATTTCTGCCATCCTGCACTAGGGAGTAGGGGAAAATAATTGATTGATTTTAGTAACTCATCTTGTAGTGAACTGACACACCTTGTTCGTCCACTACAAGTTTTGCTATTGAATACTATTGCCAGGTATCGATCGCTTCTTTAAAAACTAAATAAATGAAGCAGTATTGCCAAATTCTCCTGTAAATACAAAAGAACTCATAGGTTTACGACTGCGGGGAGAAAGTTCTCTCTCTTGTAAAGACTCAGGCAAAATATCGGGTTCTGCTGGATAACCAATAGCTATAGCTGCTACTGGTTCATATTCTGCTGAAATTTTATATAATTCACGGGCTTTATCAACATGAAAACCTCCCATTTGATGAACTCTCAAACCCATTTCTGTTGCTTGAAAAGTTAAGCTGGCAACTGCTAAACCTACATCGTGAAAAGCGTGTCTATTTGGTTTATTATTTTTGTCAAAAGAAAGTCTAGCTACAGATAACATTAATACAGGAGCAAGACCTGCCCAAGGTTGATTTCCTTCTACTATACAACTGAAAAGGCGGTCATATTCAGCAGGGTTTTCTTTAGTAGCAACTATGAAACTCCAAGGTTGTTCATTGAAACAAGAAGGAGACCATCTTGCTGCTTCTAGAAGTGAAAGTAATACTTCTGAAGAAACTATTTTGTCAGCAAAAGCTAAAGAACTCCAACGTTGTTTTAGTAGCTCGTTAATTGGATATTGATTATCTGTAGGTTTTTCCATTTTTTGAATTTTGAATAACTACTTGAGGTATCTCAATAATATCAAAATTTGTTACTGCTTATTTTATCTTTAGTTGAATATTACATTTTAGAGGGAAGAAGGCAGAATTCAATAATTGATAATTGATAATGGATAATTGATAATTACCTCTGCCTAAAACGGATAGGATTGAATAAAAGGAAAATTTTTTCTTGTTTCTCCACGGCGAGTGAGAGGCTTTAAACCTTAATTATTCGGTAAAGTAGTGGCGTGACACACCTAAAATGTTGCAATAGTAGGACGGATTCCAGGTTAAATGAATGGGGTGAAAAATGATTAGATAAACCTGCCCCCGCACCAATAATAATGCAGCAAATTAACTGTTTCGGTCTAGTATTAGGGCTGGATTCCAGGTTAAATTAATGGGGTGAAAAATGATTAGATAAACCTGCCCCCGCACCAATAATAATGCAGCAAATTAACTGTTTCGGTCTAGTATTAGGGCTGGATTCCAGGTTAAATTAATGGGGTGAAAAATGATT
>JAXHSW010000150.1:8551-9012 GCA_034190295.1 Cyanobacteriota bacterium | reverse complement strand
AGATAAACCTGCCCTCGCACCAATAATAATGCAGCAAATTAACTGTTTCGGTCTAGTATTAGGGCTGGATTCCAGGTTAAATTAATGGGGTGAAAAATGATTAGATAAACCTGCCCTCGCACCAATAATAATGCAGCAAATTAACTGTTTCGGTCTAGTATTAGGGCTGGATTCCAGGTTAAATTAATGGGGTGAAAAATGATTAGATAAACCTGCCCCCGCACCAATAATAATCCACCAAATTAACTGTTTCGGTCTAGTATTAGGGGCGAGTTCCACGTTAAATTAATGGAGTTACAAATGATTAGATAAATCCACCCCCGCACCAATAATAATGCAGCAAATTAACTGTTTCGGTCTAGTATTAGGGGCGAGTTCCACGTTAAATTAATGGAGTTACAAATGATTAGATAAATCCACCCCCGCACCAATAATAATGCAGCAAATTAACTGTTTCGGTC
>JAXHSW010000150.1:0-8451 GCA_034190295.1 Cyanobacteriota bacterium | reverse complement strand
TAGTAGTAAGATTTAAAGGTAGAATGAGGTAAAATTTGGTTTTAATTTTCAGGGGAAAGCTAATCTTTATATTACTAAAGAATAAAAATATTACTGAAGAATAAAAGAATGAACGGACAGTTAGAAAAATCTATTGTTTTAATTACCAGTGCTAGCGAGCAATCTTTCAAAGCAGATGTTATGGGTACTGGGTTTGCTTTTTATAAACAGGAAAATTATACTTATTTGCTGACTTGCGCTCATGTTGTTGAGGATGTGGGTGGAGAGGAAAATATATTGGTAAATAATATTTCCGCAGAAGTTGTAGCAATAGGAGATACTCAGGGTTTTGATTTAGCAGTTTTGCGAGTCAAAGAACTTTTGTCTGTTCTTCCTTTACAATTAATGATTTTACCTAGAGTGCCAGAAATAAGTTTAAAAATTTCAATTCCTGGTTATTTTCTTTGGGGTGAAAATAAGGTGCGTCGTCGCAAAACAATCAAAGGAATAATGATGGTTGAAGCTGGTGGAGAAAAGGCTTTCCAGATTATCAAAAATGTGGGAGAAGAAGTTGCTATTGGGAAGTTAAAAATAGAAACTGGTAAACTGCAAAAAGGTTATAGTGGGGCACCTGTTGTAGATTTAGAAACAGGTTTTGTTCTGGGCATAACTACTCACATGGAGGGTCATTTCAGTTATCAGTTATCAGTTATCAGTTATCAGTACCTCTGCCTGTTTGCGCAGCATTCCGCAGGAAAGTCAGAGGCTTGAAATATTGAACTTTATTTTTTTTTCATCCCCTTGTAGAGCGGTAGCTCGCAGCGCAGCTAAGGGGAGGCTTTAAACCTTGTTTTTTGGTAAAAATGAAGAGGAAGGAAAGGAGGGAACGGCAATATCTATTGAAGCTTTGAAGAAGATTTGGTCTGAAATTTCTCTTGATGTTTTTAATTTTTACTTAGAAAAATTAGACGTAATAACTGTAAATATAAAAGGGGAAGAAATTAATCGTCATTCTTACAAAGCAGTATTTTTCACTGAAGATTTGGGTAATGGTGTGATGTTAGAAATGGTGGCTATTCCTGGTGGTACTTTTATGATGGGTTCCACAGAAAATGAAGCAGCAAGAAGCGATGATGAAAGTCCGCAACATGAAGTTACTCTCCAACCTTTTTATATGAGTAAATATCCTATTACTCAAAACCAATATCAAGCAATTATGGGTGAAAACCCCTCTCACTTTAAAGGAGGAAATCGTCCAGTAGAATGTGTGTCATGGTGCAATGCAACAAAATTTTGTCAAAAGCTATCTCAGAAAACATGGAAAACATACAGACTGCCGAGTGAAAGTCAGTGGGAATATGCTTGTCGTGCAGGTACAACCACACCTTTTTATTTTGGAGAAACTATAACGTCTGAGTTAGGTAACTACAATGGCAAGTATATTTATGGCAAGGCGCCTCAAGGTAAATATCGAGAAGAAACAACAGATGTAGGAAGCTTTCCTCTCAATGCTTTTGGTTTATATGATATGCACGGCAATGTCTGGGAATGGTGTGCTGATGACTGGCATAAAAACTATCAAGGTGCCCCTACAGATGGTAGTGCTTGGCTAGAACTCAGCGATGAAAAAAATTCTACTATCGTGCTGCGGGGCGGCTCATGGATCGACTTTCCTTTTTACTGCCGTTCTGCGTTTCGCTACTACTACGTTAAGCGCCACGTCTGCATCACCTATATTGGTTTTCGTATCGTGTGTTCTGGCGGGAGAACTACATGAAGTCAGAAGTAAGTAGGGGCGAATGGCATTCGCCCGTACAGAAGTCATGAAGTTTACACTTGATTGTTCCTTCAGAAAACTAAGGGTTAAATATGATAAGTGGAAGTAATAGTATTGTCCCTCAGAAAGCTTATTAATCTGCTATTAGAATTGTCAAAACTTGTAAATATTTAACTGAGAAAAAAAAGAATACATATTATCTAAACAACTGTTGAGAAAAAGCTAATACGGTGGAGTGAGGTACACCCGTCGCGGGCAAGATGCCCACACTAGAAAGATTTAATTGTTAATATCTGTAATTCATATAGTTGGAATCTGCTGTAACTGAATAAATGTTAGCTGAAAATACTTTTTTTATGCTTCAAATTCGACTTTATTGTAAATATCTGCCATAGTTATTTGAAAGGAAATTGAATTGAGAGAAATAGTTTCGCTGGCTTCATTATATTCTGAAAAAATCCACTGTTTCTGAGCTGTTTTATAATATTGTTCTACTTGCATCGCGTATTGGTCTATGAGTAGATATTCTTGAAATGTGGGAATAGTTCTATAAGCTGCAAATTTTTCGTCTTTGTCATAATTTCTAGTAGAATTTGACAATACTTCGGCAATTATTAGGGGATTGATAATAGTATCTTTTCTTCCTGTTTGTAACTGCAAATCTCCTGAAGTAACCATCACATCAGGATAAGTATAGATACTTTTATTCGGAATCCAAAGTCGTTGGTCTGCGACAAAAACTCGATATGATTGACTTTTGAGAGAAAAATTTAAAGCTGCGCTGAAGTTGAGAGATATTTGATTATGATTTGGAGTACCGCCAGTTATCGGAATAATTTCACCATTGATATATTCGTGTCGTTGTTGTGAGTTAACTTCAAAGTTTAAATATTCTGTAGGGGTATAGTTTTTTTGTTGTTGAATTTGCATACTTTTCAGTTTTTAGCGATCGCTAAGGAAGGCAGAAGGGAATATTGGTTCAAAAGGAAAAGGTTTTTTTATCACTGATTATCCAGACATAATATTACAGCATATTCCAAGTATATGAAGTACAGATATTAATAATTAAATATTTGTAGTGCGGGCATCTTGCCCGCGAGGGGTGTGCCTAACTAATATCAAGTCTCATTAATTAGCCATAATAAAAATTTTCTTCTCTTGAGAGAAAATATTTTTTCCGTTTGTCATGGTCCGCAAACAAATTTCCTCTTGTTTCCTACTCCCTACTCCCTACTCCTACTCCCTACTCCCTAGATTTTTTAT
This sequence comes from Cyanobacteriota bacterium, assembly GCA_034190295.1. GTDB lineage: Bacteria > Cyanobacteriota > Cyanobacteriia > Cyanobacteriales > Microcoleaceae > Okeania. Next base: position 5,432 of record JAXHSW010000150.1, on the reverse strand, counting down.
TGGGGTTATTTAAAGAGACATGATATAAGGTGGAATCCGCTGTATTGGTAGTTCTACATAGTAATGTTAGATAGGAGCAATCAATGTTTAGAGTATGGGCATCCTGTACGGGAGCAAGATGCTCCCACTGTTGTGCTTCCTAACAAAAATAATTACAATGCGGCACCATCGCTATTTTTTATTATTAAGATTTTAACCAAAGCTGACTTTTTCAAATCCCCATTTTTCGGCGAATAAAACTTTCTACAGATTCCATTTTCATGTCAAATATTCTCTCTAAATTCTCAATTTCTTCTGGAGTGCAGAAAAATTCATTCGCCAATAATACTCTTAAAGTACCTAGACTTTTTTGTAACTCAGAATTAAACAATCCTACAGTATTTCGTAATCCATCAAATACAAATAAAGGCGGATTAATAACTATCGGTTCCTGGTTAAAAATTCTACTAAATATCTGAGAAACTTCTCCTCTAGAAATAATTTCTGGTCCGCCTACAGGCAAAGTTTGATTACAAGCAGCTTCTACAAAAACAGAATCCACAGCAATTTTTGCCAAATCATCTGTACTAACTATTGAAGTGCGATTTTTGTCATCTCCAATAAGTAGATAAATTCCTGTATCTTTAAATCTTTCTGCCAGTGGTAATAGATTAGAAGCAAAACCAGAAGGTTGCAAAATAGTATAATTTAATCCACTTGCTTTGAGATATTTTTCTACCTCTTTTTTTGCTTTAAAAGTAGGTGAATCTTCATATCCTCTTTCTGCTCCTAAGACAGAGATAAATACAAAATGTTTAACACCAACTTTCACCGCACAATCTATCAGTTCAATATTAGCTCGGTAGTCAATTGCTTGAACATCATTTGCCCCACCATGAGCACTAATAATATATTCAATTCCTTGACAAGCTTTTTCAATATCTTTGTCTATTTTCAAGTCGCCTATGAAGATTTCAGCGCCACGATTTTCTAATTCAGAATAAGAAGAATTTAGTCTCGCAAAAGCACGGACTAATATTTCTCTTTCTCTCAATATTCTGATTATTCTTCGCCCTAAGTCTCCGGTTGCTCCTGTTACTAAAAACATAATTATTTTTTGTTGGTTATTAATAGTTCAATTGAAAAATTTATCAAATCAAAAGCGAATTTAATCTCATACCATTTCTCCATAAAGTTGCTTAATAAAAGATAACAGCTATTAGTAAAATTCAGGTTTGGGCAAGAATTATTAAGCGCATTGTTACAGATAAATGGTATCAGTTAGGTACAGTACTGGCGAGCAAGATGCTCGCATTGGAGAGGTTTGAACGTTAATATTTGTACCTCATGTACTTGCAATCTATTCATCCTTCTTCCCTTCTTCCTTATTTCAAAATTCCACGAAAGAAAAATGGGAGCTGCGATGTTTTAACTCGCAGAGGAAATTCGACTCAGCTTGTTTTAACAAGCGTGAATCTAAAATAAACTTAGTTGTTCTCCATCTGTTCCTTTAAATTTGCGAGTGCGTTTAGATTTAGTCTTATGTAGGGAGGAATGGCCATCCCCTCCTACAACAGAAAACTCAGTAGTATCAAAAAGGTTAAGTTGAGTAGGATTAATTGGTTGATTAGTTTGCTTGATAATCTTAACTTTTTGCTTAACCAATTCTCCAAACCCGTAGCTAAAACCATCAGACTTATGGACATAACGACAATATTTATGGTTGACATCAAAGGTTTGAGTTGATGTTTTGAGTTTAAAGTTTCCAGTTTTCCTAACAGCAATTCTGCCAGTATGAGTGCCAATATATTTGCCTTTAGGAATGTCAGCTTTAACAATATCTCCTGTTTGGAAACCAAAATGTACTTTCTGTCTTAGTTTAGGTTTACCACGAGGGAATCCGTATTTATCAGAGTTGACCATCTGGCGAGAACCATGCCCTGTGGCTTTAATTAACAAAGGCTGTATCCCTTGAATGTTTAAACTATCAGGGGTGGAATGACCCACACAAGCTGCATCACTCCAATGTGATTTACTAATACCTAACCGCTTTCGATTAAACTTAGTTAATCCTCCAGAACCAACTTTAACAGGTAATCCAGTAGATTCGAGAACTTCTTTAAGTTTCCACCTGGTTGCATTTGCAGCAGCAGTATCAGCTAAGGGCTGTTTTCTTTGCTTTTCTATTAATGCTAAAAGCTTGGGTTTATCTGATAGAAAATCAGCAGGTAATTGATTATCCTTGTTTTGATTGCATGGTACACAACTTAAAACTAAGTTAGAAACTCTGTTACTACCACCTTTAGATTTTGGATGAAAGTGGTCAAGATTAAAAGGTACTTCTCTAGCTCCACAATAGACGCAAGTATGATTAAACTTTTCTAGTAAATACTCCCGAACTTCATAACCTGCTAGTTCGCCCTGCTGATACTCGACTCCGCTAATTTCAGGGTTGACCATTTTCTGAGTGTCAAAGCGAACTAGCTCCGTACTGATGGCAGTAATGGGAGCTAATCTACATAGTTTCTTAACCGTACGAAAAAAACTGTAGAAAATCGTGACAGCTTTTATCTTGATATTGGATTAACCAATACAGGCTGTACGGCACAGCTCACTATTCCCTCGGCAGTAAATGCCTCTGGGAATTTCTTTCTGATAATTTGAATACTACCATTGATATCGGCATTAATCACTTGACCAATTCCACTTCTAAACAAACCACGTTTGACTCGTTTTCCCACATAATTTTCCTGCTGAAATGGCAATTCTAGGTCAAGTGCAGAAGTTTTACTGGTGTAACTTTCTTCGGTTTCAATGACTTTTACCCCAGCCAGTTGACACTTATAAGTTATCTGTTGAATTAACTTATAGTGAGGTATTTGAGTGAAATTTTGGTTGTTTTTTTTGCCTATATTTGCACCTTGTTTCCAGTTATCATTTTTGCCTATGACTACAGTACCAATATTATTTGTGGTTAAATACAAGGGCCACTAAGAAACTGGTATTATGCAGATAATTCTCCACAAAACGATTTCGGTGATAGGTTAAAGCTTCAATCTTACGGCTAGTTTTTTTCTGGCCTTTGAGCGCACTTTGGTACTTAGCTTTACGCTTGTTATATAGTTGGTTGACACTTTTTAGTGGCTTCCCGTTAATCAGCAGTGGTTTTACACCAGGCTTATTTGTAGATAGAGCAACTAATCTGTCAATTCCTAAGTCTATTCCGGCTACATATGTTGAGTTTATTTGTGGCTGATTCGTTAATTCAAACACTACTTCAATTATATAGCAGCTAGTAGCAGGTACTATCCTGACTTCGATTACAGTTTCCACAACTACAGGTATTTTTAGATCACTCATTGATAAGTGACAAATACCATCTTTTAGAGGGGCTTTATAAACTGATTCCTTTGAATATATAACTACATTTCGACCTTTGGTTTTGTCCTTATACTTTGGTATTTTGGGTTTACCTAAAAACTTCCCTGGATGCGCGTGACCATTCTTTGATTGCCTGAAAATAACCACGCCAAGTTGCAATCAAGCATTTGATTATTTGTTTTGATACTTTAGTTGGTAATGCTCTGTAAGCATCGCTATCTTTGGTGGTGTGATAAAGTTTAGTTAAATCTAGACTATAACCAGTACAGAAAAAATGCTGACGATAATAATAGTTAGCCAGGTTGTACAAGTTTTTTGATTTAAAGGCTAACTCATCACACACCCGCCAATACTGATGTGTTCGGTTAATAATATGTCTCGAGACAAGTCGCATTCACCCACTATAATTCATCTTCAAGTTATTACCTGTTTAATATTACAACACTTTTCTACAAATAGCAACTACTTTATACAATTTTCATGCAACAGTTAATCACCCAAGATTCTATGTTAAAAACACGGGACATTAAGCTTGGTGGCAACCAACCTTTAGGACGTTTCCTATTGAGAAAGCGTGGTTTACGGTAACGAGTCTTACGGTTTCTGCGAGAACTTCTTAGAGTTCTACGTTTAGTTAATGCTTCGGAGATTTGAAAACCTCGATGCTCAAGTTCTGCACACCAAACTATTGATCGATCGGACAATAAAGCTAATCCTGTCTTTTTCGAGCCTGGGTCGATTTTTAGTCTTAATTCCTTTACTTCATTTGCTGATTTCTCCTTTAGAATTATAGTGAATGGATATCTGCGAAACACTGCTGCATAGCCTAGCTTTAATAGCTTTCTGGCTCGTGCTGGATGTACTGGATTACATGGTTTTCTATTTGTATCCAGTACAAATACTGCATTTTTATTCATTTAAAGCTCCTATTGCTAGGGTAATGTATACCTCGCCAATGTTGCATTTCGGCACATCCAAACAGCACCGCTTTACCCCTCGTAAACTTTTAACTATTTGGTTTGAGAGCTTAAGACTGGTAAGTATCCCAAGGTGAGACTTTTGGCTCTTAAATGCAACGTAGTCCTCTAGGGACTTAGGCTGGTCAGCTACCTAAAGAGGAGGCACAAAGCCTCGCATCTTTAGAGCGGGGTGCTGACAATAACTGGTGTATGGTCGCTAGGTTTTGGTAATTGTCTTGGAGATTTGTCAATTATACAACTTGTGGCTTTTTGAGAAAGGGGCAAACTCAGATAATGATGGTCAATACGCCAACCACGGTTACGGCGAAAACCTGCTGCTCTATAGTCCCACCAACTGTAGTGACCTCCTTCGCTGGTAAACTGGCGAAAAGCATCTACTAATCCCAATTTGAGAATTTCTTGTAAAGCTTGACGTTCTGCATTGGATAATCCCACAGAATTTTTACAACCTTCTGGATCGTGAATATCTCGGTCTTCTGGGACAATATTAAAATCTCCACAAACACACAATTTTGGATATTTGTCAAGAACAATCTTGATATATTCGTGCAAAAGTTTCAACCAATGAAGTTTATAGTCATATTTTTCACTGCCGACACTAGCACCATTAGGAACATAAAGATTCAGAATACGGACATCATTTACTACCCCAGTAATTAACCGTTTTTGTATGTCAAAATCTCCCACTTTATCTTCACCTAAAATAGGTGCAAACCCACTACTAACATCTTGCATTGGGGAAAGACTAAAAATTGCTACACCATTATAAGATTTTTGACCAGAAATATAAGTATGATAGCCTAATTCTTCAAAAGGCGATCGCGGAAAGTCTTGGTCAATAACTTTGGTTTCTTGTAAGCAGAGAACATCTACAGGATTTAGTTTTAACCATTCTATAACTTGTTCTTGACGAGTTCTAATTGAATTGACGTTCCAAGTAACTATTTTCATAATTTTAAGAAGGAAGTGGCTCACACGGATTATGGCACGGATACACGGATAGCTCAGGGAGGACCGGGAGTGGGGGAGTGGCTCACACGGATTATGGCACGGATACACGGATAGCTCAGGGAGGACCGGGAGTGGGGGAGT
>JAXHSW010000015.1:64045-81012 GCA_034190295.1 Cyanobacteriota bacterium | reverse complement strand
ATCCCCCCATCTCCCCATCTCCCCATCTCCCCATCTCCCCATCTCCCCATCTCCCCATCTCCCCATCTCCCCATCCCCCCATCTCATATAATAAGTATTCAACCGGATTCTATATCACTGATAACTGATAACTGATAACTGATAACTGAAATGACCTCCTCAGCGTCGTATTATGGAAAGAATAAATTATTCTCAACTTATCCAAAAAATTCTCACCGAACATTCAGTTAATGATGGAAAAAATAGCACAGAAATTCAACTTCTCTTTGAGACAAAACACCATCATTTCTCTATTTTTATTTAAAATCCAATTGAAATCTAACTCTCGGCCGCAACCAACTAAGACCGAGACCTGATGAAAGCTAGTTTTCTAGAAACTAGACCGCTTACGACCGACAATAGCTAAATATTCTAGGGGGCGTCCGTCCGTATAAAATCGGTGTCGGTATGGGTGCTTCTGCACAATTTCAAAAATCGATGGATCTTCTACCCAAGAGTGCTGCTGCCGAAACCCAGTCTTAGTATCATCTTCCCAAAAATACTGGGCTACATTGAAAGCAATAAATCCATTAGGGATAACCCGATCGTAAACTACACTTAAAGCATCAGCCGGAACATGGCCTTGACTGAGAGCAGAACAACAAATCAGGCAGTTAAATCCTCGACTATTTAATGCCTGTTTAGTCGTTTCCGTTAACTTGGTCAAGTCCTCAACATAGTAGTTCTCATAAACTCCAGGATACTGCCTTTGAGCTGCTTGTGCTGCTTCAGGAACAATATCAATTCCCACAATTGATTTCACCCCTAAGTCAGCTAGAGCTTTGCCTACCCAACCAGTTCCTGCGCCAATATCTAGGACTACCATATCTTCAACTGTGCCACTTGCTTGGGTAAATTGTTCAACCAACAAAGAAGTTAGGACAATATGAGATTTACAGTCCAACTTTTCCATCAGATGCTCATAGAGATAGGGAATTTGGTACACCTCAGCATAGTCATGTAACCGCAGTTTGCGTTTTGTTCCATTTTGCTTAAACCAAAAGTATTCTTCATGGGGGGGGTAAATTGCGAACACTGTCGATTTCTGGTAGTTCTATCTCAAAATCCAATTTATGCATATTTGTTTCTTGTTTCCATAAGTTAATTATAAATTCGACGTCAACTCTACACTAACTAAAACTATTTAGTCAATACTTAAGAGAAACTGATGTGTTAATATGACCAGGACTTACGCAGAGGCACCACATCTAGTGAGTAGGAATGCCATTCGCCCCTACCGGTTGCGTATAATTTCGTCTGCATGCGTAAGTCCTGATGACTTAATTTTCTCTCCAATTTAAGCGAAGATTTCTTTTCTCGTCAATTTATTCAAGATTCTGTGGCAGAATATCGAATTAAACTCTTAATTTTTGATTCTATCAAACAGGAAGTCGTGTTATGGAAAGAATAAATTACTCTCAACTTATCCAAGATATTCTCACCCAACATTCAGTTAATGATGGAAAAAATAGCACAGAAATTCAACTTCTCTTTGACACAAAACACCATCATTATCAAGTTTTAAATATTGGCTGGAAAGAACAAAAAAGAATCTATGGTGTAATTATTCATGTTGATTTAAGAGATAATAAAATATGGATTCAAAGAGATGGAACAGAAATCGGAATTGCCTATCAATTGATAGCTGCAGGGGTTCCTAAACAAGATATTGTCTTAGGATTTCATGCTCCCTATAAACGTAGTTTAACTGAATTTGCTGTTGGTTAGTGAGTAAGCACTCAGCCGTCAGCTATCAGCTATCAGCTATGATTTATATAGAATCAGGTTGAATACTTATTATATGAGATGGGGAGATGGGGAGATGGGGGGATGGGGAGATGGGGAGATGGGGGGATTTAGTATTGAAGTGTGGATAGAATTATAAACATATACTGTATAACCGGATTCTATATTATTAGCTCCAGGAACAGACGGACACTAAATCCAGTCAGGGCGAATGCCATTCGCCCCTACATATCGCATTTTAAAGATGAATTTGCGTAAGTCCTGTTTAACTAAAAATCACAATTTTCTATTGAAGTAACTTTTTAGAATAAGCCAACTTTACCCAAGCAGGATATTCAGCCATTAATATATCGTAAAGCTCGTCATCGGAAATATGTTCTGGATCTTCTACATTAAAGAAAGTTGCATTGTCAGTATAACCCTTCATTTCATTGAGTTTTTCCAGAAAGCTAAAATCAGTAGCTAATGCTTTACCAACAAAACCCGAAAGTCCTTCTCCTGAAACATCTTTCCGAGGCTTACCAATAGCCATAAACTGCCAAAAAATTGGCTCAAAAGACGACCATTTTAACTGGTTTTGTGTTTCTTCTTCATCAGTAGTTGCCCCATCAGTGACAAACATTACATAAATGGGTTTATCTGCAGTAAAAGGAGAATTTCTACTATCGCCATTTCCCTCCGGAAAATAGAAATTTCTAATCATTTTCATGGCTTTGCCATAATAAGTTCCTGTTTCTAGAGGATATTCTTGTTCTATGTTAGGAATAAAATTTTGGAAGTTACCGAAAGTCATTTCTCCTACCCGATGAGGATTTTGTCCAAACAGAAAAATGTCTATAGAACCGTTATCATCGAACCGACATCCTAGAGCTAATATTTTTTCTGCTAAAGTTTGAATTTTACCAGATGAATAAAGGAAGGACATCGAGCCAGAAATATCTAGACAAAGTGCAACTTTAGCCTGATGATTTGTCAGATTTGCCTTAAGGATTGAAATATCTGCTTTTTTAGCAAGATCGATTAATCTGGGAGCATCTCTTTCAATTTTTTCGAGAGATATGGGCATAATTTTTTACCTGATTAAGTTTTGTTAAAAAAGCGGTCAGCACTCAGCACTCAGCAGTAAACGTTTAGAAGGGGACTTTTACCCCTCCGCGCACCTTCTCCGCATTCCGCAGGAAAAGAGGCAGTTCCTCTGCAAGAGGCTAGCTGGCAAGGGGAGCATTCCGGTACCCAAATGCGCTCAAGCTAATAGCTAGTTAAATAATAAAAGATTCTTTATTGATTGCCAAACTCTTAAATTATTATAGTAATATTAGCTGATTGAAGACGCATATTTATCAACAAATCCCTGTAAACCAAAGTTACCGAAAAATTGTGGGTATGCGCCTCCCCTCGATCGGGGATAATAAATAAAAATTTTCATGATTAGTCAATCCTATCCTTTTTCAAGGAGAGGTAATTGTTAATTATTAATTATTAATTAGGGCTTGCTGAAGTCATATAAAAGTCTTGACAGGTAAAGGTTTTACCCTTTTCAGGTACTAAGGGAGTACCAGCTTTTAGGTGGTAATGGTTCAAAAATATAGGATTTTTGGCATTTCGAGGCGTAGAAAATCACTTTTACGATTCTTCTGACTACTTCTTCTATAATTCCCATTCCTCCTGACTTCACCGATTCACCGATTCTGGCTCCTACCCCTACCACTCATACTTTTAAGAGCATTCCCTAATTATTCATTATTCATTGTTGAAGATAGTGGTACTTCGACACTACTGCTGGCAAAATGGTTGTAGCCCTCGTCCGCTTTCTATTCTCCGTCATCCGATCGGCTTTTTGAAATTGGTTCGCCATCTTGGAGATGTGAAAATTTATACCCAAACATAGTTTGAAGAGGATTACCAAAAGTTGCGCGGCTTCTATCAAGACCCTCTAAAAAAGTTTTTGAATATCTAGCTTCACCATCTATAAGACGCATCACATAAGCCATTCTAGATGTAAGCTTTCCTTCTTTGAGAATACAACTTCTGTGCCAAACAAATTTATCAAATAAAAGTGCATCACCTACTTCAAAATTGTCTTCTACTTTGTTTTTTTCCAAGATTAAACTTTCTATTTTTGAGGCATATTGAGAATCATGAAAATCTTGAGCTGTCAACAATTCAGATAGATTTGATGATTGAACTAATTGATGCATGAGAGAGAAATACTCGTAAGCTGAATAAATATTCCTAGAAACGTATGCCATCCCTCCATGTTGCTCATTTGTATTAATTGGATCTAGTGGAATCCATAACGAACAAGCAAAATCTTTTGGCATGATATAATGAAAAGCTTGAATTCCAACGTGCCAATTAAACCCAGTTTTTTGAGGTTCTAATTCAAACCCCATTGCTTGTGTAAATTTTAATTTTTTTTGAGTTAACTGATTGAATATAGCCCTAAGTTCTTGGGAATGATAGATTTCTGCAAGTGTTGAGTTTTCCAGATTATAACCCATTTTTGCAAAATCTCCATAGAAATTTTTTAAAGGTTTTTGAAGTTGAGAAGTGCGAGTAATTTCTCTTAAACCATTTATAGCTTTAATAGTTAACAATCCTCTTAAAGTTATAAATCCGTTTTCTTGAAAGAAATCAACATCTTTCTTGTTTAGATTGAGTTGATTAACTAATAAGTTCATAGCAAATGCTCCTTCTAAAATTGAATTGTTTAAAACTGCTAATGTTAGCCTTTAGCGATCGCTTTCAAGGCTTTGTCTATATCTTCGATCGCTAGGTCGCTATCTTCATAACCAATACTCAATCTTACCAAACTGTCAGTAATTCCAATCTCTTGTTTTTCAGCGGGGGAGAGATGGTAGTAGGTAAAGACACTACATTGTTCGACCATAGCATGACTCGAGCCAAAGTTGGTTCCCATAAAAGGAACTTGTAGAGCATCTACAAATTCTGAGGTTGCCTCTGTGTTTGCATCTAGTTCAAAGGATACTACTCCTCCATGTCCAGTTAAATATTTTTTGCCTAGAGAGTAGTGAGGATGACTTTCAAGACCAGTATAAAAAACTTTTTTGACTTGAGGATGCTGTTGCAAATATTTGGCGATTTTCATTCCCGCTGCATTAAAGTGTCTCATTCTAATTTCCAGGGTATCCAAACTTCTGTTCAACAGAAAAGCAGTATGGGGATCGGCAATACCTCCCATAACATTTCGATAACTTCTAATTTGTTCGATTAGTTCTTGCGACCCAGCTACACTTCCCGCTAAAATATCGCCATGACCTCCAATATACTTGCTACAACTATGAATGGTCAAATCTGCCCCAAATCTTTGGGGTTGAAAGTTATAGGGTGTCGAGAGCGTACTATCTACAATCAATAAAGTATCAGGGCTAATCTCACTTTTGATTCTAGCTAGATCCACCAAATATAAATGTGGGTTTGATGGCATTTCTACAAACAAAATTTTGGCATTGCTTTGATATTTCTGTAGAAAATCATCGCTATCTGTTGGATCTATGGGTATTGTTTTTACTCCCCATTTAGGCAAGACTAGATCGAAAAACTTTCTAATTTTTCTATAACATTTGCCAGTGTAAATTAATAGGTCGTTCTGTTCAATAAAACTACATACAGTTGTGACTATCGCGTTCATACCCGATGAAAACATCAGAGCGCTTTCATAATTATCGAGAGCAGCCATTTTACTTTCAAACTCTAACCAATTTGGATTATCATATCTTCCATATCGTCCTAAACTTACTTCATCTTCGTGATACTTGATGACTTGTTCGGTACTTTCAAAAAAATAGGCCGCATTCTGATATATGGGTGTAATACAACTGTTAGTGTAAGTCACTTTTTTTTGTTTCGACACAGTTTTCTCCATAAATAAAAAACATTTCTCGTCCAGAAAAAACCCATAGCTTGGCAGCCAAGATCCTAATTTTAGGATCTTTAAATTTTGTTCGGTGCGCTCTTGAATTAGCTTTGAGATATAAAAGTTGCCATTACTATTGAAGTAGCAGTCAGCACTCAGCTAGCCTCCTAGGTCGGAACTGCGTTAACAGCTATCAGCTTATCTGGCGTGTATAATGGGGTTTTAATCCACCAGAAAAGGTGCACCACGCGCTTTTTCGCTCGTCTTGTGGGGGACGCCAAACCCTCGGATATGAGCGCTGATAGTTAAATGCTGGTAAGCGCAGCATGACTATCACGAAAAGCTAATGGCTAGTTAAGACCTCTCAAAGTTAGTCACAGCAAAAATTTGACTTCTGACTTCTGACTTCTGACTTCAGCTATATATTGCCTACCTTCTTGCCAATGATAGCTACATAATAAAGAGACCGTCCATCTAAATAAAATCGATGTTGATACTCATGTGTCTCAGCAATTTCAAAAATCTTCTTTTCATCTACCCAAGGATGCCATGCTAAAAAGGAAGCCTCGCTTTTGTCTTCCCAGCGTTCTTTCTGTACATTAAAGGCCACCCAACTATTGGGAGCGATCGCGTTAAATGCTTTAGCCCAAGCTTGGGCAGGAATATGATTAAACCCAAGAGCAGAACCACAAACGATACAGTTAAAACCTCTAGTATTTAAGGTCTCTCTAGTTGCTTCACTTAAATTCGTGAGGTCTTCAATATAATAATTCTCGTAAACTCCTGGATATTCTCTTTTTGCTGCTTCTGCTGCTTCTGGGACAATGTCAATTCCTACGATGGATTTTACTCCCAAATCTGCTAGAGCTTTACCTACCATTCCACTACCCGCTCCAACTTCTAGTACTACTAAATCTTCAACATTTCCGCCATTTTGGATAACTCGATTTATCAGTAAAGAAGAAAGGACGCTATGGGATTTCTCTTGTAATTTTCCCATTATATATTCGTACAAATGTGGAATCCTGTAAAGTTCTCGATAGTCGTGTAATTTCACTTTACGTTCTTTTCCATTTTGGCTTAACCAAAAAAATTCTTCCTGAATGACTAAGTTGTTAATCTCTTCTGTTTCCGGGATTCGGATTTCAAAATCAAGTTCTGCCATTATTTTTTTACTTTTTATTCAATCAACAAAAAAATCCTTAAGATTGGGGTAATTTAGGCAATTATCTCAAGAGTATTTACTATGAGATTTAGGGTAAGAATTGCCTATCTTAACTGCCTAGAGTTAGCAGATTTAAGAGAGGCAAATACTCTATTTTACCAGATAAATAAAGTCGGCATCACATCTTAGATTGAGCCAACTTGTGGCAGATAGTTAAATTACTATTTGCCTTATAGAGTATAGAGTATTATGAAATTTAGAGGCAGATGTTGCCGGAGTTTAGCATCTTGACGGCCAATTTTGCTTAAATTGTACAGATATCTAAGGTGTCCCGTATTGTTCTGAACACTTTGTATTTCCTGATTATATAAGATGATCCATTAAACTTTACTCCCATTGAAATTATACTTTTTCAAGCATCAATTAGACTTAAACTTTACACTAACAAAAACTATCTAGTCAATATTTAAGAAAAACTTAGTTGGCTACTCTTACTGAAGAATTAAGGTAAAAATACTCTTACTCGCGGTGGAGAAACAAGAAAAAATTTTCATGATTATTCAATCCTATCCGTTTTTAGGGAGAGGTAATTATCAATTATCCATTATTGAATTGATTTTGTATACAATTTAGACTAAGACGCATATTTATCAACAAATCCTTGTAAACCTGAATTATAACCTTGTCCGACAGCTTGGAATCTCCAATCATTATCTTTACGATAAAGTCTGCCAAATTCCAGAGCTGTTTCTCGTGAAAAATCTTCTTCTAATTCATATTTAGCTACTTCTTCTTCGGTGGTAATATCATAGATTCTAATAAAAGAATTTCTGACTTGTCCAAAGTTTTGTCTTCTGGCATCTGCTTCATGGATAGTCACTACAAAAATTATTTCTTGAATGGCTTCATCTACTTTTGTTAAATCAATTTCTATTAATTCATCATCTCCAGAACCTTCTCCTGTTCTACTATCTCCTGAATGTTTAACTGAACTATCTGGTGATATGAGATTATTGTAGAAAATAAAGTATTTTTCTTCAGGAATTTTTCCATTAGCTCCTAACATAAATATAGAGGCATCTAAGTCAAAGTCTGCCCCTGTATCTGTAGTATTTACATCCCATCCTAAGCCAATACCTGCTTGTTTCAAATTGGGAGATTCTTTGGAAAGATTTACTCTTTCACCTTTGCTGAGATTAATAGACATAATTTACCTCTTGTGTAATTTTGTTTGCTAATTTTTATTATACAGGAATCTTCAAGAATTTATAATTCAGAATTCAGAATTTAGAATTACCTTTTATTTATAAGAAGAGGTGATTAATAATTAATAATAATTAATTACCGAAGAATTAATTATTAAATAATTCTGGCTTAAAGCCTCCCCTTTCAAGGGGAAAAAAGCGGTCGAGGGATGGATGTGTTTCCTAACCATATCCAATCGACCAAGAGAATAAATTTTTTCCTTTTATTCAATCCTCTTCCTTCTAGGGAGAGGTCACTTCAGTTATCAGTTAGCCTCCTGGTCGTAACTTTCCTAGGTCATGCTACGCAAACGTTAACAGTTATCAGTTATCAGTACTGACAACTATTGCCTGCAGCTTACGAAAATACGCTCACTGAATATTTTTTCATCCCCTTAAAAGGGGAGGCGCGTGGACCTCATTTTTTGGTAATTATCAATTATCCATTATCAATTATCCATTATTGAACTCCCCTGCTCCCTGATTAACAAATTGTAAAGTAAAAGCTTTTTTATAGTTAGTATCTGGCTTAATTACTCCAGCTTTTACAACAGTATCAAAGAATGATTTCCACCGTTCATCGGTCATCGCACCAATACCTTTTGTGGCAGCATCTCCAGAAGTAATAATGCCATATTCTTTCATTTTTTCTAAGCTATAAGCTAATAACTCATCTGTCATTTCTGGATTATCTTTTTTGATTAATTGATTAGCTGGTTCAGGATTTTCTAAATAACTATACCAACCTTTAATTGAAGCATCGACAAATCTCTGCACTAAATCGGGATTATTTTCTACCATTTTTGTTGTTGTTGCTATAGTAGTAGCATAAGGTTCATAGCCATAATCTGCTAATAACATAACGACAGGTTTAAAGCCTCCTTTTTTCTCAATTGTAAAAGGTTCGGAGGTTAGATAACCTTGTTGAATTACATTTTTATCTAGTAAAAATGGAGCTACACTAAAGTTGTAAGGACGTCTTTGGTCGTCTGTATAACCAAACTTAGTTTGAAGAAACCGCCAGTAACCTTTTTCTGATAAAGAGGATACTAAAATAGGTTTGCCTTTTAGTTGTTCTAAAGAGTCATTTCCTACCCCTGGATGAGCAATTAATACTTGGGGGTCTTTTTGGAAAATAGCTGCAACTGTAATGGTAGGAATTCCAGCTTCTACAGCACTAATTGCCTCTATACCAAAGCCCATATAAAAGTCAATTGCTCCCCCTACTAATAGCTGAGTTCCATTCACTTGAGCATTGCCCATTTTAATAGTAACATCTAATCCATAATCTTCATAAATACCTGTAGCGATCGCTTGATAAAATCCTCCATGTTCGGCTTGAGCATACCAATTAGTTCCATAGGTGACTTTGTCAAGATTGTGATTATTTTTAGCAGTAGAATTAGAGTCATTAAGAGTAGCACAACTTGTTAATATAGTGCTGCTAATAGCGAGGCTACTATAGTGAAGAAATTGACGACGATTAATATAATTCATTTTTTTCAGTTATTAGTTAATAGTTATCAGTTTTCAGTAGCTGATAGCTTTTTCAGTTGTCAGTTTTTAGTAGCTGATAGCTTTTTCAGTTAACAGTTATCAGTTATCAGTAACTGATAGCTAACGGCTGAATACTTAGGACTAATATTCAGGTCTTTGAATACTATCTAAGGAGTCACATTATATGACTATATAAATACTCACCTATTTCTAGAATACTATAACATATTGGCGATAGTTATATAATAGAATTTCACATTATTTTGGCAATTATAAATCTGCTTTAAGTTGTTCTTTGTTACCGAATATTTCAGGTTTAAAACCTCTTAATAGCCGTGGATAAACAAGAAAATATTTTCCTTTTATTCAATCAATTCCGTTTGAGGAAGAGGTAATTATCAATTATCAATTATCAATTATTGAAATTATGCTATGCTTAATTTTATTAAAATTAATAACGTAATTATTATCTCAAAGTTAAGAAAAAATGGCAAAGCATAAACATATTGTATTAACATCTCATCCTGGTCCTGCCGACAAAAAACCAATTTCCGTGCAGTGGGGCGCTCAAAATCCCATAGAGCGGGGACCTGCGATCGGGTCTTTGAGTAATCCCAACCATCGTAATGTCATTGGTACTCATTCCGGTTCTTATGCTGTTTATCGTGCTTTGGCGATCGCTTCTGGTAAACTACAGTCAAATCACCGTGCTGACTTGACTAATACTGCCCCAGCAGCAAATATTGGCCCCCATCCGAGCTGGTATGACCCCGATAAAATTGTCTGTCTCGATCCTTGGGGAGCGGTAGTGGAAGAAGTTTTTGCACCTTACTACCAACAGGGATACGATATCCTACCTACTATTGCAGTCACAAAGGCAAATATTAATATGCCAGAATTACAGGATGCTGTTGCTAGGGGTGTATTGAAAGTTGATGGGAATATTGTTAAAGATAATGGCAATTTATTGGTGACAAAAGCAGCGATCGACCCGGTTTGGCATTTGCCAGGAATTGCTAAACGACTGAATGTGGAAGAAAGTGACTTGCGTCGGGTGTTATTTCAACAAATGGGTGGAATGTTTCCGGAGTTGGTAACGCGCCCAGATTTACATTTATTTTTGCCTCCTATTGGTAGTACGACTGTATATATAGTGGGAAATGTTGCTGATGTTGCCGACCCCACGAAAAAATTGGCAGTCAGGGTTCACGATGAGTGCAACGGTTCGGATGTTTTCGGTTCTGATATTTGTACTTGTCGCCCTTATTTGGTGCATGGTATTGAGGTTTGTATTCAGACAGCACAGGAGGGAGGTGTCGGTGTTATTGTTTATTTCCGTAAAGAGGGGAGAGCGTTGGGAGAGGTGACTAAATTTTTGGTTTACAACGCTCGGAAAAGACAGGAAGGAGGCGATCGCGCAGATGCTTATTTTGCTCGGACTGAATGTGTAGCGGGGGTGCAAGATATGCGGTTTCAGGAAATGATGCCAGATGTTTTGCATTGGTTGGGTGTGAGTAAGATTGACCGTTTGGTGTCGATGAGTGATATGAAGTATAACGCTATTGTTAATTCTGGTATTGAGATAGTGGAGCGGGTGCCTATTCCTGATGAGTTGGTGCCGGAAGATGCGCAGGTGGAAATTGCGGCGAAGAAAGCGGCGGGTTATTATACAGATGGGGAGGTACCGGATGAGGATGTTTTGTCAGAGATTAAAGGGAGAAATTTAACTGATTAAAGCGTGGAAGAATCATTAGACATCTGGCGATAATAAAAAATAAAATTAATTATCATACTCTTATTCATTAATTCTTTCTCCCTACTCCCTACTTCTTATATAGAATCCGGTTATACAGTATATGTTTATAATTCTATCCACACTTCAATATTCAATATTCAATCTCCTTATCTCCCCATCCCCCCATCTCCCTACCTCCCCATCTCATATAATAAGTATTCAACCGGATTTGATATTATACCAATTACCATGCATTAATGCTATACTTCAACACCTCAATAGTTACCAAGACTTAAAGTTTCTTTTTGACAATTATTAGTTGGTTATTATGAATTTTTCCTATTTTTAATACCAGCTAAAAAAAAGAATGCTATAAAAAGTGCCTCTCGATCGAATCTACTGAAAAATAGTGGCTATCGTTAATTTTAGATAGTTATTTCTACCTTTTTTACCTGTTTTTCAATATTTTCTTTTTCTTCTTACTTCTACTATTTGTAACAAACACTTATCAAATTGGTATAACCTCTCCCCCCACCTCCCACACTTCCCACACTTCCCCACCCAATTATACATAGCATTCTTGCGTGAGAAATGGTATTACTCCCTACTCCCCATTTTCTGGAGATATCTAATGAAAAATTATCGTATTATTTTGAAGCAGGTAGGTATTGTGCTAATTTTAGCAGGGATTTTTAATACAGTATGTATACTCTATTTAAAAGTACAAACTCAGAGCAATTCATCATACTCATTTACTTTGAATACTTTGGCTGTAGTTGGAGGAGTGTTACTCTTTTGTGGAAACCTAAAACTTGTGCAGAAAGTTAGATGGGTTGCAGCATTTTTGCTCTCTCGCTTTGTTAGCTGGTTATTCATACTACTTCCTTTACACCTGATAACAACAGAACTTTGGCTTGCTCAAATTCGCCTCTCGCCAGTTAGTTTTTTTATTCCGCTTCTAATTGAAACAGTAACGGGTTTTCTAACATTTTGGGTTTACACCAAACTAAGACATATATCTATAGTTGGTGAAAGAATTAGGCCAGAACGTTTAGCCTCCCCACCCAAACTGGCATTTATTTTGGGCATCTTATATACACTGATATTAGTGTTTTTTTTACAGTTCATACTGAGAGGAGAGACTGGAGCTAAAGCCATAGAGATAGCCCAGATACAACATGGAAATAACTATAAGTATCATGTCACAGGTGTAAGATGGGATAACGATGGGGTAAAGGCTAATTTGATTGGGTATAATAAACACGAAATCAAATCTGTAGTAGTTAAATGGAGCCATTCAACAATTAATAATTAATAATTACCTCTCCTTACTAAAAAATACAAAATAGTATTAATAACCACCTTCCAGAAAACTCCAAGAAATTTTAAAATACTTAGAACAATTAGGCATTGTTGAAATTTGCTTAGACCGATGAATTAATATGCCCCATATTTATCTATATGGTTTTGAAGTTAAACGCAAAGGTGGAATTAAACGTCCGAAACAAAACAATTAAAATCAAACAATTATTTGTTTCCAATTGACCCGTAATTTATAACTTCTGACTTCTGACTTCTGACTTCTGACTTCCTAATTTTCCCCTTCTAAATATTGAGTTTCAACTTGAGTTCCACTCATAAATTTTTTCCCTGTTAAATATTGAGTTTCAACCGCTTGAGTTCCACCCATAAATTTATTATCAGATTCCAGTGGCAATAAAATACTTGACGCTTCTTTCACTTCCGAAATTAATGCTTGTCCACTTCCATTAAATAAACGAATAACTGCATAGGAAATTAACACTGGTGAAGCTAATATTAAAGCAGCTATCATTCCTATCGGTGCCGCAAGTTGATACACAATTAAAGCAGTAGGTTGAAATTCTTCATATTGGGAAAAAACCTTAGATAACCACCATATTAATAATGCCATTACAGCAAATCCGAAAAGAGTGAAAATTGAAGGAATGATAAATGATACAAATACAGCCATTGCTGTAATTAAAGCACCCCAACCTTGGGTAACAATTTTTTCTGATAAGTCAGAAAACATAATTGTTCCATGCACAAACCAATAGATAAATCCAAATACTAATGTTAGTGCTGCACCCCCTAAAAAGATGTTAATGCACTGAATAAAAAGTTGCTTAATTTCATCATTGTTTAAGATAGCTTGTTTATGGTTTTCCATTTTTTATTTCCCCTAGTCTTTAACTTTATACTATACCTTATATTTTTTCCCGTAGATTTAACCCAACTATACTGGTTTCAAGATTAAGAAATTATCTATAAAATAAATCTTAAAACAGCTTAGGGACTTTAGTATCCAAATCCCTGACAGTTCAGGTAAATAGTAATAATATTGACGAATAACTGTGGAATTATTTCCGCCTCACCTAACTCTACACAAAAGTCTAATTATTTATAGCAGAAGGAAGAAGGAAAAATCTGGCGAAGTCTTTCGTTTTAAACTTTTAATATGTCCTAATCTTTCCTTCGACTGCTATATCTATGAATACAGCACCCTCTAGCTAAAATAATTGTACTAAATTATTATATAGAACTCCTGAGTGGTATCTTTGCGGTGCGTAAAAATTTTTGAGCTACTCCTTGGTCTTTACATAGAGGCAATACAGGAAAAATACTCGCAAGTCTCACCTCCAGCACCCATCTTGACAAGGGTAGTACCCAGCGTAGGGTCAGACGAGACCTTATACTTCCCACACTTCCCACACCTCCCACACTCCCCACACTCCCCACACTTCCCCTATATTTTTAAATAGCTTCCAAATGGGTTCTATACTGGTGCTAGTAAATATTGGTATTGCCTCTCCAATATTTTTGTAATTGGCCAAGTCCAGATTAAGTTATCTAATAGTTATTATGTCGGCAAAATTTGAACAAGTACTTGTACACCCTAGTCAATTTCCTGACCAAGTTTATCAAGATTATTTAGTCAGTTTTTCTGGAAAGCAAATTAATCATAAATTTCATTATGATAGTGTCAAGCAAAGTCAAAAATGGTTGAAAATTCATCAAGAATATTCTCCTTCTCGAAACGATAGAGATTGTGTTGATGTTTATGAAAAATGTTTCCAAAAAACAGCCGAAACCCTAGAGAAATTTTCTAGTTTACAGTTAATTGGATTAGGTTCTGGTGGTGGAACTAAAGACAGTTTGTTGTTGTCGTACTTATCTAATCAACGGCGAGAATTAATTTATTATCCTTTAGATGTTAGTTTATCTTTGGCAATAATTTCTGCTCAAAAAGCGAATAGTTCTTTGACTGAATTATGTGTACAACCAATTGTTTGCGATTTACTTCATGCTGACGATCTAATGCTTCAAATTCAGAAAAGGAATGAGCAGGAAAGGAGGATTATTACGTTTTTTGGCATGATACCTAATTTTTATCCCCAGCAAATTTTCCCAATTTTAAATAATTTCTTGACTGAGGGAGATTTATTGTTATTAAGTGCAAATTTATCACCTGGTTCTGATTATGTTCAAGGTATTGAAAAAATTCTGCCACAATATGATAATGAGTTGACTAAAGATTGGCTGATTACTGTGTTGGAAGATGTGGGAGTTAATCGAGAAAATGGGAATATTAAGTTTGGGATTAAAGATGATGAGAAAAATCCTAATTTAAAAAGAGTTAATGCTAATTTTGAATTGAATAATGATGTGAGTTTTAAACTGGATGAGCAATTGATAGAGTGGAAAAATGGAGATAAAATTGGGTTGTTTTTTTCTTACCGTTATACGACAACAAAGCTGCAAGAAATCCTCAGTAGTTATGGGATAAATATATTGAATTATTGGGAAGCTGCTAATCAAGAAGAAGGGGTTTATCTCTGTCAAAAAGGCAGTAGAGAATAGTTAATCCAGTAGTTAATCCAGTAGGGTGTTTTAACGTTTGCGCAGCATTCCGTAGGAAAGTGTAACGCACCTTGATTAGTGGAACTTAGAAATATTGTAAGCATTCAGCTATCAGCATTCAGCTATCAGCTTTTGAATATATTCAAGAAATTACTAAGGTTAGCTGAAGACATTTTTTTTATAAGTTTTAATTCTCCTTGGAGACTAATTCCTCTTTTGAGCTGATAATGAGCTAATAACTCATAGCTGATAGCTGATAGCTGACGGCTGGAAATGCTTACAAAATATTAGGGTGTGTTAGGCATTTTTGACACAAAGCTAGCAAAAATTAGTATTATAGTTTTAAGCATTTAGGGACTTGCGGTTTATTAATCTACCAATTAGCTTTTGCAGTTTCTTGAGTATAGCTTGTTTGACTGGTACTTTATTTTTACGCAAGTCTCTTAGCTATATTCACAGCAATAATTTGATGTCTGACTTCAGCTATCGATCGATTATCAATCCAATTATTTATGTCAACAACATTTGAACAAGTATTAGTGCATCCTAGTCAATTTCCTGACCAAGTTTATCAAGATTATTTAGTTAGTTTTTCTGGGAAGCAAATTAATAATAAATTTCATTATGATAGTGTCAAAAAAAGTCAAAAATGGTTGAAAATTCATCAAGAATATTCTCCTTATCAAAACAATCAAGATTGTGTTTATACTTATGAACAATGTTTCCAAAAAATAGCCGAAACTTTAGATAAATCTTCCGCTTTACAGTTAATTGGATTAGATTCTGGTGCTGGAAGTAAAGATAGTTTTTTGTTGTCGTATTTGTATAATCAACAGCGAGATTTAGTTTATTATCCTCTAGATGTTAGTTTATCTCTGGCAATAATTTCTGCTCAAAAAGCTAGGAGTTCTTTTCCTGAATTATACGTACAACCAATTGTTTGCGATTTACTTCATGCTGACGATCTAATGCTTCAAATTCAGAAAAGGAATGAGCAATAAATCAAAATTATTACGTTTTTTGGGATGATTCCTAATTTTTCTCCTCAGCAAATTTTTCCAATTTTAAATAATTTTTTGCATGAGGGAGATTTATTGCTTTTAAGTGCAAATTTAGTACCTGGTTCCGATTATGTTCAAGGTATTGAAAAAATTCTGACAAATTATGATAATGAGTTGATTTAAAGATTGGCTAATTACTGCATTGGAAGATGTGGGAATTAATCGCGAAAATGGGAAAATAGGAAGATCAAACTTGGGATTAAAGATGATGAGAAAAATCCTAATTTAAAAAGAGTTAATGCTAATTTTGAATTGAATAATGATGTGAGCTTGAAATTGGATGACCAACTGATTGAGTGGAAAAATGGAGATAAAATTGGGTTGTTTTTTTCCTACCGTTATACGACAACAAAGCTGCAAGAAATCCTCAGTAGTTATGGGATAAATATATTGAATTATTGGGAAGCTGCTAATCAAGAAGAAGGAGTTTATCTCTGTCAAAAAGGGAGTAGAGAGTAGGGAATAGGGAGTAGTTATTATACCGTATTGTCAGCTATCAGCGGTCAGCTATCAGCTATCAACTATGACTTTTGCTGAACAATAAAAGCTTTATTAATTGAGTCAAAGTTAAATATTAACTACTACAAAAACTAGCTCTTAATTGTCAGCTATCAGCGGTCAGCTATCAGCTATCAACTATGACTTTTGCTGAACAATAAAAGCTTTATTAATTGAGTCAAAGTTAAATATTAACTACTACAAAAACTAGCTCTTAATTGTC
>JAXHSW010000015.1:63819-63945 GCA_034190295.1 Cyanobacteriota bacterium | reverse complement strand
AGCATTCAGCGGTCAGCTATCAGCTATCAACTATGACTTTTGCTGAACAATAAAAGCTTTATTAATTGAGTCAAAGTTAAATATTAACTACTACAAAAACTAGCTCTTAATTGTCAGCATTCAGCG
>JAXHSW010000015.1:29136-63719 GCA_034190295.1 Cyanobacteriota bacterium | reverse complement strand
GTCAGCTATCAGCTATCAACTATGACTTTTGCTGAACAATAAAAGCTTTATTAATTGAGTCAAAGTTAAATATTAACTACTACAAAAACTAGCTCTTAATTGTCAGCATTCAGCTCTTAGCAGTCAGTGCTTCCCTGCAGGATGCTCTCGCATTCAGCAAATAATTAATAATTTCTTCTAAGGTTGAATGAGCGTACATTAGCAGTAACTTTTAATTATCTCTCAATTTTTCAATTGCTTTTACCTCCTCCTCTAATCAATAGCTGATAGCTGATAGCTGATGACTGTTTGCGCAGCATTCCGGAGGAAATGCTTACACCGTATTAGCCTGAAACACCCAATAGTAAGAGCGGGTTCCGCATTAAGTGAATGGTATTACAAATTATTCAGATTAACCCGCCCCTCATGTCCGAATAATAGTAGTTAAAAATATTTAGTCAAAACTGAATTTAGTTTTTCTTGATGTTCCTGTGGAATGTTTTGAGGAGCAGATATTTGTAGTAGATATTCCTCAAATTCAACATCAGGTATTTCGGCAAGAATACCCAAAGGTTCGCCATTTTTGAGACGTTGTTTTTTGCATTTAGCTAAAGCCATCAAAGTCTCACGTTTTTCACCAACACACTCAAATGGTTTCTCAGAATTTGGGTCGAATAAACGTTGCCAAATATCCTCAAGTTTGGTCAGAATAAATAAGTCTTTCCCTACTACCTGGGTAGCAAAACGAGAATCTGTTACAGCTTCAATTAAAGCATAAGAAAAAGCACATTTTGGACAGTTACAACACCATCGCAAATCATCTGGAGACCACTGTGCTTCATTACAAGAGGTAAGGTCGTTCAGAATATTTTTGTTCCACAAAGATAGTTGATGAACTGCACCTATAGAATAAACTTCTTCGCAAATACTCACATAACTAAAAGGTAAACCTTTGCGCTCTAAAAATTTATTAAAGCGTTCTATATAAGCAGCTCCCTTAGCACTTTGATGATTAACTTCTCGCCCCTGATATGTAGCATTAGATTCATTGGAACTCTTATCATTTGCTAATACAAGAAACCGATGTCCTTGCTGCATAGCAATTATCATCATAATGAACAGAGCGTTAGTAATAGTAGGGTCGTTACGAACGCCTTGATAAGCAAAATTTTCTGCCTGGTCTTCCTGGGGATGAGCTTGTATTTCCCACAAATAAGTTTGATTTTTAATATGGTCAAATACTGGAAACTTTTCCAGCCAATTATTACCTAATATTCCTCCTGCATTGTGTAAAGTAAATGCTTCTGTGGGAAGGTTAGCTTGCTGCATCCATTCAAATGCAAAGGTACTTTCTTTACCCCCACTAACAGCAAGAAGGTAGGTATCGTTGACAGAAGGAAAAGAATTATTTTCTGTATAATTTGAGGAAAACTCTATTCGAGGCATTTTATCCCAATTCCATTTTTCTAGATAAAACTTTTGCTGAAGATACCAATAAATATCCTCATTCCACCAATCTATTTCCCACTGAAGACAACTATACCAAGATACTTTTACTATTTCAGGGGTACATATTTCACAAAGGCGATAAATTTCTGCCATTGCTATCCCTATTAAAATAGATGGATGGGTTTTTTCTGTATTTTCAAATTTTGGTGGAAAGTCGATGTAATAAAAATGTTCCCAGTTATCAATTAGAAATGGAAAAATAAGTCGATAATTTTCCCAGTAAGGTGCTTGAGAATAAATGACTGAACAGGTGGGAGATTTTCCTGTTGCCATGTATTGTATCCGCGACTCGTGATATCGACTTTTGAATTCTTCTGTTAAACTCATTTTTAGGGAATAGGGAATAGGTAATAGCAATTAGTAAACTTTACCTCATACTCAAAAGTTCTGTAAAGATAATAGGTAATTAAGGCAGCTTACTAATAGGGGAATTAAATTTGCTTAGAGACTTCTAATTTAGAGATTAAGTCCAGGCAAAAAAATAGTGAATAAATTAGTAAATTTTTATCCTCATCAATCTACTATTATAAATCCTCTTCTATACTCCTAGCTGCAATAGCACCTTGAGCTACTGCTGTTGCTACACAGGGATATCTATAATTTGTTACATCTCCAGCAACTTAACGCGCGTCAGAAGTCAGCAAGTCTGCAAGTCAGAAGTTATTTTTTTAACGGAGATTTTGAGTAACTCTCCAAAAATATTTCACCTTAAAAGGCGGGGTTTTAGACCCTTATGATTTTGAGAAATATTAGGAATTAATGTCCGTAGAAATTCATCTGTAGCAATATATCCTTTTTGGCTAAATTGAATATTACCTAAATTTCCTTCATTAAAAATTTGAACTATATCTTCTATATTTGGAGTCAACCCAATTCTCAAACATAGAGAGTCAAATGCTAATTTTTCTTCTGGTTTTTTTTCATCTCTAAAAGTGATAGAAATTTGATTGCCCTGAACTTCAAATTTATGAATAATTGTTGGTTGATGTAATGTTATTTTACCAGCTTCAATTTTCTCATAAATTGTTTTTTTGTTAACTTTAAAACCTCGCATTTGTGAACGAACAAATAGATGAATATGTTTAGCGGTTTCTGAGAAACGTATTGCTGTTACTAACCCATTATCACCACCTCCAATAACAGCAATTATCTTTTCATTCATCTGAGGTGTAAGTAGAGGAGTAGCACCAAGGTCAAAGAATATTTTCTCTGATGATAAAAGTTTGTGACTGCCCTCAATAGATTTTATACCTTCGTATCCTTTAATTCTTTGTCCTGTGGCAATAACTAAACCTTGAGCTGTAATTTCTTTTGCTTCAGTAAATATCTGAAAATTATCCCCACTCTTGACAATACTCCTAACTTGAGAGCCTAATAATGTAGAAATTTCTTCTACTTGAATATGCTGGTGAAACTGTTCGGCAATTTCATATCCAGTTTTTTCAATTAACCCTAAATACCAGACATTTTGAAAGTTACTTACCTGTTGCAAACCTCCCAGTTGTTGTTTTTTTTCAATAATAATTGGAGAAAAACCTAAATATTTTAACCAGAGAGGGCAAGACATTCCAGCAGGTCCCCCTCCAATAATTCCTATCGTTTTCTTCATTGAACTAAATCTCTATATATTGTTTGTATTAGATATATCTAGTTCGCTACCCGGAAGTTAAAAGTCATGCATTTAAAAGTCAATCATTTTTGATTTATAATTGTTTTCTGATTTTGTAACTGGTCAGTTATTTCCGCCATCCTACATTAGAAAAGAGGGAATAGGGAGTGAGGGGAAATAATATCAAATCCGGTTGAATACTTATTATATAGTTGAGAGTAGGGAACCCACCCCTAACCCCTCCTGGGAGGGGAATTGGCGGAGTAGGGGAGTGGGGGAGCAGAGGAGATTAAATAGACATCCCCCATAATAAAAAATCAAATCAATTATCGTACAGAAATTATCAATTATTCCCCTCCACGGTCGGGGTCCGCGGGTGGGTTCCCTAATCCCTACTCCATAAGCGTGGTGGATATGTCTAATATTGAAGTAATTTAAGAAATTATCAACAGATATTATATAACCTGATTCTATGTGCAATTAACCGGATTTGATATAATTGATAATTTCTGTGGGATAATTAACTTTATTCTTTATGATTGGAGATTTCTATTAATAATCCTAATTTTATTGAGAAAGAAATAATTCACGAGTTAGGTCATAATCATAAATTTAACTATCTACAACTAGCAGCTAGTTAAGGAACAGAAATTAGAAGTGGTTTTTTGTAATGTGAATGTGTCAGTAACTCTCCAAAAACATTTCGCCAATCTCAGGCAGTTTTTATATCAAGTTTAATTTAATTAGCGATAATAAAAATGTTCTCCTTACCTCAAACATAGTATCTTTAAAAATTTCCCCTACTCCCTGCTCCCTACTCCCTACTCTCTATTCTCTCAAATTATTAAAAAATTACTTTTCCCTTTTGAATAAATACATTGACTGGTACAAGTTTCATCAATTCTAACTGCTACGAGTCCGGGGATTTTATTTTCTAATTGTTCGTAAATCCATTTAGCGATCGCTTCACTGGTAGGATTAACTAAGCCTGTAGTTTCGTTTAAGTGATAATGGTCTAAATAATCATCAAGTAGAGGTTTTAGATATTTTTTAATATCCCCATAATCCATAATCATACCCTGCTTTGCACCAGAATTTTCTAATTTATTACCAGAAACATAAATAACACCGCGCCAAGAATGACCGTGTAATCTTGCACATTTCCCATCGTGATTAGGTAGTTGATGCGAAGCTTCAAATCTAAATTCTTTACCTATTATCCAAGTTTCTGAGTTCGATTCATCTCTTTGAATTTGAGACTTTTCCTCTTTTTCTTTCATTTAATACCATTGCTTTTCAGTTATCAGTTATCAGTTATCAGTATCTCCTCCAGTTTAAATTTTTTTCCCTTATTACTTATTACCTAAGCATTCAGCAGTCAGCTATCAGTTATTCCGTTTGTCATGCTGCGCAAACAGCAATATTTACCTTAAACGAGAAAAAAGCAATTTTATCAAAGCTTCAGAGTACGAATATCTGGTTGAGAATGTAGTAGAAATTAAATGAATGCTTGCTTTATTCATTAGGCATCTCCAATCATAAAAAATCAAATCAATTCTCCCATATTATCCCGTAGAAATTATCAATTATTTCCCCCTACTCCCTACTCCTTACTCCTTACTCCCTCTTTTTTTTTGATTTAATGCCATTGCT
The DNA here is from genome assembly GCA_034190295.1 of Cyanobacteriota bacterium. GTDB lineage: Bacteria > Cyanobacteriota > Cyanobacteriia > Cyanobacteriales > Microcoleaceae > Okeania. The sequence goes on along the minus strand of JAXHSW010000015.1, from coordinate 58,969 downwards.
TTTCAGTTATCAGTATCTCCTCCAGTTTAAATTTTTTTCCCTTATTACTTATTACCTAAGCATTCAGCATTCAGCTATCAGCTATTCCGTTTGCCATGCTGCGCAAACAGCAATATTTACCTTTAAACGAGAAAAAAGCAATTTTATCAAAGCTTCAGAGTACGAATATCTGGTTGAGAATGTAGTAGAAATTAAATGAATGCTTGCTTTATTCATTAGGCATCTCCAATCATAAAAAATCAAATCAATTCTCCCATATTATCCCGTAGAAATTATCAATTATTTCCCCCTACTCCCTAGTCCTTACTCCTTACTCCCTCTTTTTTTTTCATGCCATTGCTTTTCAGTTATCAGTACCTCCTCAAGTTTAAGCTTTTTCCCCTTATTACTTATTACTTTTTACCGAATAATTAATAATTAATAATTAATAATTAAATAATTCTGGTTTAAAGCCGACCCTTTTAAGGGGAAAAAAGAAATAATATTTCCTTATATTCAATCAAGAACGGTTTTAACCAGAGGTAATTATCAATTATCAATTATCCATTATCAATTAATGAATTGCTCTTTCCTCCTTTCTCCTTTCTCCTTCCTGCTTCTCCCTTCTTCCTTCTAACTTTGAAATAATCCCAAAGTATCTAAAACCGCTCTAATTTTCGGAACTTCATGGGTTCTCAATAAATCAGTTTTTCCCAAAGCTGCCAACACAGCAAAAAATGGTTCAGCACTCCTAACTTCTTCTCCAAAAAATTCAAAAGCATGGGGAAGTGCATGACATACTGGAAAACCTAATTTCCTCAATCTAAAAGTATTTAAAAAGGTTCTCATTTGATAACCAATACGCAGAGAACTATCCTGAAGATTTTTATAATAAAACCCTAAACCAGGATCAATAAATATTTTTCTCACGCCATATTTAGTCGCTATTTCTATTTCCTTGGCAAAATATTCATACATTAAATCTGTAGGGTCATCTCCAAAATCAAAATCACCCACTTCTCTCACATTTTTTCCCTGAACATAACAGATAATCACCCCCGCATTAAATTCAGATACGGCCTGATAAATTTCTGAACTTTTTTCCGGTCCAGTTAAATTAATTATATTAGCTCCTGCCTTTAAACATTCTGTGGCAACTTCTGGATAATATGTTTCAATTGAAGTTAAAACACCTGCTTGATTAAGACTTTTCAGAACAGGTAAAATTTGACTTTTTTGCCTAATATCTTCCACCCTTTCTGCTTTTTCTAAAGTTGATTCTGCTCCAATATCTACTATATCTGCACCTTGAGCTTTCAAAACCATCCCCCGACGAATAGCTGTTTCTGCACTCAAACATACACTTTCTCTATACCAAGAATCATTAGAAAGATTTATTACTCCTAAAATCGCTTTTTCAGTATTAAAATTAAACTGCTTATTACCAATAGAAAATTCTTCTACTTTGGCTTTTATCGCATCTTTGTGTTGTTCGTGGATTGTATATAAATCTTCAATATTAAGCATTTTAGTTATCAGTTATCAGTTATCAGTTACCGAATAATTAAGGTTTAAACCTTCTCCTTTAAAAGAGAAACAAGCGGTCGTTCGCGACAGCGGAACGGAGTTCTATCTTTGGAGCGCACCCGTTGGGTGGGATGGCGCAATTCGGAGCGGGTCTGCAAGAAAGGGTCTTGGAGCTGGCCGACCATCGACCAAGAGAAGAAAAAATTTTCATTATTAGTCAATCCTATCCGTTTTCAAGGAGAGGTAATAATTAATAATTAATAATTAATAATTAATTGTTGAACCCAACTTTAGTAAAAGGCAAGAAAATCCAAAATTTCCTTTTTTACCGCCTTGAAAAGAAAGGCTTGATACCTTATTTTTTAGCCAGAGGTTTCCTAACTTTAATAAGTTACAATTTTTCCTCTTCCCTATTTAATTGTAGCTATTTTTTTGAATATAAAATCCCCCCATAATTGTCACCAATGTATTATATCATTGCAGATAATCAGCGGTCAAAAAACTTTCTCCCGTAGTAAGCATTCAGCAGTCAGCCATCAGCTATCAGCTATTGCTTTTAATTTATGATCAAAGCTTTATTATTTATGATCGAAGCAATATTTAATTGTCTTACTACAAAAGTTAGCTCCCTTGCCCTTTAAAGTTAGTTGTTAATTTAAACACTGTCCCATAAGATAGAGTCTTGTTGCGCTCTAGCTGACAGCTAATAGCTGTTTGCGCAGCAGTCGGACCGAAATGCTTACCTCCCGTAAGTAAGTACCTTTTCTTTCCTTCTGCATTCTACCTCCTGCCTCCTGCCTTCCGTAATTTATAAATTCCAGCCACCAGAAACTTCCAAAATTTGCCCTGTAATATAATCAGAATCAGGATTAATAAAAAACCAAACTGCATGATTAATTTCTTGTAAAGTTGCCGGACGTTTTGCTGGTATTTTAGGAATCATTTCTTCTACGTCAAAAGAATTTTCAGCTATTCCTGGTGAAACTACATTAACAGTAATTTTGTCTTTAATTAACTCTTTAGCCAAAGATTTACTGTAGATTATAATACCAGTTTTAGTAATTATATAAGCTGTATTTGTCTGGCGTGCTACCACATTTTGAGCATGAGCACAAGCAAAATTAACTATGCGTGCGCCATTAGCTGCTTTGAGATGGGGAAGTGCTGCTGTAGTGACATAAAAATTGGAATTGAGATTAGAATCAATAACTTCCTGCCACTCTTCTATGGATATTTGACTGGTAGCTGTCCCTAAATAGTTTCCTACAGTATTGACTACTACTGACAAACCACCCAGTTTTTCTACTGCATTTTCTACTAGAGATTTAGCCATTTCGGATTTAGTAACATCTGCTTGTAGGGCAATAGATTTTACTCCATAAGTAGCTGCTTCTTTACTTGCTTCATTAGCTGCATCTGCACTACGGTTATAGTGAAATGCTACATCAAATCCTTTACTTGCTAAATCTAGAGCGATCGCCTTTCCTATTCCAACTGCGGAACCTGTTACAAGTGCTTTTTTAAGCATTCCTATAAATTAATTATTTTTTAACTTTAAAGTTTAGAAACTCCCGAACATTCTACCTCTTTTAAGAGTTGAGCGATCGCCTTTCCCCATACTGGGTCAATCCAATCAGGAGCTATTTCTGCTAGGGGTACAAGCACAAAAGCTCTTTCTCTCATCCGAGGATGGGGTATTTGCAGGTTTGGAGTATCTAATATTAAATCATTGTATAAGATTAAGTCTAAATCTAGAGTTCTAGGTCCCCAATGTTCTAAACGGACTCGCTTAAATTGTTGTTCAATATCTAAGAGAATTTCTAATAGTTTGTGGGGTGTTAATTCTACTTTTAATAATGCACAACCATTCAGATAATCAGGTTGTTCTGGACCGATAGGTTTAGTCCGATACCAGCTTGAATAAGTCTTTAAGGTAATACCTGAAGTTTTTGATAAAGTTTGGATGGCATTTTCGAGAATAGTTAAAGAATCACCGAGATTACTACCAAGAGCAACAGCTACATTATTCTCTTGTTTTTCTGATTGGCTGAAGTGAATTTGATTAGACATTACTGAGGGATTTTTTACCTAATTTTTTGCTGAATTAAATTTAGAAAAACCAACAAGAAACTCTCAAAGTTTCCTATCAACTAAATTGTGTTTAATTACATCATGTTTGCGATATTTTTTTTCTAGCTTACTATTGATATTATATTCCTTAACTAGCGCTTCAGCGCTTCAGCATTTTCCGTACCGGAATGCTCCGCAAACAGCTTTTTGGGTTTTGACCTTGGGTTTATACCCCGGGAACTAATCCTTACGATGGTTGAGTGGGGGTTTAACTCCCCGACGAGGGTTTCCACAATTAATAATTAATAATTATAATTACCGAATAATTAAGGTTTAAAGCCTCTCACTCGCCGTGGAGAAACAAGTGGTCGCTCTTCGCAGCTTCCCGTAGGGTGGGATAGATGGGTTTCCTAACCATATCCAATCGACTCCTGTGAGAAAATATTTTCTCGATCAAAATAATTGGGTCTAAAACCCCGCTTTGACTGGCGAAATATTTTTGGATAGTTGCTCAAATCCCCTACTTACCCTCCACGGTCGGGGCCCGCGGGTGAGTCATTTCAGTTATCAGTTATCAGTACCGACAACTATTGCCGGAGAAAACGAAAATACGCTCATTGAATATTTTTTCATCCCCCTTTTAGGGGGAGGCTTTAAACCACAATTTATCGTTTAATTTCTGACTTGCAGACTTCGTTATTATCCCCTTAAAATGGGAAGCTTTAAACCAGAATTTTCGGTCAAGAAAAGTCAATCATGCTGACCGCTGACCGCTGAGGTGCTGACTGCTATTTAACTTTGACTTTTAATGAATAAAAAAATCCCAGAAATTATTACATATCTAAGAACTCCCCAGGCCATTCGAGAAAGGTGCAGTAGCATATTTAATCTTGCTTGTCAAGACAAACTAAATAATTTTCGAGTCGATTTAACTCAACTAGATAAATGCGCCGATTATGTTATTGATATAACCCTGAAGCAGTATCCCAAACTAGACATACCCTTCCATAGTCGTTGGCGACATTTCCAAGTAGGAGATGTACCTCGCCTAGTTGAACTTGACCAAATGTTGGCAGGACTCACACCAGTTGAAAAGGCCAAAGTTAAATTTGATTTAGCCATTATTAGTGTACTACTAGATGCCGGTGCCGGGGCAAACTGGCAATACACTGAACCTGAAACTGGCTTAATATTTAGTCGTTCAGAAGGTTTAGCAGTTTGTAGTTTCCGACTATTTTGCCAAGGCTTTTTTTCTAGTAATCCCGATTTTCCCTGGCAAGCAGATACTAGAGGACTTTCCCAAATTGATATTCAGACTTTAGCCCAAGGATTCCAAATTAGTCCAAAAAATCCCTTGGTGGGTCTTGAAGGTCGTCTGGAATTGCTGCAACGCTTGGGACAAGTTTTAGATCGAGATTCTCAGTTATTTGGCATTGATAGTCCACGTCCAGGAAATATGGTTGATTATTTGTGGCCAAATCAGGCCAATAAAGAAGTAATTCAAGCTACTTCAGTATTAAATGCTGTATTGGAGGGATTAGGTGATATTTGGCCAGGGCGCAGTACTATTTCAGGGATTAATTTAGGGGATGTTTGGCCTCATGCTCTACTCAAAAGCGATCGCTTGGGGGATGAATATATACCTTTTCATAAATTATCTCAATGGTTAACATACTCATTGCTCGAACCATTACAAGAATTGGGTTTAAAAATAATTGGATTAGACGATTTAACTGGATTAGCAGAATATCGGAATGGTGGCTTATTTATAGATATGGGGCTAATACAAATTAAAAATCCTTTAATTCTACAACAACAACATTTACCAGGTTCAGAAATTATTGTAGAATGGAGAGCGCTAACTATTAGTCTTTTAGACAAAGTTGCTCAAGTAATTCAAGCAAAACTTAACTTAAATAGCTCAGAATTACCATTGGTAAAAGTCTTACAAGGAGGCACATGGACAACAGGAAGAAAAATAGCAAAAGAATTAAGAAAAGATGGTGCGCCTCCGATTAAAATAAAGAGTGATGGAACAGTTTTTTAATTTAATTAGTAATTATGGACTCAATCTCAATTACTGGAATTCGCTGCTACGGATACATCGGCTTTTTTCCAGAGGAAAAAGTATTAGGACAGTGGTTTGAAGTGGATTTAATTCTAGGGTTAGATTTGACTGCTCCTGGTAAAAGTGATGCTTTGGAAGATACTGTAGATTATGGCAGTATTGTTAATACTGTTCAAGAGCTTGTGAAAAATTCTAAGTTTGCTTTGTTAGAAAAAGTAGCTGATGCGATCGCTGGAGCTATTTTGCAAGAACCATTAGTACAAAATGTCAAGGTTAGTTTAACTAAATTAGCAGCTCCAATACCGGATTTTAGTGGAAAAGTTACTATTGAAATTACTAGAGGAAAGGAAGCATTAGTATATAACTAATTTAGTTAATAAATTTAGTAATTTAGACGATTTTTCAATGTGGTGAAGTACATACTTGATTCTAATTTTTAGAGAAGTTGAAAAGTGATAAAAATGTACCTCGCTACTATTTTCATTAATGGATAATTGATAATTGATAATTGATAATTACCTCTGGTTAAAACCGCTACGGAATTGAAGATCGGGAATAATCTCTTTTCTCTTGGTCGATTGGATATGGTTAGGTAACCCATCCATCCCACCCAACGGGAAGCTAAGAAGAGCGACCGCTTTTTTTCCCTTAAAAGGGGAGGCTTCAAGGCGCGAATTATTTAATTATTAATTATTAATTATTAATTATTCGGTAAATTATCTCTGAATTTGCTATGAAGATATTTCAGCTAAAAGTCTCTATTTTATAATAATTTAGATGGCATCAGTCTGTTCAATAATTGATAATTGATAATTGATAATTACCTCTCCCTAAAACGGATAGGATTGAATGATCGTGAAAAATTTTTATTGTTTCTCCACGGCGAGTGACAGGATTTTTACCTTAATTATTCGGTAAAAGTATAGGAAATAGTTACTCCCTTCACTACCTTGTTTAATACCCCATACCTCACCTACGGCACACTAAAATGATATATAATTTGATGAATTAAACTAGGTCATAAAATGGCAGAAGTTAATATCATTAATCATCCATTAGTGCAGCATAAATTGACACTATTACGTCAACTAGAAACTACCACTGCTCAATTTCGCCAACTGCTCAAAGAAATAGGAATGTTATTAGCTTATGAAGTAACTCGCGATTTACCCATAAAATATCAACAAATTGAGACACCAATGAAGTTGATGGAAGCACCCATGTTAGCTGCTGAAAAAAAAATGGTAATTGTTTCCATTATGCGAGCAGGTCAAGGACTCCTTGATGGGATTTTAGAACTAATACCTACAGCAAGAGTGGGACATATTGGTTTGTATCGCGACCCTAGCACTTTAGTTGCTGTAGAATATTATTTCAAAGTCCCCCATGATATTGAGCAGCGAGATGTATTAATAGTTGACCCAATGTTAGCAACTGGAAATTCAGCAGTAGCAGCAGTCGATCGGATTAAAGAATCTAACCCAGAATCAATTCGGTTTCTGTGTTTATTAGCAGCACCAGAGGGAATTCAACATTTCCATGAAAATCACCCAGAGGTATCCTTATATACTGCTGCTATTGATGAAAAATTAGACGAACACGGTTATATTATTCCAGGATTAGGAGATGCAGGCGATCGCTTATATGGAACGAGATAATTTTGTAAGCTATCAGCTATCAGCTATCAGCTATCAGCTATCAGCTATTTATAAGAGGAGGATTTCAACAATTAATAATTAATAATTAATAATTAATAATTAATAATTACCTCTCCTTTAAAACGGATAGGATTGAATGATCGTGAAAATTTTTCTTTATTATCCCCTTAAAAGGGGAGGTTTTCAACCACAATTTTCGGTAAAAGTAATTGAAAAATTGAGAGAGAATTAAAAGTTACTGCCAAGATACCCTCCTTCTAAGGTTGAAGGAATCATTCATTGAAATAGCAGTCAGCACCTCAGCGGTCAGCTATCAGCTTCTAAAAGTGTATAATGGGGGATACTCTAGAGTTGCCGCTCCGCGTCTTATAACCCCCATAAAAGGTGCACCGCGCGCTTTTTCAAATATAGCAGGGGACTTAAACCCTCGAATTTTAGCGCTCCAGCTAAATGCTGAGAGCTGATAGCTAGTTAATTTGCTGAATGCGAGCGCATTCCGCAGGGAAGCACTGACTGCTAAGAGCTGTTTGCGCAGCATTCGGACCGAAATGCCTAAATAATATTTTCCTATAAACTCAAACATAACTGCTATATGACAAATAATATTCCCTCTAAACAAAAATTTTTCGATCTTTGGGCACCTAATTATGATTGGTTATTTCCATCTGTAGTTTATCAAGCAGTACATCAAAGATTACTGGAATATGTAAATTTGCCAAGTCCAGCAAATGTACTAGATTTAGGTTGTGGTACTGGAAAACTTTTGCATCGTCTTGCTGTTAATTTTCCAAATCTTCAAGGTATTGGTTTAGACTTATCTCCCGAAATGGTTAATCAAGCTAATAGTTGTAATCGTCATCAAGAAAGTTTAACATTTTTACTAGGAAATGCTGAAGAAATGCCTTTTGCTAATGAACAATTTGATGCCGTTTTTAATACAATTAGTTTTTTACATTATCCTCATCCTCAACAAGTATTTAATGAAGTGAGTCGAGTTTTACGCCCAGGAGGATTTTTCTATTTAGTTGATTCCTATTTTAAATGGCAAGATGAACTTCAGTCTTTGAGTATTTCTCCTGGTGGAATTAAGCTTTATAGTCCAACAGCTCGCGAGCAATTAGGTAAAGAAGTTGGATTAAATTTACAAGCAAGTCACTATTTGTTAGGAGCAGTATTACTAACTATTTTTAGTAAATAATTGTAATTTTAAGAAGGTGTTCAACAATTAATAATTAATAATGAATAATTAATAATTAACAATTACCAATTACCAATTACCAAAAAATGAGGTCCACGCGCCTCCCCTTTTAAGGGGATGAAAAAATATTCAGTGAGCGTATTTTCGTAAGCTGCAGGCAATAGTTGTCGGTACTGATAACTGATAACTGATAACTGATAACTGAAATTACCTCTCCTTGAAAAAAAGAGGATTGACTAATCATGAAAATTTTTATTTATTATCCTCTTAAAAGGGGAGACTTTCAACCACAATTTTTCGGTAAATGATAGGTTGTAGGTATTATAAAAATAACCTAATGATATCAAATCCGGTAGCATCGGTGTTATATTATGATACCCCCTTCGTGGGCAGTACTAATTCTTTGTCGTCAGAGAATATTCATAAGAAATACATTTAATTGTGCAAATATACAAATCTCTCCATCTCCCCAAATTCCCCTCCTGGGAGGAGTCATATCATGTCTCTTTAAATAACCACTTCGGAAAAATCTAGGGAGTAGGGAGTAGGGAGTAGGAAACAAGAGGAAATTTGTTTGCGGACCATGACAAACGGAAAAAATATTTTCTCTCAAGAGAAGAAAATTTTTATTATGGCGTTCTTAATGAGACTTGATATCAGGGGTGGGTCCCTACAAAGAGCAAAAAGACTTTCCATAAGCAAACCCTAATTAAATTCATAGTGTGGGGAGATGGGGAAAGCTTGAAAGATTTGGCAATGGCGTTCAGATGGAACATTTTGTTATACCGAACCCGAGCGGATTTGAGACCGCAACCAAAACCCTGTAGGAGCAAATGGCCATTAGCTCTTACCGAATAATTAAGGTAAAAATCCTCTCATAAGCAAGGAGAAACAAGAAAAAATTTTCACGATCATTCAATCCTCTTCCTTTTAGGGAGAGGTAATTATCAATTATCAATTATCCATTATCAATTATCAATTATCCATTATCCATTATTGAAGCATTGTATGACGATCGATAGAATTATATTACTCCGATTTCTCGGGAACCTTAGTCAACAGATTTGATCTGACCTAATTTTTGAGATTGAACGCGATCGATAAATCTTAAAAATATCAAATATAGCACTACGTCTTTTGGTGTTTGACAATAAATTTGAGCAAAAAGGGGGTAGGGGGTAGGGAGTAGGGAGTAGGGAACAAGCAAAAAATTTACCCCGTCAGTTGCACCACATTAATCAACGAATATGCTGTATTTATCAAACATTAGCTATTATTTATCTTCAATCCCACCAAGCTCGTAAATAATTAGGCTCTATGTCCAACTCATCTGGTTCACCAACAAACTCTTGAAAGTCAAAAATTAAATCTGTAGAGCAAATTCCCTGATAAGATAAACCATCAATACTAACTCGATAATCTAGACGTTGTGGACTAACCGCATAACCTTCAAAAGTAAATTCACAACCTTTATTAGCTTGTCTTTGTGCAAAATCGAATAAATCGTTAATTGTTGGGGAAGAATTATGTGCATCTGCGGGATTTACAAAACCCTGACTAATAAGTTGTTCTAATTTTTCTTTGGTCAAATCATCAAAGCGCTGTATCCCACCCATTGAATCTTCCCATACTATGGGAGTAGCAAAAATAATTCTGTCCCTAGTCTCACTATCAAAATTATAGGTAAAACTAGAACCGTATAAACCCATAGAATCATCAGAATTATTTTCTGGGGTCGAGTACCCACTCATTTTCATATCTTCTGGTTTAATTCCTTGATTGAGGAAATAAAGCCTAATTGCTTCCCTTCTATTTAGGGGAGAGTTATCTAGACATTCTGACAAGTTAGGGCAATTATATATTATTCCTGTCATTGCTTGACAATCTAGTTGCATTGGACAGAACATAGCTTTCTGGAAGGATGATAGATTCTCTTTGATTGTATCACTTGTCTGCTAATCAAATGCCACAAATAATAATAATAATCAGGTAAGCATTCAGCTCTTAGCAGTCAGCACTTCCCTGCGGGATGCGCTCGCATTCAGCAAATAATGAATAATTCCCGATAGGCTTAAAGAAGCGTAATTTGACAGTAAGTTTTAACTATATCCAAATTTATCAATTGCTTTTCTCTCCTCCTATCATCAATAGCTGATAGCTAATAGCTGACCGCTGAATGCTTATATAATAAGTATAATTGTGACGTTCTCCTACTTGAAATCAAAGATTATAAATTAGGCTTCTAAAACAAAGATAATTGAACCCCTAATACTTAACCATTCAACTGCAACTAAATCATTTTTTCTAACTAAACTAATTTATGATTTGAATTGTGAAATATTCTAGACTTTGAGGGAATCAATAATATCAAATCCGGTTGAATACTTATCTTATGTTTGGGGGTGGTCTGTGTGGGGAGGGTGGGAAGTGTGGGTCCAAGGGGAGGTGGAGAGATTGAAGGCGAGAAAGTGTGGATAGAATTATCAATATATATATACTGTATAACCGGATTCTATATAATGAGAATGAGAAACACAGAAACAATAGCAAGGAATGAGTTGGTGTTTGACTTAAATACTGATGATACCTAAATAAGGGAAAAATATTTTCCCACTGTTGCCTCACACCGAGTGCGCTACCAGGTGCGTCTGCCACCAATGCGGGGTAAAACCCCTATTCCCTGCTATATTTCCTATTATATCGGCCTAAATTGGATATATATGCAATTAAACGGATATGATGTTAGGCAAAAGCAGAATATCCTAAATTTGAAGGAATATCCTGCCAACGTCCTTGACCTACAGCTTGATTTGCTTCTGTCAGACAAATATCACCAGTGTACAAAGCACGACCAACAATTGCAGCTTCTACCCCCATGGGTTCTAATGCTAACAGACTTAACAGATCGGTAATTGAACTAATACCACCAGAAGCGATAATGGGAATATTGATAGCAGCAGCTAATTCCCTTAAAGATTGTATGTTAGGCCCTTTGAGAGTACCATCTCGCTGAATATCAGTATAGACGATCGCTGCAACTTTTAGTTTAGCCATTTGCCGAGCGAGGTCAGTTGCTGATATCTCAGATGTTTCTAACCACCCTTTAGTCGCGACTTTTCCATCTCTGGCATCAATACCTACAATAATTTGACCGGGAAATTCTTGACAGAGGTTAGATATTAACTGAGGTCGTTCGACCGCTACAGTACCTAAAATAGCTTGTTTGACACCAAGAGCAAGCACACTTGCAACTGCAGAATAGTTGCGTAAACCTCCCCCTAATTGTATTGGTACATCTACTGCTTTGATAATTGCTTCTATTGTCTTTTGATTTACAGGTTGACCTGCTTTTGCACCATCTAAGTCTACCAAATGTAGCTTTGTTGCTCCTTCATCTACCCACCTTTTTGCTACATCAATTGGGTTATCATTAAAAACTTGCTTTCGCTCATAATCTCCTTGATATAACCTTACACAACGTCCATCTAATATATCGATTGCGGGAATAATGTTCATAGACAATATTTTTTGTATTCAAAACTACTATTTTTTTTAACAGTTGCACCCACTGTTAATATGATACATAATCGAACTAGAAAGTCCTGACCATAGAGGAGTTTTTACTCCTGCTAATTCCATACCTTCTGCCGTCCAATCATTACAAGCTCTTAAAATTGAATAACTACCTTTTGCGGCATAAAAACCTCCTCCATAATTAGTGTCTACGAGCAGGTTGATTTTATTACCTTGGGTATCTAACTGGAAGGAATTATTGATAAATTCCATCAGCCTACGGTAATTAGTTTTAGTAATTATAGCACACTTAATTTCATATTGTTGAGGAATATTTTGATATGCTAATACCCTCATAGCAGAGGGTGTTGGTAGGAACATGGCCTTCATAATGGTAACAATTGGCAATGATGTCCCAGTATAAGTTTCGAGAAAATAAGCTCGATCGCCAAGGCCAAAAGCTAAATAATTTATGGAAACTGATTGATTAGCTATTAATTTTAAGTTGAAATATTGTTGCCAATCCCAATTTTTAGTTCTGACTGGAACTAGAATATCTGTATGGATACCAGTATTATAAATATAGATAGATATACCTTTGTCTAATAAAGCCATATCGCAAGAACCCCAGGACCAATTTTTCGGAGTAAAATAACCAATACTTAAGCAGATTATTATAGATAAAATAGTACTTAATACTAATCGAAAACTTCTATTTTTAAACATAAAATCTTGGTAAATTATTGATTTGGGATCGTCAAGATAAACAGTTATTCAGACGATAGTCTATCCTGAATAGATGCCAAAATCTTAAAAATAAATTATAGAGGTAAAAATCAACCAATTAAGTTACTAGAGACAAATTTAACTTTTTTTTGTCTTTTAAATTTTACTAGAGTTTTCTGAATATAAAAGCACGCCACCTAGAACTAAATTGATGACTTCTTGAGTTTGTTTTTCAATCATTTCCTGACTCAAAAGTTGTCGATCGGGTTTGAGATAACTAAGATTTTCTTGAGCATCAAAATAAAAAACACAAATCCCCAAAATATTTATAGTTGTCAAAAATGGGTCAACCTGTCGGAAACTTCCTTCTGCTATTCCCCGCTCCAAAATACCCATTAAAAATACAAAGCTATCTTGCCAACCAGTTAATTCTCCGTATTTTCCCTGATTTTGAATTGCTTCATGGAACCACAGTCTCCCTCTATACGGATGAGATGCTTCGTAGGCGATCGCTGAACGTATTACCATTTTCAAAGCTACTGCGGCTGGCAACTGCTCCAGGTGGGACTGCTGAATCATCTGATTAAGTTCTCTGACCAAGCGTTGAAAAACCTCCTGATACAAAATATCCTTACTTTTGAAGTAATAGTAAATCATGGCTTTTGTTACTCCTGTACGAGCTGCGATCGCATCTATCTTTGCCCCTGCTAAACCATATTTCGCAAATTCCTCTTCTGCTGCATTTAAAATTTCTGCTTTTGTTGCTTCTCGATCGCGCAACCTTTCTTTCTTGTTAGGCGATGGTTTTTTTTTGCCTTGATGGTTCACAACTGTTATAAATAGACTCCCAAAAAGTTTATCAAAATAATTGGGTCTAAAACCCCACCTTAATTGGCGATCGGGTTTTTGGAGGGTTGCTCAAAATCCTTACTTCCCCTCCCAGGAGGGGTTAGGGGTGGGTACACTTGCTGACTTCTGACTTTTGACTTCTGACTTCATTAATGCCTTGCTCTGAAAAGGCCAAGCTTTACACTAATTGCTATGGCCAAAATATGGCCTTAATTTTTAGTTAATTAATATTAGCATCTGCTTCGTTAACTCTTGACAAACCACATTTAAAAGCTTTATATTAATAACTAACTAAATATTTAGTTAATAAAAACAGGAGCGACAGATGGCACATATAGATATACCATCAGGCTTTCCCGGCATTGTGGGGTTAATGAAATATCGACCAGATACAGGCAAACTGCTGTTGGAATTGAGCGAAACCTTATTGAGAGGAGACTCACCCCTATCAGTTGAGGAGCGGGAATTAATAGCTGCTTATGTATCCCACTTGAACGAATGTAAGTTTTGTACAGGTGTTCATGGTACGGTTGCAAAACAACTACTCAAACGCAATAGTAATTTAGTTGATGCAGTTTATGACAACGTTGAGAATGCAGATATTACCGAAAAACTCAAAGCTCTATTGGTAATAGCAGCAAATGTACAGCTTGGTGGCAAACAAGTTTATGAGGATGATATTCAAGAGGCAAAATGTGTAGGCGCAACAGATAGAGAAATTCACGACACAGTATTAATTGCAGCAGCTTTTTGTATGTTTAATCGCTATGTAGATGGTTTAGCAACTACTACACCAAATGAGTCTGGAGCTTATGAACAAATGGCTTGTCAAATAGTAGAATTTGGTTATGCTGGAGCCAGGGAATTATTATTTGAATAATATTTAAGTTCAGAATTCATAAATAATACAATCTTCTATTTATCTAGAGGAAATTAAAGCATTTTTTTGTGTTAGTAAACATAATTTTTGATATAGAATCCGATTATATAATTAATATATTATATAATGATAATTCTATAATTACTTCAATATTCAATCTCCCCCACTCCCCTACTCCCCTACTCCCCCACTCCCCCACTCCAAACTATATAAGAGGTAGATATGGAACCGATTTTACCAGGCGCACCTTGGTTGATTGCTCATAAGTCTATGCTAGGAGTTAATCAACCTAAAAAAATCACTTTAAATGGGAAAGATTATGTTATTTGGCAGAACAAAAAAGGCGAAGTTTTTGCCCTCGATAATATCTGTCCTCATTTTCAAGCTCCCTTATCTGAAGGGTGGATTTGTCAAGAACGAAACACAATAACTTGTCCTTTTCACGCTCTAGAATTTGATGGAGCAGGAAAATTATATAAGGCAGGAAAATTAGACATTCAACCAATTACCGAACCTTTAGAATTGATTGTTAAAGAAGATTGTCTTTGGACTTATTGTGGATATGAGCCAAGATTACCAATTCCTGAGTTAATTCAAAAAGTAACTGAGGAATATGAATTTATTGGAGTAAGTGGAGAAAAGAGTATTCAGGCAGATTTTTTAAGTAGTATGCTTGTTAACTATGACTATAATCATCAAAATGGTACTCATAAGGATTTGTTTGAAATTACCTCATGTGATGTTAAGTCATATCAAACTAATGGATATTATGCTAAAGTAGAACAATATATAACAAGAGCGGAAAATACTTTTGGAGAAATTTTGAAAAATCCAGCTTTGGGAATAATTCCTAAAGTAATGAACAATACTCTAGAATATTCTTTTCCTTCAACTACAACATTCTTGGCTCAAACACCAGTAGGTGAAATTGTTCAAACTCACATTGTTTATCCAGAAACTGAAAACGTAACAAAGACATTTATTTTGTTATATGGAAAGTTCAAAAATCCGGTCTTCAAGTTTTTATTTCAAAAATCATTTTTACAGGCTGCAGCTACTGTTATTTACCAGGATACAACGGCGGTGGAAAGTCTTTATGAACGACAAAAATCAAAGATTAGATTACCAAATGAAGAGATTATGTTTGATGTTGAAAAATTATATCGGAATTGGTAAAATTTATTGTTGTAGTTGATTTTCGTCATGGTTTAATTTGGCATCAACTAAGTTTGAGGCGATCGCTCTTTCAAGTAGTATATTTTTAACACTTCAACACAAGGAATAGATCGTAATTTTTCTTCCTTCTTAAGTTCTCATATCCATGATTTTTCAATTCTAAGTGCTTGAGAAATATATCCTCAAACAACTTCTATTTCAAATACCTCAATTATTCAAAGTCTGTATTTATAAAATGATACACCCAACTCTATCAAGAATTAAATGAACTAATTCTGGCATTAGTAGTAGCAGTTCTGATTCATTATGTAAATATAGTTATATAAATAATTCAACGAATTTGATATAAAATATAACTTTTGAATTTTTACTTTTTACTTTTGACTTTAGTGAATGGGGAGATGTGGAGATCGAGAAATATTTGGTAATGGTTGAAGATGGAACGTTTTTTTATACCGAATTCAACGAATTTGATATAAAATATAACTTTTGAATTTTGACTTTAGTGAATGGAAAGATGGGTAGATGGTCTGATTTAATATTGAAGTGTGGATAGAATTATAAACATATACTGTATAATCGAATTCTATATCACTACTATTACCGAAAAATTGTGGGTATGCGCCTCCCTTTTTTAAGGGATAAAACAAAGAGACTATTCCTTATTTCAAGCCTCCTGATTGCAGAGGTGCTGATAACTGATAACTTATAACTTATAACTGAAATGACTCCAGCTAAGTTTAGCCATCACAGACGGTAGTCAGTACATAATCCTTCCTTTCTTTTGAGTTATGAGTTCTAAATCATCAAATAACCCTTCTCCGGATTGATAACATGAGAACAAAAAGTTAGTTTACTACCTGAGTATAGTTAACATCTTTCACATTCTGCTTAATATTAAATTTTTTGTCTAGTCCAGTAAGTTCTAGATAATATTTAACTGGGTCGCTCAAATTTATTAGATATAAGTTACAACCGTTTTTCTTGGCTATACGGTGTAATGTTACCAAAGTCACTAATCCATAATTATTAATGGAATGGATAGTGGCAAGGTCTACTACACAGCAATGTTCTGAGCTATTAGCTAGAATGTGTTTCAACTTTTGTTGTAGCAGAGAACTCTTTTTTTTATTAAAATCACCTAAAGGACGAATTAAGAGAGCCATGATTTTTTCTACCTTGCTAATTTTAAACACAAGGTAATTATGCGATATTTTGATGTGATTTGTAAGTGATTTCTATAAGTATAATTTAGTGATAACATGAACCTTGTTTAGTGATAACGTGAACCTTAGTTCGTGATACTTCTGTTGACTAACTAATGATATAGATCACAGTCGATATTAAGCTGGAAGAAGAAAATTTCAATGACTAAGACGACCGCTAAAATAGGTGCTATAGCAGGGAAAAGTCAACAGTGGGAAAAACATTTCTCTGTCTAAGGTTCACTATCAGTCTAACTAACTCTTTCCCGTGCTATAGATAGCTCACAAGAGCAAATCAGATAGTTCCGACAGCTCTCCTAGAAACTGCTAACTTAGCCATCACATTTTATTCACTATAGCACGCGCTATTTTCAAACCGCAACATTGATTGGTTTTTCCTTTCCAAGGTCGATGCTACGCAAACATCTCGACGCTTCCGTCATCAGGAGAGATCGGGTCTTAGACCAACCTCAAGATAACCAAAACAATGCGATCGCATCCTTTCCCTAACCTCTAGAACCTCTATGAATAGCATTTTTCAAACACTTTCTTGAGGGAGTGTGGGAGTAGGGGGAGTTTTGACTTAGTTGACAATTTATATCATGTCCGGATAAGAGCGATCTGGAGAAAACTTTCTCCTCTTCTTCCCTCCTGAGGACTGAGGACTCCGTCGTTTATTTATAACTATTCAACCGAACATGATATTACAGTGTATGTTTTTAAGAAATCTAGGAAAAATAGGGGTTTCAGCATTCCTAGTTTTAGACTAAGACATCTCGTTGGTTCGATCCTGCTCAAGTCTACCGAAATATACTGAGATCGAGTCACATTAATTAACCATAATATTACAGGAGTTTTCATTTCGGTAAACCACAGTAAGGAGGTTCCATGGAACGTCACGTCCCTAAAGGACAAGTGATTGTGACGTGAGGTCATCAATATGAAAAGCTCTATAATATCAAGTCCGGATAATTGCGGTTCTTGCCCTCCACCCAAGTGGGACTTTTCCCAGATTCAGTTAAAAATTGTCAACGATTGGATAATAATTGCTGAGTTGATGATAGGTTAAAACCTTAGCTATGAATAGCCAAAAATTGAGGAAAAATCTATGGCAGTGCAACCACCTCCACCTCCATCTATTACTCCACGCCAGATGAATTTGTTGCGGATTGTCGCTTATATGGCATGGTCTGACGGACAACTGGCGAAAGAAGAAGTGGACTTAATGTTAAATCGATTCAGTAGTCTTTTTGCTACAGGAGATCGACAGGAACAACTTCAGGAAGAATTAAGGGATTATTTTATGCAAAATATCCCATTAGGGGAGTCAATTCCTAAATTACAATCCCAACAAGAACGGGAACTGGTGCTAAAGTTGGGTTATGAAGTAATTGCTTGTAGTTCTCGTACTCCTGAAGAACCAAAGATTAATGAAGATGAAGAAGCTGCTTATGAAAATTTAAAGCAGTTGCTTAATCTTCCTGGTGATGTAGTGGAGCGTATAGAAACTGAGGTAAAAACTGAACTGAATAACCAAGAGGGAATAGTTGAGATGATGACTCGTGGTTTACAGGAATTTATGCAAAATTAATGGATCGACCGTAAATGTAGCAACTCATCTATTGTTGCCTTTTCCCTCTTTTACTTTTTCTCATCGAAAATTTGAACAGCAAAAAGGAGAGATTAATTTCTCTCCTACTGAAAATAAAAAATTTAACTTGGTTTTTTTTGAGAAATCATACCTGTTTGACGTGCATAGGCAAAAAGACCACCAGCGTCAATGACAGGTTTTACTTCTCCTAAAGACTTCAATTGATAAGTCTTACCAAGAGTATGATTAGTTAACTGATTTTCTTCAAAATCAATAGTAACTTCCTGACCAGTCTCAAATAACTCACATAGGCGATCGATAGACTCCCAAGGATATAACTCCCCAGTTGACGAACAATTGCGAAAAAAGATGCGAGCATAAGATTGAGAAACTACCGCTTGGACGCCAGAAGCACCCAAGGCGATAGGTGCGTGTTCCCGCGAAGACCCACAACCAAAGTTTTCTCCAGCCACAATTATTGGATAATGGGTTTTCATTTCTCCCGGTGAGATAAACTTACCGTAGCGATCGGGCAACCCACATAGAGCATAACTGCCTAACTTTTCATATTCATCTGGCTTGGAAGGAACCAAAGTCAGGTACTCGGCGGGAATAATTTGGTCGGTATCAATATTGTCATCTACTACAAATATTTTGCCACTTAGGGATTGGGCCATAGTCAATTTCCTGTTTTTACCCCTCTATTGCTGTTGCAAATTTTAACATAATACCAATTTTATGTGAGGCTGCACAGAATTAGGTGACGCGGTCGTAGGTCGTAGGTCTTATACCAATTCCCAAAAGCAATGCTATACTTCAGTTCTACTTTAACACCTCAATATTTACCAAGATTCAAAGTATTTTTTTGACAATTATTAGTTGGTTAGTATAGATTTTTCCTACTTTTAACCCCTCCCCACACGAACCAACTTCCCACACGAACCAACTTCCCACACGAACCAACTTCCCCACCCAATCATACATAGCATTCTTTTTGAGAGATGGTATTAGGTGGTAGGTGTTGGATATTATACCAATTTTATGTGAAGTAGCACAGAATTATCAAATTTATTAAACTTGTCTATCTCGATCTACAATCAACCCCGATCGAGATATTATTCTATGCAGCTTAGAAATGAATTTTGTATAAAACTCTTAACTTCAATAGCTAATACTGTCTGATATCATGTCCGGTTGAACAGTTATAAATAAACTACTCATAATTCAGCAATTCTGAATTTCCGTTTGTCATGCTACGCAAACAGAATTTATAATTTCCTACGGAATGCTCCGCAAACAGGAGGGAAGAAAGAAGAAAAGAAAGAGAAAGTTTTTTGATCGCTAATTATCCGGACATGATATGACTTCCTAAAAAGTGATAATTCTGTCCCGATCTACTGTAAGCATTCAGCCGTCAGCTATTAGCTATCAGCTATTAATTTTGGGTCTGCGCAAAAGCCACCTTTGAAATTGAAAAAGAATAAAAAGTTACTGCCATGCGTCCCAGGATCAAACCTGAGAAATAATTATTCATTACTAATTGCTGAGGTGCTGAGGTGCTGATAGCTGTTAGCTCCGCATTCCGGAGGAAATGCTTACTATCTACTCTTAAGAGAAAGGTATAAAATTATTTATATTTGATTTTATTTTATTGCTTTCTTTTCGGTAATATAGTGATTTTCACATAGATAAACTACAGTAGCAAAAGCATTTTTCTACTTCCTACTCCCTGCTCCCTAAGCAAAAATAATTTTGTAGTCTACTTAAATGAAAAGCGCTTTCAACAATTAATAATTACCTCGAGAGTGAAAACGGATAGGATTGATTAATAATGAAAAATTTTTCTTGTTTATCCACGGCGAGTGAGAGGCTTTAAACCTTAATTATTCGGTAAGTGTGAAGTCTGAATAAGAAAGTTTAGATCGATTAAAAATCATATTTAAGCATCTGACTTAACTATTAAATAAATCAATTGCAGTAACTACCAATGATAGATCGAATTAACAATATAGATATATTTATACAAGCACGTCAAGGAAGTGTGGCAGCTATTATTCAAGTTCTTAATCAACAGCTTGCTACATTAGATGTAAGAATAAGAGCTATATTTTCTGATGGTGTTTTACAGCTTTTATGTGAAGCTCCCCAAATTGAACAATTGGAACAGTCTAACCTTGTACAGCAAGTTAAGCATACTCTCGAAGACATTTCACCTCGTAATATCCGCAAAGTAAATATTAATAGTAGAATTGTCCAAGAACAGCAATTACTATGGCTTGATGAAATTACTAAAGACCCAAAAGATAAGTTGCTCTGGTCTCAACAAATTACTTTGACTAGGCCCAATATTTTTAAACAAATAGCACGTCATTTTCAGACAAGTAAGCCTAAACCAATTCCCATATATCTATCTAAAAGTGTCGATCGCGCTCAAATAGAAAAGCAAAATCAATTTCAACTGGGTATGATGGGTGGTTTTTTTCTAAGTCTGCTGATGCTAGTTTTGGGCATCCAAGTTAATAAATGGCTAAACTTTTCTAGGTTAGATAGAATATCAACTACAGAAAATACAACCTTACAGTCTCCCGACCCCACTATTAAAAATTCAGAGGATACTATAGCTGAGTCGAAAGAAGCTTTTGCTCAAGCGGTGCGACTCGCTCAAGAAGCTGCTGCTGATGGTAAAATAGCTCAGTCTCAGGAGGAGTGGATAGCGATCGCCTCCAAATGGCGACAAGCATCACAACTAATGGCTTCTGTCTCTCCAAATTATTCACGTTATGATGTGGCAATGAATAGGGTTGAACTTTACCAAAAATACAGCGATGTAGCTAAACAACAAGCCGATAAAATATAAGAAATTATCTATTTATTTCTGTATCATTTGTATCATTTTTTTACCGAAAAATTGTGGTTTAAAGCCTCCCCTTTTAAGGGGATAATATCAAATCCGGTAGCATCGGTGTAATTAGATGGGGAGTAGGGGAGTAGGGGCGAATGGCATTCCCCCTTACAGGAGTAGGGGAGTAGGGGAGTAGGGGAGTAGGGGAGTAGGGGAGTAGGGGAGTAGGGGAGTAGGGGAGTAGGGGCGAATGGCATTGGCTAGCGCCAAGCTCCGAAGGGCGCCCTTACAGGAGTAGGGGAGATGGAGAAATATTTGGTAATGGTTGAAGATGGAACATTTTTTACCGAAAATTGTGGTTTAAAGCCTCCCCTTTTAAGGGGATAATAAAGAAAAATTTTCATGATTAGTCAATCCTCTTCTTTTCAAGGATAGGTAATTATTAATTATTCATTATTCATTATTAATTATTAATTGTTGAAGTGCCGAATTAAACGGATTTGATATAATAAAGAAAAATTTTCATGATTAGTCAATCCTCTTCTTTTCAAGGATAGGTAATTATTAATTATTCATTATTAATTGTTGAAAAAATAACCCTTTCCTACAACTGTATTAATGAGCGTGCACGGGCAAAACGTGGGTCTTCGAGCCGAAATCCATCAGGGTTTGTTCCGCACTCTAACGCTAAGTAGTAGGTAAATAATTGGAGCGGCACAAGGCAGGTTAGAGAAGAGAATGGTTCTGGAACTTTTGGCACAACAACCCACCCTGTTGCACTAGCATAGAGCGATTCCGCTGCCCCGTCGCTAATCACTAGATAGGCTGCACCAATTTCTTGGATAAGTCCCGCTAGCTCGAAAACGCGCCTCTGTGCTCGACCAGTCGGCGCAATCAAAATAAAGAGATCTTCTGTCTCAGTACATTGAAATGGCCCATGCAGCATCGTTTCGATTGACATACCTTCAGCTTGCAAATAAGAAGTTTCCTTAATTTTAAGGGCTATTTCATTAGCTGTAATCGCATTTTGGCCACCACCAACCAACCAGATGCGTCGCCGATTAACTTGTTCGTGGGCGAAGCGTGCCATCTCATTCTCCGTTTCTAGTGCTACATAAAGTAGTTCAGAAAGTTCATGCTCCAGAAAATTTTTCGATATAAGACTTGTCCCGGTACGATGAAAACCAATACGCTCCGCAAGAGTAGATAAGACTGAAATTGTACCAGTATAACTAATGGTATGAGCTGCTGACTTATCCTGTGGAACTGTAGGTAAGGTGATATCGCTTTGTACAGTCTCAGTAGCCACACCTTCGCCGGTAATGAAAATCGTGTAACAACCTACTTCACGAGCATATTTGAGAGATTCAACTGTATAAAGTTTATTCCCACGATGACTAATACCTATGACACAATCTCTTGGTGTTATTCGAGGTCTATAAAGTGCAAAATCAAATGAGTGAAATGTTTGTGTGAAAAGGTCTCCCCCATACAAACGCATTAAGTGTTCGCCCACTAGAGCTGCATGATGTGAAGTTCCAATACCGACTAAAAATAGCCGCTCACAGGAGGCTATACGGGTAGCGCAATTATCAATTAATACTTCATTGCGTTTAGCTACATGAGTAAATGCTTGAGGTTGTGCAAAAATTGCCTCGTACATATGAAAGGGATGTTTCGATCTTTGTTCGCTAGACATAATAATACTTTTACTTGTTTTTATACCATTAATATAATTCACTTGCTCAAAAAGGAAACACACTCTTTTGTAATACTATGTAACAAATTTAGCTTGATACTGATAACTGATAACTGATAACTGAAATGACCCATCTTCCAGAATTTTCGTTTCCCAGTTACAATCAATGGACGTTGACATCCTCTCCGGCCTGAAGGTACGGAGATTCCTACCGAGCCGAAGCTCCTCGGTCTTATTGAAAAAATAACTAAAAAGTCGCCCGCTTATCAAAATAACATGGGTCTAAAACCCCGCCTTTTAAGGCGCAATATTTTTGGAGAGTTGCTCAAATCTCCTTTACAAAAATAACTATCGAAGGGCGCCCCTACTGACTTCTGACTTCTGACTTCGTTAAGGGCGAGGCTTCAGACCCAATTTTTCGGTGAAAAGATTTACCGAAGAATTAATAATTAAATAATTAAATAAATAATTAAATAATTCAGGTTTAAAACCTTCCCTTTCAAGGGGAAAAAAATTGATTTTTTCCTTTTATTCAATTCTCTTCCTTTTAGGGCTATGCTTTATAAACATCTTTCTTAACATAAAACTTGACATTATAAACAGGTTATGTTTATGTCTTCAAAAAGCTTTTTCCTCAGAAAAAATGTATTTAAAAGTACATTTATTTGGATGAATTAAGTAGTTTTGCTTACCTAAATTGACTATTTCTCCCTTCTCCCCTGCTCCCTTCTCCCCTACTCCCCACAAGGTTTTCAGGAGTTCCCGATCGGGGATAGCTTTTAGGGAGAGGTAATTATCAATTATCCATTATCAATTATCCATTATTGAAATAACTTATAGTATGCTCACTCAAGATGCTTCTAAGTCCCTTCGTTGGCAACGTACTCAATATTCTCCTCTGACCAGAAAAATAGATGTTTTTAGTGCCTTCGGAAAATTTTTTTTCTTTTTATGGTGGGATAATTTATTTCAAAATAAGTCTGCCTCTGTGAGAAAGCTTCGCGCTCAGTGGCTGGTCAAAACTATGCTAGATTTAGGCCCAACTTTTATCAAAATAGGGCAGTCTTTATCTACGCGAGCTGATATGTTGCCCAAGGAATATGTGGAGGAGTTAGGAAAATTACAAGACCGAGTGCCTGCTTTTGAAACGACAGAAGCGATCGCTATTATTGAGTCAGAGCTTGGCAACTCTCTTTATTCTCTCTATCGAGATTTTCAAGAACGTCCCATTGCTGCAGCTAGTCTTGGACAAGTACATAAAGCCCAGTTACAAACGGGTGAAGAAGTTGTAATTAAGGTACAGCGCCCTGGATTAAAATCTTTATTTGATTTGGACGTAAAAGTTGTCAAAAATGTTATCCGTTTTTGTCAAAGGTATTTTGCCTGGGCTAAAAGGTATGAATTAGATGCTATTTATTATGATTTTTTTAAAATTCTTTATCAAGAAATTGATTATATTAATGAGGGTAAAAATGCTGACCGTTTTCGGGAAAATTTTAAGGATTATCCGGAAATAATTGTACCTCGTGTTTATTGGACTTATACTAAAGAAAAAGTTATTACTCTTGAGTATTTACCGGGAATTAAAATTAACGATAAAGTACGACTAGAAGCTTGTAATATTAATCCGAAACGAATTAATCAAATTGGAGTTTGCTGTTATTTAAAGCAATTATTATTAGATGGTTTTTTTCAAGCAGACCCTCATCCAGGAAATTTAGCTGTTAGTTTAGATGGTGGTGTGATTTTTTATGATTTTGGCATGATGGCTGAGGTCAAGTCATTGACAAAAGACCAGATGATTAAAACGTTTTTTGCTATTCTCAGAAAAGATGTTGACCAGGTGCTTAATACTTTGATTACTATTGGTTTAATTGAACCAATGCCGGATATTATGCCTGTAAAAAGATTGGTTAATTTTTTATTGGAAAATTTTACAGATAAACCTGTCGATTTTTATAATTTTGATGAAATAAAGGAAGAACTTTATGTTTTATTTGAGCAGCAACCATTTAGATTACCTTCTCAAATGATCTTTATTTTGAAGTCTCTATCTACTTTAGATGGTATTGCCAGAGAACTCGATCCTGACTATAGTTTGGTTGTTTGCGCTCAACCTTTTGTCAAAAATATTACTGTTGCTCAAGGTAGGGGTAGAGTTGTAGGTGAATTGGCAAAACAGACAAGAGATTTTATTAAGTATAGATTACAGCAGCCTAGTAAAAGTGAAATTTTAATCCGTCAATTAGAAACGAAAATTGAAGATGGAGAAATTCAATTTCGAGTCCGCTCTATTGAAAACGATCGATTATTAAAACGAATTAATTTGGCGTTAAAAATTTTGATTTATACTTGTTTTTCTGGTTTTACTTTCCTCTCAGCTACAGTTTTATTGACAGGAGGATTTATGAAGGCAGCAATAGTAGTTTGTATATTTTCAGGATTAGGATTTATCTTAGTTTTAAAGTCAGGATTTCAGTTATCTTTCAGAGAAAAAGTAGACAAAATGCCAGATAAGTGAATATTTATATATCTGAATTTTGTGCAGATAAAATAGTGAGCATTCAACGATCGATTAAATACTTCGACAGAACTAATTTCATATTTCGAGAAGGTAGGCAATAATTAATAATTAATAATTAGGGTTTGCGCAAGCGCTTGTCTTTTAGTAGGGGTAGGAGACAGGAGACAACCCACCCGCGGGCCCCGACCGTGGAGGGGAATGAGCGAGGAGGTAGGAGTAAGAATTGTCAGAATGATTTTTCTACCATAGTCAGCCCAAAATACTAGCTTTTTGCAGCTCTTGACACCGAAAAACTGGCACTTTTTTGAACCCCAAAAAGGCTAATACCTTATATTTATCAATACTTTGAGATTCGATCGGTAAGCCCTAATTAATAATTACTTCTCCTTGAAAACAAGAGGATTGACTAAAAGGAAAATTTTTTCTTTTTTCTCCTTTAAAGGAGAGGCTTTAAACCTTAATTATTCGGTAATCATACTAAATCTGGTTTAGATAGGAGCTTTATGAGAGAAGTAAGGCAAGAGGACAGAAGGATTAGAGAAGACTTGGAAAAAGTACGTTTTCATAACCGGATTTAGTATCATTTTTATAATTTATTCGCAAATACACAAATAATTTTGTCTACCTAATTATTCGCTCAGAGATATTTGACTGTTCTATTGTCAGTACTGAGTCCATGATTAATTCCGAGCAAATTAACTAAGACGTTATAGATATTTGACTGTTCTATTGTCAGTACTCAGTCCATGATTAATCCCGAGAAAATTAACTAAGACGTTATAGATATTTGACTGTTCTATTGTCAGTACTCAGTCCATGATTAATCCCGAGAAAATTAACTAAGACGTTATAGATATTTGACTGTTCTTCTGAGAAAATTAACTAAGACGTTATAGATATTTGACTGTTCTATTGTCAGTACTCAGTCCATGATTAATCCCGAGAAAATTAACTAAGACGTTATAGATATTTGACTGTTCTATTGTCAGTACTCAGTCCATCAGGACTTACGCAGAGACTCTACTTATGGCGAGAAAGAATACTATTTACCCCTACAGATGGTGGTTAAAAGCCAATTTGCGTAAGTCCTATCCATGATTAATCCCGAGCAAATTAACTAAGACGTTATAGATATTTGACTGTTCTATTGTCAGTACTCAGTCCATGATTAATCCCGAGCAAATTAACTAAGACGTTATAGATATTTGACTGTTCTATTGTCAGTACTGAGTCTCTGATTAATTCCGAGCAAATTAACTAAGACGTTATAGATATTTGACTGTTATATTGCCAGTACTGAGTCCATCAGGACTTACGCAGAGACTCTACTTATGGCGAGAAAGAATACTATTTACCCCTACAGATGGTGGTTAAAAGCCAATTTGCGTAAGTCCTATCCATGATTAATTCTGAGAAAATTAACTAAGGCGTTATAGATATTTGACTGTTCTATTGTCAGTACTGAGTCTCTGATTAATTCTGAGAAAATTAACTAAGACGTTATAGATATTTGACCGTTATATTGTCAGGACTGAGTCTATGATTAATTCCGAGAAAATTAACTAAGACGTTATAGATATTTGACCGTTATATTGTCAGGACTGAGTCTATGATTAATTCCGAGAAAATTAACTAAGACGTTATAGATATTTGACTGTTCTATTGTCAGGACTGAGTCCATGATTAATTCCGAGAAAATTAACTAAGACGTTATAGATATTTGACTGTTCTTCTGAGAAAATTAACTAAGACGTTATAGATATTTGACCGTTATATTGTCAGTACTGAGTCTCTGATTAATTCCGAGAAAATTAACTAAGACGTTATAGATATTTGACCGTTATATTGTCAGTACTGAGTCTCTGATTAATTCCGAGAAAATTAACTAAGACGTTATAGATAATGATAATATCAAGACGTTCATATAGTTTTCTTGACTTATCAGTAAAAATGTCTCCTGAACAATTTTTATCATCCCCTGTTTGGCGTACCAGAATGAAGACCTACTTCAAACTTATGGATGTAGATAAAAATGGGGTTTTAACCCTTTCCGACTTTGAAGAAATTGCCAACCGTTTAATTCAACTTCAAAATGATTCATCAAAGAATGAAGAAATTCGAGAGATGTGTCATTCTCTGTTTCAGCATTTTATGGCTGGAGGTTGACCAGTTGATAGTAACACTCAAGTTAGTGAAGAAGATTTGATTGCTAATGCTGCAAAGACCGTATCATTATCATTAGTTGAATCCCCAGATAAAAAATATGAAGTAGGCAGACATAAAAACGAGCTTTTCTTCGATATAATTGACACCGATCGTTCTGGGGAAATATCTCGCGAAGAGTACCGAAAGTACCTGGCAATATACACTGGAGAAGAAAAGTCTGACAATGCTGACCAGGCTTTCGACAGTATCGACTCAGATAAGTCAGGTTCCATCAGTCGTGAGGAGTTTGTCGAAGCTCATAGACGCTACTGGTTTGAAATTGGGGGCGATCAAGATAATTCTCCTCTTCCCTATGGACAATTAATCGATTCATAGAACTTTAGTTAGTAATGATAAACAAGTAGGGGTTTTGGTCGGAATCTTTTTCTAAAAAAGAAGTTTTACCGACCTGCCTAACTATCCCTAATATAACTACTAAAGTTTTTTCACAACACAATTATTTTTTCATATATTATTTTGACTTTTAGCATGGTAGTTTTGACTAATTCATTTCTGAGAACTTCTCCTAAAATCAGGGGAAATTTGAGAATCAAAAGCCGATAACTTTACCTATTGTTCAAACGAAAATGAAAATCAGGAAATGACTTCTCTTTATTGGAAGTGCTGATAGGAGATTATAGTAATAGCAGAAAGTTACCAATATTTTTTGATATTACTAAATCCCTCTTTACCTCAAAGACATACTTACTTAATTTTCTGTACATTACTTTCAGAGGTTAAATTGTTAATGGATAAGCAGGACATAATTGAAAAATTATCTTTAGTTAAACATATTAAAGGAGGTTATTTTTAAGAAACCTATCGTTCTGATTTAACTATAAATACTGAGATAGAAGGAAGTGAAAGAAAGTTGCTTACTTCCATTTATTATCTGCTCGCTGATGACCGCTAAATTGACTATTTCCACATAAATAAATCAGATATTATTCATTATTTTCATCGTGGTTATCCCATAACTTATTTAATTGTTGACCCACAAGGAAAATTGTCAAAATTTAAACTTGGCTTTGATGTTACTCAAGGTCATCTTTCTCAACTATTAGTACCAAAAGATTGTTGGAAAACAGCAATACTTGAAGAGGGTGAATTTGGTTTACTTGGAAAAGCTGTTGCTCCAGGGTCTGAATATCAAGATATGGAAATAGCTAAACCCGATTATTTTAAAGCTAATTTTCCTGATTTGTGGGATGAACTCTCCCCTTATGTTAAAAAGTAAATTCTCATTTGTACTTAATTTGAAATTTATCAAACCTAGAGAAAGTTTGTTCTGCTTAGTTGCTTTGTTAAAAGGTTATCTGATTCTTTTCAATCTCTGAAAAAATCAAGACAAAAATTAGCAGTAGGTTGAGCTTCACTACCTCGCAAAACCTTGGTTACTAAACTACGATCGCTAAACGTTTCATCTTCTAAAGCTCTAAAAAATTTTGCCCGGGCCGAAAGGAAAAAGAGCTTGAATTTTCAAACTAACTCTGATAGTATAATGTTATTGGGGGTCGCTCGCCCTCATACATGACTTTTTATTCAACGCAAAAAAAATGAAAGTTGAAGGTAAAAAATCAAGCGAAAAGGAAAAGTAAATCCTCTGAGATAGGCAAATAGTAATTATTCAGTCTTTTAGTTAATCCATAGAAATGTGCCGACCCTACCTCTATCTATATGATGAGCACAGAAAAATCGATCGTTCACAGATACAAAATATCATTTTAATAAGCTTCTAAAAATTTTGCCCAGGCCGAAAGGAAAATGAGCTTGAATTTTCAAACTAACTCTGATAGCATAATGTTAGTGGGGGTCGTTCGCCCTTATGCATGACTTTTTATTCAACGCAAAAAAAATGAAAGTTGAAGGTAAAAAATCAAGCGATCGCCTGCCAGACAACTCTTAGACAACCTCAAACCAAGGCATTATCTGAAGCACTCCCGAAAAAAGCGACACCAAAAGTAGAATTAGGACTGCCATAAAAGGGATAACTACTGAAAAAAAGCGATCGCCTGCCAGACAACTCTTAGACAACCTCAAACCAAGGCATTATCTGAAGCACTCCCGAAAAAAGCGACACCAAAAGTAGAATTAGGACTGCCATAAAAGGGATAACTACTGAA
>JAXHSW010000015.1:28838-29036 GCA_034190295.1 Cyanobacteriota bacterium | reverse complement strand
AAAAAGCGATCGCCTGCCAGACAACTCTTAGACAACCTCAAGCCAAGGCATTCTCTGAAGCACTCCCGAAAAAAGCGACACCAAAAGTAGAATTAGGACTGCCATAAAAGGGATAACTACTGAAAAAAAGCGATCGCCTGCCAGACAACTCTTAGACAACCTCAAGCCAAGGCATTCTCTGAAGCACTCCCGAAAAAA
>JAXHSW010000015.1:28404-28738 GCA_034190295.1 Cyanobacteriota bacterium | reverse complement strand
ACACCAAAAGTAGAATTAGGACTGCCATAAAAGGGATAACTACTGAAAAAAAGCGATCGCCTGCCAGACAACTCTTAGACAACCTCAAGCCAAGGCATTCTCTGAAGCACTCCCGAAAAAAACGACACCGAAAGTAGAATTAGGATTGCCATAAAAGGGATAACTACTGAAAAAAAGCGATCGCCTGCCAGACAACTCTTAGACAACCTCAAACCAAGGCATTCTCTGAAGCACTCCCGAAAAAAACGACACCGAAAGTAGAATTAGGATTGCCATAAAAGGGATAACTACTGAAAAAAAGCGATCGCCTGCCAGACAACTCTTAGACAACCTC
>JAXHSW010000015.1:0-28304 GCA_034190295.1 Cyanobacteriota bacterium | reverse complement strand
AAGCCAAGGCATTCTCTGAAGCACTCCCGAAAAAAGCGACACCAAAAGTAGAATTAGGACTGCCATAAAAGGGATAACTGATAACTGAAAAAAAGCGATCGCCTGCCAGACAACTCTTAGACAACCTCAAACCAAGGCATTCTCTGAAGCACTCCCGAAAAAAGCGACACCGGAAGTAGAATTAGGATTGCCATAAAAGGGATAACTACTGAAAAAAAGCGATCGCCTGCCAGACAACTCCCAGGCAACCTCAAACCAAGGCATTCTCTGAAGCACTCCCGAAAAAAGCGACACCAAAAGTAGAATTAGGATTGCCATAAAAGGGATAACTACTGAAAAAAAGCGATCGCCTGCCAGACAACTCTTAGACAACCTCAAACCAAGGCATTCTCTGAAGCACTCCCGAAAAAAGCGACACCAAAAGTAGAATTAGGATTGCCATCTCAAACCAACTGCGATCGCTTAATGTTATTAGGAGTAATTCGCCCATATGTTAGATTTTTTATTCAACATAAAACATTTCCGAAAACCGAAAAAACTCCCTTTACATATCACAAAAACAACTTTTTGTCAAAAAAGCAAAAAACGACCAAAGAAAAATTAGTCATTTTGAGCAAAGAAAATTCAAAGAAATATCGGGCAAAACAACGGCAGAATAGGAATTAACAGCCTTAAAACTCAATCAAGATATAGAATACCCGAACTTTATCATAAGTATAGAATATCACAAAATTGAAAAAAACCCCTAAAAAGATTGAAACCTCGTTAACCAACTCAGAAAAATTTCCCCATTTAACAATCAGACAAAAAGGGTAAAGTTTAAAATATTAAAACCAAAAACAGAAACCTATAACTACATCTAATTTAAACCTCCAAAACAAAATATTATCAACCAAATCAAAAATGAAAAAAACAAACATTTATTCAAACAAATATTATTAGACACATCCGCAGCTCATAAATGCAACATTATTCACAGAGACTTAAAACCCAATACAGTTTCCGTTTGTCATGCGGAGCTAACAGATAAGAGCAAAACCCATAAAGAATAGAACCATTAGATAAGCTTTTGAGGTTACAGAAGTGCAAAAAAATCCTTAACTGAACTTTATTGACTTAAAACCAGCAAATATTATTGTCGGCGAAAATGAGCAAACAAAAATTATCAGCATTCAGCCGTCAGCTATTAGCTAGCCTCCTAGGTCGGAACTGCGGACTTCAGCTATTAATGTTGGGAAAGGTCATTTCAGTTATCAGTTATCAGTTATCAGTTATCAGTTATCAGTTATCAGTTATCAGTTATCAGTACCTCCGACTAAAGCCGGAGGCTTGAAAATACTGAACTGAATTTTTTTTTATCCCCCTAAAAGGGGGAGGCTTTAAACCCAATTTTTCGGTAAAAGCAACCTTTGAAATTGAGGAAAGAACAAAAAGTTACTGTCAAAGTCTCTTTCCCCAACTTGATACCATTTATCCATGAAGTTGCACTTAATATAAAGATGAGAATAGTCAGTTTAATAAGGTCTGAGCAATAATTATTAAGCGCATTGTTACAGAGAAATGGTATGAGAAATAATTATTCATTATTAATTGCTGAATGCGAGTGCATGACCTAGGAATAGCTGACTGCTAATAGCTGTTAGCTCCGCATTCAGACCGAAATGCTTACCAAAAATTATCGACTTTGGAGTCTCCAAATTTAAAGATCAAAATCTTACTAAAAGCAGAGAAATAAAGAGAAATAATTGGTACTCCTGCTTACATATAAAAGAAACAATAATGGAATTTGCTGATACTATTGAAAAAGATGGAGTAAGAGTTAGAGCAGGTTTAATAGAATTTCGCGATTGCCTCATTAATGAAGAACATCAAGTCTGAAAATTTAACAGCCAAGTTTTTACCGAATAATTAAGGTAAAAATCCTCTCACTTGCCGTGGAGAAACAAGAAAAAATTTTCCTTTTATTCAATCCTCTCCCTAAAAGGAAGAGTTCAATAATTAAGAATTTAGAATGCGCGAATTTAGAATTACCTCTTCTTATAAATAAGGGGATTGGATCGATGGATTTTTTTTCTTCTCTTGGTCTCATGGATATGGCGAGGTTTTCTTGCCATCCCACCCAACGGGTTTGCTACGAAGAGAGAACTCCGTTCCGCTGTCGCGAAGGACCGCTTTTATCCTCTTAAAAGAGGAGGCTTTAAACCACAATTTTTCGGTAATTATCAATTATTGAAAGATAACCCCATTCTTTTTCGTCAAAAGGTTTAACAATGCAATGCGACAGCGTATCGGAAGGTTAGTACGAAAAACCGTTATAATTCTCTAAAAAGTTAAGTAACCACATTGGAGTTATATGGAACTTCATACATCACTATAATGCTACAATTTGTACTTTACCATTACGCTCCGCAGGACTACCTGTGTTTTTTTCCTTGACTTCAAGAGCTATAAGGTAGACCATCAGGAAATAAAAGTTTAACTCGTTTTTCTTGCAGTCTTTTTTCTTCTAAATACATGGCTTCTAACTGACTCACTTCTTCTTCCGATACACCGATTAAACCAGCCATTTTATGAACATATACTTGCTCACTTTCATGATATTCAACATCCGCGGAACAAGCCTTAATCGCATAATATATAGCGGCTCTTTTTGCCTTAATTGCTTGAGATGTACGACTAATAACTTCCTCTAAATCTTCTGTTGCTTCATACTTTTTCATTTCCTCAATCAGTGTGGGTTGCATTCCTCTAACTGCAGAGAAACCTATAATCCAGTCTCTTTCTTCTGGTGCAAGAACCCCATCTCCTTTTGCACAAATAAGCATTGCTTTCGTAAGTGCTTCATAGGTCTCATCAGGAGGAAGATCGCTCAAGTGCCACCCAAAAGTATCTTGAAAAAACCACAGACCAACAATTTTATAAACTTCTTCCAAAGATATTGACATAATTATTTTTCTCGCGTACTATTCATATCCGTTAAAGTTGTTCTCTAAAAGCTGTGAGTGGAGCTTCTGGAACTAATATTTCCAGCTAGAGCCTCCTTAATTCTACTAAGTACCTGCACATAAATAAACAGAACTTTGTTAATTTTGGTCAAGTTACCAAAAGTCCAGGTAAGTAAGCATTTCCTGCGGACTGCTGCCCAAATAGCTATCAGCTTATGCGCTACCGAACAGAGGATGAGATTGACAAAATCTTATTGGTGATGGAAAAAACTGTTCAACAATTAATAATTAATAATTAATAATTAATAATTACCTCTTCTTGAAAAGAAGAGGATTGACTAATTATGAAAATTTTTTCTCTCTTGGTCGATTGGATATGGTTAGGAAACCCATCCATCCCTCGACCGCTTGTTTCTCCACGGCGAGTGAGAGGATTTTTACTTTAATTATTCGGTAACTGATAACTGATAGGCCGTAGACATCTTAGATACTCAAAGTCACTCAGGGGTAAATTCTATATTATTACCCAACTCAGAGTGAATTTTTTCTAGTTGTAAATCACGACCAATTAATACTAACTTAGTCTGCCTAACTTCCTCTTTTTGCCACTGACGGTCATAGAAATAATCAAAGCGCGAACCTACTCCTTGCAAAACTAAACGCATTGGTTTATTAGGCACCGCAACAAAACCTTTAATCCGATAAATTTCATCATTTATCGCTAACCTTTTCAACTTTTCTACTAATTCTTTTGGTTCAAATTCTCGCTCTAAAATTAAATGAACAGAATTAATTTCATCATCATGTTCGTGGTCTTCCTCCGTATCATGGTGACTAGGTCGAGCATCTAAATCATCTTCAACTGCTGCATTAAATCCTAACAATACATCCGGACTAATTTCTCCTCCAATACAAGGAACTATTTTGACAGTTTTAGGCAACTGTTCCTTTAACCAATTTTGTACTTTATTTAAAGTAGCTTCATCAACCATATCAACCTTAGTTAATAACACTAGATCGGCACAGGCTAACTGGTCTTCAAATAATTCTTCAATTGGTGTTTCATGGTCTAAATTTGGGTCAGCTTGACGTTGAGCTTCTAAAGCATCAATATCTCCTACTAAAGTACCATTTGCTATTGCTTCACAATCAACAACAGTAACAACTCCATCTACAGTTGCAGAAGTCTTAATTTCCGGCCAACGAAATGCTTGTACTAAAGGTTTAGGTAATGCTAACCCAGAAGTTTCTATTAAAATACTATCGATTTTTTCTCGACGTTTTAAGAGTTGTTGCATAGTAGGAAAAAATTCTTCTTGAACTGTACAGCAAAGACAACCATTTGTTAGTTCAACAATGTTATTAGTGGCATCTTCTTCATCACAATCTTGACAGGAACGTAGAAGTTCTCCATCTATGCCAACTTCTCCAAATTCATTAACTAAAACTGCAATACGACGACCTTGATTATTTTGTAATAAATGGCGAATTGTGGTAGTTTTTCCACTGCCGAGAAAGCCTGTAATTACAGTAACAGGAATTTTTGCACTCATAAATTTTAATACTGTTTCTTGATAATTTTTTTGACAAATAAAAAATTGAAATTGAAGCAGGCAAAAGGCAGAAGAGAAAATTGCTTATGGATAGTCTTCTACACGCCACTTCATGTCTACAAACTCCGAAAAATTTGAAGCACCGTTTAGACAGGTGGGGTGTTAAACTCGCCACAGAAAAGAGCGGGAAAAATCAAGGAATCAAAAATTAGCAGAAATAAAACTAAGCACAAAATTCTCTAGGTTTATTAGGTATAGCAGAAGCAAGTAAGGAAGTAATGAAGAACCAAAGGAGCGAAAATTTTTTTGTCTGAGTTTTAAGCTTTTGATATATCCACGTCCTTTCCTTTTACTGCTATAAATATTTGATCGACTATAAAATTTCATCTTTTTTTTCCCTTTGGATTTTTTCCTTTATCCATAGCAAAAACAAATATTGAATTCCTGAGAAAATAGAGTGATGATGAATCAAATAAGGAGAAATGTTTTTCCCATTTTTGCTTTCTGGAGCTTTTACCTTCTATAGAATTTAGAAATGAGTTTGAAACTAGATTCTCAATTTTTTTAGCAGGCAAAAAAAGTTACTAAAACTTTCCCCTGTTTTCTAGAGAATTAAATTTCTTATTTACATTTAAAGTCATAGTAAAAGATGATAGAAGAAACGTAAGCATTTCCTACGGAATGCTGCGCAAACAGTTATTAGCATTCAGCATTCAGCATTTCCTTTTGTCATGCTGCGCAAACAGATGCATGAAGGTAATAACTTACTTAGGTTAGCTGAAGACATTTTTTTTATAAGTTTTAATTCTCCTAGGGAACTAATTCCTCTTTTGAGCTGATAATAAGCTAATAACTCATAGCTGATAGCTGACGGCTAAATGCTTACGAAGAAACACAATTAACACTGAAAAATATCCGTATTTATTCAACCATTAATTTTGCTTAAATCTCCCCAGAAATTAATGGCGGAATTCTTGCTAAAACACCTTTTTTTAACTGCTCAGGTCTTTCCGACCAAGATAATAATCCATCAGATTTAGCATCATAGAGACTCGCACATTCTAATATTGCTGTTGATATTTCTGACAACATTTCTGTTTGAGATGGTAAATCTCCAAATACATAAGTGTGTTTACCAGGAGCAGCAAAAGAAATAGCACAAGAGTGACTACAAGCACTCATACATTCTGTTGCCTCGATCGAAAATTTATCGCGTAAATACCAATTTTCATATTCTTGAGAAAGTCGATCGAGTAGTTTTTCTCCTCCACTAATACCTTGTCGTTTCCCATCTTTCCAAACACTCGCACAAGTAGTACAAACAAATAGTATTTGTGGCGTAGACATTCTGTTTTTTTTGATAATTTCCAGGAATTTAATTTTGCTATTAACTATTAACTAAATATGGCGCTGGTGAAAAATACCATTCCAATAGCACCTATTGCTAAACCCAAGAAGCACATTACAATAAAGAATTTATTTTCCCAATAATTACTGACTAATTCAGCAGATTTCATTACCAATAATGCTATTAATAACTGAACCACTGTAAAGCCTAACAAATATGCAAATAAAGGTGTCATTTCTGCACCAATAATTGCCTCTCCATAAGCATAACCATGAAAGATACCAGCAATAGCTGCAGAGATACTTAATAATTGGAGACTTAGCTTCTGTTTGAGA
The DNA here is from genome assembly GCA_034190295.1 of Cyanobacteriota bacterium. Lineage (GTDB taxonomy): Bacteria > Cyanobacteriota > Cyanobacteriia > Cyanobacteriales > Microcoleaceae > Okeania. The sequence continues at coordinate 22,123 of JAXHSW010000015.1, read as the reverse complement.
ACTAGCATTGTACCAAAAGCAACTACTGATAGAGCGATCGCTATTTCTGTTAAAGGTAAATCAATACTGAGGAGATGGATACCTGTTCCTAATATTACTGTAGCGAGAAAAGATGCTAATATTAATATACCATTGGGGATTCCTACTGCTATTAATCCCACTGCCACGACAAAAGCCAGATGATCGATTCCAATGACTGGATGTCCTACACCAGATAGGAAACCTTCCCATAAATTACTTGGTGTTTTTCCATCCATTGGATGATGAGCTATAGCCGATTCTATTGTGCTGAAAAAAATTAAAATTGCCAGTGCTACAATTACTCTTATTCTATGCAATTGATGAGCCACCCTACTTGTTGTAGGTTTGTAATGTTTGTCTTTCATCCATACCTCGCAGATGTATTGATTATTTTTCCTAATAATGTTGGTGGGCATTCTGGCTTAATGAAATTTTAGATTTGACTAAACTCATTTCACAGTTGCGGGACAGCGTTGGATTTACACCAAACTTTCCCCTTACTTCTAACGACTGACCCTCGCTAGAACCAACATAACTTAGAGACTATATCACAATATTTCTCCTTTCGTTCAAAATATTTTTTATTTTTATAAAATTTTCAACATTTTCTGCTTAATAGATATTTTCAAAATAGTTAGTCAGTATCTAAATCTATAGCAATCTAATTTGAGTTGTGAGATATTGTATATTTTGAGGAAATAGGGAACAGGGAATGGGAAACCCCGAAGCAATAAAATTCTCACATCTGATACAGATTATGCAAAAAACTAATAAATTGTGGATATTTCATTAATGGATAATTGATAATTACCTCGGGTTTTAACCGCTACGGAATTGAATATAAGGAAATAGTATTAATGGATAGTGGATAATGGATAATGAAATAATTCTCGCTATTCTCGCTCCTTTCTAACTCTTTAATTATCAATTATCAATTGTCAATTATCCATTGGTAAAGGGAGGCTTCAAGGCGCGAATTATTTAATTATTAATTATTCGGTAATATAATCATAATCCAGCCTACAATTTTCATTAATAGGTAATGGATAATTACCTCTGGTTAAAACCGTCCTTGATTGAATATAAGGAATATTCTCTTTGTTTTTCCCCTTAAAAGGGGAGGCTTCAAGGCGCTAATTATTTAATTATTAATTATTAATTATTCGGTAATGATTCAGACCTAACTTATTTTGATGTTTTGAGTTTAAAATCATCAGGCCAGATGCTTATATTTGTTAAACATTCTGAATATACAAATTTAACAGTAAATTATTTCAACGATCTTATTTATTTAAAAATGAAAATACTTAAAAATATACATAGCATTTCTCAAGTTACTGAAGTACAGTTGTTTTTCTTCTTTTTTATTCCCTACTCCCGCGCAGCAAAGGAATTTTGTACCTCACGCTTGTTGAGAATTGCTATATAATTAAAGTTGAGTTGAAATGAGAAATATAAGAAGTTGTGAAATTCAGACTTAAATATAACTAATATCTGGATTTTTCAATCATTAATATCAAATATAGCAATGTGCGCTGGCTTATGTACAAATTGCAGGAACTGTCCAATAGCTATAAGTCTTATATTATTCCTGACGGAATGCGGAGCTAACAGCTTTTTATTCCCCATCCGGAGCTGTTGCCTGGGCGCAGCGCCATAACAGCTTTTGAACTCCTCAGAAAAAAAAGACCCCCATCATCAAGGAATCAAACAAATATGTCCAGATACGACTCCCATCTTAAATGCTCATTTTGTGGCAAGTCCCAAGACCAAGTCCGTAAGTTAATAGCAGGTCCTGGAGTTTATATTTGCGATGAATGTGTAGAACTCTGTAACGAAATATTAGAAGAAGAAATTTTTAACTCTAGAAAAGATGATACTTCAGCTAGCCGAATAGAATCTCAATTAGCAAACGATCGCCATTCAGGTAAGAGCAAAACTTCCTTAAAAGCAGTACCAAAACCTACAGAAATTAATCAATACCTGGATCATCATGTAATTGGACAACAGCAGGCAAAAAAAGTACTGTCAGTAGCAGTATATAATCACTACAAACGTCTGAGTTCTCAAACAAAGGATAATTCCGACAACAGCGTTGACCCAGATGTAGAATTACAAAAATCTAATATCCTCTTAATTGGCCCAACTGGTTGTGGAAAAACTCTGTTAGCTCAAACTCTAGCAGACTTACTAGATGTGCCATTTGCTGTAGCAGATGCAACAACCCTTACCGAAGCAGGTTATGTAGGGGATGATGTAGAGAATGTATTGTTAAGGTTATTGCAAGTAGCAGACTTTGATATAGAAGCTGCTCAGAGAGGAATTATATATATAGATGAAATAGATAAAATTGCTCGTAAAGGTGAAAATACTTCCATCACAAGAGATGTATCCGGAGAAGGAGTACAACAAGCTCTATTAAAAATATTGGAGGGGACAATAGTTAATGTCCCACCACAAGGAGGGCGAAAACATCCCTATCAAGATTTTATTCAGCTTGATACCAATTCAATTTTGTTTATCTGTGGTGGTGCTTTTGTCGGGTTGGAGAAAATAGTTGAACAACGACAGGGAAAAAAATCATTGGGCTTTATTCAGGCCGAAGATATTAATCAAGATAATATAGCTTTACAATCAAAAGAAAAACGTAACATTAATGTACTAAAAAGTGCAGAACCAGATGACTTAGTTAAGTTTGGTTTGATTCCAGAATTTATCGGACGAATGCCAGTATTAACAGTAATTGACCCATTAGATGAAACAGCATTAATGAAAATATTAACTGAACCACAAAATGCTTTAGTTAAACAGTATCAAAAATTATTAAAGATGGATAATGTTAAGCTGGAATTTAACAAAGAAGCTCTCAGGGCGATCGCTAAAGAAGCATATAGACGCAAAACAGGAGCTAGAGCATTGCGAGGTATTTTAGAAGAGTTAATGTTAGAGGTAATGTATGAGTTACCATCCCGTAAAGATGTCACCCGTTGCATTATCACTGAAGAAATGGTAGAAAAACGATCCACTGCTGAATTGTTATGGCATCCAACTTGGCATAAACAGCATGAGTCTGCTTAAAAATTATCAAATTTTGATTTGATATTTAGATTTAATATGTTTAGACATCCCTAATAATAAAAAATCCAATCAATTATTGCACTCTTGCCTCATCAATTCTTTCCTCCTATGGAGGATATGCTTTGAATTTTTACGGTGAAAAAAAGTATAATAGAAAAATTTGCTTGATGATCGGCCATGAGTATACAAATCTATAGTAAAGAATGGGCAAGTTAGGACTTATGCCGATCGTAAACCGTAAGACAGGGAAATATTTTTTCCACAGACGAGCTGTTGCCTGCTATATTTTGAGCAAAAATTTCTTTTTTTTTCTATTGCTAAATCAAGGTTATGATACAATAGAATATGTTATCGGTTTCGAGGATCTGTTTAAGTTCGATGGGCGTTTTCCAGTTTTTCTTTACAGACTTGTCTCCGAGTTCTATTTTGTTTAAATTTTTAACTGATTTGGGAGACAGTCTATGTCAATATATGTGGGTAATTTATCCTACGATGTCACACAAGAGGACTTAAATGAAGTATTTGCTGAATATGGACAGGTAACAAGAGTTCACTTACCTGTAGACCGTGAAACAGGTCGAGTACGTGGTTTTGGCTTTGTGGAAATGGTAAATGAGGAGGATGAGGAAAAAGCCATTGAAGCTTTGGACGGTGCAAGCTGGATGGGTCGTGATATGAGAGTTAATAAGGCCAAGCCACGAGAAAATAAGGGTGGTGGTCGCTACGGTGGTGATAATCGTAAGTTTTCTGGCAGCAACAGATACTAAGGTCAAAAACTTTGCTAGAATGCCCGCATCAAATAGACATAGGCGTGAAAAAGAATGTAAAAACGTTGAGCACTAGAAAAGGGTGCAGGGATCGGGGAGAATAGGAAAACTCGATCTATATCGACAGCAGAGGTTATTTGGATGCTAATTAAATGGACTGTACATAACCTCTCTACAAGGGTTGCTCGAGTAGGAATATTTAATTTCTGGAAATGTCTAATTTGGTGTAGGCATAAAACTAAATATCTTCAATAGTAAAGAGTTGAACTGCACTTGCTTGTAAGTATTCATAAATCCAGATAAAAAAATAGTCAATATCGAAGACTCAGCTAATGATGCTAGAGTCTTTCTTAATATCATATAAAATTTGGCTTATACCATTTTGTTTGGAAAAAGAATATTACGAATAATAAAGGCAATTAAAAGATTTTACAGGAGATGTCCATTGAACAAAAAAGATAAATTATGACCTAATAAATGGTATAAAAGCTATTCCCATACGACTCCTGACTCGGTCTTCCTGACTCCTAAAAAATAACCTAGTTATTTGTAGCAAATATCGATCGCGCTTGGTATTACTTATAGCAGAAGAAAAGCGCGCGGAAAGATAAAAAGCTCAAACCTTAGACAACGCCAGCTTTTTCCTTCTTCTTTCTTCCTTCTGCTATACTTCAATGATAGGAAATTTCTGACTGCTCAAACCGACTTAATGCTTCACCCAAACGTTCACATTCAGCAATGAGACTAACCCTAACATAGCCCTCTCCTCCACTACCAAAAGCATTTCCAGGAGTCACTACAACCCCAGTTTTTTGTAATACGGACAAAGCAAAATCAGTAGACCCTACTCCTGGTGGACAAGGTACCCATAAATACATAGTTGCCAGAGTTTTCCGGACATTCCAACCCAACTTTCCTAAACCTTGAATCAGAAAATCTCGACGTTGCCGATAACGCTCTTGAACCTGATGTAAAAATTCATCCGGTAACTGTAAAGCAGTTTCAGCAGCTGACTGTAGAGCAGCAAACAACCCATAATCTAAATTAGTTTTCAAAGTGCGTAACCCTTGAATAATCCGAGAATTACCAACCACAAAACCTACTCGCCAACCAGCCATATTATAAGTCTTAGACATAGTGTGAAACTCAACACCAATATCCTTTCCTCCAGGAATCTCTAATAAACTTGTAGGCTGATAACCATCAAAAGCTAACTCAGCATAACATAAATCGTGAACCAGCATAATTTCATACTTTTTAGCAAAAGCCACAATATCCTGAAAAAATTCTCGTGGGGCAGTAGCACCAGTAGGATTACTAGGATAATTAAAATAGAGAATCTTCGCTTGCTCTGCAACACTATCGGGAATATCCCCTAGATCGATAATCCAATCATTTTCAGGTTTCAGTAAAATGCTATGAATCTTACCTCCAGCAATTAAAGGGCCACGAAAATGGGCGGGATATGCAGGATTAGGTGCTAAAACTAAATCTCCTGGATTCACATAAGCCAAAGCTAAGTGAGTTAAACCTTCCTTAGAACCCAATAGTGGTAAAGCTTCACCGTCTGGGTCAAGTTTGACATTATAACGACGGAAATACCAATTAGTAATTGCTTTCCTGAAACTAGCAGTACCTTCAAAGGGGGGATAACCATGGTTAGCTACTTCTTGTAAAGCGGCAATGGCGGCCTCTACCACAGGTTGAGGAGTTGCCCCATCAGGGTTTCCCATTCCTAAGTCAATTAAATCTAGCCCTTGTTCGCGGGCACGAGCTTTTAGTTCGTCTAAACGGGCAAAAACATAAGGCGGTAGTGCTTGTACCCTATTTGCGGGACTAATCCAATCCATATTTATTACAAGTTTAAGCAGAAAATAGGTAGTTCAACAATTAATAATTAATAATTAATAATTAATAATTAATAATTAATAATTACCTCTCCTTGAAAAGAAGAGGATTGACTAAAAGTAAAAGGAAAATTTTTCTTTATTATCCCTTCAAAAGGGGAGGCTTTAAACCACAATTTTTCGGTAAAAAATTAAACTACCTAATATAAACTATTTTTTTCAAAACGTTCAGATTTCAATCTTCAGAAATTAGGTGTAGTATCTGCTTGACATTCTCACATCTAGTGCAGGATGGCAGAAATAACTAACCAGTTATATGATGTCCGGTAGCATCGGTATTGTATAGTAAAGGTAGGCAACAGGCAACAGGCAACAGGCAACAGGCAACAGGCAACAGGCAACAGGCACCGAAGGCTTAAGAGCCAGAAAAAAAAACTTAAATTTCCTGTAGGTATCCACACTAACTTTTACACAAACGATTGCCTTCGGACATGATATGACAAAATCCTAAAAGCCTTACCAATCAATACTTTTGAGGATGCCATTCGGCAGCTCTGGCGTTGGCAAATGCCAAAAGCTTGCGCATAACTATCGCAGGACACCCCTACGACTTTTGACTTTCCCGTAGCGACACTAGGCTTTGTGCGGAAATGGTTCTGTACTTTGAACCCCCCCCTTTCATCGCTAAATTATAAATTATAGTGGGAGTCCTCTTTCAACATTCTCTAATAGGTATCAATTCCTAAATTTTGTTTCTCTGGTTCCAGTGGGACTGTTGTTGAAACCATTGCTGCTACTAATTGCTCGGGAACTACCCTAAATGGTAAGCGATGAATATCAGAATTGTCACGACAAGCAACTTCAGCAGCACGCCATAATTCAGACAAACTTATTTCTCCTAACCCTAAGTCGCCTAATGTTTTTGGTAAACCAATCTCATCATAGAATTTTAACAGTTGCTGTCTGGCAGTCATAGCTAGTTGGTTGCCTTGTACCATTTCTTCCAACCTTAGTTGGACTAATATACCATAAGCAACTTTTTCTCCATGTAATGTACCATGACTTGCTGACAAATGAGTTAGGCCATTATGAACGGCATGGGCAGCGACAGTCCGACATTGAGCACCGCCAATACCTCCAATTAAACCTGCTAATAAGACTGTGGCATCGACAACTTCTTGCCAGGTTTCTCCACCAGGTTCTTGTAAGGCTACTTTTGATTTTTGGAAGAGAATATCTCGCAATACTCTTGCTTGTTGGACAGCAGCAACTATCATTGTTTGTTCTGAATGGCCACTACTAACTGAGGCTTCGTACCATTTGGCGATCGCATCCCCAATACCAGCTACTAGGAGACGGGGAGGCCCAGTTTTGATGAGACTATAATCCAGAATTAGGAGGTCTGGACATCTAGCTAGACTAACATCATACAAGAAAGCGCCTTGGTCTGAGTAGACGTTTGATAATGCAGTCCAAGCTGCACAAGTGCCTGCTGAGGTGGGAATGGTGACTACGGGTAAATGACATTGGTGGGCTAAGAGTTTGGCTGTGTCGAGAGCTTTGCCACCACCAATACCAATTATGAGGTCTGCTTTTTGAGTTGTGACGATTTGGCGCAGATTAGCTAGACTGGCTTCACTACAGTCCGACCCGTAGTTGGCCTGAGTAAATTTTAAATGATGATTTTGTAGTAAAGGCCCAAGGTGTGGTTGAATGATATTCAAGGAGCGATCGCCTCCTACAATTAAGGGATTAGTACCAAGATGGGCGATCGCTTCTCCCGATTTGGCCAGAGCATTGTTGCCCCGCATAATTTGAGTAGGGGCAATATTTAGGGATAATATGGTTGTTGTTGGTTGGCAGGTATTGGTCTGTTTAATCATGGCGACGAAGGCTAGATTAGAGTCAATTTTATTGAGTATAGGCAGATGTTGTTATACTTGTCAGGCTTTCCTAAAAATTTTTAATGTTTTTTTTGATTCGATCAATTTTATACTTAAAAAGTATTAACTTTTTTACTGGCTACTGTGAGAGGAATATAATTGAGTATAATAAATGTTGTACATAAATATAGTTATACATAGTAAAAAAATGTCAAATATATTCATGAATTTGTATTAACCGGCTACTAAATATTTGACAAAATTTAATAACTATCGAGCAGATGTTTAATAGTATAATGAAATTGGCTAATAATTCCATACTAAATAATCATCAAAATTCCTAAACGCTCGAATCCTAATCTGATTTTAACTCCTGGATTTCTGAATGAATTTTTAACTATTAAACAGTGTTTCAGTCCGGAATGCTCCGCAAAAACTAATTGGTGCATTCAGTCTTCAGAAAACAGCTTATATTTATACTGAAAACTAGATAAATGCGATTTTAAAAAAGGGTTTCGGCCTGGAATGCTCCATAAACAGCCCCTCGGTGCTGACTACTAAGCACGGGCGCTATGGGGGATACGCGACCCCTCCTAAAGTTCAACGACAAGCTAGAAGTGGGGGATTTAAACCCAAGCTTTTAGCGCGCTGAAAGCTGTTTGCTGAACATTCCGGTAGGGAAAATACCGATCGCTAGTTCAAGGGATTTAAACCCAAGCTGATAGTTGATAGTTAGTGCAGGATGGCAGAAATAACTAACCAGTTACAAAATACTAAAAGCCTTACCAATCAATATTTTTGAGGGCTCAATATTTTTGAGGGCTCAATATTTTTGAGGGCTCAATATTTTTGAGGGCTCAATATTTTTTACTTGCGCGTAGTGGCGCTAGTTAAAATCATAAACTTTTGATTTATGTAATTATTGCTCTACCGATCGCTCTTTAAAAGCATTGACTTATGAAGACAAGTGCCTTTTTGGGGTCGAATTGCAGTGCGCCTGTTTCAGTCTAAAACGATCAAAAAGTTAGTATTTTAGGCGCATAGTTGGGCAGAACAATCTTGCTTGGGACAATTTTTACTCCTGCCTCCTCGCTCATTCCCCTCCACGGTCGGGGGCCGCGGGTAGGTTTTCTCCTGTATTCCCCTCCTGGGAAGGGTTAGGGGTGGGTTCTCCACGGTCGAGGCCCGCGGGTGGGTTGTCTCCTGTCTCCTGTCTCCTACCCCTACTAAAAAACTTTTGAGCGCAAACCCTAATTATTTTTATAGGTTACTAAAATTTAAGTTATCTATAGTAATCAATAATTTTTCAAGATGGTTTAACTTTGATAATTTGTTATACTTAATAAGTATTCATGCTCATTTCATTAATATTTCTTCAGGTAAAAAAGTTGAAGTGAGGAGTAGATACAGTCAAATTTATAAAAATCTTTAACAGTCATAATATCAAACAAAACTAAGTATTTGCACAATTCAAATTAAATTGAGGAACAAAAACAATGAAAGGTTCATTTGCGCAATATGCTCAAGAAAGCAGTACAGAGATAATACTTTATTATATCAACGGTCATTCAGAGACCTTTAGTTTACCAATTAATTCTGAACAGTTTCAAACTATATTACCACAGTTATTTCAACAACCTTGGATAACTTTTCACTTAATAGATCAAACAGTTTGTATTTCTACAGAAAAAGTGATGAAAATTGAAATCAAACCACCAATAAATCAAATGCAGGGAGAAGGCATCTTTGCTAACTCTCAGAGAATAACTCCTTTACAACGTAATGCTACCAGATAACAAATAATTTATCGAAAAATTGTGGTTTAAAACCTCCCCTTTTAAGGGGATAATAAATAAAAAAAATCATGATTAGTCAATCCTATCCGTTTTCACTCTCGAGGTAATTATTAATTATTAATTATTAATTGTTGAAAGTTTTTTATAGTAATTAAAATATCGCCGGAATGAACGCCGAGCCAATAAAACAAAATGGGAGATTAAATTTATACTATCAATTAGTAGAAAAAACAGGTGAATGATTTGATTTCAGATGACTTTCCCTAGTGATATGAGATAATAAAATAAAATCGGCTTGACTCGTGCAAAGGCAATTTATTTTTTTAACTAACTATTAGCTAACAGCTATTAGCTATCAGCTATCAGCAAAAAAAATTGTGCATAGAATTAGGGTTTATCGATCTAATCTAAAGGCATTGACAGATCGAGGTAAGTGCGTTTTTATGTCCGGAAAAAGTACAATGAGTTAGGTCGCCCTTGGTTTCAAAAGGAGCGAATTTTTGGGTAACTATGGCAGACAAATCAAGAAATCATTATAAACAACTACCTCCTCTATAACTCCCATTTATCCTGACTCTTAACTACTACCTTTTTTCCCTCCACGGTCGGGGTTAGGAGTGAGTCCCTACTCTCTACCTCAACAAAAAAGATTTCCATAAGCAAACCCTAATTAGGCACCTGTTTGCGTTTGCGTTTGCGTTTGCGTAGCATCCCATAGGGAAGCATTCCGGAACGTCCAAGCTTGGGTAAGAAATCCCCGACTTCTATAAGTAGCTTAATTTTAGGAGGGGTTTAAATCTTCTTCTAAAAAGCTGACCACCGATCGCTATCACTGCTGAATACTTTTTAAATCATATCATAGAGAATGTTAAGATAGAATAGACAATAAAAAAATGCGGTACTCGAAAAAGCACATAAATTCTGATACTCAAAATAGTAAACAAGACCAAGGTGTGCCCAATAGAGTTATTAGTCTAAGTCGCGGAATGAAAATTCTCTGGTTACAGACTATTGTATTTGTACTTCTAGATGCAATTCTTGTATCTCTTGCTTGGAAAAGTGCTTACTCAGTTAGCTCCGATTTAGTTGGAACTTATGTTAATCAACCAGCATGTTCGTTACCAATTTTATTAACTACTCTAAGTAGTATAGCTGCTGCTAATTTGTATGGTAATAGGGAAGCTCGTTGTCAGTTTCTTAACTTAGTGAAAAGTCTGACATTTGCTCAAGTTATTTTACTATTAGTGGTTTTTTTGTACCAACCAGAATCAATTTTTTCTCGTTCTACTTTTGTACTAGCATGGTTATTTAATCTAATATTTGTATCGGCAGGTCGTCTAACTTTAGAAGCAATAATTATAGTTATTTGCAGACAAAGTACTCTGACTCGCAAAATTTTTTTAGTTGGTACTTCCAAAGATACTTTAGTAGCCAAAATTGCTCTAAAATTAGTCAGTAATAAAGAATATGAAATCTTAGGAGAAATAGATTTATCTACTAAAGAAAATTGCGATCGTTGGCCAGATATTTTAGAATATATATCCGAGCAAGAAGTGGGAGAAATTTTTGTCTGTTCTTGGCGGTCAATACCAGACCACATGGAATTTTATTGGAGTCTAAAAACAGCCGATATTCATCTGCGGATTTTGCCATTTAGTTTGAGTATTCCTGCTCAAATACCCAAAATAGAAATGATTAGCGGGATGCCAACAATTCATTTAAGTCCACCAGCTATTGTAGGTGTTGATTATTGGGTGAAGCGTAGTTTTGATTTAGTAGTTTCCAGTTTGTTTCTGTTATTAACTGCTCCTGTTTTATTGTCGATCGCTATTTTAATTAAACTTGATTCCCCAGGGCCAATAATTGATAAGCAGACTCGGGTTGGCCTGAGAGGGGAACAGTTTCAAATATGGAAATTCCGAACTACGGTAATAAATGCAAATCAGTTGCTTCAAGAGCGAGAGGGAAAAAATGAAACTAGGGGTGATGTACCCTGGGAAACTGCGAAAGGTTCACAAATTACTAAGGTAGGTAAATTTCTCCAGCTCTACAATATCGATCGATTACCTCAGTTAATTAATGTAGTCAAAGGTGATATGAGTCTTGTGGGGCCGCGCCCTCTCAGACCCAAAGACATCAAAAATCTCAAGCCACATCATTTTACACTACAAAATGTATTACCAGGAATGACAGGTTTGTGGCAAGTATCAGGTCGTTCTCATATTCTTAAATTTGAGAATGCCTTCCGCCTAGATATGACATATATTAATAATTGGTCTTTAGCTCTCGATTGTCAAATTTTGCTGAAGACAGTGAAAGTATTTTTGACTCAAGAAAAAGCTTAATTGTTTTAACTAGCGATCGGGATTTTCCTTTCAAGGGGATAAAAAAAGATAATATTCCTTATGTCAAGTCTCCTTATTGCAGAGGTACTGATTGATAACTGATAACCGATCGCTGAAATGTCCCTATAAATTATTAGTAGAATTTAATGGTTTTGGTATATTTCCATCTCCTTCTAATTGTTGACGACCATTGCGAATAACTTTGAGCATATCAGTTAACTGCTGTTCAATACTATCAAGAACACGATCGGCATAATCATCTGCACCATTTTGAATTTCATCACACTCCGCGATCGCTCTAGCTTTCATTTCCTCTAACTCCTGTTGAGCTTGATAGCGAATTTGTTCAATTTCAGCAATAGTAGCTTGTTGAATAGCTTCACAATCAAGTTGAACTTGATTTCTGAGCTGATCTGCTTCTACCTTTGCCTGCTGCACGAGACCCATTTCATTTAAAATTTGGGAAGCTCGTTGTTCAGCATTTTCAATAATCTCTTCAGCATAAAGTTCAGTTTCTTGAAGAATTTCATCTTTATGTCGAACAATCATTTCTGCTTCCTGAAAAGCAACTGGTAAATTCAGACGTACTATATCTAACTGGTCTAGTAATTGTTCTTCATCGATCAGAGTACGTCCGACAAAGGGAATTCTGGGACTATCGAGAATAATCTCCTCCAACCGATTTAGTTCTCGCTGGATATCGACTCCAGGGGAGCTACTAGCGGGTTCGCCCTCGATATTTTGTCCACTTACTTCTGGTTCAATATTGGCTTTGGCTGAGTTTTGTCCTAACATTATCTAAATGATTTAGTAACTGTTCTTTATTGATTAAAGTTCGTCCTAATAAAGGGAATTCTAAGGTCGCTACGCGGAAGAATGGCATTCGCCCGTACAATGGCATTCGCCCGTACAATGGCATTCACCCGTACAAAAGTCAATAATTTTTGATTTGTAATTGTTCCCGCGATTTTGTAATTGGTCAGTTATTTCCGCCATCCTGCACTAGGGCGATCGAGAATAATTTCCTCGAGTAGATTTAATTCTGGCTGGATATAGACTCCAGGGGAGTTACCGAATAATTAATAATTAATAATTAATAATTAAATTATTCTGGTTTAAAGCATCCCCTTTTAAGGAAAAAGACAATATTCCTTATATTCAATTCCGTAACGGTTAAAACCCGAGGTAATTATCAATTATCAATTATCCATTATCAATTATCAATTATCCATTAATGAATGGCAGGTTTTCTCGACATTTTGTCCACTTACTTCTGATTTAATATTGGCTGAATTTTGTCGTAACATTTATAAATATCAATAGCAATGTGCTGAGGAACTAGATGATCTACCGATCCACCGAAAATGGCGATTTCCTTAACTACACTACTACTTAAAAAGCTATATTCGTTAGAGGTAGCCAAAAAAACTGTCTCTATTTCAGATGATAAGGTTTTATTTGTATGGGCCATTTGAAGTTCTTTTTCAAAATCTGAAAGAACTCGTAGACCTCGAATCAGGACTTTAGCCTGTCGCATTTTTGCATAGTTTACCGCTAAACCATCGAAACTGGCTACCTCCACATTAGATAGATGTTCTGTGGAATAGCGAATTTGATTTAAACGTTTCTCAATGGCAAATAGAGGAGTCTTACTGGGGTTTTGCAGTACGGCCACAATAACTTTTTCAAACAGCTTACACCCCCGTTTAATAATATCTATGTGACCTAGGGTAATAGGGTCAAAACTGCCTGGATAGATTGCAATCACAATATAGCTATATTAATAAGATGAAAATATTTTAGCAAGGTTTTTAATAGTTTGGTAAATCTGCTAAAAAATTCAGGGGATTAAAGATAGAAATTAATGGATATGAATCAACAAAGGGCACTATTTTTACTACAAACAGCACTGAATAATTCTACTGCTGAATTTCGAGATGGTCAATGGGAAGCGATTAAAGCTATTACTGAAAATCAAAGTCGTCTTTTAGTTGTGCAACGTACTGGGTGGGGAAAAAGTTTTGTTTATTTTTTAGCTACTCGTTTACTTCGAGATGAAGGTAAGGGTATTACTTTATTAATTTCTCCGCTTTTAGCATTAATGAGAAATCAAATTTATGCTGCGGAAAGAATTGGAATTAGAGCTAAAACAATTAATTCTAGCAATTCTCAAGAATGGGCGGAAGTAGAGAATGATTTGAGGTCAGGAGAAGTAGATATATTATTGATTTCTCCTGAAAGATTAGCTAATGAAGATTTTAGAGAAAATATCTTAATTCCTATCGCTAAAAATATTGGTTTATTTGTAGTTGATGAAGCTCACTGTATTTCTGATTGGGGGCATGATTTTCGTCCGGATTATCGACGCATTGTGAGAATTTTACAAGCTTTACCAAAAAATATTCCTGTGCTTGCTACTACTGCTACTGCTAATAACAGAGTGGTGGATGATATTGCTGTTCAATTAGGTACAAATCTGGAAATATTTAGAGGTTCATTAACTAGAGATAGTCTCAGATTACAAAATATTTATTTACCCAGTGCCCCTTCTCGTTTAGCATGGTTAGCAGAATATTTACCTAATATTCCTGGCAGTGGAATTATTTATACTTTAACTATTAGAGATGCGGAAATAGTTAGTAATTGGTTGAAGTATCAAGGTATAAATGTGGCTGCTTATCATAGTAAGAAAGATACAGCAGAGCGAGAGGAATTAGAAGAGGAATTACTGAATAATAAAGTTAAAGCATTAGTGGCAACTGTGGCACTTGGAATGGGTTTTGATAAACCAGATTTAGGATTTGTAATTCATTATCAACGTCCTGGTTCTGTGGTACATTACTATCAACAAGTGGGGCGTGCAGGCCGAGCAATAGAGAGGGCTTATGGTATTCTCTTAAGTGGTGAGGAAGATGAAGAAATTACTGATTATTTTATTCGGACTGCCTTTCCAACTGAAGCTCATACTCAATCAGTTTTAGCTGCATTAAATCAGGCAGATGATGGTCTTTCTTTGGGGATGTTAGAAGCAAAGTTGAATCTTTCTAATGGGGAAATTAATAAAGTGTTGAAGTTACTATCTATTGAGACTCCATCTCCAGTGAAAAAAATCGACTCAAAGTATTATGCTACTCCAATTAATTATCAACCTGACAGAGAAAAGATAGAAAAATTGATTGAAATACGTTATCAAGAGCAAGCTCGAATGTTAGATTATATGCAGAGTCGAGAATGCTTAATGCAGTTTCTCAGAAAAGAGTTAGACGATCCAAATCCAAATACTTGTGGTAAATGTGCTATTTGCTTAGGAAAACCTATTTTTTCAGAGAATGTTTCGTCAGATTTTTTTACTAAAGCTGTGCAATTCTTACAACGTAGCGAACAAATTATTGAACCTCGGAAACAATGGCCGAAAAGTAATAAAGCTTTCTCAATATATGATTTTAATGGCTTAAAAATCCCTAAAAATTTGCTTGCTAAAGAGGGGCGATCGCTCTGTCTTTGGAATGATGCTGGTTGGGGTGAAGTTGTGAAGAAAGGAAAGTATCAAGATGAGGATTTTAACGATAGTTTAGTTACAGCTACATACGAGATGATTCTACGTTGGCAACCTCAACCTTTTCCGACTTGGGTGACTTGTATTCCGTCTTTAAATCGTCCGGTGCTTGTTTCTAAGTTTGCTCAACGTCTTGCTCATAAATTAGGTTTGCCTTTTGTTCCATGTATTAAAAAAATTCGTCAGACTTCTCTACAAAAAGATATGAGTAATAGTTATCAACAAGCTCGTAATTTAGATGGTGCATTTGAAATTGATAGTTGGGAAGGAATTAGTGGAAATGTGTTTTTAGTAGATGATGTTGTAGATTCACGATGGACTTTTACTATCGTTACAGCACTGTTACGAAATGCTGGTAGTGGTCAGGTTTTTCCTTTAGCTTTAGCCATGAATCAATTGTAGATATAGCAATTCTCATAGTGGTGAGGTACAAAACTCTAAGCTTTAGGCAACAGGCAATAGGCAATAGGCAACAGGCAATAGTGAAGCAAAGATAAGAGTGTACCTCACGTTTACTGAGAAACGCTATATAGAACCCCTAACCGTATCTCCATAAATATGCGCGTTAGCTAGGACTGCTGGAGACAGGAGACAGGAGACAGGAGACAGGAGACAACCCACCCCTAACCCCTCCCAGGAGGGGAAGAGGGAAGAGGGAAGAGGGAGGAGGGAAGAGGGAAGAGGGAAGAGGGAGGAGGGAAGAGGGAAGAGGGAGGAGGGAAGATGTGGGGAGAAATAATACAACAAATTCAACACTCCTTCAACTGAATTTTCCTCAAAATTGATGCGCGAAAAGACTTGACTACCATAATTATATAACTATCATAAGGGTTCTATAGAAATAAAATTGGAATGAAAATTACGATATTTTTAACTAGCGATCGGCATTTTCCACCGGAATGCTCTGCAAACAGCTTTCAGCACGTTAAAAACTTGGGTTTAAATCTCCGACTTCTATAAGTCGTTTAATTTTAGGAGGGGTGGAAATTCCCTTCTAAAAAACTGACTGCTAAACGCCGATGAATTATTTATGAAACTAATTGGAATTTCTCCTTATATTCAAGATACCAATATTAAATAGAAAAATGCTGAATCATGTTTTATCTCCAGATGCACAAGTGATTTTATTACTATGTGCTAGTTTTGGTCAAAAGAGAAATATCCATCTACAACCTTTAACTTTAAGTGAGTATAATCGACTTGCCAATTTTTTAATCGAAAATAAACTTCGCCCAGGAGATTTGTTGACTGAAAATGGATTAGAGATACTGCCAAAATTTAACGATAAAAAATTAAATTATGAGCGATTAATAGCTTTGCTAGAAAGAGGTGGAATGTTAGCTATTACTGTAGAAAAATGGGTAAATCAAGGTTTATGGATTATCACAAGAAGCGACCAAAATTATCCTAAAAAATTGAAACAAAATCTCCAACATTTAGCACCAGCAATTATTTATGGTGTGGGTAATATGGAATTATTAGAAAGAGGCGGATTAGCAATTGTGGGTTCTCGTGATATTAATGAAGAAGAAATTGAATATACAAATAAAATGGGAAAACTTTGTGCATCTCAAGGAATTAATGTTATTTCTGGTGGTGCAAAAGGGATAGACCAAGAAGCAATGTTAGGAACTTTAGAAGTTGGTGGTACTGCAGTTGGAGTTTTGGCAGATAGTTTAAATAAAGCGTCTGTTTCTGGAAAGTATCGTGACAGTATTAGGGATGGTAAATTAACTTTAATTTCTACTTATGACCCTAATGCCGGATTTAATGTTGGTAATGCAATGGGTCGGAATAAATATATTTATGCTTTATCTGATTATGCTTTAGTTGTAAGTAGTAGTTTAGGTAAGGGTGGAACTTGGGCAGGTGCTACAGAAGTTTTGAATAAATATCAGCAAATACCTGTTTTTGTGAAAATACAAGGAACAGTGAAAGAGGGAAATCAAGCACTTTTGGATAAAGGAGCAAAGTCTTTTCCTTTAGAGCCGTGGAATAGTAATTTAAAGCAGCTTTTATTATTTTCTAAATCTCCATTAAATCAACCAGAAAATAATTTATTGACCGACACAAAAAAACGACAAATATCTACCACAGAGGCAAAGCCAAAATCTGATTTAAATTCAGAATCTGCATCTGGGTTAAATAATTCAGAAAATGATTCATTGACCGACACAAAAAAACGAGAAAAATTAGAAAATGCCCGAAAAATATCTACCACAGAGGCAAAACAAGAATCTCATTTCAATTCAGAATCTGCATCTGGGTTAAATAACTCAGAAAATGATTCATTGACCGACACAAAAAAACGAGAAAAATTAGAAAATACCCGAAAAATATCTACAACGGAAGCAAAGCCAGAATCTCATTTCAATTCAGAATCTGTATCTGGGTTAAATAACTCAGAAAATGATTCATTGACCGACACAAAAAAACGAGAAAAATTAGAAAATACCCGACAAATATCTACCACAGAGGCAAAACAAGAATCTGATTTAAACTCAGAATCTGTATCTGGGTTAAATAACTCAGAAAATGATTCATTGACCGACACAAAAAAACGAGAAAAATTAGAAAATGCCCGACAAATATCTACAACAGAATCAAAGCCAGAATCTGATTTAAACTCAGAATCTGTATCTGGGTTAAATAACTCAGAAAATGATTCATTGACCGACACAAAAAAACGAGAAAAATTAGAAAATGCCCGAAAAATATCTACCACAGAGGCAAAACAAGAATCTGATTTAAACTCAGAATCTGCATCTGGGTTAAATAACTCAGAAAATGATTCATTGACCGACACAAAAAAACGAGAAAAATTAGAAAATACCCGAAAAATATCTACCACAGAATCAAAGCCAGAATCTGATTTAAACTCAGAATCTGCATCTGGGTTAAATAACTCAGAAAATGATTCATTGACCAAAATAACTAATCAAAAGATTTATGAAAAAGTACTGCCGATAATACTCGAAAAAGTAATACAACCACGGAATGAAAAATATTTAATGGAAATATTGAAAATACGAATTGGTCAATTACGTCATTGGTTAAATCAAGCTTGTGCTGAAGGAAAAATAATCAAAACAAAAAAACCAGTAAATTATAGAATTGCTGCCGAAACTCAACAATCTCAAAAGCATCAAAATTCAACAAAGCAATTAAGTATTTATGAAGCAGTGCTGCCTATCATAATTGATAACTTAGAAAAACCACAAATAGATAAAGATTTAGCCACAAAATTAAATGTAAATATTAGTCAATTACAAGACTGGTTAAAAATAGCTCAAACAGAAGGAAAAATAACATTAAAAAATCAACCCAATACTTATGTTATCAATCAAGATATTAAACAGTTATCTCTATTTGATACAGTGGAAAATGATGAAAAAGGATTTGATTGGTAAGAAGGAAGAAGGAAGAAGGAAAAATCTGGCGTTGTCTGAGTTTTAAGCTTTTGATATGTCCTAACCTTTCCTTCGACTGTTACATACCCGAATAATTATAAAATAGTTAAGCCAATAGACATTTGCTGAGGGCGAATGCCATTTGCTGGCGCAAAGCTCCGCTAACGCCCCTACATACGATGTTTTGCGTAAGTCCTGATAAGCTAGAGTTGTAAAAGTCACTGAAAAATCATTTTTCGTGTCTTTGGCGTGAAAATTTATTCCCTGTTCCCTGTTCCCTGTTCCCTGTTCCCTACTGTGTACAAGATGAAAATTAACTACAAAATTTCCGACTGGTTAGAAACTCACTGGGTAACACCAAGCTATGCAGGTGGGTTACTCGGAATGTTATCAATATTCTTCTTTGGTGCCGCCACTAATACTATGGCAGGATGGCTATATGTAATTAGTGGGATGAGTTTTGCATTATTAGGAATGGGTGCTGTTTTGCCTGGGCGATCGCTACGTCAAATACAAGTACGTCGCCATCGAATTCAACCTGTAACGGTGAACGACTATTTAACTATCGCCCTCACAATTGAAAATTCTACTAATCAACCAATAGCATTAGTACAACTCAAAGATGAAATTCCTTTGGCGCTAGGAAAATCACCTCAACAAGCAATAGAAGTCATTGCTGGCAAAGAAGTTTACCATTGGACTTACCATTTACCCACCAAAAGAAGAGGAATATATCCTTGGCATCATCTTCAACTGAGAAGTGCAGCACCTCTAGGTCTATTTTGGTGTCGCCGTAGTCGGAATGCTAAAGCTACTGCAATTGTGTATCCTACAGTTTTACCCCTGAGTAATTGTCCGATCATAGATGAACTTGGTCAAGAAAATAGTCGTCAACTCAACGAGGATAGTCGTTATCTGATGGCTTCGGAAGGCTTAACTCGGACATTACGACCATATCGGTTTGGGGACTCTAGTCGTTTGATCCATTGGCGGAGTAGCGCTCGTTATGGAGAGTTGCGAGTTCGAGAATTAGAGGTATCTAAGGGAGGAGAGGAAGTTATTATTTGTCTTGATAGTGCTGCTGATTGGCAAACGGATAATTTTGAAGCAGCGGTAACAGCAGCAGCTTCTTTGTATTTTTATGCTAACCGCTCTCTGAAAAATGTCCAACTTTGGACTGCTGCTACTGGGTTGGTACATGGGAATAGGGTGGTGTTGCAAACTTTGGCTGGAGTTCAGTTTGGGGAGGAGGTTGTGTTAGGAAAGCCACCAAATAAGTCTTTGCTCTGGTTGACTCAAGACCCAGTTAGTTTATCTTCTCTGCCTTCTGGAAGTCGGTGGTTATTATGGTTAGATGAGTCTATTTCTTCAGGAACAGAAGCAGGAAAGGTTTCGCATTCTTCTGGTTTAGAAATTAATTCTACTCAGCCATTAGAGTTTCAACTTCAGTCTCAAGTTTGAAGATGGGGAGATGGGGAGATGGGGAGATGGGGAGATGGGGAGATGGGGAGATGGGGAGATGGGGAGAGGGGGAGATGGGGAGATGGGGAGATGGGGAGGAGTGATACTTACAGCAGATTTCAGGTAAATGAGGTAAGCATAAGAATGGTAAAGTGTTTGTAGCAATAGCATCTTGCCCGCTATAGCAATAGCATCTTGCCCGCTATAGCAATAGCATCTTACCCGCTATAGCAATAGCATCTTGCCCGCTGTAGCATCTTACCCGCGACTGATGTACTAAATATGAAATACGCTGTAAAAGCTGAAATTACTGTAGAATTCAGGTTTAAAGCCGCTAAAATATAACCAGGACTTACGCGCGGACACTAAATAAAGTGAGGGCGAATGCCATTCGCCCCTACATATGGCGTTTTTAAGGTGAAGTTGCGTAAGTCCTGATAAATTCTAACTTCTAGCTTTTGACTTTTGACTTCTTCAATGAATTGTTTGTCTTGACAAATTTAACTTTTTATTGTATGTAGATAAAAAATTTGAAAGATTGAGAATTTTTTACCATATTTTCCCCCGAAAATGGCTTTGTGCTGTAAAATTTAAAGAATTATCTAATATCAACAGCATAACAAACGTATATTATGAACCCAACTACAGAAAACAAAACGCTATCCAGTGAAAAATCGTTGAAAGCGATGAAAAGTTTCTCTGAAAAGTATGCTAAGAATACAAACACTTATTTTTGTGTAGATCCTTCCGTTACGGCGGTGGTAATTGAAGGGTTGGCTAAACATAAGGATGAATTGGGCGCTCCTTTATGTCCATGTCGTCATTATGAAGATAAAGAAGCAGAAGTAAAAGCTACATATTGGAATTGTCCTTGTGTACCGATGCGAGAACGTAAAGAATGTCATTGTATGTTGTTTTTAACTCCGGATAATGATTTTGCTGGCGAAGAACAAACAATTACTCAAGAAGTTTTAGAAGCTACTAGAGCAACTATGTAGGTTGAAAACTTGAAGGAATAATACCGTTTCACGGAAGTAAGACCAGGCACGGGAGCAAGATGCTCCCACTGTTCTGGTAACAAACATTGCCGGACAATTTTTTCTAGTTCAGTCTCTCTTCCTTCTTCCGTCTTCAATTTAGTTATAGCGTTTTCAAATGAGATGTCAAACAAGAGTTGGTTATTTACTAACAGTAAAAAGTCCGGCAAACCTTCTTACCTGTTGCCTTTCGGAGCTGTTGCCTGTTGCCTAAAAGCGATCGGGTTTTTTTATGCAACTCAAATGAAATTACTATAAAAATAATGACTTCTGAACAAGAAAAAATTCCTCAAGAGTTTTGGCAGGGAATATCTGAGTTTAATCAACAAGAATTCTATAAATGCCATGATACTCTGGAGGCTTTATGGATGGAAGCTGGAGAACCAGAACGTACTTTTTATCAAGGGGTTTTACAAATAGCAGTTGGACTTTATCACGCGGGTAATGAAAATTGGCGTGGTGCTGTTATGTTGTTAGGGGAAGGTATTAGGAAATTGAATTATTATTTCCCTAGTTATTTTGAGATTGATGTTGATAAGTTACTGACAGAAAGTACTGAATTATTGAAAAATTTACAAGAGTCTGGTCCAGAAAATATTGGTGATTTTGTGCGCTCTTCTGATAATACAAAATACCCGAAAATTTTTAAACTATAGCAGGGAATAGGGAACAGGGAACAGGTAACAGTTAGCCCAGCAAGGTGCGTTACCGATAAATTGTGGTTTAAAGCCTCCCCTTTTAAGGGGAAAAAAGAAAAAATTTTTCCTTTGAATCAATCCTATCCGTTTTCAAGGAGAGGTAATATCAAATCCGGTTGAATACTTATTATATAGTTGGGAGATGGGGAGATGGGGAGATGGGGGGATGGGGAGATTGGGAGATTGGGAGATTGGGAGATTGGGAGATTGGGAGATTGAAGTAA
>JAXHSW010000149.1:0-23617 GCA_034190295.1 Cyanobacteriota bacterium | reverse complement strand
AGAATCCGGTTATACAGTATATGTTTATAATTCTATCCACACTTCAATATTAAATCCCCCATCTCCCCATCTCCCCATCTCCCCATCTCCCCATCTCCCCATCTCCCCATCCCCCCATCTCCCCATCTCCCCATCCCCCCATCTCATATAATAAGTATTCAACCGGATTCTATATTAGGGGTAGGTTCTCCACGGTCGGGGCCCGCGGGTGGGTACACTTGCTGACTTGCAGACTTGCTGACTTGCAGACGCGCGTTAACCTTCCTTCTGTCGCCTCCTACTCCTTGTTGACTATACCTCGCCTTAAGGAAGAAGACCCTACCCGAACGCTCCCTCATTATTTATAGCACTACAAGAATTGGGCGCGGACATTTTTCAATGCTAAAACCCTTTTACAGTTTGCTATTCCCGATTCCCTATTCCCGATTCCCGATTCAAGTAGCGCTATACAACTATTCAAGCAGATATAAAATGAGAACCTATTCATATCATGTCCGCTGGGGCGCGTTTGTGTAAACCCAAGAGTGAATATCTACAGGAAATTTAAGTTTTTTTCTTGCTCTTAAGTATTCGGTGCCTTTCGGAGCTGTTGCCTTTCTGAGCTGTTGCCTACCTTTGCGATACAAGACCGATGCTACCGAACATGATATCGCCGTCTTATCGACTATTAACTACTGACTACTATAAACACATTAAGCTATTTTCAACAAATATTCATCGCAACTGATATAAGCGGTTGAACACTTAAACTATATAACTTATTTGTCAAAGGGAACCCTTAACAAAAAACATAAAATCTAAAAGCATCCTAGCTTATATCAGCAAGCTAACCAAAAATCACTTTGAGTAAAGAAAAATCATCACTAAAAGCATTACCACAATTCAAATCTCGTACATAGTTTAATATCTTATCTAGATGAAAATAACCGTATTTATGGTATTCTAAAATTAGATCGATAAAGTTATCTATACCCCAGATTTCTCCTCCTGGTTGAGGAATTTCATAAACACCATCACTAAAGATATACAGAGAACTAAACTTCTCAACTACACAAGAATTATCAACATAAGTCACATCTGGAAACATACCAATAGGCATTCCTGGAGTTTTCAACTTATTCACCTGACTAAGCTGACCATTACCTAAGATTAAAACAGCCGGAGGATGACCTGCACTTGCATATACCAGTTGATTCTCAGAGCGATTATACACCCCATACCAGATTGTAAAGTATTTATCATTTTGATAAGTCATCTGGTAAGTATTGTTTAAAGCTCTAAGTACATCACTAGGTTGATGGTAATCTATATTCGGTATTGTCTTCGATCTTAATAAATTCAAAACGGAAACAGAAGGAAGTGCCGCCCGTAAACCATGGCCAGCTACATCCAGTAAATACACAGCCAAGTAATTTTCGTCCAACCAATAATAATCAAAGCAGTCTCCTCCTAATTTGCGAGAAGGAATAAACTTTGATTCAACTTTGACCGGTTCGGTTAGAGGTTCTGGCAGAAGGGAACGCACATAATCAGCAGCTTCAGCTAATTCTGCTTCTAGTAGTCCCTTTTGGGTTTGTAAGTCTTGAGATAGCTGATGTAACCGCAACCCAGCTCTGACCCTGGCTGTCAATTCACTCATTTCTATCGGTTTAGAAATAAAGTCATCAGCACCTGCGTCCAGACCTTTAACTCGATCTTGAACCGTTCCTAAAGAAGTTAATAAAATGAAGAAAGTAGTAGATAGTTCAGAACTTGCTTTAACTCGGCTGCATACTTCTATTCCTGTGAGTCGTGGCATAATCCAGTCACAGATAATTAAAGCAGGTTGTACCTTTTGTGCCTGTTGAAAACCATCTTTACCATTACCTGCTACTGTCACTTCATAGCCTTGTTTCTGGAGAGCTCTTTTGAGCAATTCCTGAATAGCAATATCATCATCAATAACCAAAATTTTATACATCATGCACTCAGTTAAACAATTCACTGTTTAGGCTAAAGTCAACATAAAAGTGAGTAGACCAACAGGAGTTTTTATTTCAACTCGCTTCGTTCAAAAGAAGCAGGAAAAAGGATATAAGTAAAATGCTAATATTTTCTTTTCTTTTCTTACTTCCATCCGCAAAGCGGATATTGGGTTTAATTCTCCCACACCTTTTAAAATTGGTTGTCTTCAATATTACATTGGGATCGAATCCGTTCTTAGAAACCTACGATAATTTATAGAAACATAAGATTATCTGTTCTATTCCCTATTCCACTGGCAACGTCGGCGTTATCCAGCTCCTCTAGCTGACACGGACAACTGCCCGCCATAGCTAAATTTAACGCTGCATTTCCGTTTGTCACCGCGAAGCAAACAAGTCTCGATAGTGCTACGCACCGCTGCGCGATCGCAGCTAAAATTGCTGTGTTGGCAATTTGATTACGCGCTCCGATCGACAGAGAGATTCGCGATTCAGTTCCACAGTTAGAGCAAGTCTTAGAGCTAGGAAACCATCTATCAACAATGGTTAGTTGGGAACCGTATAACTCACACTTGTACTGCAACTGTTTACGAAACTCATAAAAGCCCATAGACTAGGGCAGCCTTAGCTAGCTTTGGCTCGGCCATTATTCCCGATACATTGTCATACTTCACCCTCCCCTCTTGCTCCCCTCCCGGGAGGGGATGGGGGTGGGTTGTGGTTAAGAGCCAAATAAGTAGACGCGTTTCTGCAATGTATCTTTACGGATGTTAGCTATTTTACCGAAAATTGTGGTTTAAAGCCGACCCTTTTAAGGGGATAATAAAGAAAAATTTTCCTTTTATTCAATCCTATCCGTTTTAGGGAGAGGTAATTATCAATTATCAATTATCCATTATCCATTATTGAATGTGTAACCTAGCTATTTTTAGCTGTGCTTTTTTCCAGTTAGAGCGAAAACTTAGTTTTATGCCTATTAAGGTATTGCAGTCGTGATAGTAATGATTCTAACTTTTTTTTTCGATTTAGCACCATCAAACACTTCGCAATAGTGATAATGTTGCTAAAGTTTTAACTCCTAAGTCTACACCAACTACATCTACTGATTTCTCAGTATTTTGAGGTATGGTTTCTACTTTGAAACTAACAAACTATCTATCGGCTTTTTTGCTAATAGTTACAGACTTGGGATTAATATTATCTGGCAAAATTTCATAAGTTTTAATCCATCCAATTCGAGGTAGTTTAATACGATTAAAGCCTACCGATATTGAACCATCTAGAGTCAAGCTATCATCCCTACCTTTTTTCTTAAATTTAGGAACTCTCGACACTTTGGTAAAACAACGTTTCCAAGCTTCTGATAAATACCTTAAAGCATCCATACGGAGCTGTTGAGCGAAACTTCATAGTACCAATAGTTATGTTTGTTTAACCATTGCTACCAATAGTTTATGCAAGTCAATCGCAGTAGGAAATTTAAGTTTACTATCAGGATTATTGGAATTGTGCTATACGGATGTTTCTAGTCAACCATAGTCCCCAATTGTAAGCATGACGCGCCACACCCGCGTGTTTAGCCAGCAAGGTTTTTTGCTGATTATTTGGGTGCAGTTCAGTTTTGAATCCAAGTAACATAAATATAGATAATTGGAGATGATCATAGATTATACCAGATTATAGCGAACAGTTACTAGCCCTTTTTCGATCGACCTTCTTCCTTCTTTTAAATTATTTACATAAATTTTATATATATACTTTACAATATAGCTTAGGATATATCTAAAATATTATGTAATAAATTTAAGAAAGTAAGTGTGGATAAAGTAAAAAGATCTGATAAATTACCTACAAAAGATAGTGCTTTTTTACAAGTTAGTTCAGACCTTGGAGAAAACGACAAGGTTTTGTCATGGTTTGAACAATTATATCAAGCAGCTATTCCGAAAACAGTTTGGCTGCAGTGTGAGCTGGCTTTGGCTGAAGGTTTTACTAATGCAGCCCGCCATGCCCATAAAGATTTATCTAGAGAAACACTTATAGACATTGAAGTTACAATATTCAGCGACCACATAGAAATTAGAATTTGGGATTGTGGTCCACCTTTTGACTTAGCAGAATGGTTAAAAGCACAACCAGTTCAAACAGATATATTTGCACCAGGCGGACGGGGTATAAAACTTATGTATGCTATAGCAGATAATATTAGTTATACCCGTAGTACATCTGAAAATCGGAATTGTTTGTTCATTAGTAAAGGTTATTGGCCATACCCCAAAGAACAAAATGAAACTTCTGATAGTGACAGTTAAATCTAAAATTTATGAGTGTAAAGCTATTGCAGGATGGCGGAAATAACTGGTTAAAAAATCGCGCGAACAATTACAAATCAAAAATGATTGAATGCATGAATGCATGAGTTTTGACTTCCGGGTAGGGACACTATGAGATTTGTGCCAATGGATTGAGCCAAAGCAAAATTTCATATTTAAGTTGATTGAGGTCTTGATAAACTCCTTGTTTTACCCATTGAGCGATCGCATCTATAGGAGTATATACTTTTCCTACAGGCCAACTTATATCCTGACCCAAAGGTGTTAAATGGTTTCCATTTAATCTTTTAACTGTCACCATATCGGGAAAACGTAATCTCAACAGATCGCTCAAACGAAGAGTTTGATCTATATTATCGTCGTTAAATTTAATCAATAAGTTGCGCCGAATTTGATAACGCTTTTGGATTAGGCGGTTTGTTATCTGAGGAGATGGAGTAAATTCTACTTTCATCACAGGAGATATCTGCTCCACCAGGGGTATTGCATCACGAGCTGCAGAATTATTAAAGGATATCAAAATATTTCCAGCTCTTTCTACAGAAAATAAGCTACCTATAAGTAAGTGTAACTTACATCCCATACTATGTCCAATCCCGTATATAGGTAGACTTTTTTTCCGCAATACTCTTTGAGCATAAATAAGATTGAGACAGCTCTCAAAACTGCTGAAAACATTTTTAGCCATTTCTAAATGATCTAAAGTATTGACAAAAGGAGTCGCTATTACTGCATATCCTTGATTTGCTAGCATTTCCAATAACCACCGATAAGTTACATTGGGTGCAGTTCCAACAAATGCTCCTCCCAAAAAATGTACGATTGCTTTGGGGCGAGAAGGTATTAGTACCCAATTACCAGAATTTTCTTGCCATTCCATAATTCAAAACTATCAAAATTTAAAAATTATAAAGTTTTTTTTCTTGACAATTACAATATTTAGTGATAATAAAAACTTCGTTGTATTTTAATAATACAGTTGAAGAATTATTTTGTGTTTAAAAGAAAAAAGTTAAAACACAAAAATCTAAAACAGTATTATTTTTTAATAAAATTGTAATAGCCTTTAATAAAATTTTAAGGGAAATTGGTAGAATTTGACAGATTCAATTAGTTAATCCACCTATGTATTTTTTATTTTTATTTTTTAATACTCTCAGATAATTGATTTCCTGGGAAATTCCTAAGTAATATCATATCCACTTAATTAGCGATAATAGCGATAATAAAGTTCTTAGGTTGTAGGTCGTAGGTCTTAGGTCGTAGGTGTTCAGTCTAAATTGGCTCTATGTGCAATTAAACGGATTTGATATAAAAACTTCTATTGCGACATTCGCAACAAAACTACCGACTTCCTGAAACAGAAACTATAGCGCTACACTCAGGGAGTAGGAAAAAAGCTGACTAGATACAGATAATCAGCAACTAGCAATTCCGGCAATTTGTAAATATCAGGACTTACGCAAATTCTTAGACAAAACGCTGTTCGTAGGAGGACGAATGCCATTCGCCCCTACAGATGGTGTATATCTTCATATTTTGCGTAAGTCCCGAATATATAGCAGTCGCCACTATAGTTAGGACATCAGTTCAATAATTGATAATTGAAAATTACCTCTTCCTTTTAGGGAGAGGATTGAATAAAAGGAACATATTTTCTCACAGGAGTCGATTGGATATGGTTAGGAAACCCATCCATCCCACCCAACGGGTGCGCTGCGAAGAGAGAACTCCGTTCCGAGATACGCGAACGATCGCTTGTTTCTCCACGGCGAGTGAGAGGATTTTTACCTTAATTATTCGGTAATTATGATGATTTATGATGCGAGCAAGATGCTCGCACTAATTATCAAACACAAACCAGACGGTGGCTATACCAGCGCATACTGTTATAGAACCCCTAACCGTATCTTCATAAATATCAAGTTTTTTTAGCCTTGAGACAGGAGACAACCCACCCCTAACCCCTCCCAGGAGTGGAAGAGGGAACAGGGAAGATGTGGGTTCTCGATCATACAAAAAATTCAACACTCCTTCAACTGAATGTTCCTCAAAATTGATGCGCGAAAAGACTTGACTAGCACCATAATTATATAGCTATCATAAGGGTTCTATAAACAAAGATTTTTAATCAGACAACGGATCTGTTAAACCCAACTCATGGAAAGCAGCTAACCGCAACCGACAAGAATCACATACACCACAAGGTTTTTCTTCACCGGCATAACATGACCAAGTTTTTTCCCAAGGTACTCCTAAACTATTACCCAATTGAATAATTTCGGTCTTTTTCATCTCAAGCAATGGAGAAACAATAGCGATCGCTTCACCCTCCCTCCCCTGTTTAGTTCCCAGGCGAAACACTTCTTGCATGGCCTGAATATAGTCTGGGCGACAGTCAGGATAACCCGAATAGTCTAAAGCATTCACCCCAATATAAACCCGACTCGCATTGACAACTTCAGCATAAGCGAGGGCAAAACTCAGAAAAATAGTATTACGCGCTGGAACATAAGTAATAGGGATATTTTGCGACATTTCCTCAACAGAGCGATCGCTTGGTAAATCAATTTGATTATCAGTTAACGCCGATCCTCCCCATAGTCTGAGGTCAAAACTAACAACATGATGTTCTACTACACCAACACTTTCAGCAATTTTTTTTGCTGAGTCTAACTCTCGACGATGGCGTTGTTGGTAGTCAAAAGAAATAGCATAACATTCACAACCATCTGCTTTTGCTTGGTACAAAACCGTTGAGGAATCTAATCCTCCTGATAATAAAATAACTGCTTTCACTATTCTATAATTTTTGGTAATATTTTTTAACAGCATTCTCCTGACGGAGACGCTCCGCGAACGGGTGAAAGTCAGGAGGACTGAGTCAGGATAATTTTTTAGGCGTGATAGACGGGAGGAGTTGCCTCCTAGCATCGAAGCCTTATGGGGTATAAATCCCCACCGTCACCTGCGGTGTCCACAAGCTTGTTGGGGTTTTGAATCTTGCTGTCTCCTGTCTCCAGTATAGCTGTCTCCTGACTCCTTCTTCAATCATAACTATTGGAACTGTCGTAAAAATGAAGTCTACCATAACCAAGAAAATGACCAGATGATTTTGCTCCCACAGGAAAAGCTGTCACTCCAAATAAATATATACCTCCATACTTAGGAGTCCGCACTGGACGCAAACCTATAGTAAAAGTTTTGCCTGGAGGTACTGGAGGGTTAAAGGTTACTGAGACAGTATTAGTTTCCCGATCGACCGCCACTTCCTCAACTACCAGTTGCTGTCCTTTCTGGCGATGGGTTCCTTCAAAAGCAATAATTTTCTGTGAAGTTCTCTCCCGTTAAATCGCCCGATTATAACGGGAGCTTCTCAAATAAAGAAGTTTCTTGCTTCCCAGGCTGACTAACATCTTACGCCTCCACAAGCAGACAAGATGATACCCACCTCGTTTAATGCTTTATTTAATATGTTAATTGCTGCATTTTCATCTCTGTCTAAAACTGTTCCACATTTATGACAATTCGGGAGTTCTAACTGATAAAGTTTTAGGTACTTTCTGACCACAATTACTGCAATTTTGTGATGTATTGTGAGGGTTAACTTTAATGACATGAACACCGCGTTTTACCGCTACTGCATTCAATTTTTCAATAAAATTACCCCAAGCTACATATAAAATTGATTTTGATAGTTTCGTGTTTCTAGCTAAACCTTTAATATTAAGGTCTTCGACAGCAATTAACTCATATTCCTTAACTAATTTATGAGCAGTAATGCAAGTGAAAATCTTCTCTTTGCCTCGCAATATGTTGATGTAGTCTAGCTATTCTATTTTGTGCTGCCCTCCAGTTGTTTGACCCTATTTTTTTTCTAGATACTTTTTTTTGCTTTCTGGCTAAATTAGATTGAGATTTTCTATAAAATTTTGGTACAGAAACCGTCTCACCAGTATTGGTAGTCAAAAACTCTTTTAAGCCGACATCAATACCTACAGCAGTTTTGATATTTTCTGTAGGGATTAAACTAGGAATAGACTTATCTTCTAAACTGAAACTTACATAATAACCATCAGCTTTTTTGGTTATAGTTGCAGTTTTGATAACAAACTCATCTGGTATTGGTCTATGAACTATTACTGGAATAGCACCAAACCTCGTAGTAATTATTTGTTTACCATCAAATTTAATTACTGCTTTGGGATGATTGACTCTACTAAAACACAATGACCTTAACTTTCCTGATTTTTTAAATCTTGGCCTTCCTCCACGTTTACCAGATCGATCGGGTATTAGCCAACGTTTCCAAGCTTTATCTAGTCTTTGCAAGTTAATTTGTTGAACTTCCGAATATATTTCTTTGTAGTCAGGAAATAACTGTTTTGTTTGTTTAAGTGCTGATTGCTGAAAATAATAATCTGGTCTACTAGAAATTTCGCCAATAGGACATGAAATTAATGAACAACGGTCAACTTGACATCTAGTTCTATTCAACCAGTCTAGTCTTTGACAAGCGTGCATAATTGTAATGTCTTCGCAACAGTTCTAGCCAATAATCTATTTTGACTGACTGTTCAGGAGTGAGCTTAATTTTGTAGCAATGAGTAATTATCATAATTTTTATACTACTCTTTATTGCTTGATTTAAACATCAATTGATACCTGTTTAATTTACGGCTCGGCAATTCCCCTCCCGTTAAATCGCAGATTATAACGGGAGACCCCGAGACCGTATCTAGTTGGGTTATATCGGATATTGCCAGGTCCTTCTGTTTTGGTAATTGTTACTCGTTCCAATGACACTCCAGCATCAGACAATAAACTAAGAGTAAAGTAATAGGTTGCACTCCAAACATAGGTTTCACTACGGGTAGTCACTGCCTTAATTAGGCGAGGTGGTTGAGCAAAATAAACTGTACCATCTTTTGTCTGAATTGCCAAAGTAGGAGTCATTTCAGTTATCAGTTATCAGTTATCAGTACTGACCACTAAAGAATAAGGCTTGAAATACTGAACTGAATATTTTTTCATCCCCTTAAAAGGGGAGGCTTTGGACCTCATTTTTTGGTCGCCAAGAAGTAACAAACAACAAAGAATAAGGAGAAAATTTTCAATTTAGAAACTAATATCATGTCCGGTTTAATAGCGATAAATATATAGATATCTCCAGAAAATAAACTTGCCCTTTATTTAGCATAAGCTAGAGTTGTATAGAACCCATTTGATAGCTATATAATTATGGTGGTAGTCAAGTCTTTTCGCGCATCAATTTTGAGGAACTTTCAGTTGAAGGAGTGTTGAATTTTTTGTATTATCGAGAACCCACATCTTCCCTGTTCCCTCTTCCCTTTTCCCTCTTACCAAATAATTAATAATTAATAGTTAAATAATTCACGCTTTGAAGCCGACCCTTTTAAGGGGAAAAAAAAGAAAATATTCCTTATATTCAATTCCGTAACGGTTTTAACCAGAGGTAATTATCCATTATCCATTATCAATTAATGAACTCCTGTCTTCCCCTCCTGGGAGGGGTTAGGGGTGGGTTTTCTCCTGTCTCCTGTCTCAAGGCTAAAAAAACTTGATATTTATGAAGATACGGTTAGGGGTTCTATAAGTTCCTCACAAAATTATTTTCCGTACCATTTCCCTAGAAATATCTTCACTGTTTTCTGTTCCCTCTTTTCTGGAGATGCCTATTGTCTGTTATATACATCGGAAACTGCTGTATTATCTGTTTTACCAAAAAATGAGGTCCAAATCTTCCCCTTTTAAGCTATGCTTTATAAACATCTTTATTCACATAAAAATTGACACTGGTAGACAAGTTATGTATAAGTCTTTAAAAGGTTTTTGTCAGATAAAAATTCTATTAAAAAGTACATTTTTTTTGATAATTTAAGTGGTTTTTCCTATCTACTATGATTCTTTCTTCTCTTCTACCCTGCTCCCTGCTCCCCTGCTGACCACAAGTTTTTCAGGAGTTCTTTATAAGGGATAGCCTTTTAAGGGGATGAAAAAATATTCAATTCAGTATTTAAAGCCTCCAACTTTAGTGGTCGGTACTGATAACTGATAACTGTTAACTGATAACTGAAATGATGCCATTTTCTGTACAAACAGCACTGAGTGGTCTATCCCAAGGATCTATTGGTAATTGTTGTAAGTAAGCAAATTCAAATACAATTCCTATAGTAGGTTTTGATGCCCATTCTTCAGAACTTAACATCCGGTCATAAAAACCACTACCATAGCCTAAACGATAACCATTTACATCGCAAGCAACAGCAGGAATTAAAATTAAATCTACTTCTGATGAATGTAATAATGGTGCATTTGATTCTGGTTCTAAGATACCATAAGTGCCTTTTTGTAAATAATTTTCTGGTTGCCAAATATGCCAAGATAGAGTTTTTTTCACACACCGTGGAAATCCCCAATTTTTATTAGAAACTGTTGAATTTTCTCGATTATTTGTAAATAATAAACTCAGGTCTACTTCTTGACGAAAGCTAAAGTAGGCTAAAACAGTTTGAGCTTTTTGAAATAGGGAATAATTTTGTAAGTGATGGCATAGGCGATCGCTCTTTTCCCTCCATTCTTTCTCTGACATAGACTGACGTTTTTTCAACAGCGAGCTTCTTAATTCTTTTTTAAGCATTAATCTAGTTAAATTACATTTAAAATATTCAGGCGGGTAAATATTAATTATACTAATCCCTATTTTTAGCAGGTTTCTTAAAAACATACACTCCCCTACTCCTTACTCCTTACAAGGATAAGTTTTGAACACTCGGGGTGAGCGATAGAACTCCGTTCCGCGCTCCGCGATCGCTTTTATTTAGTATAAAAATTCTACGCTGATGTGCTTTTTTATACGAAAAACGACAGAACTATCCTCCCACACTTCCCACACTTCCCACCCTCCCCACACCCAATTCTAAAAAACATAGCCTTAAGCTCCCCTACTCCCCCACTCCCCTACTCCCCCACTCCCCTACTCCCCCACCCCGAATTTTATTCCTCTTCATCATTAGATAAAGCATGAAGGTCAAGTGATAATTGTTGGGGAAGTCGATCTAGTTGAAAATATTGATGAAATTTATCTGTGACTTGTAACCAATAAGAACGAGATTCCTTTTGACGACGTTTACGAATAAACCCCAAGGCAACAAGTTCTGGGACGTGCTGATAAATTCCCGAACCACGAATATCTACTAATTCTGATTGACTAATACCTCCTTTGAGAGCGATCGCTGCTAAAGTCCTCAAAGCACCTACTCCCAACTCTGGTTGAATCAAAGATTCTATCAACTCAGCAAAAGTTGCTTTGAGTTGAAGACTGTAGCCTTTTTCTGTTTCTACAACTTCTAAAGCAGTATGTCGGTGAGCATATTCAGACATTAATTCGATTAAAGCATCTTTGACTTGGCCACGATCGCATTTGGCAATCTCAGCAATTTCAGAAATGGAGAGGGGTTGTCCCTTGAGGTATAAAATTGCCTCAATTTTGCTAGGAAGACTAAACATTTAGTATCATTACTCTGAGCGTGATTACCATTGAACAACTTCGCAAACTAAATAAGGTGCGAAGTACTCTAGCCCGATTTTTTCTATCATAAGGTAACAGTTACGTCAAACTTAAAGTCCAAATTTCATCTCATCCTTCTGCCCTCTACCTTTTGTTATATCAAATCCTATACCAATGGTATGATTAAATATCATAGTAGACTGACACACCTTAAATGGTGGAATAAGTATAGGTTGGGTATCGGGAGGATCTTCGGAGCTTATCCGTTAGGATAAATCCAACAGCAATCTTTCTCCCCTACTCCCCCACTCCCCTACTCCCCTACTCCCTAATGCACAAAATTAGGTGTGTCGGTCCAGTAGAGGCAAACGTCTGTTTGCCCCATATTGACTCAAAAGCCAACTGAATTTGATATCATCATATCAAAAATCAAAGTAAGCCCTTTATTTTAACAAACTTTTGTGTTATAGTAAAACATTGTGTGTAAAATTACTGCAAATTCATGCCAAAACTAAAAACTCGCAAGGCAGCAGCTAGACGCTTTAAAGTCACAGGCAGTGGAAAAATCATGCGTCGTAAAGCTTTTAAGAGTCATCTGTTGCAACATAAAAGCTCCACTCGTAAGGGTCGTCTGTCTAAAATGGCTCTTGTCCATGAGACTAATGACGAAAATGTACGTTTAATGCTTCCATATTTGTAAAATTTTAGGGGAAAATTTATGACCAGGGTCAAAAGAGGTAATGTTGCGCGTAAACGCCGTAACAAAGTTCTTAAACTAGCTAAAGGATTTAGAGGTAGACAGTCTAAACTATTTAAAGTTGCTAATCAGCGAGTTATGCAGGCGTTACGCAATGCTTATCGCGATCGCCGTAAACGCAAACGGGACTTCCGTCGTTTATGGATTACTCGGATAAATGCGGCAGCTCGTCAACAGGGCATGAGTTATAGTCAACTGATAGGTAATATGAAAAAAACTAATATTGCCATTAACCGTAAGATGTTAGCCCAATTAGCAGTTTTAGATCCTGAAACTTTTGCTAAAGTAGTTGAATTAGCAGGTCAAGCTAAAGAATAATATCAACTAGAAGATGAGCGGGAGTTGGAAACCGGGAATTTTTATGGTAGCTACTTCCTACTTTTTACTCCACTCCTATAGCGCTACGCGCAAGTCTGCAAGTCTGCAAGTCTGCAAGTCAGAAGTAATCCCTGACTAACTTTAAATATTTATAAATGTGCGCGCCCTATTTGCCTAGTGCTTTAACGAACTCAGCAAGTCTGCAAGTCTGCAAGTCTGCAAGTGTACCCACCCCTAACCCCTCCCAGGAGGGGAAGTAGGGAATTTGAGAAAAGCTCCAAAAACCCGATCGCCTTAAAAGGTGGGGTTGCGCGACCCAATTATTTTGATAAAATTTCACATCTAGTGCAGGATGGCGGAAATAACCGATCGGTTACAAAATCCTAAAATAATTACAAATCAAAAATGATTGACTTTTGTACGGGCGAATGCTTTGTACGGGGGAATGCCATTCGCCCCTACTGACTTTTAACTTCCGCATAGCGGCACTAGCCTTATTACTTATAAAAATTAATATTAATTATGGATAGCACTCTACCAGTTTTATACTTATTAATACTACTAATATTATTGTCTGTGGCAGGTATATTTGTCATTCGTCAGATTGCTAAGACAAGGAAAACTGAAATTCAGCTTTCTGATTTGAAAAGTAAACTGACAAAAGAACAGGGAACAATAGATGAATATTATCAGCTTGGCAGTATATTTTTAGAAAAAAAATTGCATTCTCAAGCAATTGAATTGTTACAAAAAGCTCTGAAATTAAAAGACTCAGAAAATTCAGAAAGTTTTGCTAAAGTTTATAATGCTCTTGGTTTTTCCTACTTTGCTAA
The DNA here is from genome assembly GCA_034190295.1 of Cyanobacteriota bacterium. Classification (GTDB taxonomy): domain Bacteria; phylum Cyanobacteriota; class Cyanobacteriia; order Cyanobacteriales; family Microcoleaceae; genus Okeania. The sequence continues at coordinate 9,881 of JAXHSW010000149.1, read as the reverse complement.
AGAGCAATACGATATTGCTATTAGGCAATATAAAGAAGCATTAAAAATAGACCCTAATTATGTAACTGTTTACAATAATTTAGGCCATGCTTATGAGAAGAAAAAATTGACTGCTCAAGCTTTAGAAGCTTATGAGTCAGCACTAAAATGTGACCCCAAAAATGATACTGCGAAAAGACGTGCAGAATCTATGAGAAAACGTTTAATACCATCTTCTTGAAGAAGGCAGAAGGCAGCGGGAGCTGAAGGCAGAAGACAGAAGGCAGAAGGCAGAAGGCAGAAGGCAGAAGGAAAAATTGCTTATGGATAGTCAACGACCTGTCGCTCCACGTCTACTCACCCCAAACAATTTTGAGCACCGCGGGTGACGGTGGGGTATTAAACCCATAAGGGAAATGATAATGGGCTGAAATTACTGTAGATTAGAGGTTTTAAGTACTTAAAATATCACTTTTGAGTTTTAACTTTTGACTTCTAATTTTTGACTTTTGACTTTAGTGAAACGGTATAAGCTTCATCGGAATTTTGATCGCAAACTCTGTATTTTTACCAGGATTAGAGTTACATTTTAGGCTGCCGCCATGTTTCTCAACTACAATTTCATAGCTAATAGACAATCCTAGTCCAGTACCTTTACCAACATCCTTAGTAGTAAAGAAAGGATCGAAAAGATGTTCTTTAACTTCTGGTGGAATACCAGGTCCATTATCCCGAATACAAATTTGTACAAATTTACCAACAACTTTAGTGGAAATTTCAATTAAGCTTGGCTCTAATTTAATTTGTTCGGTAGTCCGCTTTGCATCTTTTTCTTCAATAGCATCAATGGCATTTCCAATAATATGAATAAATACCTGATTGAGCTGTCCTGGATAACATTCCACTTCTGGAATATTACCATAATTTTTAACTATCTCAATTGCAGGAAGATTATGTCGCCTATTAATACGATTGTATAAAATAGTAAGAGTACTATCAATTCCTTCATGGAGGTTAGCTTTTTTATGCTCAGATTCATCAAGGCGTGAAAAATTTCTCAAAGATTTGACAATATTTTCAATACGATTAGCTCCTACCTTCATTGAGTTAAGAAGTTTTGGTAAATCTTCCTGCAAAAATTCTAATTCCATAGCTTCTATTTCTTCCTGAATTTCAGGATGTGGGTTAGGATAATGGGTTTGATATAGATCGATCAAATTGAATAAGTCTTCAGTATATTCCTTAGCATGAGAAAGATTGCCATAAATAAAACTGACGGGATTATTAATTTCGTGAGCTACTCCTGCGACAAGTTGACCCAAACTAGACATCTTTTCATTTTGAATCATCTGAGCTTGAGTCCGCTTCAGTTTCTTGAGAGTAGTTTCTAATTCTTTTGTTTTGCTGCGACTTTGATTATAAAGTTCTGCTTGAGTCAAGGCAATATCTAACTGTTCCACTACAGCTTGTAGTAAACTAATTTCTGTATCACTCCAGTGGCGTACCTCAGTGTGATTATTACATACTAATGCTCCAATTTGACCTGATGTTTTTTGAAAGGGAACAGACAGAAAAGATTGAATTTTTGTTGATGTGAGTAATGCTTGAAAAGTTCTATCTGGTTCTAAGTTACTATCAACTACTTTGATAACTTCTAAATGCAAAGCTTTCTGATTAATCGAACCTAATATTGAAGCTGGGTATTTCTGTGGTATATCGGGCAAACCTGGAATTTGAGATACATTACTAGAGTACCAATAAGGTTCTTCTGCATCAGTGCAATACCAGAAAAAAAGACATCGATCTGTTTGCATCAACTCCCGAATTCTATTGAGAGTAGTATTTAGAATAGTTTCAATATCCAGGGACTGGCGTATCTGACTGATAATTTGGTTAAAAAGTTGTTCTCGTTGAGCCTTTTCTCGTAACTGTTGTTCGCTACGCTTGAGTTCAGTAATATCTCTTGTCATACCTACAATACCAATAATATTACCTTCAGCATCTTGAAAAGGTGTTTTTGTCGTGAGGAAAGTTCTGAGTTGGCCTTGTATGGGTACAACTTCCTCATAATCTTTTGAAATGCCACTATTAATAGTTTGGCGGTCGTTATCTCTGACTTCTCGTACAACTTCAAGAGGCAATATAGCTGTATCATCCTTGCCCAGAATATCCTTAACTGATTTGTTAAAACTATCAGCAAAAGCAGAGTTAACTAACAGAAATTCTCCTTGTAAATTTTTGGCAAAAATTAAATCTGTCGTACTATTAATTACTCCATTTAATAAGTTGTAACTCTCTTTGATTTTTGCTTCTGCTTGCTTGCGATCGCTAATATTTCGGCAGATACAAACAAGTCCCACCCCTGTCATAGTTAAAGCAATTTCCTGCTCAAACTTTGTACCATCTTTTCGTGTTGCTAAACACTCTCCTTGCCAAAAACCTTGTTTAGCAACTATCGGAAAAACTTCTTGTTCTAGGCGTTTTATTTCTCCCGGTTCATATATAATTTGCCAACTTTTTCCTAGTAACTCTTCTGCGTTATCGTACCCGAGAATCTGTAGATGAGCATGATTTATGTATGAGTAATGCTCTCCATCCGCTAAAATGGCAATCCCATCAATTGCTGCTTCAATTGCCACCATTTGCCGTTTGAGTTGTTCTTCTACTCGCTTGCGTTCAGTGATATCTGCATAAGTACCGAGAATACCGAATATTCTACCATTTTCATCAACTAAAGGAACTTTGCAAGTATCTAGCCAAACTTCCTCGCCATTTGGTAGTTGTCTTTGCTCAACTAAGTGCATTTGTGGTTTGCCAGAAAACATAATTTCTCGATCGCTCTGTTGTTCTAATCTGGCCTCATCCTCACTCAAGGCAAAATTATAGTCTGTATTACCAACAATTTCTGCACAATATTGGTGATTTCTTTCTCTCATAAATGTACTATTACAACCTTTGTAAATACTATTGCAGTCTTTCCAGAAAATAGCTTGAGGCAAAGTATCTACAATAGTCCTGAGTAATTGTCGTTGTTCGATTAATTCAGATTGAATTTTTTGGCGTTCTGTGACATCATGCCCCATAGTGAAAACGCTAATTAGCTGATGAGCATCATCATAAAACGCAAAATTGTGCCACTCACAAATAATAATTTTTCCTGTTTTAGTAGTGTTTTCATTAATACTGAATGTTCCTCCTGTTCCTGCAAGTAACTGTTGAATTACTCTATCTACATCATCTTGCGCTGAGGGAGGAACAAAATCAAATTCTGAGATCGACTTGCCAACTACTTCTACTTTGCTATAACCAAAGATTTTTTCTGCAGTATGATTCCAGTCAATAACACGAAAATCAGCATCCCACTCCATTGTAGCGAGAGGAGACTTTTCAAAAAAATATCTTAATTTTTCTTTGCTCTGACGCAAGGCAACTTCTGTTTTCTTTAGTTCGGTAGTGTCAAGAATAATGCCATCCCAATAGACATTTCCATCATTTTGTTTGCATGGCGTTGCAGTTGCTTGTAGCCACTTTAGTTTGCCAGAAGGAGTGGTAATTCTATATTCTGTTTGCCATACTGTTTCAAGTTTGAATGCCTGAGTTACAGACTGCTGAACGGTAGGGAGGTCTTCAGGGTGAATTAATTCCCACAAGATACTATTATCATCAAGTGCAGCTTCAGGATCGAGTTCGTAGATATCGTAACAACCGTCGCTCAGGAAGGTAAATTTTCCTGTGGGGTCTGTAGGAGATTGACAATATTGGTAAAAAAGTCCAGGGGTGCTAGCAGCAAGACGTTGCCAACGATCCGTAACTTCTTGTAGTTGTACTTCTGTTTGCTTTTTCTCAGTGATATCTTCAATGGATACTACTATACCTGTCACATTTCCTTCTTGGTCGTGGAGTGGTATTTTGTTCGTCTCGATCCAAGCTTGACTACCATCTGGACGATGTTGGGTTTCTATAATATTCAACTCTGGAGTATTAGTCTCCATAATTCTTAAATCGCACTCCCGATACCAATCAGATTCTTCTTTTGTCGGAGGCAGATCGTAGTCAGTTTTACCAATAATTTCTGTAGGTGATGAAAAACCACAAATTTGAGCAGCGTAACGGTTGCACCCTAAAAAAACCCTGTTACGGTCTTTCCAAAAAATCATTTGAGGTAAGCTATTGATAATTGAGTCTAATAACTGTTGTGACTGTTGAAGCTGTTTCAACTCAGCGATATCTTGAGAAAATGTTACTAAATAACTAATTTTTCCTTGACTATTACGCAGAGGAGTTTGATGGATGGCTAAATAGCGTTCTTCTGTATTGTCATTTAGTTTGATTTGGGTAGTTTTTTCTACAGGATTTCTATCCTTTGTTATCCTGCTTACTTCTAAAATTTTAGTTTGATTTTCACGGTTTTGTTGTTGAAAAGCACGATTACTATAAAAGATTTCCTGGTTCTTCAAATCTTGACAAATCAAGCTTTCAGGTAAAATATCTAATATTTGCTCCAACTGATATAGACGTTCTCGAAGAATAGCATTTTCATTTTGTAAATCAACTAACTGTTTTTGGTAGGTGCGCAAACTGTTGACATCAGATTTCATAACTATTTATTCGGTAGTATTAGGAAATTATATGATTTTGATTAGTTTAATATTCACTAATATCATAACCAATCTCATTGTTTTTGGCATCTGTATTTATATAGTTAAAGCGTACTAATTTTGATAGGTTTCAAAAAAAATAGTCAATAATTATACTGTTATAGCGCTACGCGTTAGGCAACAGGTAACAGGCAACAGGCAACAGCGGTCAGACCCCGCGTCGGTGTCAGACGCAAGGGAATGCTGACCAAGAGAGGCAACAGTAAGCTGTGAGCGGGTTTGGTGGATTTAGGGATGTCATAACCTCAACTTGTAGCGCTATATAGATTATTATGATTAGCTAGTTCAACAATTAATAACTTTCCACTCTCTAGTAAATCCTTCTCTGTAGCGATGCTATAATTTGGTACCTTGGGTTGAAATTATTTTTCTCCGAATTCATAGAAATAGCTAGAGATAGCAACTAATGCAGAAATAGATATTATTAGCTACTGACCGCTAAATTTTCATCATCATACCATGCATGAAAAAATAATGTTACGAATAATAAGCGCGATTAAAAGACAAGTGCAGGAGATGTCTTTTTGACAAAAAAGAGAATATTATACCTAAAAATTGGTGTTTAAGCCATTCCCATAGGACTCCTGAGGACTGACTTCTGACTCCGAAAAAATCACCTATTTATTTGTAGCAAATATTTATCAAATTCGTATAACTGATTATTCAAACATGATATAATTAATCTTTATTACTTTTGACTTTTGATTTTTTTGAAGGTAAACTATGAGTTCTTGGCAAGATAATTTCAAGAAATTTACAGGTAAAACTCGATTTGTTGTCTCTCGTTTATTTGTTCACTTAGCGGGTTCAGAGGTAACGCCTTTATTGGGTGTTTTGAATCGAGCGGTGAGGGAGATAGTTGTATCAGAAGGTAACTTGGAAGTAGCAGGAGAAAGACTGGTTGAAGTCTGTCAGAGTCTCCTACAATATGATACCTATTGGCAGTCTGCTGCTAATGAGGGAGATGTGATTTGGGATGAAGGAGAAGCAGGAGATTTCTTTGACGAACTCTTTACAGACTCAGCATCTCGTTACCTAAGCTCTGGGGACAATGAAGATTATGAACCAGATGACCAACCCCTAACTTTATCACCTACTGGTAACTTAGTAGTAATGATAACAGTTGCTTTTGAGGGAGAAGTGCCAGATATTGAAGCCGATCTTGCTAGCATTGATGCAATGACTTTAGCATTAAAAGCCTTAATTAATCTGCATTATCAAGAAAAACTGCGAGGTATTCAAATACATTTTTCTCCAGCACGTTTAGGGGATGAGTTAGACAATGAACAACTATTACTCAATTTTTCAGAATTGATTCCCCTGTAGGTTATTTCAGTTATCAGTTATCAGTTATCAGTTATCAGTACCTCTGCAATAAGGAGACTTGACCTAGGCGAATATTCTCTTTTTTTATCTCTTTAAAAGGGGAAACTTTAGACCACAATTTCTCGGCAAAACTTAGGATAGTTCGGTTTATTCTCCTCTCAAAAGTAAAATCAAGGTAGAATAATAAGTATAGCAAAGAATGAGTTGCTTAGGACATAGACTGCTGATGAACCCTAAGACAGAGAAATCCTTTTCCTACTGTTCCCTGCTATAACACTTACTCAAAATTAGATTATTTAGGAGCGATCGTAAAATATGTTGCGTAAATTGACGGTATTGTTTATGTGTTTAACATTGTGTTGGACAACAGTTGCTTGTGGCAGTTCCAACACGACTTCATCTCAAAACTCAAATGCCAATATTTCCTCTAACCCTATTAGACAAAATCGAAATCAAGTAACTCAGGGACAATATCCCGTACAACAGGCAACCTATAATGATGCCAACGGTGAATATACCTTAATGTTGCTGAATACTCCGTCAGGAACACCACCGATGTATAGTACGACAGATTTGCAAATGGCAAGTTTGACTGAGGAAGAAATTCAGGAAGGCAAAACTAATTATGTTGAAGTTAATGGCAACCAAGCTAGTTTACACATCAAACCAGACTTTAAAATTGAATATGTACACAACGTAACTGAAACCCAAACCGATCCCCAAACAGGTAGACAAGAAACAGTAATTGTACGTCGAGAGTCTAACTTCTGGACACCTTTTGCCGGAGCAATAGCAGGTCAGGTAGTTGGTGGAGCAATTAGTAATATGTTGTTCAGACCTCAATATTATGTACCGCCAGTTTATCAACCAGGTGGAATAATGACTGGTTATGGTGGGTATGGCAATAGCTATAACCAAGCTGTTAACCGATATCAAGAACGTTATCAAGCTCCACCAGCATCCGTGAGAAACCGTCAAACATTGCGTTCTACAGGTGTAACTAATTCGACTAGAAGTAACAACACTCGCAGACAGCAGCAAAACCTAAATCGTTCCACGGGAAGCGGTGCTAGTGCTAGTGACTTGCGTCGTTCCAATGAAGCAAAACCTCGCCAACAACGTCGTAGTTTTGGTAGTGGTGGGTTATCTCCCTCTCGTCGTGGTGGTGGTGGTTTTGGTTCTAGACGACGCCGTTAATGAAGTCTGCAAGTCTGCAAGTCTGCAAGTCAGAAGTTAGAAAGGGGGTGAAATGAAGTCAGCAAGTCAGCAAGTCTGCAAGTCAGAAGTTATATCATGTCCGGATAATCAGGAATCAAAAAACCTTCTCCCTTTGAACTTTTCTTTCCCTTTTGCCTTTTGCCTTCCTTCCTCCAAAGTGTAACTATTCAACCGGACATGATATTAGAACAGGACTTACGCAAATTAACTTTTAAACCACTATCTGTAGGCGTAAATAGTATTCTTTCTCGCCATAAGTAGAGTCTCTGTGTAAGTCGTGTAGAAGTTAGAAAGGGGGAGGGAGGTACAGAAGTTATTTTTGTCACGGGGATGTGTGAGCAACCCTCCAAAAATATTTCGCCAATGCGGGATTTTAGACCCAATTATTTTGATAAATTAATCGCATTTATCTAATAATTATAGCCATAACAATTAATTAATTTGAGAAGGGGGCGAGCAACTGTTTGCCCCTAAATTTTATGCTCATAAAAAAATGTATAGCAGAAGAAAGAAGGAAGAAGGAAAAGTATTACTTTGTCTGAGTTTTAAGCTTTTGACCTGTCAAACACCTTTGCTTCGACTGCTATAAAATCAGGACTTACGCAAATTCTTAGACAATACGCTATCTGTAGAGGGCGCCATTCGGAGCTTGGCGGAACGCCAATGCCATTCGCCCCTACTAGATATGGCGCTTGGTGCGTAAGTCCTGAAAATATAGCACTAGAAGAATTGGGCGCGGACATTTTTCAATCCTAAAACCCTTTTACCGAATAATCAAGGTTTAAAGCCTCTCCTTTAAAGCAGAAAAAAGAAAAAAAATTCATGATTAGTCAATCCTATCCGTTTTCACTCTCGAGGTAATTATTAATTATTAATTATTAATTATTAATTGTTCCCTATTAGCCTGAGAAACACTATATAGTCAACTTTTTCACCTAATATCTAATATCAAATGTTAATTAATTGGCAAGACTTAATAGCAGAGATTAATTTTAAACATAAACAATGCCAAGAGGACCCGATGAATGCTATGGCATTTGCTTATTCTTTAGGGCAATTATTGCTAGAAATTCAAGCTTTATTCTCTCCCACTGAATGGCAATCTTGGCTCAAAAAGAATTGCAATTTCTCAGAAAGTTGTGCTGACACTTATCTGCAAATAGGTAAAAGTTGGCCTAGTTTCCGGACACAATTAGATGCTTATAGAAAAGTAGATTTGTCTACCATGGAGAATATACCCCAGATGCCACTTATTTCCTTTGAGTCAAAAGATAATTTTGAAGAAGATGTGGATACAGAAGTTAATCAAATGATTCCGTTATTGAACAATACTGAAAATTTTCCGACCTCTGTTCCAGATGCTTCAGAATCTGAAAATCCCACAATTATTAATTTTTACCTTCCTGGGAAAGTAGTTCCAAAAGCACGCCCACGAGTTACTACTAATGGTACTTATTTGCCACCTCGATATCGTGCTTGGAGAAATCAGGCAGAAGTAGAAATTTACCGTCAAGTTTCTGAGCTTAATTTTGAAGTAAATTTACCAATTAAAAGAGCAGCTATTTCTATCAGTTTTTGTGGTAAACATCGTACTAATTCCGATCTAGATAATTTAGCAGGGGCTTGTCTTGATGCTTTAACATTAAACGGTGCGGGGGTGCTACAGGACGATCGTTTGAGTTGTATTCCTAAGCTGACTATTGAATATATTCCTAATGTTAAGGAAACGGGAGTTCAGATTAAAATTGAAATACTTCCTGTGGGATAAATCGTTCAATAATAGGTTTTAAGTTAATATATGATATATCAATTATCAATATTGATTTTTTATATTATTTGATATGATTTATCGAAAAAAAATTATATCCCTTAGAATAAATTTAGAGTTATATTATCTGTGGCAATTAGTTATAATTTAGACTTAGTAGTCAAGAGTTGGGACTTAAATATAGTAATTGTATAAATTCACCGAATAATTAAGGTTTAAAGCCTCTCCTTTAAAGGAGAAACAAGCGGTCGATATTCGCAGCGCACCCGTTGGGTGGGATAGATGGGTTTCCTAACCATATCCAATCGACGAAGAGAAGAAAAAATTTTCATGATTAGTCAATCCTATCCGCTTTCAAGGAGAGGTAATTATTAATTATTAATTATTAATTATTAATTTTTGAAAGTAGCTTTTCAGAGAAATTACCAGTTTATAGATAGAGAATGTTGAAGTTATAATGAGTTTATGGATATAAAATAAATTCACCCAGAGAATATAAAATGAAAAATTGGAAATATTTTAGATTAATTATCGGTAGTGGATTTTTTCTGATTTTGTGTCCATTTATAGTAACAGAGAAAATACATATACATTCAAAGGCAATTGCACAACAGACTACAAAATATAGCGATCGCCTCACCCAAGAAAATTTAGAAATAGAAGCACAACAACTTGATGAGAAAGCTACACAACAATTATGTATAGTGAATTTTCTGAAAAAGTATGTCAACAGAGGTAGTAGCTCTATTGATTTTTATTTCCAAAAAGTTTAACTTACCTTCCTAATACTACCTATATTGTAGGCGTTGCATATTTACGCATTGGAATTAGTGTGGTCAGGGTGGGAGGTGTGGGAGGTGTGGGAGGTGTGGGAGGTGTGGGAGGTGTGGGAGGTGTGGGAGGTGTGGGAGGTGTGGGAGGTGTGGGAGGTG
>JAXHSW010000148.1:0-23871 GCA_034190295.1 Cyanobacteriota bacterium | reverse complement strand
TCACACGGATTATGGCACGGATACACGGATAGCTCAGGGAGGACCGGGAGTGGGGGAGTGGCTCACACGGATTATGGCACGGATACACGGATAGCTCAGGGAGGACCGGGAGTGGGGGAGTAGGGGAGTAGGGGAGTAGGGGAGGCAGGGATTATAGAAATATTTACTGTTTAAGCAAGAGGATAAGTTTTTTCATCACTAATTATCCGGACATGATATAACTCCTAAATTCTCACTTTTGACTTTTGACTTTTGAATTTTGAATTTAAAATACCTCCTAACTCCTAAATTCTCACTTTTGACTTTTGACTTTTGACTTTTGAATTTAAAATACCTCCTAACTCCTAAATTCTCACTTTTAACTTTGTAATTTTGACTTTTGAATTTCCAAACTATTGACTTTTGAATTTAAAATACCTCCTAACTCCTAAATTCTTACTTTTGACTTTTGAATTTTGACTTTTGAATTTAAAATTTTGACTCCTGACTCCTGATTTCAAAACCTATCGCCCAAATTGCCATTGCTCTGAGATAATGACTAGCTCGAAAAGTTCCGTCAGCAGTAATAGCTTCTGGAGTACGGAATTGTAAACCATTTTCATAAATTTGTCGCACCACCGCTTCAGTTATTTCCAAAGCTTTATCCTTCATTCCCATTTGCACCATAAAAGCAGCTAAACCAAAATTAATTCCCGTCCAAACTTCTAATGGATGGCTAGCATCAGGATTTTCTGGAGAACCATCAGACAATACTCCATTAACTGCTCCAAACTTGCCATTATGAAACTTTTTAAAACAAGAATTATAGACAGTATTCAAAGCAGATAAAGCACATTCACCAGGCACAATATCCGGTAGATTTAATAATCTAGCATAAAATTGACCGCATAATTGATCTGCCATAACCACTTCCGAATTACTCTCACTATCCAAACGATAAAATTCCCCATTCCATAACTTTTCTTGATAAACAACTAATCCTTTTTCCAACCAACTTTGATAAACAGAAATTTGATTATTAATAGCATCCACAGAATTATTATCCACCTCAGACTGAAAACCTTTAGGCGGATAATAAGGAATTTCCCTCGGATGCTCAATTAACACTTTCCCAATAGCGATCGCCCCTGACAAAGCAGCTAACCATAACCCACCACAATAAGCACTCACCCCCCGCAACTGCCAATCATCAAAAGTTTGGTCCGGCGCTCCCTCATTTTCAGGAATACCATCATCATCCTTGTCAAAAGCCTTAAGATATGCTAATGTCTCCACCACAGCAGACCAACATTCCCAGAGAAACTCATAATCATCTGCACCAGTCAACAGAAAATCCCGATAAACCTGCAACACAAAATCACTAGATAAATCCTTCCATTGATTGCAGTCTTGATAACTGGTATAATTAGTCTTTTCCCAAGGATGCTCATTTGGTGCGCCCAAATCATGGGGAGTTGCTCCAGCTTTTTTTCTGACTGCCGATGCTTGGTTGTAACCAATAATTCTCGGTGTATCATCCGCAGTTGAAATTGCCCTTGCAAAAGCAAGCAACACTGATTTTTCCAAATCCGGCCACAACATTAACAGAGCAAAAGAACCATACAACCTCACATCCAAACTCTCATACCAACGATAATCCAAACATTCCAGTACAGCAAACTGACCTTTAGGATCGCGATCGTCAGCAGCACTCCAGAGAGTACCCCCACTGCTGAGGTCGTAAAGTTCGTTAAACAAAGCCATCTTAAACCAACCAGGCAAATCTTCCCGTTGCAAAATAGGGTTTTGCCAATTCTCAATATTCTCGCGCCAAGTTTGATAGTGTTTCATCGCAGTACGAATTATCGACCAAGCGTTTTTCCCATTGCGACCATAAAAATCTGTATAACGGCGATAATATGAAACTCCAGCGCTAAATTCAGTTAAAGGTAAATCCCAAGCTAAGAAAAAAGGGATTTTCCGAGTTTTCCCCGGTCTGAGAGTACAACGAACAGACATAGCAACCCCAATTTGTTCTCCCTCTGTTGCAGGTAGTTCATTGTATTCATCTATGAGTGTGCCATCCATTGCAAAGTATCGCCAGACTTCCTCTCCATTGCTCGCAGGATTCCAGCGTGTATGATAATTAACTTCCACAGCAGCATTGGTAAAAGTTCCGATCGCCATTTGACCTTCTCCTTCTGCGGGGTCATCAGCAATACTTAACTGTGTCATTGTGCAACCGATACGATGGAAATCTTCTACTAATAAATTAAAGTTGTCTGTACTTTCTCCCCACCGTGGTTTGTATTCATAAACTGGACTACCATCATCTCTAACTTGAATTTGTGGTGTTTTCACAGAATTGGTAAACCAACCGATGGTATTTTGCCAAGTGAGCATAATGCTGAGAGTGATGGGTTCATCGGTGGGGTTGTGAGCGACCCATTCAAAGATGGCAACGGGGTAACTGGTTTCTTGATAATTACCTGCCCAAATTGGGGAAAATTGTTCGCAGCTTAATTGTGCGGTAAATACATTTTCATAGACAAACCAACTGCGGGGATAAAGAGCATGATAAGTGCCAGTATGTAACCCTGCTTTTTGTTTCGGATACCACTGCCAAGTTGAGAGACTGTCATCAGTTGGAGGTTCGGTACATAGAGCATAAGTTTGTTTGTCGCCTTTTGTTTCTTCAAAAATGCTAAATTGACAAGCGGGTAAATTTTGATAAATGTGTTCGCCACCATCGAGATGCCAGAGGTTAAAATCCCCTCGTGGGGAGCGACCGATCGCTCCTGCACCGAAACCACCAAGAGGCATTCCGTGCCAGGGGCCATCATCAAGATTACTGCTATAGCGCACAGTGTAAGGGTTTTCCCAATCAAGACCAATGGGACGATTCCAGGTATAGGGGGGAATGTTAGGGGTAGGATTTTGTTTATTCATAGTATTTGAAGGTTGTAGGTTGTAGGTTGTAGGTGGGGTGGGAACGGGCAAGATGCCCATTCCACTCTCGCACAAAAATTATCAATTATTTCTCCCTGTTGCCTGTTGCCTGTTGCCTGTTGCCTGTTGCCTGTTGCCTGTTGCCTGTTGCCTCTTTTCTAATGAATAAATTCTTGACTAACACTAGAATAATCCTTGACAATCCAATCAAAAAATTCTTTGATAGTTGCTATGTAGCGATCGCTATCTACTTGAGCAAGATTGTCATGTGCCGCATTTGGTATTAAGAGTAATTTTTTCGGTTCTGCTGCTGCTGCAAATAATCTTTGACTCATTACTGCAGGTACGATTTCATCTTCCATTCCATGAATAAATAAAATGGGTATTTCCAATAATTTTACTTTGTTAATCAAGTCAAATTTTTGGGAGACCAGTAAGTTGAGGGGAAATATCTGGATTCGACGTCTGTGTCTGTATTTAGCCATGTCTTTCATGGAAGTAAAACAACCTTCAGCAATTAATCCTGCTGCTTGTGGTTGTTGAAGGCAAAGATTAGCAGCGATCGCTCCTCCGAGAGAGTATCCATAAACAAAAATTTCTTCTGGTGTAAAATTTTTTTCTTGAGTCAAATAATTCCAAGCTATCAATGCATCTTCATAAACGCTAGCTTCTGTGGGAAACCGTCCTTGACTGTTACCGTACCCCCGATAGTCTATCATAAATACCGAAAATCCCAACTGATATAGTTTAGCAACTCGCTCGAGATTGTAACTATTTTTCTGATATGCCATGTTACCTTTAGCACCCTGTAGAAAGAGAATAACTCTAGAATTTCCCTTAGTTTGAGGAATCCACCAACCAGATATTTTTTCTGTCTGTTTATTAGAATTGGGAATTGATAACCAAACTTCTTGATATGGAAGATTAAAAGTAGCAGGAGTTTCTAATACCAATGATGCAGGTTCAAATATCAATCGGTTTTGCAGTAATCTTAGCAACACAAAAGCAGAAGTGTAGATAGTTGCTAAACTTATTAATAGAAATTTCAAGAAAGTCTGAAAGATAGTCATTAGTGAAAGTTTATTTCTCAGTTACAATAGTATAACTTATTAACAAAACAGTTGTTTCATAGAAGTGGCATTTATAATACTAGCCACACTCCAAAGCGGAAGTTAAAAGTTAAAAGTTAAAAGTTAAAAGTTAAAAGTCAATCATTTTTGATTTGTAATTGTTTGAGGATTTTTTGACTGGTCAGTTATTTCCGCCATCCTGCACTAGATGATTGAGGAAAAGTTATAAAGCAAGAAAAATAAGTTTGGATTTACAATTATGTATGTAATTTTGCGCGCCTTCTAATAACTAAGACTTTATTGCTTTCTGTAGTTCTTTGACTGCACGAATTAGACGAACAAAATATGGCCTAACTATATCTTTATTTAAGTCTTGTAACCTATCTACTTGTGCTTGTATTTGCTCGATTTCATTAGACATAGAAACATCATTTATGGACGGTAAATTTTTGACTAAACGCTGGTTTAAATCTGTAGTTAAATCTTTTAATGATTGTAATTCTTCATCAATATCTGAAAATTTAGTATTTATTGTGTCCCAGTCTTCTTTGGTAATTGTATTAAATTCAAAATCTGATTGATTTTGAGAAAAATTTATGGGAGATTCTGGAGTTAATTCAGTAATTTTTTCTTGTATTTTCTCTGGATACCGATCGACTGAATCAATATCTATTTTTAGTTCTTCTACCTCATTGTTAATATGTGTTTGTATTTTTTCTTCAAATCTTTTTCTATTAATTGAATTTAATACTAATGCTAATGTTATTGGGGGTGCAACAAACGCAATTTTTTCCAATGCCAATGCGAAACCTGAACCAACAATTGAAGCCCCTAAAGCAGTATATTCTGCTATTTGTAGCCAATGAGGCTGACTTTGGGAATTATTTGAAACTGTTGATGATGTTTCTGTATCTTCCATAAATCGATATCCCCATTGAATATGTTAAGTTTAATAGCTTAATAGTAAATAATACATTTTTTTTTGTCTCAGCATTATATCATAAATTATTAAATCAAAAAACGCATTTTAATAAATCTTTATATTTCTAGGAAAGTAGTTGAGTTAAATCAAACAAATAGTAATATGGTAAGCATTTCCTGCGGACTGCTGCGCAAACAGCTTTTTAATGAATGAAGCAAGTATTTGCTTAACTTCTGCTGCATTTTTGAACAAAGAATTAAAGCACAAGAACAACGAGCTTAAATTGTCCACTCAAGGTAAATATTGCTGTTTGCGTAGCATGACAAACGGAATAGCTGACCGCTGACCGCTGACCGCTGAATGCTTATGTAATATGAAGTAAAGGCTATTTCCTGTTTGATAGCAACAAGCAATACTATTTTAACAGCCATAGCCCAATTTTGATAAATATGGAAAAGGAAAAAAAGTGGGTCTAAAAATTATTGAAAACTTTGAAAGTAGCTTTACTTTAGAACAAAATGCTGAACAAATGTTGTTTAATTTATTAACAAGTGAAAATTTTATTCAACAAATAACGGCACAATTACCATGTCAAAAATTAGAATTTACTGAATTAATATTTCAACCAATTCCCTACAGTAAGGAAACACCTAAAGGAATGGCAAAAGAATTTGAGCAGTATCACGAATCCAATGATTATATTATCATTAACGTTCCGCCTAACTTTATGTTTAAAGCTAAAATATTTAAACCAAGTCGTCTCTGTGCCATCTATAAAGTCACTAGAGATTAATCGACTTTTAGAAATTGCGAATTAATTAAAACGTAAGCAAACAGCTATTAGCAGTCAACTATCAGATGCATGAACGTAATAACTTACTAAAGTTGTCAGATCGCCTTTTTCTTTCGGTGCGGAATGCGGAAGCAAACATAATTTCACTTCTTGGAGACTAATTCCTCCTTCGGTGCGATAATGAGCTAATAACTCATAGCTGATAGCTGATAGCTGATAGCTGACCGCTGAATGCTGAATGCTGAATGCTGATAGCTGACCGCTGAATGCTTACATTAAAACTACACCTGAACAGGAAAATTTAAAACAATGACTAATACTCAAATGCAAATCCCAGAACTGTCAAAATTAGAATATTTACCTTATATTGATTCTCAAGGAAAATTACCAATTTCTTTACAAGGAAAAATAGGTGTTTATGGAATTTTTGACCGGGAGAAAAAATTACTATTTGTAGGTTATTCTCGTGATATATATCAGAGTATGAAACAACACTTAGTCCGTCAACCTCATAGTTGCTATTGGCTAAAAGTACAAACTATTGAACGTCCGAATCGTACTATATTAGAAGGTATAAAAACTGCTTGGATTAATGAAAATGGCTCTTTACCTATAGGTAATGATGCTGCAGAAGCAAAGTGGAATCAACCAATAGATGCTAAACAAGAAATGACAGAAGCAGAAGTAATAGAATATCACGATCCATTAATTGATGAAGTTGCTAAAGAAAAACTCTTAAAAAATATATCTAGGCGAGTTGAAGCTAATATTTTAGAAATATTAAAATCTAGAGGTTTAGAAGAAAATATTCGCTTTAATCCCAAGCTAAAAACCAGTGGATTATTAGATTTGAAATAATTGATACTATTAAAGTAAGCAGTCAGCAGTCAGCTATTAACTCATTATTTTGGAAGGAAGAATTAGTCTCCAAGGAGAATTAAAAGTTATTAATAAAAAGGTCATCAGCTAACCTTAGTAAATTATTACGCTCAAAAGCTATTTAGGGCTTACCGATCTAATATAAAAGCATTTACAGATAAATGTTTTAGCCTTTTTAGAACGAAAAAAAGTGCAATTTTTGCTTGAGCCACCAAAAAGTTAGGATTAAAGGCTCACTACGGCAAAAAAATAAAGGGATAAATAGGGCTTGCCGATCAAATATCAAAGCATTGACAGATCAAGGTTTTATCCTTCTGAAATTCCCAAAAAGTGCGCTTGTTTTAGTCTAAAACATTCAAAAAGTTAGCATTTTGGGTAAATCAAGGACAGAAAAATTGAGGGACAATTCTTACCGATAAATTGTGGTTGAAAGCCTCCCCTTTTAAGGGGAAAAAAGAAAAAACTTTTCCTTTGAATCAATCCTCTTCTTGAAAAGAAGAGGTAATATAATTATTAATTATTAATTATTAATTATTAATTGTTGAATTCTACCTCCTCTAAATACCCGTTTCTCCTGAGGACTGAGGACTGACTCTTACCAAAAAATGAGGTCCAAAACCTCCCCTTTTAAGGGGATGAAAAAATATTCAGTTCAGTATTTCAAGCCAGAGGCAATAGTTGTCGGTACTGATAACTGATAACTGATAACTGATAACTGATAACTGAAATGACCCCTAGCAAAAGCTTTCCATGGGCAAACCCTAAATATATCCGACTACCTGCTCGCTCATTCCCATTACTCCTGAGGACTGACTCGGTCCTTCCCCTCCGGTGGAGGGGTCAGGGGTGGGTTGACTCCTACCCCTAGCATACTTTTTCAGCAAACCCTATTTATTTCTTCTTCCTTGAAAAATGAAATGGATGAACGAATAAAAATCTCCCCAAATGATTATCAAGGCTGGTACAATGTGGGAGTAAATTTTAGTAAATTGGGAAAACATCAACAGGCTATTAGTGCTTTCGACCGGGCAATAAAAATTAAACCAGATTACTATGAAGCCTGGAATAATCGAGGTAATTCTTTGAAATTAATAGGTAGATTCCAGTCAGCTTTAAATAACTTTAATCGTGCGATAGAGATTCAACCAAATGCTCATTTAGTTTGGTATAACCGAGGGAATTTACTCAATAATTTAGAACAATATCGGGATGCTATAAAATCTTTTGAGAGAGCAACAAAAATCAAACCGGATCTATATCAAGCCTGGTACAATGCTGGAAATACTTGGAGTGGTTTAGGACGTTATCGAGAAGCAATTAAAAATTATCAACAAGCAATAAAAATAAAACCAAGTTTATACCAAGCTTGGTTTAATCAAGGGAAGGCATTATTTGAATTAGGAAGGTATCAGGAAGCTTTGAATTCTTTTGAACAAGTCATTAAACTTAAGCCTAATCATTATATAGCTTGGAATTTTAAAGGAAAAACTTTCTTTTATTTGGGGGATACTCAAGGAGAAATTATTAGTTATGAGAAAGCAATAAGTATTAAAGTAGATTATCAGAAAGCTTGGAATAATTTAGGTCAAGCTTTATCTAATTTAGGAGATTGGGTTGAGGCGATCGCTTGTTTTGACCAAGCCATAAAAATTCAGTCAGATTATTGTTTAGCTTACTATAATAAAGCTCGTTGTTATGCTTTACAGGATAAGCCATATTTAGCTATTGAAAATTTAGAACAAGCAATTAATTTAGGTGCTGGTCAACCATATCGAGAGATGGCAGAAGCTGATGCTAATTTTTTTAAAATTCGCTCAAATCCTAAGTTTAAAGCTTTAATTAAAGATGATTTAATTTATTAATTAGCTATCAGCTATCAGCTATCAGCTATCAGCTAAAATCGAGGGATATAATACCATTTCTCAAAAATTTTTCTACATTTTCTGGAGTAGGGGAGTAGGGGAGTGAGGAAGAAATTAACATAAGAATAATTAACATTTGACTCCTGTGAAATTATACATTTATTCAGCAACACCATAAATTTTTATCGGGTGCATCTCTTATGTGCAAAAATACTATTTTCCTATATATTCCCTGTTGCCTAAAAGCGATAAATTTTTGGCTTTATTCATGCATTGAGATGCACCATTTTTATCTTTGCCAAAGTCTTCGTAAAGCAGAACCTACTACGTCCGAATAACGCAATTCTCCAGACAAAATTTTAGTCATAATAGTAGTAGCGCGAGGTCGTTTCACACCTACTTGATAACCAATATGTGAAAAGTGAGAAAATCCTTGGGCTAAACGTTGTGCCCAAACCATATCTTTACCCCATTCTTGATTAATTATTTGACTGTATTTTTCTAAAGCAAATAAATCGCCGTTTAGGGAATTATTAATTGCTGTAGCTGCTTTAATACCTGTAAATATAGAAGGACGAATTCCTTCAGCAGTAAAAGGGTCAACAATACAAGCTGCTTCTCCTGTTAAAACAGCATTTTGTGTATGTAATTTTTGATTGCCATTCCACAAACATAAAGGATGACCAAATTTCTGAACATTTTGAATATCGACTTCAAACAGAGTGGCATATTCTGTTAATAAAGCTCCAAAATTTTGACCGTGTTTTCGCCAAAATGTACCTACTCCTATTGAGTATCCATCAGCTTTGGGAAAGTTCCAAACATAGCCATTATTTAACATTCCAAATTCAAAATAAGCACTATCAATTTGTTGATTTTCAATTGGTACTTCTATTTCCATTGCACCACCAGCAAAGCGTTTACGATTGTTAAAACCCAACCATTTTGCCATGGAACCTTTAGCTCCATCAGCAGCAATTAAATAGCGAGAAGTAAATGATTGATTATTGGTATTAACTTGCCAATTATTGTTCTTAAATTCTATGCCGATAACTTTAGTTTTATCTCTAATTTCTGCTCCCTGTTTTTGCCCTTGCTGAACAATAAAATAATCAAAAACTTCTCGACGTACCATCCAAATAGGTTCTTGATTTTTTAGGTTAACTTCTACTAAATCGCCTTTTTTCCAAGTATAACGAATGGAGTTTATTTTCAGAGAAATAGCTGGTGTAAAATCAAAATCAAACCACTGTTGAACAATGGGAGAAACTCCACCTCCACAGGGTTTATATCGAGGTAAAGATTCTTTTTCTAAGACTAATACAGAACGTCCGTTTTTTGCTAGATGATATGCGGCACTTGCTCCTGCGGGTCCGGAGCCAACTATGATACAATCAAACATATAATTTAGTAGTTTTAGTGTTTTTAGTCATTTTATTTTACTTCAATCCCTAATATTTATTAAATAACAGGTGTTGGTGAAAAGAGGTATGATATCTTGTCCAGATAAGAACCCAAACAACAAACTTTCTCCCTCTACTGCTCTTTCTTTTTCTTTCTTTCCTCCTCGGAGGGGTTAGGGGTGGGTTGACTCCTAAATAATTAAGATTAATATCATACACGCGCTTTACCAATGGCAAATAACAATACTCTTGGAAAAAAATATACAAATTCAGACACACAAGAAAGTATATACTCCAGAAGAATATTTATTATTAGAGGAAAATGCTGAATATAAACATGAATATTTAGATGGAGAAATAATATCAATGACAGGTGGAACTACTAATCATAACGAAATTGCCAGTAATTTTTGTGCTTACTTAAAGTTTGCTTTAAAAGGCAAAAATTATCGTGTATTTATCGGTGATGTTCGTTTATGGATACCCGATTATAATTTATATACTTACCCTGATATTATGATAATTGAAGATAAACCAATCTATCATCAAGGTCGTACAAATACAGTTACTAACCCCTTAATAATTGTTGAAGTATTATCAAAATCAACAGCAAATTATGACCGAGGGGATAAGTTTAAATTTTATCGGTCAATTCCTAAGTTTAAAGAGTATATTTTGATTGATCGACGGGCAAGATGCCTATTCCACTATCAATTTTATATCGAACAGTATGCTAAAACTTCTGAGGATAAATGGGAAGTTACATATTATGAATCTGAAGAGTCAATGTTAAAGTTAACTACTTTAGATTTTGAAATAGGGTTTAGCGACCTTTACGAAAGAGTTGATTTTAATAATCAAGGTGAAGAAAGATAATTTTTATTGTGATGAGGATTTGATCTCAAATTCGATGGACAATATTGTTATGCCTAATTAAACCGATTTGATATAAGTAAGGGAGTAAAAGCGTCTACATAAACAACAATAGTTACGTTTAAAGACGAGCAAATTTTAGATAAATTAAATTCTCTACAAATAGCAGATGAAGTATATATTTGGGAGTTTAGAGAAAGTTGATGATGCTAATAATCTTAATTTTCCAGTTTTAAATAATTATTTATGGCCGATATTGGTAGAGGGGGAAAGGCTGATATTTTATGCTGCAAGATTAGAGTAATTAGAAGTAGGAAATAGATACGGAATGGGAAAATTGACAGTTCTGACAGTTAATTATTGAGGGGTTTATCAATAACATACCCCTCCAATTAATGAAATCGAAAATAGCACTTTTACCGAAGAATTAATAATTAAATAAATAATTAAATAAATAATTAAATAATTTAGGTTTAAAGCCTCCCCTTTCAAGGGGAAAAAAATAAATTTTTTCCTTTTATTCAATCCTATCCGTTTTAGGGAGAGGTAATTATCAATTATCCATTATCAATTATTGAACGAATCTTCATATTGATACTAAGTTAGTTTTATCTCCTACATCTCTATAATTCCACAATAATCCCAATCCGATCGCTCACTTTTTTGTTCACTTTTCTGCTCACTTACCTTTTCAAAATGTTCACTTAATTGTGTTTTTACCGCTCACAAAGTAATTTTAGCTAAATTTTTTTTGACAAAGGCGATCGCTACTACAGAAGAAAAAACTCTTACGCTTTTATCAAGCAGGTCTAATAATTTCTATTATTTTTCTTCTCATTCACATCCCTACCATCCGGCCCAATTTTACCATATCTAATCCATTTTGGTTCCACAGGTTTAGCTTCAATAGTAGGTTCGCGGTCGTAAAAACTGGGTCTGTCTGGAAAATCTTTAACAGGTATATCCTCAACTATCTCTTTCATAAACTGTCGCCAATTAAAAGCTGCTGTACTACTGACACCCCAGGTTGGTTTGTTGTCATCATTCCCTAACCATATTCCTGTTGCCACTTGTGGAATATAACCAATAAACCACAAATCTCGTGCATCTTCAGTTGTACCAGTTTTGCCAGCTACAGGTCGGTCGTATAAATAAGCATTGGAACCACTACCATATTTAACTACATTTTCTAACATCCAGGTGACAATTCTAGCACTATCCTTGTCTAACACCTGCTTTGGTTCAGCATAAGCTTCATAAACAACTTGACCATTTTGATTAATTATTCTTTTAATTCCGTGAGCACCGATAAATTTACCCTCTCCTGCTAAAGTAGCATAAGCATTTGTTAACTCTAATAAATTAACTTCCCAAGTACCCAATGCCATAGAATATGTAGCTTTGACTTCAGATTTAATTCCCATATCCTCAGCTAACTCCATCACAGGTTCAAACCCCACATCCATCAATACCTGTACTGCTACTACATTCACAGAATAAGCCAAAGAATCAATCATCGATCGCCACCCTGCATACTTTTTACCATAATTTTTTGGCTTATAACCATCTACTGTAAATGGTACATCTCGATAACCATCAGTGGGAGGAAAACCAGCAGCAACTGCGGCGGCATAAACAAAACTTTTAAAAGTTGAACCTGGTTGACGTTGTGCTTGAATAGCACGATTAAATTCGCTCTCGGCAAAATCTCGACCTCCTACCAACGCTTTAACTTCTCCGGTGGTAGTTTCAATAGCGACTAATGCTGCTTGATCGAATCTTTGGCGAGCACCATCAATATCAACAGCATCTTGAATTACCTGTTCTCCTATTTCTTGCCACTTGCGATCCAGTGTAGTTTCTATGGTCAAACCACCTGCTTCTATGACTTCTTGAGAAACATATTTCGGTAACTCTTTCTGAATATAGTTGGCAAAATAGGGAGCTTCAACTATCAAACGTTTCGGCGCACTTGGTTGTACTTCCATTGGTTTAGCGATCGCTATTTCAGCTCTCTGTTGAGAAATCAAACCTGCTTCTTGCATTACCCCCAAAACCAGATTTCGACGATTTTTAGCTGCTTCTGGACTTACTAAGGGTGAATATTCACTGGGTGCTGGTGGCAAACCTGCTAAAGTTGCCATTTCTGCTAAAGTTAGTCCTGAAACTGGTTTACTAAAGTACACCCAGGCAGCATCAGTGACTCCATAAGCACCGGAACCGAGATAGACTATATTCAGATATAGCTCCAGAATTTCTTCTTTTGATAACTCCCGCTCCATTTTCCAAGCTAGCATTGCTTCTCGGAGTTTACGCCAGATAGTTTGTTCCATATCTAGGAAGACCATCCGCGCTAACTGTTGTGTGATACTACTACCTCCTTGCACAACATCTCTGGCAATTAAGTTGGAAATAAGTGCTCGAATAATTCCCTGAAAATCAACTCCTTTATGTTGATAAAAGCGTCTGTCTTCAATAGCAATAAAAGCTTGAACTAAGGGAGTAGGAATATCTTCTAGTTTTATTTTTTCTCTAGTAGCGGGTCCTGTTTGTTGGATGATTTTACCATCGGCGGCTTTTATTGTTAAAGTGCCGTCTCTACTATAGGAAGAAATATCGGCAATATCTGGTAAACTTTGCTCTAATTTCAGCCAAGTTATTCCACCATAAATGATAATACTACCTATTCCGACACCACCTAATCCTAACCAAAATTTACGACTACCTAAAATTTCTTTGATATTTTTTATATTAATTTTTCTGGCAATTTTCCCTACAGCCAATTTTGTGCTTTTTCTGCTGTTTTTTCCACTACTATCTTGAGAGATATTATCTATTTTTTCCTGCTTTTTTTTGTCATCAACTTTTGGTGCTTGTAAGGGAGATTGAAATTTTTTACTCAACATTGTTGATACAGAGCGAAAGTTATTATTTCTGCTAATTTTAGGTTTTAAATATTGAGATTTTTTGATAATATCTTGCTCTGTTTCTGATAATATTTCTTTTGTATTTTTGATTTTTTTATCTTTCACTTTACTCTCTTATACCAATTTTATAAATGTT
The DNA here is from genome assembly GCA_034190295.1 of Cyanobacteriota bacterium. Taxonomy (GTDB): domain Bacteria; phylum Cyanobacteriota; class Cyanobacteriia; order Cyanobacteriales; family Microcoleaceae; genus Okeania. Next base: position 10,078 of record JAXHSW010000148.1, on the reverse strand, counting down.
TGCTAGAAATACACAGGGTTGTTTCTAGTAGTCAGTAGGGGCGAATGGCCATTTACTAAAGCATAGCTGCCGAATTGTGCCCCTACATTAGCCAGTAGGAATAGCTTCAATATCATTTTTTAGGGTCAAGCAATTTCTTTTTCTCAAATATCAATCTGACTTCCAGCATTTTAGTTGACCCAATTATTGATAACATTCTTTTTTTAAATTGGTATTATATCAAGTTTCATTACTAAGTAGATCGGGCTAAAAAAAAGACGTTGCATAGTAAGCATTTCCTCCGGAATGCTGCGCAAACAGCATTCAGCGGTCAGCGGTCAGCTATTAGCAATATTTACCTTTAGTGGACAATTAGAGCTGCGTTGTTCTTGTGCTTCAGTTCTTTGTTCAAAAATGCACTAGCAAATACTTGGCTCATTCATTTTTATTGCGCTCGAGCTGACTGCTAATAGCTGAATGCTTAGGTTGCATATTTAATCAAAAAAATCCTAAAGCCATTGAATATAAACTTTTGAGCTAATTTACAATTTGATACATAGCGCCCAAAATTTACCATGTTCTACTTATTACCGAATAATTAATAATTAAATAATTAAATAATTCACGCCTTGAAGCCTCCCTTTACGAATGGATAATTGACAATTGATAATTGATAATTAAAGAGTTAGAAAGTTAGAGAGTTAGAGAGGAGCGAGAATTTTTTCATTATCCATTATCCATTATCCATTAATACCCTAGCCCTTATATTCAATTCCGTAACGGTTAAAACCCGAGGTAATTATCAATTATCCATTATCAATTATCAATTAATGAAAGGACTTACCCAGAGACTCTACTTATGGAGAGAAAGAATACTATTTACCCCTACAGATGGTGGTTTAAAAGTCAATTTGCGTAAGTCCTGTATTAATATAATTGCACTCTTTCCAAAACCTTAACTCTGAATTATTTTAGTAAGTATTCAGCTATTGCTTTTTTCTCCTTTAAAAATAATAAAGCTGATAGCTGATAGCTGACCGCTGAATGCTTATTTATTTTCAGATAATTGTAGTCCGTAAAGATAAGCATATCTCCCCTCTTTAGCAATTAATTCTGCATGATTTCCCATTTCAACAATCTTGCCTTTTTCCAGAACTACAATTAAATCTACATCACAAATAGTTGAAAGTCTATGAGCAATAACCAAGCTAGTACGTCCTTGAAAAAGATTCTTTACAGACTCTTGAATTAATTTTTCTGACTCAGAATCTAAAGCTGAAGTTGCTTCATCTAAAATGACAAATTGAGGGTTTTTTAGCAACACTCGAGCGATCGCTATTCTTTGTCTCTGTCCTCCTGATAATTTCACTCCTTGCTCGCCAATAATAGAGTTATAACCATCAGGAAAACCCATGATAAAGTTATGAGCATTTGCCGCTTTTGCTGCTGCTTCAATTTCTTCATCTGTCGCATCTAGTTTACCGTAAACAATATTATCTCGTACCGTACCGTAGAGCAATAATGTTTCTTGAGGAACAATGCCAATATGCGATCGTAATGAATTTAAACTTACATCTTTTAAGTCCTGTCCATCAATTAAAATTCGCCCCTTTTTCGGGTCATAAAAACGTGCTGCTATTTTAGCAATTGTACTTTTTCCAGCACCAGAAGAACCGACTAAAGCTACTGACATTCCTGGTTTAATATCTAAGTTGAAATCCTCAATAACTAACTCCCTATCTTGATAACCAAACCCTACTTCTTCAAATTTGATATTACCCTGAATAGAGGTTAAATTAATCGCATTTTCCTTATCGGTAACTTCCAGTTTAGTATCTAGAACTGAAAAAATATTTTGAGCTGATACTGTTGCTTTTTGCATCATACCTATTAACCCATTAAACCGACTAATTGGTTTATTTAGGAGGGTGACATAACTCAAAATAGCTGTTAATTCTCCAATAGTCAAACTACCAACCATTACTCCCCAAGAAGCAAAAACTAATGCAATTACATTACCTAGTTTATTCAGAGTATTAATTACTGGTGTAGATATAGCTAAAAACCGAGTTGCCTGGAGATTTTTCTCCATATAATTATGACTATATTCACTAAATCGGTCAATTTCATACTGCTCGTTACCAAAAGATTTAATGATGGTAATATTCGATATAGTGTCTTGTAAATGATTGCTAATTATCTCTCTTGCTCGATTCGTATCTTGGAATATTGTTTTGAGTCTTTTCTGAGTAAACTGTAAAAGATAAATTATCAAAGGCCAAGTCAGAGCGATCGCTATTGCTAGAAGCCAATTACTGATTAATAAATAAATAAAAACGACAATAAAAGCAAAACTATCAATTAGAATTGCGATTAAATTAGAGTTAAGTAATTGCCCGACTATTTCTACATCTCTTCCCAGTCGTAATATTAATTCACCAGTACGTTGATTTTCAAAATAACTAATGGATAAGAATTGAAGATGTTGATATAGTTCTATGCGAATGCTTTTAATTGTGTTTTCTCCAAAGATTTTTATCGCATACAATTGCAAAAAAGATAATATACCTCCTACTAAACTCATCAATAGGATAAGTCCTGCTACCCAAGGCAGCATATTGAATTGTTTTTCAGGAATAATTACATCAATAACATAGCGATTAATTTGGGGAACAAAGAAAGTAATAAATGAGGCAATAATTGTTAATAATATGCCTAAGAAAAATGGTGTCTTATATGGTAAGCCATAGTTAAATAGGCGCAGGTATAAATTCTTGGTTTCTACCTTTTCTTCAGATTTTTCTGGCTCAATCTGAGTATTAATTTTGTCAATTGTATTAGTTTTTATCATCACATCAGTTAAAAGTTAAAAGTCAAAAGTTAAAAGTTAAAAGTAACAGGACTTACGCAAAATATCAAATAATGCACCATCTGTAGGGGTTAATAGTATTTACCCTCACCATAAGTGTATTCTCTGCGTAAGTCCTGAGTAATCTCTGACAACTGATAACTAAAATGACTGAGTACATTATTGTCGTAGACCGACATCTCTAAAATCAAGTTAAAAGTTAAAAGTTAAAAGTTAAAAGTTAAAAGTAATCTCTGATAACTAATAACTAGGTGCATCTCTTATGTGCAAAAATACTATTTTCCTATATATTCCCTGTTGCCTCTCTTGGTGCGCGTTCCCTTGCGTCTGACGCCGACGCGGGGTCGCACCGCTGTTGCCTAAAAGCGGTAAATTTTTGGCTTTATTCATGTATTGAGATGCACCCTAATAACTAAAATGACTGAGTACATTATTTACACTTTTTTTCAGAACATACTATTTAAGAATCTGACTGATAAATTTGCCGTAATTGTTCGATAGTTTCCACAGTTTTGATAGAGGCGAGAATTGTTTCTAAAACCTGAATATTTTCAATAGCATTAATCTCTGAAAATATCTCTTTTCCTGATTCAGCAAATTTCAATTCTAATGCTATTTCTATTCCAGAAAGTATTCCTCTTTGTTCGCCTCTTTGTTCGCCAATTTTAATTCCTCTTTGTTCGCCAATTTTTACTCCTTCTTGTAAGATTTGTTGATACCAAGGAGATTCTTGTAAAACTGCCATATCCCACCTCATTATTTGTTGTACTATATTAGCTATCAGCTTTTAGCATTCAGCTATCAGCTCTGGGTTTCCCCTGCAACCCCGCATAGGGAGGATAGGGGTATCCCCTTCTCGCACGTTAAAAAATAATCTTGCTGACTGCTGATTGCTGAGAGCTGACCGCTTCTTTAATACAAATGTAGCAAAAAATGCTAGTAAATTTTCTAATTCTAAAAGTTGTTCATCCTCTCGTAAAAGTTGCAATGCTTGTCTCACAGTTGCTTCTTCTCCTCCACCTTTAAGAATAGGAACAAAAGGCGTTCAACAATTAATAATTAATAATTAATAATTAATAATTACTTCGAGAGTGAAAACGGATAGGATTGACGCAAAAGGGAAATTAATTCATTGTTTCTCCTCGATCTGAAACTTTCCCTTCTCAGGGGATAAAAAAAGAGAATATTCGCCTAGGTCAATTTCAATACTTTCCTAGGTCATGCTGCGCAAACAGCTAGAGGTACTGATAACTGATAACTGATAACTGATAACTGAAATGACTTACCCACTGGAAGTCTGAAGAAATAATTTCTTCAACAGTAACATTGGTAATTTCTGTAACCAAAAAATTTGGTCTGAAGCTGACTCTTTTAAGGGGATAAAAAACTGATAACTGATAACTGAAATGACCCATTCTACCCAACGACTGGGGGCAATTCCAATTAGACGTTTACTACTAATATCGACTTTTTTTGTTTTTTTTGTCATTGGATGAAATCTAGTTTATTCTGTCTGTTGAAAACCAAGAAAAGAGGGAGTAGTTACATGGAATTTCCTTAAAGAGTAGGGGGGAAATAAAAGTGTTTTTAGTGCGGGCAAAATGCCCGCAACTGGTGTACCTTACTAATATGAAATATGCTGTAACTTCAACATAAGAAAATTGTTAATCTTCTTCCTTACTGATAACTGATAACTGATAACTGAATTAAACTCCTGCATGACCTAGAGCTAAACCAGTAATTAACATACCCAATACTAAAAAAGGTTGGGCACTTGCTTGATATTTCACATCATTTTCTAGAGGATTTCTGAGAAAATACATATCCTGAAAAGTAATCTGAGGAATTACCATCAATAGCAAAATTACAGCATACAAATTCTCTTGAATACTAATTAAATAAGCTGCCACTCCAGCTTGAAAAATATCAATCATTAATACACAAATCCAAGCTGCCGTACCAACGCCAAACATAACTGGTAATGATTTTAAACCCAATTTTTCATCTCCTTCCACACTCTTAAAATCATTAACTACCGCAATTCCTAATCCAGCAAAACTATAAAACAAAGTCAGAATTACAATTGTTAAATTTAACTCTCCAAATAAAGCATGACCAGTCCACCAAGGCAAAGCAATATAACTAGAACCTAAAGCATAATTTCCTAACCAACCATTTTGTTTTAACTTCAATGGAGGTGCTGAATAAATATAAGCTAAAAATGCTCCGAACAAACACAATATAGTAATAATTGGAAAATCGTGACCTGCCCACAAATCTAGAATATATGATATACCGACTCCTGATAATAACAATACTAGAATTTGAGTCACAACTTGAGGAATAGAAATTGCACCTGAAGGAATAGGTCGATAAGGTTCATTAATAGCGTCTATTTCTTTGTCATAAAAATCATTTAAAGTTTGCGTATAACCCGCCATTAAAGGTCCTGTTATTAACATACAAGTAGCAGATTGTAGTACATTTTCTAGATTCCAACCGTAGTTTCCTGAAGATGCAGCTCCGCAAACTACTCCCCAAATTAAAGGAATCCAGGTTATGGGTTTCATTAGTTGCAAGCGGATTTTCCAAATGTTAGTTTCTCCGCTTGCTGCACCCTTCATTCCTAACAATTGTCTGGCTTTACCAGTGTTTTTTTCTTCTGTTTTTGTTTCTTGATTAGTCATTTTTAGTTAGATTATTGTGATGAGTAAAAATTATCTATCTACTAAATTTCAAAAAGTTTTGTGAGCAGTTTTTCAGCCTACTTTTTTTAAAATTACAGCAGTTTTTATTTTAGTGGTTTAGTAGACTGAAACAAATAAAACTGTGCATTAGATTATTGGAACAGGGGTGGGTTTATCAGATAATTTATAACACCATTAACTTAACTGGGACAGGGGTGGGTCGATCGGATAATTTATAACACCATTAACTTAACTGGGACAGGGGTGGGTCGATCGGATAATTTATAACACCATTAACTTAACGCGGAACCCGCCCCTACTCTTGAACTTTCTGGACGTATCGCTCCAGTAGTCGCGTGTCTAGGCTAAAATTATGTATGTGTCACAAAAACCTAATCCCCCTAACCTTCTTCTCTTTTCCTCTTCCCTACTCCCTTTAATCTGAAAATTACTATTAACTTTTGACCAAACTCAAAAATCAATCTTTTTCCCTGTTCCCCCTTCCCTAATTCCCTATTCCTTTTAATATCTAAAAAGAAATAATCAAATAACCATCTTGGAATTTTGCACCAGTAACAGGTTTTCCACTAAGAGGAGGTGGAAGGAAAATATTTCTTCTCTGGTCTCCAGCTTCAATTGTCACTTCAGGTCCATATTGAGTAAGCCCAATTTCCTTTTTATCAAAACTAGGCAAAAATAAACTTACTTGACTTTTTTGAATATCTATGATAATCGGTTTAGGAGCCATAGCTGCTTGACTAAAATCTGGCAGAGCATCCATTAAAGGTTGCCAATCTTTAGTTGAGGAATAAGGAACTATTGTTAATGGCAATGGTGCAAATTCCGAAGCAATATCCATTGTCAGGTCTCCTTGATTGAGAATAACCCCACCTACTGTCAGATTTACTTGTTGCGCACTCCCCCATAAATAGCGTGCGGTGGCGATCGCTGCTTTGTCGTTAGTAGTAACCAAAAATGCTGCTACTTGATTTGGATCTGCTATGGCCGCTTTGGCATTATTCAAGATTTCATCTGCTTGTTGGGTAGGTTGAGAAAAGTTATCGCCTGTCCAATCAACATTGAGAATAGCGCTACTAACAGGTTGAACAAATGGAGAAATAGCTTTGTATAGGTCTGAGTCGAGAATGACTTGACGAAAGCGACGAATATACCAACTCATAGTTTCCGCAGACCCCAAAAGTCTTAGAGTCTCTTGATCTCCGGCACCATCGTAAATAATTAGATCGTATTCTCCACTGGCACTATATCCCCGTATTGTATTAATAGTCAGGATTCCTTCTACTCCTGGTAATACTCCGAGTTCTTGACCATAAACATTTTTAAAGAAGGGTGTACGGATGTATTGCTTTTCTAGCTTTTTGAGTTCTTCCCAACCACTTTCTAGTAAAGTTGCTGCTTGAATTTGGACTGCTTTGAGATTGGAGTCTATTTCTGTAGGTTCTGGGCCAATATTGGCACCCAATATTAAAGATAATGCTGGAGCAGGTTCTTGTCCCACAAATAAGACTCGTTTACCAAGGCTAGCGTATTTTTTTGCAGTGGCAAATGCGATCGTAGTTCGACCCGTGCCACCTTTACCCAAAAAAGTATAAGTAATAGTCATTTCAGTTATTAGTTATCAGTTATCAGTTATCAGTAGCTCTAGCTAAAGTCAGAACCTTGAAATACTGAAGTTTATTTTCTCTTGGTCGATTGAATATGGCGCCATTCGGAGTGACTCTGCAAGAGCGGGAAACCTTGCCATCCCACCCTACGGTTCGCTTTGAAGAGCGACCGCTTTTTATCCCCTTAAAAGGGCAAGACTTGATTTTTTGGCCATTATTTATCTATCAAAAGTTTAGAATCAAGGAACATTTACATTTTGTAATTATTTAGTTTATTTAGCAATGATACTTTAGTTATTGTGAATTACAAAACATTGTTCTGAGCATTTTAAAGGATTAATCATGAAGAAAATTTTTGTTTCATTAACTTTCGCATTACTTATTTGTTTGACATTTTTTCATGTTCCTGCGTTAGCGGATGCTGCAATTAGAGATAGAGGTGGCTACAAGCTGGGTTATGTAGATTCTAGCGATAACGTTAGAGATAGAGGTGACTACAAGCTGGGTTATGTAGATTCTAGCGCTAACGTTAGAGATAGAGGTGGCTACAAGCTGGGTTATGTAGATTCTAGCGGTAACATTAGAGATAGAGGTGGCTACAAGCTGGGTTATGTAGATTCTAGCGGTAACATTAGAGATAGAGGTGGCTACAAGCTGGGTTATATTGATGGTGACATGAATACAGCAGCAAAAGGATCGGCGATCTTATTCGATCTATTTGATTGAGCTAATGGTGGAGTGTTTTCGACCAAAAGTCTGAAGTACCATCACTGGTCATATAACTTTATGAGCTAGATTTGAAGTTATGCTGTCGCTAACGCATTTCATCATTATCTGCACTCAACTATTTCTGTGCTTACGTGTAAAAATGAGAATTGGAAGGCGATCGCTCAAGCTCGTAATTGGGTTTGAGCGATCGCCTTCACTTTTTTCATCACTAATTATCCGGACATGATATTACACAAAATAAAGCCAGAAAATAGGCTCAAATATAGATGGGAAAAGGTTTTGACCTCAAAAAGGTATAAATCCTGAATAAGCACGGGTTCTAGCCATTTTTAAGACATCGACGTCATTCTCTTGTCTAGACTGACTTTGAAACATTTTTTCTACCAAAAAATTTGGAAATTGAAACTGATTGAATAGGAACAAAAATATGGGAAAGATACCGAGTGTAGAGATTTTACAACTGAGTTACGAAACAGTACCGGAGAGAATTTCCTACTCTTCTAGCCTGAATAGTAACGAAACTGTGGTAGGGACATACCCACCAGGTACTCAGGAAAATTTATATATTCATCGCAATCAATCAGACTACGTTCAAGTCGTTCGTGGTAAGTTGATTTGGGTTATTTTGTCCGAAGGGAAATATCAATATCTTCCTTTGAGCGAAGAAGATTCTTTTGTTGTTAAAGTACCACCAAAAATCCCCCATGCTGGTATCAATCCCTATGACGAAGCTTGTGTTTTCGTCAACGCAATTGTACTCCATAAACCTCGGAAACCGATAGACTATCGACCTGTTTCTCCTCCGTTTCCCTACGACATTGAAAAAGCATTGCTCAGTCAAATACCAATAGAAAAAGTACGCTCTTATCCTGGTTAGAAAGTTCGATATGGAGCTAAAATATGCTAAATAGACATTTCTCAAATATCAATAATTGCTGAAACCGCTATTTGAATTGCTCCCTGAACTGAAGTCTTGCTAATCAAACTCAGGTGCCCACACCTCAACAACAGGCAATTCCCACCCAGGAAGTAATTCTGGTACTTGCACCACATCCCCATCCTTCAGGACAATGCGATCGGCATCGAGGCGATACACTTCCATCGTGCGAGTTCTCGGATCGACTAACACCCCAATTTTAGTTCCCAATTCCAAAAACTCCTGTATCTTCTGACGTAATTTAGTTAAACTATCCGTTTTAGATTTAACTTCAAACATTAAATCAGGAACTAACTCCGCGTAATCTTCTGTTGTGCGAGGTAGACGTTCAGCTAAGATAAAAGAAACATCGGGTGCGCGAACATCCCCATCTTCGTTAGGCAAACGAAAACCACCACTAGAACCAGATACTCTGCCCAACTTACGGGGACGTACCCAATTACGAAGTTGAGCAGCAATTTCTATTGCTACTTCTTCAGATTCTAACCCTGAAGGACTCATAAAAATAATTTCTCCACTTACTAATTCCATCCTATAATCAGGATGTTGTACTTGTAGCTTTTCTAAATCTTTTACTGTTAAACTAGGCATTTTGAAAACTTCCTATCTGTATCTTTAAATTGTATCTAAATTTAAAAAATAGAACTTTCCAGAATATCAATTACCGAATAATTAAGGTGAAAATCCTCTCACTCGCCGTGGAGAAACAATGAATGGCGTTGGTAAAGCGCGTGTATGATATTAATCTTAATTATTTAGGAGTCAACCCACCCGCAGGCCCCGACCAGGAGGGGAAGGACTGAGGACTGAGTCAACCCACCCGCGGGCTCCGACCGTGGAGAACCCACCCCTAACCCCTCCGGTGGAGGGGAAGAAAGAAGAAGAAAGAAGAATAGAAGGAGAAAGTTTTTTTGTCACATAAATGGAACGGAGTTAGTTTGCGCTCCGATCGGGACTTGATATCATACCTCAAATTACCAACGCCCAATGAATTAATTTTCCTTTTATTCAATCCTATAGCAATCCTATTTTATTTGTCTATAAAAATCTTACCGCTTTTAGGCAACAGCTCCGAAAGGCAACAGGCAACAGGCGGGAGTTTCAGCTTTTTTATCTACTTTTTGATTTGTCATATAGAATCCGGTTATACAGTATATGTTTATAATTCTATCCACACTTCAATATTAAATCCCCCATCTCCCCATCTCCCCATCTCCCCATCTCCCCATCTCCCCATCTCCCCATCTCCCCA
>JAXHSW010000147.1:0-23912 GCA_034190295.1 Cyanobacteriota bacterium | reverse complement strand
CATCCCCCCATCTCCCCATCCCCCCATCTCATATAATAAGTATTCAACCGGATTCTATATGACTCTAGCTGATAGCTGAATGCTTATAGCTATATAGAGTTTGTCTCAACTTTCTTATCAACAGGACTTACGCAGAGACTCTACTTATGGGGAGGGCGCCCTTCGGAGCTTGGCGGAACGCGAATGCCATTCGCCCCTACAGATGGTGGTTTAAAAGTCGATTTGCGTAAGTCCCGATCAAAATAACATAACCCCGCCTTTTAAGGCGCAATATTTTTGGAGAGTTGCTCAAATTCCCTACTTCCCCTCCTGGGAGGGGTTAGGGGTGGGTTCTCCACGGTCTGGGCCCGCGGGTGGGTACACTTGCTGACTTGCAGACTTCTGACTTGCAGACTTCGTTAAGGCCATAAGCACATTTTGAAAAGTCAGATAAAATTATTTACTATGAAACTTTATATTTGACTGTCCAGTTGACCGGAAAGTCAATAACATGAAAAAAAACTGTATTAAACAAGGAGGCATAAATGCGTAGTAAACGCTCTAAACCCTGGATTCATACTAATTCACGTTTTATTATTGCTGGTATTTCAACAGTAGGAGCAGTAATTACAGCCTATCTCGCTATAGAAAAATTCATGGGAGGAGTCGTGACTTGTCCTGTGGGTGGTTGTGATAAAGTACTTGAAAGTCCTTATGCTATGATTTTTGGCTTACCCCTAGCTCTATTTGGCTTTATAGCTTATGCTGGCATGGGAACAATGGCGATCGGTCCTTGGGTAATTAACCCAGATTCTCAGAAGGAGTTACGCTCAAAACTAGAAAACTGGAGTTGGTTATTAATGTTTGTGGGTGGCGTATCCATGACGATCTTCAGTAGCTATTTGATGTACATCATGGCATTTGAGATTAAATCCCTGTGTTTTTATTGCATCGGTTCGGCTATTTGTTCTGTAGCTTTATTTGTCTTAGCATTAATCGGTCGTAATTGGGAAGATATTGGGCAATTAATCTTTACCGCTATTATTGTTGGCATGATTACTCTTGTCGGAACATTTGCGGTTTATGCTCCAATTCATAGTCCTGTTGCTGACAAATCAGATATTTATGGAGTTACAACCACTTCGACTCCAGCAAAAATTGCTTTAGCAGAACATCTGACAGAAGTAGGTGCAAAAATGTATGGCGCTTATTGGTGCGGTCACTGTAAAGACCAAAAGCAGTTGTTTGGTCAAGAAGCTGTTAATAAACTTAATTATATTGAGTGCGATCCTAAAGGCACAAATCCTCAACAAAGCTCATGTATCGCAGCTAATGTTACCGCATATCCGACTTGGAAAATTAATGGTAATTCTTACGAAGGTACAGTTTCTTTAGAGGATTTAGCAAAATATTCCGGCTATAAAGGTCCAACTAATTTTAATAATCTTTAACTGTGGGGAAGTAGCGGAGATGGGGAGATGGGGAATAGGGGAGATGGGGAATAGGGGAGTAGGAGAGATGGAAGCATTCTTCTACCTTTTTCCTGGCGTTGCTGAAGGGCAAAATGAATGTTTGCAGAAAAGGAAACCCATCTTTAGTACTTCCTCTTTTTCTAAAGCTATAATTTCAATGCGCATTCTATGCAACACCTCCCTATTCTCTAACAGGACTTACCCAGGGACTCTACTTATGGCTTACCGATCGCTCTGGGGAAGCATTGACATATAAAGACAAGTGCCTTTTTTGGCTCGAAAAAAGTACCTGGTTTTCAGCTCTTCATGCTCAAAAAGTTAGTATTTTAGGCGCATAGTTGGGTAGAACAATCTTGGGACAATTCTTACCAATGGATAATTGATAATTGATAATTGATAATTAATTACCACCAGGTAAAAATCCTCTCTTTTTAAGGAGAAAAAAGCGGTCGTTGCGTAGCTTCCCCGTTGGGTGGGATGGCGGAGCGTGGAGCGGGTCTGCACTCTTCGGGTCTTTTCGCTTGCCGACCATCGACTCCTGTGAAAAAATCAGATTTGGCGATCTTCAATTCCGTAACGGTTAAAACCCGAGATAATTATCCATTATTCATTATCCATTATTCATTAATGAATCCTACTTCCTCGCTCATTCCAATTTCTCCTGTCTTCCCCTCCTGGGAGGGGTTAGGGGTGGGTTATCTCCTGTCTCCTGTCTCCTGTCTCCTGTCTCCTGTCTCCTGTCTCCTGCCTCCTTTCTCCTGTCTCCTATCTCCTGTCTCCTAACCCTACCAAAAAGCTTTATGAGCGCAAACCCTACATATAGCAAGCAAGGGCGAATGCCATTCGCCCCTACAGAGCGAGGATAGATTATCCAAATATCAAAATAAAGCAGCATTTTCTTAAGTAGTCTGACTCTTACGCTTCAACAATAAGTTTCCTGCTGCTCCGAATACAAATAAACCAAAAATTGTACCTGGTTCAGGTACAGAATTAATTTCATAAATAGTAGTTGTACCACTAACTTCATTAGCTAATACTAACAAAGCTGTACCATTGGGACTATCCTCTGCACTAATAAATGTTAACCCCTCTGGCCCTAGATCGCCTGCAGTAGCAGCTTCGGGGTCTCCAAAGAAGTCACGATTATTCGTATAGTTAATAAACTTAGGAGCTAATGGATTACTAACATCGTAGGTCATAAAGCCACCAATCCTTTCTAAACCAATGAAGGCTAAAGTGCGATTGTCTACCTGACCAATAGCAACACCTTCAGGTTCAGGACCTTTATTATCACTCCGATTATCAAAGGAGTTATTTTCATCGTTATTGGAGTTGAAGAATTCAGGAAGTAATTTAGCAGTTATTTGTTCAAAATCATCCCCACTGTCAAAAATTAAACCTCCTGCTTCATCCCAAATAGAAAAAGAGCGACCGCCAAAAGCATATAGCTCATCAAAGTCACCATCACCATCTGTATCACCAAGGGTATTTGTAATTTCTAAACGCCCTATAGTTTCATCTTGCTGGAGTATGTCAGCATTTGGGAAAGCATTTGGGTCTAGTACCTCATCTGCTACTTCTGTTTCTTCGTTCAACCCGTCATAGTCACGACTATCACCTTCATTCGCTGTCACTAAGTAAGTTTTTTCCCCTACTGTATAGCTAGCAATTTCATCTGGTTGGTAAATTCCAAATACAGGATAATTATCAATATTAATTTGGTTGTCTCGATCGCTACCATCTATTCCATTACCAGGTAAGCTATGATCTTTAAAACCAAGAGCAACAATATCTGTAAATGTAGCTGTTTCTATATCGAGTATACCTATAGCATTATTTTCCTGTAATGTTACCCAAGCTGTTTTTCCATCTTCAGAAATAGCGATCGCCTCCGGTTCCAAATCTTGGGCTACTGTTGAACCAGGACCAAATATTCTCACACCTTCTGCTCGTAGTTCATCTACTCGATCGTTAAAAGCCTGAAAACCTGCAAAAGTCACATTATTCTGGGTAAGATTTCCTACGCCATTAGACATATCTATAATACTAACAGAGCCTTCTGGATCTATATCTCCTTCTTCATAGCCTTCTGGCTCGGCTTCATTGGCCACCAATAGTTTACTGCCATCTGGTGTAAAAGTAAGCATATCGGGTAAAGCACCCACTGTTATTTGATTTATTAGAGCGCCCTTAGAATCAAAGAATAAAACTTCTCCTGGATTTGCGATCGTTTCATTTTCAACAGCAACCGCAAATATATCGTTACTATAAGCAACACTATTAACACCACCAAAATTGCCAAATTCACCTAAATCTATACTAAAATCCAGGTTTGGAGTGTTGGGGTTACTGATATCCAAAACATCTAGTGCCACTGTATTGTCGTTAACAACAAAAAGCCTTTCACTATTTGGATCGAAGGCTGTTATTCTTGATGCACTATCATCAAATACCCCTGTAGCATAAGTACCTACTGGTGTAAAACTCAAACCCATAGCTATACTTGGTGCTGCCGTCACAGCGATCGCCATACTTGATTGTAAAGTTACTTCAACAATTTTTCTTAACATATTAGTATATGTATATCCTCGATCCTGAGAATTTTTCATTAATTGTGTACCTCCTAATGTATTTTTGAAATTAATAAATTTTTTTTTCAATCGTGCTATAACTTTCAAGGCTAGTATTTTTAGAGCTATAGCAAGGAACAAGTTGGTGAATAATTCTCTCAATATTACTAAAGTTTAATCGGCTAAGATGTCTTGATTTTGGTAATAGCAAGAGGAAACTTTTAACTAGCGATCGGTATTTTCCGTACCAGAATGCTCCGCAAACAGCTTTCTGAACGCTAAAAGTTTAGGTAAAACATCCCCGACTTCTAGCTTCTCATTTAATTTTAGGAGGGGACTGAAACGCTTTTTAATAGGGAGAGACTTTTCAGCTATGATATCTACTTAACTTAATCAGGACTTACGCAGAATATCAAATCATACACAATCTTTAGGGGCGAACGGCCGTTTGCTTGCGCATAACTATTATTAACGCCCTTATTTAGATATAGTGCTTCTGCGTAAGTCCTGTTAATGAGTAAATATTCATATAGTTCATAAAAATATAGTCACATAAGACATATCTTTATTTCGCAGGTGTTACCCTGACGCTCGTGAACTATAACACCACGGCAGTTGCGTGACTGTCGGGAAACCCGCAAGGGCGCACTGGCTTCTCTATCCCATGGTCAAAGACAAAAGGGAGCTGCTTTTTTCACTGAGTTACCCATGTTATGAGTACAAAAAGTATTTTTACTGAGACTTTATCAATAATTGCATTATTAATTATAAATATGCAATAGTTATGAGCCTACTTCATCAAATCTTCATATATTATTGATTAATAAAAGTAGCCATCTGGAGTGGTTATTTACAACAAAGAAGGAGTTGGTTAGAACTTATGTTGAGGATGAATCTGAGACAGAGAAAAGCTTTTGCCACTGTTCCCTGCTATACAAAGAATGTATTGGGTCAATATAACGATCGGCTATATATATCTTGCCTACAGCCCTCCAAGAATCTTGTTAGGATAGTATAGATATCTATGGGTGTCTTCAAAAAAGTGACAAATTAAAGACCGCTAACTAAGATCGATGGCCAAATACTCAACAAAATCAGTCAAATGTTCAAGTTTTTTAGTCACTAGACTATTATTGATTGGCAGTTATAGAACTAATACCATATCTAATGTAGACCTCGCTGGCCAAACAGTGATATATATACCTGTGGAAAAATTACCTGATTAAAGCTTTTGTTCGTGAATTGATTTTAGTCATATCCTTAAAGTTCCAACTATCAAGAATGGAGAAGTGGAGAAAATGTTACGCAAGGTTTTTGTTAAACTAGCGCTCCTTGGCATGGTCATCGCCTTGGTCAGCTCTAGCTTAAAATCATCAGCATTAAACCCAGAGTTATTAGCTAGTACTAAAGACCCAAGTACAATAGTTATTGCTGATATTTCTAATAATCCTTCCAAAAAGATTAAACGCTACCAGCCTTTAGCAGACCACTTGGCCGAAAAACTAGGCCAATTTGGAGTCGAAGTAGGGGATGTGGAAATAGCTTCTGACTTACAAGGAATGGCCAATTTACTCAAGTCGGGAGAAGTAGATATTTATTTTGATAGTCCCTACCCAGCCATGATTGTGAGCGATATGTCTGATGCTAAACCAATTCTACGTCGCTGGAAAGGTGGTGTACCAGATTATTATACTGTCATTTTTACCATGAAGGATCGGGGGATTCAATCCTTAGAAGATTTAAAAGGTAAGATGGTTGGTTTTGATGAAATTAGTTCTACCTCAGGCTATATGTTGCCCACTTCTTTGTTAATAGAAAAAGGTTTAAATCCTCAAGAGAAGAGATCGGCTAGTTCGACAGCATCCGCTGATGAAGTAGGATTTGTTTTTACTGATGATGATGAAAATACGATCCAATGGGTAATTAGTGGAAAAGTTGCTGCTGGTGCAGTTGACATCGGTACTTTTATGGAAATTCCGGAAGTAAACCGAGAAGCCATGATAGTTTTAGCAGAAAGTGAAAAAGTAGCTCGTCATATAGTTTTAGTTAGACCTGACATGAAACCGGAAATGGTTGAGGCCATCAAAGCTATTTTGATTAAAATGGATCAAACGGCAGAGGGACGAGAAGTATTAGAGAAGTTTGAAAAGACAGCAAAATTTGATGATTTTCCCCCAGAGTCAAGTATAGAAAGAATGCGAGAGTTGTATGAACTTGTTCAAAACAGGTGAGTTAGATGGGCTTATTCAGGACTGGACAAGGGTCACTAGCCACCAAGTTAACGCTAGCTATGACAGGTTTGGTTGTCATGGTAGTGGCTGGTGTCACTTGGCTATCTGTTCACCGTCAGCAACAAAATTTTCGTAGTGAATTGCAAAAACAGGCGGAAATCTTACTCAATACTATATCAGTAACAGTTAGAGATTCTCTCTACAGGCTAGATGCTGATTTTATGGAAGAAATCATGGAGCAGCTTGGAGAAGATCGAGTACTTGCTGCTGGCCGTATTTACGAAAAAGAAGGAAGAATAGTTGCTGATGCTTATGGTGAAGATGTTTTGGTTTACAATATTAAACCCGATCCTTTTGGCCAACGTTTACTAGAGAGCGACGAAACAATTTTTGAGTGGGAGTCTACTCAACTGCTTGCTGGTAAAGCGGTAGTTATTGGGCGCAAAAGACTGGGAGCTGTGAGTGTAGGTTTGTCTACAACTGCCTTAAATCAAAAAATTGCTGATGTGCGTAATCAAGGTCTGATAGTAGCAGCTATGGCTGCTACTGCAGGAACTTTTCTGGCATTGTTAATTAGTCGCTCTATTACTGAACCTCTACAGGAAATGACTGTAGTTACTAAACGTTTCGCTTCTGGAGACCTAACTCAGAAGATGGAGATTTGTACTGGAGATGAATTAGCTGTATTGGCAAAGTCTTTTAATAGTATGGCTTATCAACTTAGAGAACTAATTCATAGCAAGGAGGAGCTAATTCGCAATTTAAAACAAAGAGCAGAAGATTTACGTCAAAGTGAGGCTAAAAATAGAGCACTGCTTGATGCTATCCCAGATGTAATTTTGCGATTCAACAAGAATGGGGTTTTTCTCTACTATAAACCTTCTAGAAAAAATGATTTACCATGGTCTAGGGATGAATTAATAGGTAAAAAAGTTTCTGAAGTTTTGCCAGAAAATGCTGCAAAACAATACTTACAATATCTTGAGGAAGCGCTGCAAACAGGAGATATTAAAATATTTGAATATGAGTGGTTTGTTCATGGGCGACGTCATCATTTTGAAGCAAGAATATTGGCAAGCGGTCAAAATGAAGTTTTGGCTATTGTTCGAGATATTACAGAAAGAAAGTTAGCTAATATAGAGTTGCGACAAGCAAAAGAAGCTGCAGAAGGTGCTAACAAAGCCAAAAGTATGTTTCTTGCTAGTATGAGTCATGAGTTAAGAACACCTCTTAACGCTATTATTGGTTATAGCGATCTACTGCGAGAAGATGCTGAAGATTTAGGCTATGAAGAATTTGTTCCAGACCTGGATCAAATTAAAAGCTCTGGTTTACATCTGCTAACAATTATTCAAGATATCCTAGATATTTCTAAGGTAGAATCAGGGGAGATGACTATATATGAAGAAGAATTTGATATCTTGACTTTAATAAAAGAAGTTCAAAGCATTGTACAACCACTGATCGTGAAAAATGGTAATTCTTTTGAAATGCATTGTAGTAGCGAAATAGGGACTATGTTTGCTGACCGAACAAAAATTAAACAAGTCGTGATTAATCTACTGAGTAATGCTAGCAAGTTTACTCACGAAGGTGTCATCACTTTAAAAGTAGTTCGGGAACACAGTATAGAGCATAATGGAAATGGTAGTAGCACATTGGAAATAGAGTCGGCTAATATTTCAGACGATCGGGCATTAGATCGGATAATTTTCAGTGTAACTGATACTGGTATAGGTATGACTCCAGAGCAAATTGAAAAAGTGTTTCAGCCTTTTGTACAAGCTGATAACTCTACGACTCGTAAGTACGGTGGAACTGGTTTGGGGTTGTCTATCTGTCAAAAATTTTGTGAAATTATGGGTGGAAAAATTACGGTAGAAAGCTCTGTTGGTGTTGGCTCTACTTTTAGTATAAATCTACCAACTGTTGTCACATTAAAAACTGACCATATTTTAAGTTCAGAGCGATCTTCAAAAATTAATAATTAATAATTAATAATTAATAATTACCTATCCTTGAAAAGAAGAGAATTGAATAAAAGGAAAATTAATTCATTGTTTCTCCACGGCGAGTAAGAGAATTTTTACCTTAATTTTAATTATTCGGTAATATCATAATATTATTCATCTATATTTTCATTTTCCTTATGAGAATTCAAATGTTCACCCCATTCGTGCATTTCATCAATCATCGGTTTAAGACTTTTTCCCAGAGAAGTTAGAGAATATTCGACTTTTGGAGGAACCTGCAAATAAACTTCCCGATGAACAATACCATCTGCTTCCATTTCCCGCAACTGTTGGGTAAGCATCTTATGAGTTACACCTTGTAAAGAACGATGAAGTTCATTGAAACGTTTGACCCCATCAAATAATTCTTTGAGAATTAAAAGTTTCCAACGTCCACCAATGACTTTAAGAGCCATCTCTGCTGGACAATGTTTCTTCTTATTTATACTTTGAATTTTCATCTCAAATTGTTGCTTTGCTCAATTTTTATATTAAAGTTTTATATTAAAGCTACCAGTTTTTATGACAGCCACTCGACCGATACAGCAGATTCCACTAAGCGTAAGGTATACCCATCGCAAGCAGGATGTCTATAAAAATTCAATTGTTAATTTCTGTACTTCATAACTTCAGAAACTGCTGTATAAGAACCAAGATTTTTACTTTTTTGCCTACTATCTTTACCCATAGTATCTTTTTAGGTACTATCTGACTTTTAAGTACATACTATACATACTAACCTAACTTAAGCTAAATTATAAATGTCAAAACAAAATCTAAGTTATTAAGATTAGTAATTAAAGTTTAATTTTCCCAAAAAAATCAAATTTTATCGGAGGTAATAAAAATGATTTCTATACGAAAAGCTGAAGCAAGAGGACACGCAAATCATGGTTGGCTTGATAGTTATCATACATTTTCTTTTGCCAACTATTTTGACCGTGAATATATGGGGTTTCGTTCTCTCAGAGTAATTAATGAAGATAGAGTTTCTCCTAGTAATGGTTTTGGAACTCATGGACATCGAGATATGGAAATTATTACTTATGTTTTAGAAGGAGCATTAGAACATAAAGATAGTACGGGAAATAGTGCTGTACTTTATCCTGGAGAAGTACAACATACGAGTACGGGTACAGGAATTATGCACAGCGAATATAACCACTCAAAATCTGAGGAGGTTCACTTTTTACAAATTTGGCTACTACCAAATTCTAGGGGTTTAAAACCAACTTATGATCGACGTTCTTTTGATATAGAAAAAAACTCTGGTAAATTAAATTTAGTAGTTGCGAAAGATGGTAGAAATGGCGCATTAAAAATTAATCAGGATGCAGATTTATTTGCAGGTGTTTTGAAAGAGGGCGATCGCTTTTCTTATTCTTTTGATTCTGAACGTTACGGATGGGTTCAAGTTGCTCGTGGGGAAATAGACCTTAATGATTTATCTTTAAAAGCAGGTGATGGTGCTGCTTTGAGCGAAATTAATGATGTTTATATTACAGCTAAGTCAGATGCAGAAATTCTTTTATTTGATTTAGCATAGCTCAGGAGTCCTATGGGAATAGGTTTAATACCATTTTTGATGTCTAAAATTATCTTTTTTGTCAAATAGACATTTCAGATAAAGTCTTTATAATGGCGCTTATTATTCATAACATCAGGACTTACACAAATCAACCTTTAAAACGCTATATGTAGGGGCGAATGGCATTCGCCCTCTTTATATGTAGAGTCTCTGCAATTTGAAAAGCGCTGTATAAGTATTCAACCGAACATGATATAATAGCTCGCCTTCTACACGGTGTTTACAATCACTTGGAGTTTGAGTCCCTATCCACTTCTTCCTTCTTCCTTCTTCAGCTGTATAAGTATTCAACCGAACATGATATAATACCTCGCCTTCTACACGGTGTTTACAATCACTTGGAGTTTGAGTCCCTATCCACTTCTTCCTTCTTTCTTCTTCCTTCTTCCTTCTTCAGCTGTATAAGTATTCAACCGAACATGATATAATACCTCGCCTTCTACACGGTGTTTACAATCACTTGGAGTTTGAGTCCCCATCCACTTCTTCCTTCTTTCTTCTTCCTTCTTCCTTCTTCCTTCTTCCTTCTTCAATAGCCAATTTCTCTCCTGTCCTAATAATTTGCCCTGCTAAAAGAGCTGCTCCAAAACCATTATCAATATTCACAACACCTATTCCTGGCGCACAAGAATTTAACATTGTTAATAGTGGAGCTAAACCATCAAAATTAGCTCCATAACCTACACTTGTAGGTACTGCAATAACAGGACAATCTGCTAAACCTGCAACTACACTGGGCAAAGCACCTTCCATTCCTGCCACTACAATTAGCACATCCGCTTCTGCAATTAAATGTTTATTACTTAATAAACGATGTATTCCTGCTACCCCTACATCCCAAAGACGCTTGACAGAAAAACCACAAAGAGTAGCTGTAACTGCTGCTTCTTCTCCTACTCCTAAATCGGCAGTACCAGCACTGACAATTGTAATTATACCTTGATGTTTTGGAGTAGGAAAATCAGAAATAATTGCACAGATTTTTGCATCTCGATAATAATAAAGACCAGCAATTTTTTCCTGCAATTCTTCATAAATTTCTGGTTCAATTCTTGTTGCCATTACTACAGGATTATTTTTCCTCATTACCTCCATAATTTTCACAATTTGTTCTGGTGTTTTTCCTGGTCCCCAGATGACTTCAGGAAAACCTGTTCTGATATGTCTATGATGGTCAATTTTGGCAAAATTTTCGACATTTTCAAAGTCAAAATTCTTGAGTTTTTCTAACGCTGACTCTGGAGTTATATCTCCTGTAGAAATTGCTGTTAATAACTGTTTTAAATCTTCTGATTTCATTAGAATTAAATAAATAAGGGAGTAGGGAGTAGGGGAGTAGGGGCGAATGGCATTCGCCCGTAAGGGAGTAGGGGAGCAGGGGAGTAGGGGAGCAGGGGAGAAAGATTTTTGTTGGGTTTATCCTAGGGATAAACTGGCGCTAACGTCCCTCTACTCAACCTACATCTATTACAACATTTAAGATCAAACAGTCTACTACTAGACTGACTTATTACTTTGAGCATTTTACCTAATCGTTTTGCAAAGTGCTATAAATTAATCATTGATATATTAGACATCTCCAAAAGTCAAAAATCAAAGCAATTATTATCTATAAATGTCAATTATTTATCAAAATCATAAGGGTCTAAAACCCCGCCTTTTAAGGCGAAATATTTTTGGAGATTTTCTCAAATCCCCTACTTCCCCTCCTGGGAGGGGTTAGGGGTGGGTTAACTTCTGTACGGGCGCCCTTCGATAGTTATGCGAAGCAAACGGCCGTTCGCTCCTACTGACTTGCAGACTTCTGACGCGCGTTAACCCTGTTCCCTGTTCCTTTTTTTCTTGAGATAATTTGTTTGACTTTCTATTTCACAGAGGTATACTTTTTATTTTTAGTTATAGCAGTCGAAGGAAAGGTGAGGACAAATCAAAAGCTTAAAAATCAGACAACTTCAAGAATGCGCGAATGCGCGAATGCGCGAATGCGCGAATTACCTCTCCTTTAAAACGGATAGGATTGACTAATCATGAAAATTTTTCTTTTTATCCTCTTAAAAGAGGAGGCTTTAAACCACAATTTTTCGGTAAGATTTCTCCTTCTGCCTTCTGCCTTCTTCCTTCTTCCTTCTTCCTTCTTCCTTCTTTAGTCAGAAATTTGTAGTTCATATAAATTCCAGAAACCACCAGCAAGTTCAGTATATTTAATTCCTTGAATCCGATTTCGTATAGCATCAAATTCTAGAGGATTTACCATATATATAAAAGGTAATTCCTCAGCAATAATTTGTTGTGCTTGACCATAAATTTCTTTTCGTTTTTCTTCATCTAATACTTGAGACGCTTTAATATAAAGATCGTCTATTTCTTGCTCCCAATCATTAATTTTCCAACCTTCTATATTATCTTCTCCAGGTTGAGGTCCTTGATTAAAAGTGTGTAATCTACCATTTACAGACCAAATATTATAACCACCATGAGGCTCAATACTTCCGCCGATAAAACCTCCTAGATAAGCTTCCCAATCTCTGGATAAAGATAGTCTTTCTACATAAGTATTAAAACTGAGAAACTGCATATTTACCTTAATACCTATTTTGTCTAAATCTTGATTAATTTGTGTTGCCATTTGTTCTCTGACTTTCCGACCAGCACTTGATAATAAATTAAATTCTACTCGATTATTTTCACTGTCTAATAATTCCCCGTTTTGATTATATTTAAAGCCAGCACTCAGTAAAAGTTCTTTAGCTTTTTCTGGATTGTAATTATAAATTTTTAAGCCTTCTTCTGGAGATAAATAAAAAGGACTCGTAACCGGAATTGGTGAATATTGTGGCGCACCTAATCCACGATATATATTATTTGTCATTGCTTCCCTATTAATTGCATAGGCGATCGCTTGCCGAAAAGTTTTATTATTAAACCATCGAGATTTAAAGGGTTTGACAAATGGTTCTCCTTGAGCATTATTTGCCTCATTCAAATTAAAAGAAATAAAGCTAGAAGCAGATGTCGGACCGCCATTATAAATAGTATATTGACCGCGATTTTCTTCTCGTTTCAACAGAGGAAACATTTCTGGTTCTACCCTAATTGTATCTAGTTCGCCAGAACGGAAATTTAAGAGTTGATTGTCTGTATTTTCGATAACTTGCCAGGCAATATTTTCAATATAAGGTAAATTATTTCCTTGCTCATCTTGACGCCAGTAAAATGGATTTTTTTCTAAAATAATTCGCTGATTTGGTGTATAACTTTTGATGCGATACATACCATTACCAACAATTTCTCTTACCGGGGTATCAGTTCCCCATTTTGTCAGATAGTTTAATTCTCCTTGAGAGTTAGTAGTACGAACTGATTCTTTTAAGGCATGAATAGGTAGAATGGGTAATCCTCCGGCATATCTAATGAAAGGAGCAAAAGGTTCTGGTGTGGAAAATTCTATACGACGATTATCGATTTTCTTGACTGTTGGTAAAGAGCCACTTTTACCAATTCTGAGAATGTCTTTAAAGCTAGTAGGAATTTGATCGCTGAGGTATATTTCATTATAAGAAAAAACTACATCATCAGCAGTTAAAGGTTCTCCATCTGACCACTTCAATCCTTCTTTTAAAGTAATAATTATTGTTTGTCCATTATCAGAAACTTTCCAGGATTCAGCTAACCCTGGTTCTAATTCTCCTGTGATACCATTTTCAATAATTAAACCCTCATATAGATAGCCAAAAACATTATATGCTGACTGATTTAATGGATAGTTAAAAGTAGAGGCATCACTAGGTGTAGGTACAACAATACGAGATTGATAATTTGATGGTTCTGGCTGACAAGCACTAAGTACAAAGGTAACAATTATTGTTACTAAAATTGCTAATCTACGATAGTAATTTTGGTTGAAATTAAATTTAATCATCTGAAGTTATTAAATATAGCATTTTGTCTGTTAATGTAAGCATTCAGCTATCAGCTATCAGCTATCAGCTATTGTTTTTACTGCACGATCGAAGCTTATTAATTTAGCCACAGTTAAACAGGACTTACGCAAATCCACCTTAAAAACTTGTAGGGGCGAATGGCATTCGCCCTCATTAGATTTAGTGTCCGTGCGTAAGTCCTGTTAAATCTTACTACGAAAGTCAGCTACCTTAAGCTTAAATTACGCAAATTGACTTTTAAAGCACCATCTGTAGGGGCGAATGGCATTCGCCCTCATTAGATTTAGTGTCCGTGCGTAAGTCCTGATTCATTTAAACACTACCTTTAAGGGGAAAGTCTTATTGCTGAAAGCTGACGCTAATAGCTGTTTGCACAGTATTCGGACCGAAATGCTTACCTGTTAATTAATTTGCTTAATTAACAAGTCTTGAATCTTAGTAAAACCTAGGAAACAAAATTAGCTAATTTCCGATCGCTAATTGCTATAATTATACGTCTGAAGTTACTTTTTAGATAGAAAAATTCTGATAATAGCTATCTCCAGAAAAGAGGAAACAGGGAACAGGGAATAGGGAGAAATAATTGATAATTTATAGAACCCATTTGAGTTCTATTTCAAAACAGATAAGGAGGTGAGGAGTATTTTTTAACCTTTTTATCTCCATCTCCCGATCTCAAATCCGCTGCCATTCGGTCTAAAAAAAATGTTCCATCTGAGCACACTTCCCACGCTCCCCATCTCCCCATCTCCTGCTATATCTAAAATCTGGCGTTGGTAATTTGAGGTATGATATCATGTCCGGATAAGAGCGCGATAGAATTCCATGACCTTTACGCTCCCCGAAAAACTTTCTCCTTCTATTCCTCTTTCTTCTTCTTTCTTCCCCTCCTGGGAGGGGTTAGGGGTGGGTTGACTCCTGACTTCCCCTCCTGGGAGGGGTTAGGGGTGGGTTGACTCCTAAGTAATTAAGATTAATATCATACACGCGCTTTACCAACGCCTAAAATCTTATCAACATATTACAGGACTTACGCATATACTCTACATATAGCTAGGGCGAATGCCATTCGCCCCTACAGGTGGTGCTTTAAAGGTTAATTTGCGTAAGTCCTGATATTATTTATTGTTTAAAAAAAACATCTCAGGATTTCTCATTACAAACCATTGTATTAAATTATACGAATTTTTGTGATTTTAATTACATAATGCTTAATTCGATCTATAAACATCAGAAAAAATAAAAAAGCAAAGACTTATAATCATACATAATATTTGTTCTATTTAGAGAATATTTGACGATAAATTAGCAAAACAACACAGAAACTTTAAAAAACTGCCGATATTTGTGAAGATTTAGTAAAGTGAGGTACTTCACCCTACCACCTTGAATCTAGCTATTCTAAGATATAGGTATAAAAGATTTCCATAAGTTCAAACATAATGTCAGAGCGCAAATGTTATGAATACATCTAACTTATCAGTCTCCTCAAATATGAATTCTCTAGTAGTTCTAGAACAGAAATACTCAGCTAACTTGTATCAACAAGCAGCTCATCCATCTGTCAATAGTCTAAGCAAGCGCCTGATTGATATTTTAGGAGCTTTAGTCGGGTTAGCGATCGCAGGAGTCTTTGCAATTCCTATAGTTATATTCATGCAATTTGATAGTCCCGGTCCGCTATTTTTTAGTCAGGTTCGCTGTGGTTTTAAAGGTAAAACTTTTTGGATCGGGAAGTTTCGTTCAATGGTTGTTGATGCAGAAAAACTGAAGCATCTAGTCAAAAACGAAGCAAAAGGTAACATCTTTAAAAATGAGAAAGATCCTAGAATAACTCGTATAGGTCGCTTTCTGCGTCGGACTAGCTTAGACGAACTACCTCAATTCTGGAATGTTCTCAAAGGAGATATGAGTTTAGTGGGAACTCGTCCTCCCACTGTTGATGAAGTCAAACATTATAAAACTCATCACTGGCGCAGATTGGATGTCAAACCTGGTATGACAGGAGAATGGCAGGTGAATGGTCGCTCTAGTGTGAAAGACTTTGAAGAAATAGTGCGTATGGATATTGACTATCAGCAAAAATGGTCTATTGCATACGATCTCAAGTTAATATGGAAAACAATTTGGATAGTTTTTAATAAATCAGGTGCGTGTTAGTTCTACTTTTTTGTTTAGTGGTAAAAATAAGTTGCACAAATTTTATCTGGGATAAATAATTGTGAAATATACAGCATATTTCTGGCAAATGAGGTACAGGGTGAATGATGAAAATGTTGTAGTGCGCGCATCTTGCCCGCTTCGGGGTGTACTTTATAACAACGGGAAGCGCTGTAGCTCCCACTCCCCTACTCCCCTACTCCCCTACTCCCCTACTCCCCTACTCTCCTACTCCCCCACTCCCCCACTCCCCTACTCCCCCACTCCCCCACTCCCCTACTCCCCTATTCCCTTATTTTTGACTATGAAAAGGACAACCACCAGCGGTTAAATCTTTGATAAATTTACTATTATCAAAATAATGTTCTACAGACAAAATTTTTAAATCTTCAGTTACTCTAGCAATACTCATACCAATAATTTCGATTGTTTCGCCAGTAGGTTGATAGTCTTTAAAATTACCTTGAAAAGTCCCCCAATGTCGCCATTTAAAAGTAACATTTGGCGGTCCGGAAAGCACTTCTATTACTTCCCAGAGAAACCCTTTTGGAAAAGCTCTAAGAAAAGTTTCAAAGGATGATTTAAAGGTTTCTTTGTCAGGGTCATAATGTTTGTTTTTACTAATAAAAAGATTATATGTTCCGTGTTCTCCCGCTTCCCGAGCAGTATATTCTTTTCCTCCATTACTACTCATGCGAAATTTATCGGCAACAACAGATAACCACTGCTGAGGATTAATTTTATTAGATGCTTCCATCTCAAAAGTTCTTACTAGGTTATGAGCGATCGCTTCTAAAGACCCTTCTGGATGATGATATTTACTCTCTTGTTCAAAAACTCGATCGTTGTGAGAATAATCTGGTCGTTTTCCACCTCGCCATTCCACACCTGTATCATTAGAAATTACTTTTTCTCTATCTTGTACCCATAGGGGTAGATTTGTAGAATTAGTATTACTCATATAATTTTTATTGCTAGGATGAAGTACAAAATTTTTCACGAAGGAAGAAGGAAGAAGGAAGAAGGAAGAAGAACCCACGTTTAAAAACGTGGAATTGAAAACAAGGACGCAGTATTCCATCGCACTACGTGTCTGGGAATACTTATGTGTTTTAAGTGGGCTTTATACCCACAACGCCCATTTTTTAATTATACTCATACCAACTTCTATCTTCCTCCTAACTTCTTGCTTCTTTGTAATTTTAGATAATAGGATAATGAAAAGTATAATATCTTACTTTTATTAATTATCTGAGTGAATTAACACTTTAATTAATTTACTAGATTATTGTTTGTGGCAATATTTATTACATAATAATTTAATTTTTTTGATGACAAGTCAACGGGAATAAACAAAATTAATCAACCTGATTATTTTTTTCCTTTTCCTTCTTCGAGTAAGTAAAAATTATCTTTACTCAAACTATCTATATTTAACACCTTGCTGCTGAGATTCTGAATAAACAAAATTTCGCTCAAATTTTAATCCCACTTTTTCCATCACTTGAATAGATGCTTTATTTTCTAACAATGTACTTGCTGCTACTGAAAGTTAATTAACCTTATTCCTTTTTTCCTCTTGCTTTTTCCTGCAGATAAAAATCATCTTTACTCAAACTATATTTAACACCTTGCTGCTGAGACTCTGAATAAACAAAATTTCGCTCAAATTTTAATCCCACTTTTTCCATCACTCGAATAGATGCTTTATTTTCTAACAATGCACTTGCTGCTACTTGCCGTATTTCCAATTCTAAAAAACCTTTCCTAATTAAAGCTTTTGAACCTTCAGTTGCATATCCTTTTCCCCAAACTTTTCTTTGTAACCGATAACCAAGTTCGATATCATCCACTTGATACAATGCTGACCCCATATAACTATCTAAACCCGGTCGAAAATGAAACCAACCAACAAATTTATTACTTAACTTTTCAATAGCTGCCCAAAAACCATAACCCCGATATTGTTGGTAATACCTGAAAACTTTAGGCAAAAATTCATTTTTAATCTCATCGTAGCTTGTAGGTGTCCCCGAGCGATCGCCTAACTTTGTATATCGAGTTACTTCTGGGTCACTATCCAACTCAAATAATAATTCTGTATCCGCTTCAGTAAACTCTCGTAAAACTAATCTTTCTGTCTCTAGAAAAATCTTCATTATTTAATATCAAGTTTCATTAATTAATCATCATAAAAACGTTTTTATATCTAAAAATATAGAAAGGAACAGCGGTGCTATTACAGCACTTTTCATATTAACTAGCTATCAGCTTTTCGTGATAGTCATGGGACTCTTGCCAGCATTTAGCTGGAGCGCTAAAAATTCGAGAGTTTAAGTCCCCCACGCTTATTTGAAAAAATTAGTTGTACACCTTTTATCGAAAAATTGTGATTGAAAACCTCCCATTTTAAGGGGATAATAAATAAAAAAATTTCTTTGAGTCAATCCTACCCGTTTTCAAGGAGAGGTAATTATTAATTATTAATTATTAATTGTTGAAGGGGGTTTTAGTCCTCCATAATACAGGTTAGAAAAGCTGACTGCTGTTAACGCAGTTCCTCCGTAGGAGGCTAGCTGAATGCTGACTGCTACTTCAAATAAAACCGTTTTCACTCAAAAATTCTGGTGTAATATCTTTGAAACTATTAACATGAGAATTTCCTACCAAAACTGAATGGTTATTAGAACTCTGACGTAGAAACTTAGCCACATATTTACCAAGAATATCTACCTCAATATTCACTAAACTACTTGCTTTTAAATGACACAAATTTGTTTCATTAAAACTGTGAGGAATAACTGCCACTTCAAACCAGTTGCCATCCACATCACAATCCGCCACAGTTAAACTAATACCATTAACTGCAATACTTCCTTTAGACACAATATAGGGAGCTATCTGACGTTGCCATCTTTCATCTACTGTTTGTGAAGCTGTAAATCTCATTTCCCAAGCATTAATCGTTTCCATAGAAGTTTCCAACCGTCCAACCCCATCAATATGACCAGTAACAAAATGGCCTCCTAATTTACTACCCGCTCGCAATGAAGTCTCAAGATTCACATACCTATCCGATATTTGGCTTAATGTACTACGTTGTAAGGTCTCAGGTGATACGATCGCCACAAATCCTTGAGCTAAAATGTCTATTACTGTTAGACAAACACCATCTACAGCTACACTATCACCAATGGCCAAATCTTCCAAGATGATTTTACTATCACTAGATGATGCCAGAGAAACTAAAATTTGGCTTTCTTCTAAAAGCTTAATTTTTCCTAAAGCTTGAATCAATCCTGTAAACACTGTTTTTCCTCTGATTAATTAATTAAAGATTAGTTAAATTTTATGAATGCAAACTCTATCAATTCCGCGAGCAGCAATGCTAGTCTTGAAATGACAAGATTGGTATATCATGGTGAGTCATTAGTCAAGGTAGACACCATATTCTCAAAGATCGAAGATAATAAATAAATGTAAAAATGACTCTTATAGGTAAAAATCAAGTCATACTAAGAATGACTCGATCCTTATCTAATACTCACGCACATTATATATAGCTTGACAAAAATTATTATAAAATGAGGCCGAGCCAATGATTGAAATGAAAGTTGCTGGAATAGCATTGGATGCATCAACACGAAATCCAATCGTATTGTTAAGAGATGGTACCGAGCGACGTGCTTTGCCCATCTATATAGGTCAAGACCAGGCCAAGGCAATTATCAGCGCTCTGGAAAACCATCAGCCACCACGTCCATTGACTCACGACCTCACGGTTAGTATTTTAGAATCACTTAGTGGAGTGCTGGAAAAAGTAGTAATTCACTCATTGCAAGATAACACATTCTATGCAGTGCTAATTATGAAGCAAGGAGAAACTAAAAAAGAAATTGATGCTAGGCCCAGTGATGCGATCGCTATTGCTCTCCGTACTAATAGTCCCATCTGGGTCATGGAAGAAGTCGTAGCAGATGCCTCTATTCCGGTAGACCGAGATGCAGATGAGGCAGAAAGGCAAGCTTTTAGGGACTTTATATCAAAACTTCGCCCTGAAGATTTAATCAAACGTGGTGGTTCTAGCACTGGTGAATTATCCTAGCACCGCTACCCGGAAGTTAAAAGTCAGGCATTTAAAAGTCAATCATTTTTGATTGTAAGGCTTTTAGGATTTTGTCACTGGTTAGTTATTTCTGCCATCCTGTACTAATACCATTTTAATAGAATTAAAAATGCAAAAGTAATTTAAGTTATCAGTTATCAGTTATCAGTACCTCCTGCAATAAGGAGGCTTGACATAAGGAATATTCTCTTTTTTTATCCCCTTAAAAGTGGAGACTTTAAACCACAATTTTTCGGTAAAAGAAGATTTATTTAGCTGAAAACTTTTGAAAATTTATTTGAACCTTGGACAACTGATAAATAGTAGTTAGGAGAACTGGTATATAAGATAGTTCAACAATTAATAATTAATAATTAATAATTAATAATTACCTCTCCTTGAAAACGGATAGGATTGACTAATAATGAAAATTTTTCTTTATTATCCCCTTAAAAGGGTCGGCTTTAAACCACAATTTTGTAAGCATTTCCTCCGGAATGCTGCGCAAACAGCATTCAGCGGTCAGCGGTCAGCTATTAGCAATATTTACCTTTAGTGGACAATTAGAGCTGCGTTGTTCTTGTGCTTCAGTTCTTTGTTCAAAAATGCACTAGCAAATACTTGGTTCATTCATTTTTATTGCGCTCGAGCTGACTGCGAGCTAGCTGTTTGCTCCGCATTCGGACCGAAATGCTTACCAATTTTCGGTAATAATAAGCGATCGCTAAATAGCAAAACTAAAAACTAAAAACTAAAATATATAAGTGCATTACCGTAGGTTTGGCAAAACGGACTTAAACCTTTCAGTATTTTCCCTGGGAACTATGCGATACTTGGTATCTCAGGAAAATGCTGTAGAAACAATCGAGCAAGCTGTGCATCAGGGAATTAACCATATAGAAACAGCTAGAGGTTATGGTAAAAGTGAAAAATATCTGGGTGCTGCCTTAGTTTCTCAGCTACAGCGTACCCAACTTTATATCACAACAAAAATTACGCCCACAAGAGATGTCAGTTTAATAGAGCGCAATATAAATGAATCTCTAGAAAACCTAAATACAGACTATTTAGACTTTTTGGCTATTCATGGCATTAATACTTGGGAACATTTAGAAATTACCCATCATGGAATTAAAGTACTACATAAAATGCTTGATGATGGGCGAGTCAGACACATTGGTTTTTCTACTCATGGCCCTTTAGATGTAATCTTAGCGACTATTAATACCGACTTTTTTCAATTTATTAACTTACATTACTACTACTTTTTCCAACGTAATGCCGCTGCAATAGAGTTAGCCACACAAAAAGATATGGGCATTTTTATTATTTCTCCAGCAGATAAAGGTGGGCAATTATATACACCATCCCCTACCCTTCAGGAATTGTGTCAACCTTTTTCCCCATTGGAATTAAATTATCGATTTTTGCTAAGTGACCCCAGAATAACAACCCTCAGTGTCGGTGCTGCTAGGCCACAAGAATTAGAATGGCCTCTGAGTATCGGCGATCGCACACAACCTCTCACTCCTCAAGAAATTGAAATATTTCAGCATTTGGAAACTCAAGCTTCAACAAAGTTAGGCACAGAAAAATGTAGTCAATGTTATGCTTGTTTGCCATGTCCAGAAAATATTCATATTCCAGAAGTCTTGAGATTAAGAAATTTGAGTATAGCCTACGATATGACAGAATTCGGTAAGTATCGATATGGGATGTTTGAAAATGCAGGTCATTGGTTTTCAGGTAACAAAGGAAGTCGATGTACTGAATGTGGTGAATGTTTACCCAGGTGTCCAGAAAATTTAGACATACCGAATTTATTGAAAGATACCCATCAAAAACTTAAAGGTTCCTCTGGTCGTCGATTATGGGATTAAAGAAGGAAGAAGGAAGAAGGAAGAAGGCAGAGGGAAGAGGGAAAAATCTTGCTTTCTCTTAGCAGAAATGCGCTGTGGAATGGGCATCTTGCCCGTTCTTGAAATGCTTTAAGATTTAATCAGTAAACCCTATTTAGGGTGTTTAGAAAAAATTTTATTACTGGGATAGGGTCATTTCAATTATCAGTTATCAGTTATCAGTACCTCCGACTAAATTAGAAGGCTTGAAATATTGAACTGAATATTTTTTCATCCCCTTAAAAGGGGAGGCGCGTAGACCTCATTTTTTGGTAAATAAAATTATTTGTATATCTACTAATTAATAGAGGCTGAATAACCTTTTTAATAATTATTAGTCAGTTAGTGTTAATTATTCTTATGTTTACCGAAAAATTCTGGTTTATAGCTTCCCGTTTTAAGGGGATAAAAAAAGAGAATATTCCAGATTTCAATTCACTTTGCTTTAGCTAGAGGTACTGATAACTGAAATGACTACTCCCCCACTCCCCCACTCCCCCACTCCCCCACTCCCCGATCTATCCGTGTATCCGTGCCATAATCCGTGTGAGCCACTCCCCCACTCCCTGACCTATCCGTGTATCCGTGCCATAATCCGTGTGAGCCACTCCCCCACTCCCCGATCTATCCGTGTATCCGTGCCATAATCCGTGTGAGCCACTCCCCCACTCCCCGATCTATCCGTGTATCCGTGCCATAATCCGTGTGAGCCACACTCCATACCCCAGATAAAAGCGCTATATTGTGCAATATCTAACAGAAAAAAGTATCAAACATTCTGCACAATTTAATGTATATGCTCCAATCAAATCTGTCTTTCCAGATATATACTAACTCAGAGTTTTAAATCAATAACTAAGATGAACAAGCAGACTTCTACAGAGAAAAAGTTTTACTACTTTGCTTATGGTTCGTGTATGTGTCCTGTAGACTTAAAACGAACCTTAGGAGAAAATACCCATCCTTACGTCATAGGTCCTGCTAAACTTAAAGGATATAGAATTGGATTTTATCATTATTCAGAAAAGCGTAATTGTGGAGCATTAGATGTAGTAAAAGACCCGAATTCTAATGTAGAAGGAGTGCTTTATCATTTACCTTTAAGGTTACGCCCTCACCTAGATGAAAGAGAAACTGTAAAATTCGATTGTATTAAACAAATTCACTGCGGTGGTTATCGACCAGAAATAGTTAAGGTGTATAGTCAGGGTAAATTATATACTGAAGTTTGTACCTATATTGTTATAAATAAATTACCCCAAGAATTAGCTCCTAACGATTGGTATTTTAATGTTGTACTTAGAGGAGCTATAACTTGCGGACTTTCTGAAGAATATTGTTGGAAATTGTTTGAACATATTCATAATTTACAGTATCAGAAAAGACAACAATATTTCTTGTCAGCAGCTTAGATACATAGCGCTTTGCGCAGGCAACAGGCAACAGGCAACAGGCAATAGGCAATAGGCAATAGGGGGAATAAAAAACTGATAATCAGACTTTTAGCTATTGGGTAGTTCCTGCAATTTGTAAATACACCAGCGCACACTGCCAGGACTTACGCACCAAGCGCCATATTTAGTAGGGGCGAATGGCATTCGCCCCCCTACCGATATTGCCCGCGACTGGTCTACTAATATGAAATACCCTGTATATCATGTCCGGAAATAGCCCGATAAAAAAAATTCTTATCTTCCTCCTTCTCCCTTCTCCCTTCTCCCTTTTTCCTTCCTCCTTCTCCCTTCTCCCTTCTCCCTTCTCCCTTCTCCCTTCTCCCTTCTCCCTTCCTCCTTCCTCCTTCTTCCTTCTTTCACTGATGAAATAACATAGTTATTAAGCTTTTGAGCGTTGGCTCTTAAATTGGCTGCTGCCAGAAGAAGTTTCCGAGTCAACGGAAAGGGGGGAAGAAGAAAATTTCGACCCCTCCATCGACACTAATAATTTGAGTATGGAACT
>JAXHSW010000146.1:17999-23924 GCA_034190295.1 Cyanobacteriota bacterium | reverse complement strand
CCCATTTCAAGGGGATGAAAAAAAATCAAGTTCAATATTTCAATTCACTTTACTTGACCTTTGTCATGGGGAGCTAACAGGTAGAGGTACTGATAACTGATAACTGATAACTGATAACTGATAACTGATAACTGAAAAGACCTGTGTATCGAATGTCGGTACGAGCTTAATTGTAGATGGCAAACATCTCAAATCAATGAATCGTTGGTACAACAAACAGATATCAACCATTAAAGAAAATCAACCTCAAGGATTTTGGTCAAATAGGCTAGCTTTTATTACAGAAAAGCGTAACCGCCAAATCCGTGACGGTATAAATAAAGCAGCCAGAATAGTAATTAATCATTGTTTAAAAAATCAGATAGGTGCAATTGTTTTTGGTTGGAATAAAGGTCAGAAAAATCAAATAGAATTAGGAAATAAAAGTAATTCAGAATTTGTACCAATTCCGACAGCTAGACTCAAAGAAAGAATAGCTCAGTTGTGTGAAGAGTATGGGATTATATTTATAGAAACTGAGGAAAGTTATACAAGTATTGCTTCATTTTTAGATGGTGACAATCTGCCTATTTATGGTGAAAAACCCAATGATTGGAAACCGTCAGGAAAAAGAATAAAGCGTGGTTTGTATAGAACAGGTAATAATTGGTTAATTAATGCAGACTGTAATGGAGCTGCAAATATAATCACAAAAGTAAGCAGAAAGCTAGGGTTAAACTTAAGCCGACTGTGTAGGGGCACAATGAAATTGTCCCCAGAGAGTGTATCTTTGGTCAGCTAAGAACAGACGGAGCAACAGAGATTACCGGTGTTGCGTAGTATCTGCTTAGAATCCCCGTGACTTTAGTCCGGGGAGTAGTCAAATCTAATTAAAATGCAAAAATAACTCTAAAAAATTTATGTTACCTTTTATTCGTTCAGACCTTAGTAATCTTAAAGCTTATACACCTCATCCTGGTGGCAGTTCAGAAATTCCTTTAGATAGACTAGATACTAATGAATGTCCTTATGATTTACCAGATAATTTAAAACAAAAGTTAGCTGGAAATTATCAAGAATTAATTGAAACAAACCGTTATCCAGATGGCGGTCATTTCCAACTTAAAGAAGCTATAGCTCAATATGTGAATGAAACAACTCCATCAGCTAATATTTCTGCCGATAATATTTCTGTTGGTAATGGTTCTGATGAGTTAATTCGTTCTATTTTAATTGCTACTTGCTTAGGAGGAGAAGGTTCTATTTTAAATGCTACTCCTACTTTTTCTATGTATTCTATTCTTGCCCAAACTCTTGGTATTCCCATAGTCAATGTTGGTAGAAATGAGGCAAGTTTTGAAATAGATATTTCAGCAGCTCAAGATGCTATTAATCAAACAAAAAAATCGACTGTCAAAGTAGTATTTGTTGTTCATCCAAACTCTCCTACAGCTAATGCTTTAACTGCTAAAGAATTAGAATGGTTACTTAGTTTGCCTGAAGAAATTATGGTAGTAATTGATGAAGCCTATTTTGAGTTTAGCCAGACTACTTTAGCTGAACAATTAAACCAACATCCTAATTGGGTAATTTTAAGAACATTTTCTAAAGCTTTTAGATTAGCTTCCCTCCGGGTAGGATACGCGATCGCTCATCCAGAAGTTATTATTAATTTGGAAAAAGTTCGTCTTCCTTACAACTTACCAAGTTTTTCTCAAGCTGCTGCTAAATTAGTGCTTTTCCATAGACAAGATGTACTATCTTTTATACCGGAAATTTTGACAGAAAGAACTAAATTATTTGATAGTTTTGGGGCAATTTCAGCTCTACAAGTTTGGGAAAGTACGGCTAATTTTTTTTATGCCAGACTTACAGATAAAGGGTTGAGTTTATTAGGAGAAAATCTGTCTCAGGAAGAAGGTTTAAATAATTTGATGCAGCAACTTAAAAATCAGGGGACTTTAATTCGTCATACAGGTGGTGGTTTAAGAATTACGGTAGGAACTCCTGAAGAAAATCAGCGTACAGTTGAGAGAATTAAAGGTATTTTCAACAATTAATAATTAATAATTAATAATTAATAATTAATAATTAGGGTTTGCGTATGGAAAGTATGAGTGGTAGGGGTAGAAGTCTTAACGCGCGTCAGAAGTTAACCCACCCCTAACCCCGACCGTGGAGAACCCACCCCTAACCCATCCGGTGGAGGGGAAGTAGGGGATTTGAGCAATTCTCCAAAAATATTGCGCCTTAAAAGACGGGGTTTTAGACCCATGTTATTTTGATAATTCATAATTCATAATTCAGAAGTTAGGGGAATTAATTAGGAGGTAGAATGAATAATTATTTCTAAGGTTGAGGAAAGAGACTTTAGCAGTGACTTTTTATTCTTTTTAATTTCTCAATTACTCTTACCGTAAGCATTCCGTAGGAATAGCTGATAGCTGATAGCTGAATGCTTACTATAATTATAAATTAAACAAATTTTTGAGACGATTTCTGACCCAAACTACAGGATTTTTATCATCTTCTTCTGCATCAACTAATCCCAATCTTCTAAGTTCATTTTGACGTTCAGATAATTCTTCTTTATGTTTACCCAACTCTTGCACAATTACCTCTGCTAATTCTGGATTTTCATGTAATATTTTTTCAAAGCCTTTTTTATGAATAGCAAATAAAATTGTATCTTCAAGTGCCCGGACTGAAGCTGTACGAGGAATACCTAACATTAAAGCTAATTCTCCAAAAAAATTGCCAGCTTTTAAAGTAGTCAGATGTTTATTAATTTTTTCAGTAAATACCTCTACTGAACCTGAAAGAATAATATAAAAAGTATCACCAGGGTCTCCTTCATGGAATAAAATTTTTAATGGTCTGAGACGTTTTCTATACCCTACTTCTATCAATTTTCTTAACTCAACATCAGTAAAGTTTTCAAAATAAGTAACTTGTAATAATAAATCCCTAGCTGATAGAGGTTTACTCGGTATAGACCGATGGTTTTTTACTCCATGAAGAACAGTATTTTGAGATGATTCTAACTGTGGTGATTCTTGTGTATTATGTAGGTATATATTAATATGTTCCCAAGGAATTAAAATACCCTGTTGATGTAAATTATTGTAGATAATAAACCGTAAAGAACTCATATAAACTGGTTGATTATAAATTTCCTTTACCCATACCCACAATTGAAATTTAAAAGCATGACCTTGAAACCCCAGAAACAAAACTTTTGGAGGTGGTTCTCGTAATACTACAGGTTCCATATAAGCTGACATTAGTACCGTTTCTGTAACTAATACTGGGTCACTATCATCAGATACAAAAATATCAAGTTCAATCCTACCTTTAGAACTATCGTAGCTTAAGTTATGTATTTTTCCTTCTATTAAAAGACCGTTAGGAATAATTATATGACTACCCTGTAATGTTCTAATTCTGGTTGAACGCAAACCAATTTCTTCTACAAAACCTAAATAATTATCTAATTCAATAAAATCTCCTATTTTTATCGGTCTTTCTATCAGTACATTCAAACCACTAACAAAGTTTTTGGTAATATTCTGAAATCCTAAACCAATACCTACACCTAAACCCCCGGCTAAAACTGCTAATGAAGAGAGATTAAAACCTTGTGTTTGTAGAATAATTATCACACCCAAGGTACTCATTCCATAGCTAAATATTGTAGATATTGCTTCTCGATTAGCTTCATCTATACCTAGTTTTACTAAAAATACTTTTTTGAGTAAATTTTTGAAGATTCTACCGAATAAAAAAACTGCAATTAAATATAAACATAATTTTAAAAGTAAAGTTAAAGATATATAAGTATCCCCGACAAAAAGTAGGGGAGTTGTAAAAATTTCAGCTAGTTGTAATAAGAAATTTTGTACTTTTTGGAGCATAAAGTTTAAATGTTTAGGGAGTAGGGATTAGCGAAGTCAGAAGTCAGAAGTCAGAATTTAACCCACCCCTAACCCCGACCGTGGAGAACCCACCCCTAACCCCTCCCAGGAGGGGAAGTAGGGGATTTGAGAAAAGCTCCAAAAACCCGATCGCCTTAAAAGGCGGGGTTTTAAACCCAATTATTTTGATAAAAAAGAAGAAAAACAACTGTACCTCAGTAACTTGAGAAATGCTATATAAAATTTTTCATATTGGCATCAATTTACTGAATTTTTCTGCTGAAATCCCATAAAATTTCTTCACATAAAATGACCGAAACTGTTGCCTGTTCCCCACAAATCGACCCGTCCCCGCGTCTGGTGCGCCCCCGTGTCCTACCCCTACCAACCATTTTTTTTACAGACCCTATCTATCTGTATTGGAGGGCATCTTCAACCCATTTATACTCCTACGAGATTGGCAAACTTTTCAATCCTAGCTCCTGAATTTTTTCTCAATCAAAATACCTGTAGAAACTTTCAATAATTAATAATTAACAATTATCTCTTCTTTTCAAGGAGAGGATTAACTCAAAGGAATTTTTTTTCTTATTTCTCCTTTAAAGGAGAGGCTTTAAACCTTAATTCTTAGGTCAATTCCTGCCTATGGAAATAATTTAATTTCTAGGAAATCCACTTTAAACTTTTCCTCCCAATACCTCCGGCGACAAAACCTGATTTAACTTCCCACTCCGATATCCTTCTAAATCTAAAGTGACATAAATAAATCCAAACTCTTTAAACTTTTCTACCAACTGAGACAAATTTATTGTCAACACAAATTCTTTGATTTGTTCGGGCGGAAGTTCAATTCTGGCAGTATCCTTTTCCGAACGGACTCGTAAATTTTTTAATCCCAAATCTCGCAAATATCTTTCCCCACGACCAACTCTTTGTAACTTTTCAAAAGTAATTTCTTCCCCATAAGGAAAACGGGAACTTAAACAAGGTTGAGCTGGTTTATCCCACCAAGGCAAACCCAATTCTTTAGCAAGTTGTCTAACTTCAAATTTGCTAATTCCTAATTCTGCTAAAGGCGATCTAGCTCCTCTTTCTTTTGCTGCTTGAATACCGGGACGATAATCTCGTAAATCATCTGCATTTACCCCATCTACTACATAAGAATAACCCCGCTTTAAAGCTAAAGGTTTGAGAGTATCATGCAATTCACTTTTACAAAAGTAACAACGATTTATTGGATTAGAAGTATAGTTAGGATTCTCCATTTCATTAGTTTCTATTTCTTCATGGGAAATACCAATTACTGCTGCTTGAATTCGAGCATCTTCTAAATCTTCAGGTAATAAAGAAGGAGAAATAGCAGTTATGGCTAAAGCTTTTTCTCCCAATACATCATAAGCGACTTTTGCTACT
This sequence comes from Cyanobacteriota bacterium, assembly GCA_034190295.1. Taxonomy (GTDB): domain Bacteria; phylum Cyanobacteriota; class Cyanobacteriia; order Cyanobacteriales; family Microcoleaceae; genus Okeania. The sequence continues at coordinate 18,618 of JAXHSW010000146.1, read as the reverse complement.
AAAGTACTATCTATTCCGCCGGAGTAAGCAATCAAAGCTTTCTCCATTTCTGAAAAAAATATTTTCAGTTCTTTTAGTTTTTTTGTTAACATCATTTTCTCTATTTATTTACTTTTACTGTTGTTGTTTTTATTCTTATTGATTATAGCAATTCAAGAAGGAAGAAGGAATAAGGAAGAAGGAATATTGATATTTTGTTGTTTTAGATATTCTATAAGTCAAGAGTAGTAATGGCAGTTGCTATAGGTGCTAGTAAGGAAGAAGGAAGAAAGAAAGAGGAAGATTGATATTTTGTTGTTTTAGATATTCTATAAGTCAAGAGTAGTAATGGCAGTTGCTATAGGTGCTAGTAAGGAAGAAGGAAGAAGGAAGAAGGAAAGAGGAAGATTGATATTTTGTTGTTTTAGATATTCTATAAGTCAAGAGTAGTAATGGCAGTTGCTATAGGTGCTAGTATAGTATGGTGGAAATACAGCTACTATTTTTATTAAGCACTCATTGTCAGATTTTGTGGAGAAATTATCAATTATCTGGCATTCTTGGAATTAATTATTAGCTCAAACTTTCTCACCTACAACCTCAAAGTTTCATCTAGTTAATTGACTTGAGAAAAACCACA
>JAXHSW010000146.1:0-17899 GCA_034190295.1 Cyanobacteriota bacterium | reverse complement strand
TAGATAATTTTTTTAAATCATATATATATGGAATAGGAACAGGCAAGATACTTATTCCACATAGATAATTTTTTTAAATCATATATATATGGAATAGGAACAGGCAAGATACTTATTCCACATAGATAATTTTTTTAAATCATATATATATGGAATAGGAACAGGCAAGATACTTATTCCACCTACAACCTAAAACCTTCTTAAATTCAAAACTCTCGTCTAGCAAAAATAGCTATAGTAATTGATAAAATCAACATTGTATAAAGCAAAGCATAACCAAAATTAGTAACTAAAGTAGCTATAGTTGGTAGTAGACCATATACAGCATCATTTTTCAAATCTAATCTGCTTAAATCTGGCAATGCTACATATAATCCCATCATTAACTTTTTAACTCCAGGATTATCACTCAAATCACCCAACTTAACCAAATCTCTACTTAAATTCCCCATTAAATAAACGCCAAATGTAAATAATGTCGCTAATAGAGAACTGGTAAATACACTAAATAAAATTGCTACTGCAGTAAGTAACGACAACTGAATAAATATAAATATTACTGCTACTAAAATACTAACTATAGGATATGAAATTCCACTTAAATTCAGAATTAATCCATATATTATTGTCATAGCTAGCAATAAAACAGCCAGAACTGCTGATAAACCAATATATTTACCAATAATTAATTCCGAACGACTTAATGGTTTAGCAATTAAAACATAAACAGTGCGTTTTTCAATTTCTTTATTCACCAAAGCAGTGCCAATAAAAACCGTCACTATTAAACCTAAAACACTAATAACTGCTAACCCAAAATCTAAGATTATTTTATCCTCTGTACCTACAGATAATTCTGGAATTAATCTAATAGCAGCAATCATTAATAAAGCAAAAAAAAGAATTAAATAAAGGATGCGATCGCGAATTACTTCCCAAAATACATTTTGAGAAATTGCCAGAATTCTCCCTAGATTCATAAAATGTTTTCTAACCTCCTATTTCCACTTATTTTTTATCTCTAAATTTGTCAGCATTTAACTATTAGGTGTCAGCTCATCCTAGGTCATGCTACGCAAACAACTTTTTAATGAATGAAGCAAGCAGTGGAATAGGCATCTTGCCTGTTTCGTTTAATTCTTTGAAATCTCTCAATTGCTCTTTTTCCTCCTTTAAAGGTAATAAAGCTGATAGCTGATAGCTGATAGCTTACCTAAATTTTTGTCGCATCTTCTGACTGGTTTTCTGATTTAACAAGTTTCTTTTCTACACCACTACATTCAATATTTCCAACTCTAATTGGTGCTTGATTTGACAAAGTACTACCAACTCTTCTTCGCCCTACTCTTTCTTCGATTTTACAATTTTTACTCAGATAATAACTTTCATCTTTTGCTGTAATTCCTTCCCAAAATAATTGTAGCTCTAACTGATATCCAGACTGATTAGCAACTATTGGTGTTTGTAACTTCCAGAAATTATCTTCTTTAACTTCAGATATTTCTTTAGTCGCCTCATCTTTAATACTTTGCAGTTTCAACTTCATATTAGGTACCGATAAATCCACTCTTTGAGTTGCTAAATCATTATTCAGTTTCTCTTCCATTAAATTCAGAATTTTTGCACCTCTATAATCATTTACTGAGGGCGTTATCAACCGATAAACAAATGCACTTTTACTTAAATCATCTTCTCCCATTGTGGGATATTGTTGTACTACTCCCTGAATCATAAAGTATAATCCCAACCAACAACTAAGCAAAAAATTTACCAAAATTAAAATGACAAAACTAGGCTTTGATAATACATCAACCTTTTGGTCTGTCGATTCTTCAGGAGCATTCAATACTAAAATTATTGCTGCTATGCACACCGAAATTATTGGCCAAGAGACTATAGCTATATACTTAAAATTGCTCTCTAATTTTTCATAAAAAAGAAAGCAAATCAACGCTCCTGTAATCCAGGGACTTAAACTGATACCTCCAAATACAAATGGTTTCTGAGTTGTTAACCATCCGACAGCAAATGTTAAACATAACCAGCTTAAAACAGAAATAAAATCAACTTCTACTTGCCTATTACCATCAATTTCAGCCACAGCTATTGACACCAGCAATAACACTACGCTCAACAATAAAAACGTTTGCCAATGCCAAAACTTAGGAGGAAGTAATAAATCTAGTAGATTCTTTAAAAAGTCAGTAATACCTTTAAATAAGTCAGTAAGACTTTTCCAAATTTCTTTCATCTTAGTTCAAACCTCTGCAGAAATAAAATAAATACTATTGCTAAATGACTGCAAATATGAGCCAGTGTAATCACTAAAAACTTTGGCGTTCTTAATTGTCCTAATGCTTGTGATAAATTAATACTACCACCACTTTTTTTAGATTTTTCATTCCATAAATTTTCACACCAATTAAAACTGATGAACTTCACAATTAGAGACATCAAAAAACTCAGAAATATGAAAAGTATGAAGATAGGATAAATTGTGCCAATCTTGCCAAATAAAATATAAGCTACGACTTCTTTTTCCCAGATATTTGGCACAATACTTACTGCATAAAAAAAGAATATCCACCCTATACAGGTAGAAATTAAATTCATTACAGTTGCATACTGAACACTAACTTTTGGAATGAATTTAAGTCGGTATTGAAGAAAAAATGATTCAATGGCAATTATTAATAATAATATTAAAGAGCCAGAGACAATAGCCCTCAAAGGCAAAATACTTAAGTTCATATAGCAACCCTATTTAAGTCGTAATATTTTGGTGGTGGTTAGGAGTCAAGAGTCAGGTAGGGGATATTATATAATAATTCAGGACTTACGCATAGCCACCTTACCACCTTGCACTCTTTAAAAGCCCAGGGCTAAAACCTTTATCTGTCAGTGTTTTTAGCTCTAATAACCAAGCCCTAGTTATAGAGCGAGAGTACATCTTAACAATAATATCATTAGCGATCGCTCCAACAATACACACTTTACTCTTTTTGTCAAGTTTTATATTAGGAAAGATGTTGTTTATAAAGCGTAATTTTTCAAGGGGGGCTGAGAAATTAAGGCATAAAGGTTAGAGAGGAACTTGAAAAACCTGCCTTTGATAACCGGATTTGCCATTAGAATTAATGCCAAATATTTTCACTTTTGAAACGACTATTGTTCTATCCGCAATAGAAGGAAAAATTTTCATCCTCCACCTCCGGGAGCTTCAGTAAATGAAACAACTATTTTTCTATCCGCAATAGAAGGAAAATTCCATCCTTCATCTCCAGGAGCTTAAGAAAATGAAGCGACTATTTTTCTATCCGCAATAGAAGGAAAAATTTTCATCCTCCACCTCCGGGAGCTTCAGTAAATGAAGCGACTATTTTTCTATCCGCAATAGAAGGAAAAATTTTCATCCTCCACCTCCGGGAGCTTCAGTAAATGAAACAACTATTGTTCTATCAGCAATAGATAGATAGATAGATAGATAGATAGATAGATAGAAGGAAAAATTTTCATCCTTCATCTCCGAGAGCTTAAGAAAATGAAGAGACTATTTTTCTATCCGCAATAGAAGGAAAAATTTTCATCCTCCACCTCCAGGAGCTTCAAAAAATGAAACAACTATTTTTCTATCCGCAATAGAAGGAAAAATTCCATCCTTCATCTCCAGGAGCTTCAAAAAATGAAACAACTATTTTTCTATCCGCAATAGAAGAAAAAAATCCATCCTTCACCTCCGGGAGCTTCAAAAAATGAAACAACTATTTTTCTATCCGCAATAGAAGAAAAAATTCCATCCTTCATCTCCAGGAGCTTCAAAAAATGAAACAACTATTTTTCTATCCGCAATAGAAGAAAAAATTCCATCCTTCACCTCCGGGAGCTTAAGTGAATGAAAAGACTATTGTTCTATCCGCAATAGAAGAAAAAGTTCCATCCTTCACCTCCGGGAGCTTAAGTGAATGAAACAACTATTTTTCTATCCGCAATAGAAGAAAAAGTTCCATCCTTCACCTCCGGGAGCTTAAGTGAATGAAACAACTATTTTTCTATCCGCAATAGAAGAAAAAGTTCCATCCTTCACCTCCGGGAGCTTAAGTGAATGAAACAACTATTTTTCTATCCGCAATAGAAGAAAAAATTCCATCATCTATTATTTTCATTAGCTCTGAGAAAATGAAAAAAAATCGTCATGCCAAAGGATTTTCGGTTCCATCCTCACAAAAAGTGTGATAGAATAGAAACTATAAGGGTTAACTCGCCTATACACATGACTTTTTATTCAACTAAAAATAGTATTGTTTTTCAGGGATAGGGCAACCTTCCGCTTTTCTACAGTCTGAAAAACTGTATATTACTAAATTAGATAACCAAAATCAAAAATCACCAACTCCAAACAACTATCTATGAGAAGAAACGGCATTGGTATACGCACCGCACAAGCCATGTCAGAAAGAATTGTGGGACAAATTCATGTTTACGATGGCTCCAGCAAAGGTAAATCTCAAGCAGCATTAGGAGTAGTGTTACGTTCCATAGGTTTAGGGATACATTCTGACTCTCCAACTAGAGTATTGCTACTGAGATTTCTCAAAGGTCCTGACCGATCTTATGATGAAGATGCTGCCATAGAAGCTTTACAGAAAGGTTTTCCTCATCTAATAGACCAAGTACGCACTGGTAGAAGTGAATATTTTGGCCATGATGAAATTATTAAATTTGACCGTCAAGAAGCCCAACGGGGTTGGGATGTGGCCAAAGGAGCGATCGCTTCCGACTTATATTCAGTAGTGGTCTTGGACGAACTAAATCCAGTTTTGGACTTAGGTCTGTTACCAGTGGATGAAGTCATCCACACTATAAAGGATAAACCAGAACAATTAGAAATTATTGCCACAGGTCGTGCAGCTCCTCCAGCATTGTTGGACATTGCCGACTTACATTCAGAAATGAAACCCCATCAACACCCAACTGCTCAAGCTCATAATATTACTGGGATTGAAATTTATACTGGTGCTGGTAAGGGTAAGTCTACCAGCGCTCTGGGTAAAGCATTACAGGCCATAGGTAGAGGTATTAGTCAAGACCAATCTCATCGAGTCCTAATTATACAATGGCTCAAAGGAGGTATTGGTTATACAGAAGATGCAGCGATCGCCGCCTTACGTCAAAGTTATCCAAATTTAGTGGATCATCAACGTTGTGGTGGAGATGCTATTGTGTGGCGAGGACAACAAAAAGAAATAGATTTTGTTGAAGCAGAAAGGGGTTGGGAAATAGCTAGGGCGGCTATAGCTTCTGGTTTATATAAGACTATTATTTTAGATGAACTTAATCCTACTGTAGATTTAGAATTATTAGAGGTAGAGCCAATAGTTGAAGCTTTATTACGCAAGCCAAAAGATACGGAGGTAATTATTACTGGTCGTTGTCTTAATCCACCAGCATATTTTGATTTGGCCAGCGTTCATTCAGAGGTTTTCTGTCATAAACATTATGCTAATCATGGGGTGGAATTAAAACGTGGAGTTGATTTTTGAAAAAGCGGTCAGCACCTCAGCACTCAGCACTCAGCACCTCAGCACTCAGCAGTAAACGTTTAGAAGGGGAATGTTACCGAAAAATTAAGTTTTAAAGCTTCCCCTTTTAAGGGGATGAAAAAATATTCAATTCAGTATTTTCATTTTCTCCGGTTTTAGTCGGAGGTACTGATAACTGATAACTGATAACTGATAACTGAAATGACCCCTCCGCGCACCTTCCGGTTTATAGAAAATGGGGATTTCAACCCAAGTAGTGGACCGACACACCTTAAATGCTGCATTAGATGGGGAGTATGGGGAGGGTGGGAAGTGTGGGGAGGGTGGGGAGAAAAAGACACCTAGAAACAAAAATAAGAATGCAGAGTTTTAGCTGTGTCAGTCTACTACAAGCTGATAGTTGTTTGCAGAGCATTCTGGTAGAGATATGCGCAGCTAGTTAAGGGACATAAAAAACTCCCAGATTTGAGTAACTGGAAGTCCTACAGAAAATTATTTTTGTCCGATGACAATAAAATTATTTGACGAGAGAAATTTCTTTTTCAGCTTGCTCAGATACAACTTTATTATCTTCAACTAAGTCCAGTTCTCCACCTGGTGCTTCAGGATGCTGTTGAACAACTGTTTCTTCTGCTGGTACTTCCATCAACTCATTCCCAGCGTCAACTTCAGCTTCTGCTTTACGAGCAATATAACGACTAGCAGAAAAAGCACCTAATCCCATTAAACCTACTGTACCAGCAGCAATACCAGCAATAGCAAAGTCAGACTTGCCGGGAAAATTTTTGCTTAACCAAGAGTTAAGTGAAACTAATGATGTTTTCGATATCGAATCTTGACCCTTGTTGCTGAAAATACACGCTTCTGCAGTATTAGAAAAAAGTACACCACCAGCGATCGCTACAGTGGACAAAACACTGGCCATAATATGATGTTTTTTCATTGTTTTTCAGGTTTTTCAGTAAAGTCCCTTTTGATTACAGGGATTTTAACAGCACTTTTCAAAAGTTGCAACTAAGCAGGGAATAGGGGAGTGGGGGAGTGGGGGAGTGGGGGAGCGGGGGAGTAGCTCACACGGATTATGGCACGGATACACGGATAGGTCAGGGAGTGGGGGAGTGTTGATTACTTAATAGCTGAAGTGTTACCTAAATATAGTATTAATGCTTATGAATTGTAAGCATTTCCTACGGAATGCTGCGCAAACAGCCGTCAGCTATTAGCTATCAGCTATTAATTTTGGAGAAGGTAAAAGCAACCTTTGAAATTGATTTTGAATAAAAAGTTACTGCCATGCGTCCCATTTCTAAACCTGAGAAGTAATGAATAATTACTATAGTCATTTAACTTTAGATTGAGACAAAGCTTTCTTGCTATGAGGAATTTTTAGACGAAAAAACGTCTCATTTTTAAGTTAAACTACTATAATTGCTGATAGCTGACTGCTAATAACTGTTAGCTCCGCATTCGGACCGAAATGCTTACTATTAATTAGTATTAATTTTCTCTATCTAAAGTTCATCTTCAAAAATATATATAGCGTTTCTCAAATTAGCTAGGTACACCTTTCTTTATTTGTTTTTATTTCTATTCTGTTCCCTATTCCCTGTTACCTAAAACAAAAGAAAAAAGGCGTTGCTGAATTAAGGTATTAAAATCAAAACTGAAGAATTTAAAATATTTGTCATTCATTAGTTTAGCAATCGCCAAAAAATATAAATATAGCAGTCTAAGGAAAGGTTAAAACTCAGACAAAACAATATTTTTTCCTCTTCCTTCTTCCTTCTTCAATCAATAGTTTAGCAATCGCCAAAAAATATAAATATAGCAGTCGAAGGAAAGGTTAAAACTCAGACAAAGCAATATTTTTTCCTCTTCCTTCTTCCTTCTTCAATCAATAGTTTAGCAATCGCCAAAAAATATAAATATAGCAGTCGAAGGAATGGTTAAAACTCAGACAAAGCAATATTTTTCCCTCTTCCTTCTTCCTTCTTCCTTCTTCCTTCTTCAATCAATAGTTTAGCAATCGCCAAAAAATATAAATATAGCAGTCGAAGGAATGGTTAAAACTCAGACAAAGCAATATTTTTCCCTCTTCCCTCTTCCCTCTTCCCTCTTCCTTCTTCCTTCTTCAATCTGGAGAAATATCGCTGATTTATTCATCAGGATTGAGACAATTAGATAATAATTCTTCTGTCGTTAATCCCACATTCGTATTTAAACCAACCACACAAAAAGAAAAACGCTCCGGCAATAAACTCAAACGACAACTTTCTAAAATAGCAGCTTCATTAGAATTATCTGTAACTGATTCATTAATTGTTTCTACACAACTGCCAAATTCATCAAATCTTCTGACCCGTTGACAATTAAATAAAATATCTTCTGCTGAAAGTTCTTCAGTTGTACTATCATAGATTGTTGTGACGCATCCTGATAAACCTCTAGGTTTGAGAGCTGCACCACAAGCATTAGCTACTTCTGCTTCAGATAAACCCACACTTAGCAATTCTTCAGAGCAAATTTTAAAAGATTTTTTATTTGCTTGAGCTATTGCTACTTCAGGAGTAGCTATTAACAAACCATAACTAAAAATTCCTAATAAGTAAATCCAGCGCCAATGAAAGAATTTAATAGATTGAGGAAACTTCTTCAGGAATAAATTAGAAAAGTTAATATTACGAATATTAGACATAATAAGTAAAGTAAATTAATAGGTTTACTGCTTAAAGAAAGGCTAATTGACAAAGCAACGCTTAAGTAGTATATAATATAAGATTGTGGTTAAATTTGATGTTAATGAGGAAATTATATGTCTAGATATAGAGGTCCACGCTTAAGAATAGCGCGACGTCTCGGTGACTTACCAGGACTAACTCGTAAAAGTCCCAGACGTGCTTATCCCCCTGGTCAACATGGTCAAAATCGCAGAAAGCGCTCGGAGTATGCAATTCGACTAGAAGAGAAGCAAAAATTGCTTTATAATTATGGTCTCAGAGAACGGCAACTTTTACGTTATGTGAAAAAAGCTCGTCGTGCAGCAGGTTCTACAGGACAGGTATTATTGCAATTACTAGAAATGCGTTTGGATAATACTGTATTTCGTTTAGGAATGGCACCAACTATTCCTTCAGCACGACAGCTAGTTAATCATGGTCATGTAACAATAAATGGTAAGGTTGTTAGTATTGCTAGCTATCAGTGTAAACCAGGAGAGGTAATTGGCGTTAAGCAAAAAGAGGCATCTCAGGAATTGGTAAAAACTAATCTTCAATATCCTGGTTTAGCTAATATTCCTAGCCATCTAGAATTTGATAAAAATAAACTTGTTGGTAAGGTTAATAGTATTGTGGAACGGGAGTGGGTGGCACTTCAAATTAACGAACTATTAGTTGTGGAATATTATTCGAGACAAGCGTAGAGATTTTTGTTTTTTATCTGAATTTTTGATTCACTCCACTAAACCCCGTCTAGTCTATTTGATTTTTAGGCGGGGATAATGAAGTCAGAAGTCAGAAGTTAGAAGTCAGAAGTCAGAAGTTAGAAGGAAAAATGGCTGATGCGACTTAAACCCCAAGCAATTTTAAGCACTGCTGTTGACAACTGATAACTGATAACTGATAACTGATAACTGATAACTGATATCAACCACCAATTTGTGACATAGTTCGACCATAACTTCCAGTAGTACCAGACTCTCTTTGTTTAAAATTAATTTCTGGTTTAATACCCAACAAATATTCTACCTGCTGCCGTAACTCCTCAACAGAAACCCCACTACGCAGGGCACTTTTTAAATCTATTTGACCCATTTCATTCAAAAGGCAAGGTCTTAACCATCCATCCGCTGAGAGACGCATTCTATTACAGCGATCGCAAAAACATTCTGACATCTGACTAATAAATCCTAATGTCCCTTTGGCTCCAGGAATCTGAAATACATCGGCAGGTCCATTTCCTTTAACAGCAGATTCTGTTAAACCCCATCGTTTCCTAATTTTTTGCCGTAATTCTTCTGAAGATATCCAACCTCGGTCGTCAAATAATTTATCATTACCGATGGGCATAAATTCAATAAATCTAACGTGCCAATTACGGTCAATAGTTAAAGAGGCCAAATCTAAAACTTCATGGTCGTTAACCCCAGGAATTACCACTACATTTATTTTTAGAGGGTCAAAACCTACATCATAAGCAGCTTGAATGCCATTCCAAACAAGTTGCCAACGACTACGACCCCGATTACCAATAATTATATTAAAAGTATCTGAGTCTAGAGAATCTAAACTAATATTAACTCTTCTCAAGCCAGCTTTATATAAATCTTTTGCCATACCCGCCAACAAAAATCCATTGGTGGTCATTGATAGGTCTTGGGTTTCTGGGAAAGAGGCGATCGCTTCTACCAAATCTATCACACCAGGACGTAATAAAGGTTCGCCTCCTGTTAACCGAAATCTGGTAAAACCTACAGGAATAAAAATATCTTTTAGTAGAGTTAGTAATTCATTATGAGTTAGTAAGTTTTGTTGTAATACATAGTTAATTTCTGCACCTTCTGGCATACAATATTGACACCTAAAATTGCAACGATCTATCAGACTAATTCTTAAATAATCAACTTTATTCATGTTAAAAATATTCTATTTCAATAATTGATAATTGATAATGGATAATTGATAATTACCTCTACCTAAAACGGAATTGATTGAATAAAAGGAAAAATTTTTCTTGTTTCTCCTTTAAAGGAGAGGCTTTAAACCTTAATTATTCGGTAATACAATTTGATATTATACTGAATAGCTGGATATTTACCAGTAATGGAAATTTTTTCCGATTTTTATTTTGATGAAGGTTAGTCGTTTAATTTTTTTATTAGTCAATATTTACGACAGAATGCTGACTTAACAGTGGTCTACTTTTTAATTTTTTTATAGCTGTTTACTTGAGGAAGTTAGTTGCTGTATTCGATCGATATGAAAATTTTTATATCATTATGGGGAAGATGGATGGCTTATTTTCAGAAATAATATTTTATTATCGAAAAAATGTGGTTTAAAACCTCCCCTTTTAAGGGGATAATAAATAAAATTTTTCATGATTAGTCAATCCTCTTCTTTTCAAGGAGAGGTAGTTAATTATTCATTATTCATTATTGAAACCATTTATCAAAAATAATTCTGTACTTATGCCAGACTCCAATGATTAAGTAATTAGTAGGATTCAATGACGTTTTGAGTGATTATTAGCCAGTAAGTGTATATTATTCTTATTTTTAATCATCCCCTACTCTTCCACTCAAGAAAATATAGAAAAGTTTTGAGATTTGGTATTAGTTAGTGCGACATAGAGTTAGGTGATTTTTTATGGGACTAAAGGGAGCTTAATCATGTACCGAAAAATTGCACCAAGTCAAAATCAAAGAAGTATAACTTTGAGGAAAATTTTCAGTAATTTGCATAGATAAATAGGGCTTACCGATCTAATCTAAAAGCATTGACTTATGAAGACAAGTGCCTTTTTGGGGTTGAAAAAAGTGCGCCTATTTCAGTCCAAAACGCTCAAAAAGTTAGTATTTTAGGCACATAGTTGGGCAGAACAATCTTGGGACAATTTTTACTCCTACCTCCTCGCTCATTCCCCTCCACGGTCGGGGTTAGGGGTGGGTTTTCTCCTGTCTTCCCCTCCTGGGAGGGGTTATACCAATTCCCATGCATTAATGCTATACTTGAGTAACACTTCAGTTATTAAGTAATTAATATAAGTCGAATAATTTTTTTGCCAATTTTAGCTAAGTTAATGTTAATTATTCTCGTCTTTACTTCTCCCTCACTCCCCTACTCCCCCATTTCCCCTCCTGGGAGGGGTTAGGGGTGGGTCCCCTACTCAATAAAATGTAGAAAAGTTTTTGAGAAATGGTATTAGGGGTGGGTTGTCTCCTACCCTCACCCATAAGACTTTTAAGAGCATTCCCTAAATATACGTTTTTAGCGATTTCAGCAAACCCTAATTAGCCATGAATTCCGTATTATTTTTCAATAGCTCTAAGACAAGTGTTTAAAGGGCTAAAGCCCAACTACAAACAAATTAGTTAGGGTATAGAATGATGATGAAGTAACAGCAGGGAAATGTTTTTTCTACTGTTGCCTGTTGCCTGTTTCTTGTTCCCTATAATAACACAAAAGCGCATAAATAAAGATAACAACTCCTAACATTTCAAATAACTCTTCAATTGTTACCAATATTTCATAAAAAAAGTTATTAGTATCATATAAATAAGCGTAATATCCACCAACCATTTCCATGCCAATTCCACCTCCAACATAAAATATTCCAGCAAGAACAAATAGATATTTTATTTTGTGAGGCAGAGATTGAAGAAACTTTAGATAAATAAATAGAACAGTCATAACTAATATTAATCCTGGAATTACCCAAGTGTAATAAAATATTCCCGTCGCATTCAAGATATCTCGCAAAGGATGAATTAATTGTTCGTGCAAGCTAATTGTTTCATCAAGTCCTAGATAGAAAAATATGATAGATAGACCTATCCACTTCCGAAGATATTTATCCTTCTGTTGCCATTTTTTATGAGAAATTATTCCCAGAATGACACAGCAAAAAAATAAAGTAAAAGATGAAAATAATGAAGGAATGGTGTATTCTCCATCTACATTAAATTTCTCAATCAATTCGGTAGAATTAGAGAAACCATTATATTGAAAAAACTGCCCGGTAATACTGGCAATAGTCAAGCCAATAACAATAAATATCAGAAATATAATGGTTTTTTTTGGAGATAAATAAATCATATATTCATTAATTGATAATGGATAATTGATAATGGATAATTGATAATTACCTATGGTTAAAACCGAGAGGATTAAATATAAGGAAATACTATTTCTTCTCTTGGTCGATTGGATATTGTTAGGAAACCCATCCATCCCACCCTATGGGAAGCTACGCAACGACCGCTTTTTTTCCCTTGAAAAGGGAGGCTTTAAACCAGAATTATTTAATTATTAATTATTAATTATTCGGTAATTCCCATACTGGTGAGGTACAAAACTCTAGGCCACAGGCAATAGTGAAGTAAAGATAAAAGTGTACCTCACTAGCCTGAGAAACATTATATTAAGGTATTAGGTATTAGGTATTAGGTATTAGGTGTTATACCAATTTGAAAAAAGAATGTTACGAATAATAAGTGCAATAAAAATATTTTTTAGAAAATGTTTCTTTGACAAAAAAGAGAATTTACGACCTGAAAACTGGTATTAAATCTATTCCCGTGTGGATTCTGAATTGCAGGATTGCTGTTTGCGGAGCATGACAAACGGAAATTCTAATAAATACCCTAACTATTTGTAGCAAACATTTATCAAATTGGTATTAGGTATTAAGTATTAGGTATTAAGTATTAAGTTAAGTATGGAGTTATATCATATCTGATTGAATACCGAACAATAATACAGTTTCATAAATATTGACTACAAATATATAGATAATTTTGATGATAATTTCTCTGTTGTTGTCAAAAATTATCAATCTAATTGAGCGGTCTAATATTAGCCTGTGAGTATTAATTACTCTTATGTTTACTACTCCCTGTACGGACGCCCTTATGCAACGTCCCTACCTACTCCCTGACCTATCCGTGTATCCGTGCCATAATCCGTGTGAGCCACTCTCTAACTCAAATTAACGGCAATGATATAACTTATAACGATAACCATTAATATTAGGTAGAGAATTAGAATATTTCTGACAATTGAAAGTTTCTAAATCACTTCCCTCCACCTTCAAATTAACTGCCCATAAATCTAGAGGTCGTGGTGTTTGAGAAAGGTATTTAGCCAAAGTAGAATCAGAAGTTAATCTTTGCTCTTTTTGTCTTTTCATTAATAAAAATTGAGGTTGAAAAAAGTCAGAGATATTGATTTTCTCTTCTTGACGTTTAAATTCCAGACCTAGTGCAATTAAAGCCCTAATTTCAGCATGAGTTTGATAAGTTGTAGTAATTAAAGACGGATTTTTAGACTGTGTTTTAATTGCCTCAACTAAAAGGTCTGCACGTCGTGACTTTTGATAGCCATAATTACTAACCACCGTTAACCCACCGCATAAACCCAATAACAAAACAACAACCACAACTCTTTTATTAATCAGTTTTAAATTTGCCGAAATTAAATCTTTTTTCCTTACCCCTTCCTCTTTTATTTTCCCACTTCCCAACCTCTGTAAAAAATCTCTTAACTGGAAAAATTGAAAACCTTTCTCCTTCTCAGAAAAAACATTTTCCCCCTCTGCCTGATTTTCCAAATTATCAAAATAATTGGGCTTAAAACCCCGCCTTTTAAAGCGAAATATTTTTGACTCCTTGCTCAAATCCCCGTTATAAAAATCACTTCTGACTTGCAGACTTGCAGACTTGCTGACTTCGTTAACCCAACACTTTCCCAATATTGCAGCTAATAAAATAATGACAAAAGGAAAATATACAAAATGATAACGAGCAGCAAGAGATAAATCTTTACCCATACCGTAAATAATAAGTAAAAATAAAGCGATCGCTCCTACAAAAAAACCGATAAAAACCTGAAAAGACAAACGGTTATTAATATCATTCATCTGTGCTTTTCCACCTTGCCATAAACCAGGAACAACCCAAACCAACACAACCAAAAGTGTCACTCCAGACAAAATAGTTACAAATAAACTTGTCCCTTCAATGGGCAAAAGCCATACCATTGTCAATACCCAACCCAACAAACGAGGGATAGGATGCCAAATTTCATCAAGCTCAAAGCTAGTTGATATCCAGTCAGTAAGTTGACTATTGCCAATACCACCTACAATAGGCCACCAAACCAAACCACTAATCAACGTTCCCAGAGCAACCAAATAAATTCGCCACCAATAACGTTGAAATAGGTTTTGAATATCTCTCAACCAAAACCAAGCAATAACTAATCCCTCTGCAGTCAAGGCCAAGGCAAAAAAATAGTGAGTAGAAATTCCCAAACTATTAATTATAACCCAAAGACACCCCAACCATATCGGAAATATCTTGCGTTTTTGGAGATAGGGTATTATTGCCGTCAAACAAGTTACAGAAGCAATAATCCATAAAATTGTTAAAGTGTAATGACGAGATTCTTGGGCCAGATAGATGCCATAAGGAGAAATTGCCATTAATGCTGCTGCAATATGACCTATTAATGGAGAAAACGCCAACCAACCCAAGCCAAAAATTGCTGGAATAGCAGCTACACCAAAAATAGCACTGAGCGATCGCCCCACCCACAGAGAAACCAATTCTCCGTCAGTGCTGAATAAGTTAAACCACAGATGATTTAGTACAAAATATAGTGGAGGATGGTTATCTTCACCCAGTAGATGATGAATGACATCGATAGGGGTAGAAGTTGACTCAAATTGTAAGGGGGACAGTAATTGGTCTAGACTAATAACTCGATCTAAAGGCAGGTCAAAAAAGCTATGACCTAGACTGTAACCCAATGTAGCAATTTCGATAGATGAGGCAGACTTGTCAGCTAAGTTTGTCCAACGCAGGGCAATACCTAGAAGTATCCAACTACATAGCAATATTAGATGTAGCCATTTCTGATGATTTTGGTTAACTCGGTCGTTTCTCATTCTTTTGATTAAATCTTTGTGATACTCCTGAGTTAAATTTTTCAGTATCGGTGCATACTTTTTCCATAATTTATAGCAGAAGGAAGAAGGAAGAAGGAAGAAGGAAGAAGGAAGAAGGAAGAAGAAAAAGCTTTACATTGTCTGAGTTTTAAACTTTTGAACTGTCAAACACCTTTCCTTGGACTGCTATAAACAAAATTAATTATTGCTCTGCTGATTAATTACAAAAGTATTTATATAACTATATAAAGGTTTGAGCATTTTTAGAGTCGAAAAAAGTGCGCCTGCTTCAGTTGAAAACGCTCAAAAAGCTAGTATTTTGGGCTGACTATGGCAGAAAAATCAAGGGACAATTCTTACCGAATAATTAAGGTAAAAATCCTCTCATAAACAAGGAGAAACAAGAAAATATTTTCCTTTTTATTAAATCCTCTTCCTTTTAGGGAGAGGTAATTATCAATTATCAATTATCAATTATTACTCCAACCTCCTCGCTCATTCCCATTTCTCCTGACTCCTGACTTCCCCTCCAGGGAGGTATTAGGGGTGGGTTGACTCCTCCCCCTGCTAAAAGACTTTTGAGAGCATTCCCTAATTATATATTTTGAACTGATATATTACCTTTAAATACATCACTTTCTTAGCTATTATTTTTTCATACATCCTGAGATATGAGTTCATTAATTGATAGTAGATAATTGTCCGCAGGAAATGCTTACAGATAATTGATAATTACCTCTGGTTAAAACCGTTATGGAATTGAATATAAGGGAATATTATTTCTTCTCTTGGTCGATTATATATGGTTAGGAAACCCATCCATCTCTCGACCGCTTTTTTCCCCTTAAAAGGGGAGGCTTTAAACCATAAAAATTAATTATTCGGTAATTATTAATTATTAATTATTAATTATTGAACATATTCATCAATTTTTTGTAGGTGCTAAACAAGCAAACATATTATTCTTTGATTCAACTACTGGCTTAACTTGAGAAATATATTGATCGATCACTTTTTCTACTTCAATTTTTACATAATCAGACATTGAAGATAACCATCCATCAATATCAATGTACATCCACTTTTTATTAGCCTTATTATCGACAGCAAAATCAAGCAAACGACTCATATTTGCTGAACCTGCTGTTTCACTAACTTCTTTCATCATCGAGTAAGTCAAACCGTAAAAAGGTTCATAACCTTGTTGAAAATATGTTTCCCACCCACTCCAATCTAAGTTATTACGAGTTAATATTTTCTCTGCAAAAACAGTAGCCATACCCTCTGCATAACAATCAAGTAATCGTGCATTTAATAAGTGAAATATTTCATGGCCTAACTGTCCGTAAAAAGCATATTTAGAGGGTTTACGACTTAAATAGATAGTAAACTCACCTTGATTCGCATTATCAAGTGAAGCTAAAGGTGTTGTGTGTAAGCGTAAATTTATTTTTTTTACTGCTATTATCGGGTCTCCGTAGAGTTGTTGACTATAATTAAATCCCGATTTAATAAAAGCAGAAATACTAGGATTATTTAAACTATCATCTAAAGCGTTAACTTCAGGTGATGAAAGAAATTGAGCTGAAACTTTCTGTGGTTTTAAGTTAGATAAATTAGGAATGTAGAGAAAAATCA
Organism: Cyanobacteriota bacterium; assembly: GCA_034190295.1. Taxonomy (GTDB): domain Bacteria; phylum Cyanobacteriota; class Cyanobacteriia; order Cyanobacteriales; family Microcoleaceae; genus Okeania. Next base: position 1,055 of record JAXHSW010000146.1, on the reverse strand, counting down.
GCAATGAAATAAATATAGTCAATAATAGCTTGGGTCTAATAAAATTTAGCATAACTTGTATCAAAATCAACGTCATAATTCAGCCATAAGTTTACCTCCTCATCTCCCTATTACCGAAGAATTAAGGTTTAAAGTCTCTCATCAGCAAGGAGAAACAGCGGTCGTTCGCGGATCTCGGAACGGAGTTCTATCTTCGTAGCGGACCGTAGGGTGGGATGGCGTACTTCGGAGCGGGTCTTTCAATAATTGATAATTGATAATTGATAATTACCTCTCCCTAAAACGGATAGGATTGAATGATCGTGAAAATTTTTATTTATTATCCCCGATCAAGGGGAGGCTTTAAACCACAATTTTTCGGTAAGAACGGGTATTTTCGCCATATCCAATCGACTTCTGTGAAGAAAACATTTTCATTATTAGTCAATCCTCTCTTTGAAAAGAAGAGGTAATTGTTAATTATTAATTATTAATTATTAATTATTAATGGCTTTGTTGTATGAAAGTAGCGATAGAACATCTTTTCCCTTTTTGCTGCGCGACATGAATACGAGCGCATTCCGCAGGAAAAGTGGAGCGCTTTGGCAGCTATATCGCTCCCTTGAGGGAGATTGATGTTTGATTTATCTATTGTCCAATAGTTATGTTGAGTTTAGATACAGTCAGAGGAAAGTGACCGCTCCCTTGAGGGAGATTGATGTTTGATTTATCTATTGTCCAATAGTTACAGCAGTTGAGATACAGTCAGAGGAAGCGATCGCTTGAGGGAGATTGATGTTTGATTTATCTATTGTCCAATAGTTACAGCAGTTGAGATACAGTCAGAGGAAAGTGACCGCTCCCTTGAGGGAGATTGATGTTTGATTTATCTATTGTCCAATAGTTACAGCAGTTGAGATACAGTCAGAGGAAAGCGTACGCTCCCTTGAGGGAGATTGATGTTTGATTTATCTATTGTCCAATAGTTATGTTGAGTTTAGATACAGTCAGAGGAAAGTGACCGATCGCTTGAGGGAAATTGATGTTTGATTTATCTATTGTCCAATAGTTATGTT
>JAXHSW010000145.1:6798-24127 GCA_034190295.1 Cyanobacteriota bacterium | reverse complement strand
GAGATGGGGGGATGGGGAGATGGGGGGATGGGTAGATGGGGAGATGGGGGATTTAATATTGAAGTGTGGATAGAATTATAAACATATACTGTATAACCGGATTCTATATAATAAAGAAAAATTTTCATGATTAGTCAATCCTATCCGTTTTCAAGGAGATGTCATTTCAGTTATCAGTTATCAGTACCTCTAGTTAAAGTCAGAGGCTTGAAATATTGAACTTTATTTTTTTTTCATCCCCTTGTAGAGCGGTAGCTCGCGGCGCAGCCAAGGGGAGGCTTTAAACCTTATTTTTTGGTAATATAATTATTAATTATTAATTATTAATTATTAATTATTAATTATTGAAATATATCTTTTTTGGAGAGGTCTAATCGGGTTTACTCTGATTCGATCGCGATGCTTGACTATTTTTTATAAATGCTTTTAGTTTAGTATAAAAATCAGTGTGCTTGAGCTTAGACTGAGTTGTTTGTACTGGGTTCTGGTCGATCGGAGCTTGAGTTGTATTTTTTGAGTTTAGCTTAAAGGGGTTTGAGGATGGAGCTACTGATGTAGATGTAGAAGACTCAGGAAGTTTGGATTCAGAGAAACTAGGAGGTATTTCTGGTTGTAAAGACTGAGTATCTATCTCAGATGTTAAATTTGTGAGAATATTTTTAGTAATAATATTTTGAAATTCAGAGTTGAAATGATAGACAGGTTGACCACGACGTTCCCATAATGTCAAGATTTGCTCAACACAGACAGCTTTGTAACGTCCAAGATATAGTGCCTCAACCACTGCTAAGGGAAGCCACTCTACTTTATACTTATTGTGCCAACGAGTAATCATTTGCTCAGAAGTTTCATCAGCGAGGTCAAAATCATACTTGTTTAATAGAGCCTCTGTTAAAGCAGATATTGATGACTGTTCTGTCATTGGCCTTTTATTTTTTACTAATAGATAATACCATTTTTCTGAATTATTGAGAGAGATTCAATCAGAGTGGAGAATGGGAAACAAATAGAGTCAAAGAGGTTATCAATTTACTTTCTCATCTAATGAGCAAGATTGACAATTACTTTAATATTGTCTCCTAATCAGCGCATTATCAATAAAATATGAGATTTTTTAATTTTGACTTTTGACTTATAGGAAACGGATATAATTCTCCTTATCCTGATAAGTACCTGTCTTTAATTTATATTTATTAGGTATTCAAGCAAACATAATATTAATTTGGGACTCCTGCTCAAAAAGTTAAATTACTCACATATAATATCACAAATATTAAAAGTTAAAAACATTTTTTTCTTTCATTCATAAGACTTCTTGCATAAGTCAGGGAATAGGGAATAGGAAATAGGGAATAGGGAGATTAAATTGTTGATTTCATATCTTGAGTTAATTTAATTAATTTTTTTGCAATAAGTATATACTATTTCACTTTAAATATGTTGTTTTATGGGTGTTTAATTAGCGGTCATTTCAGTTATCAGTTATCAGTTATTAGTACATCTAGCTGTTTGTGCAGCATGACCTAGGAAAGTAAGATGCTTGTTTTTATCCCTTTAAAATGGGAGGCTTGAGACCATATTTTTTGGTCAAAAAACTTTTTCTTCTCTGTTACCTGTTCCAGATTATTATGGAACTTTTTTTCCCTCCTTACTTTCTATTTCTTCATTGTAGCAAGATTTTATAAGACTTATATAAGTAAGAAGAAGTCAAGTTAAAACTTGCGCTCAATTTTCAAAGATTGACCAGGAGAAAGTTTTTTAATTTCAGTTGTTAAATCATACCAAGGCTGTAATTGATTAATTTGAAAAGTGCGACTCATTACAACATAAATAGAAGTCTGGTCACAACCAATAGCTGCACTAATTACATTCCACCAAGACTTAGCAAAAAGTTCGTCTGTAATATACCAAATTCCATCTTCATACTTAAAGTGGCGAGTGAAGTGGAAAGGTGCATCTTGCTTGCCAGTAATCAGAATTTTTTGTAATGTTTTCCGAGCAAAATTGGGAAAAAAGCGCCCAAAAGTAAACATGAAAAACCTCAGAATGATTAACTTAAAAGGTGACATTTGAGTTTGTTTTGCCCAACCCATATTGCCAGAAATAATTAACTCATCCTGAGATATTTTTACATCATAATCCCCAGTTAAATGACTTACTGCATTTAAAATTTTATTACCTTTTTTAACTTGGAGTGATAAATGAGTGTCAGAAACAACTAATTTTTTGTCGCGAAATAGTTTAAAAACGCCGCCTTTTTTCATACTTACATATAATTCTGTTCTTGGTCTGCGTTTAATCAAAATTTGAGCTTCTTTTAACCAAAGACTAGCAATATCACGATTCACATCAGCAGGTCTTTCTGTAATAAAATCCCGCCATGCTAAGAAATAATTCCAGGTATGATGACCGATAATATGGTCGTCTGCATAACAGGGAGCTAAACCATTTTTTAAGCCTATTAAAAATTGATCGTTAATCGACAAAGAAGCAGGCAACCATTTACCTATTAATTCAAATCCATGGGGAAAAAAGTTATAGGTATTGCGACTAGCATATTCTCCACCGAAGGAACCATCAGGATGAATAAATTGAGCAGCTAATTCTACTGCTGCGGTAATAGAATCTTTTAATTTGTCACTGGGATTTAATTCATAAATTCTGGCTAAACAAGATATAGTTAAAGTATGATAACCAGGGTCAAAACCAGAGTATTCTGTAAACCATCCTTCCTGACTCTGCCAACTTAATAATCTTTCCAGACGAGCTGCTTTAGTTGTTTCCCATTTTGAGGTTTCTAATAGTTTACTTAACAACTCTAAGGATAATACAATTAATGCTTCATGGTTAGCTAAATTTCCACTTTCATAATGATTGACTAACCAATCTGCTCGTTTTTCAAAAAAACTGAGTATTTCATAGTTATTTAATCCCAATATTTGATAACTTTCAATGCTAGCTAATAAGGAAAAAGCTGTTGCTCCACTAGCTCTTTCAAAGGGGAAATAATCATCACAAGAACCATCAGAATGAGCAGTATGGGCACCATATAAGATGCCTGCTTCTACCCATTTATATATCATTTCTTGCAAATAAAATTGATTGTCAGGAATATTTAGGCTATAAGCTAAGGCTAAAGGTAAGACAAACTCTTGAGCCATACCACTAGGAAAATCTATAATTTTGTAATGCCAAAAATTGCGGTCGAAACAACCGTAGGTAGGACTATGATAATTGCGGTCTAGTAAGGTTAATATTTTCGGGATTTGAGCAAGTGCTTCTCTGGCAAATAAATCTCTCATCTGTTCTTTTTCAGTGTCAGTTATAGTATTTTTATTAGAGGATAAATTAGATTCTTTCTTTAATAGATCGGTTTGACTGGTTGTAGATGACTGATAATCTTGCATAGTTATATTTTTACTACTTTATATTGTTAATTATTTTGTAAGCAAACAGCTATCAGCTATCAGCTATCCTCCTCCGGAGGAACTGCGGATTTCAGCTATTGTTTTTAGTTTTAGATAAAAGCTCTACTAATTGAGTCAGAGTTAAATCTTACTACAAAAACTGGCTAAAACAGTCTATATTCATGAAAACCCCGTTATGAGAGCTGACAGCTAGAGCGCAACAAAACTCTCTGCTTAAAGGACAGTGTTTAAATTAACAACTGACTTTAAGGGCAAGGGAGGCAATTTTTGTAGTAAGACAGTTAAATATTGCTTTGATCCTAAATTAAAAGCAATAGCTGATAGCTGATGGCTGACGGCTGTTAGCTCCGCATTCCGGAGGAAATGCTTACCTTTATACCAGTTTGATATGAGGTTGCATAGAATGATGAAATTCATTAAATCGATCTATCTTTATCTACGCTTACCTGCGGTCAATTCTGCTTTAAATATTATTCTATGCAGCTTCATTTCAATTTGGTATTAGATTATGAATGATTCTAATTTATTGACTAAAAATTAATTGGATAGTTATTAAAAATTAGCTCTCAGATATCAAATTTTTACTGTCGATCGGCAAATTCATAAAATCTATATTGAGAGAGTATTTATTATCAACAGGACTTACGCACAGACACGCTTATCGAGTGAGGGCGCCATTCGGAGCTTGGCGGAACGCCAATGCCATTCGCCCCTACAGATGGTGTATAATTTCGTATTTTGCGTAAGTCCCGATCAAAATAAGATGGGTCTAAAACCCCGCCTTTTAAGGTGCAATATTTTTGGAGAGTTGCTCACGCATCCCCTACTTCCCCTCCACGGTCGGGGCCCGCGGGTGGGTTCTCCACGGTCGGGGCCGGGGCCCGCGGGTGGGTTGACTTGCAGACTTGCAGACTTGCAGACTTCGTTAATCTTCCCCCTTCCCTCTTCCTTCGTAAGCATTTCGGTCCGAATGCGGAGCTAACAGCCATAAGCAGTCAGCTCTCAGCTTTTGTAAGCATTTCCTCCGGAATGCGGAGCTAACAGCCGTCAGCTATCAGCTATCAGCTATGAGTTATTAGCTCATTATCGGCTCAAAAGAGGAATTAGTCTCCAAGGAGAATTAAAATATATCAAAAAAAATGTCTTCAGCTAACCTTAGTAATTTCTTGAATATGTTCATGCATCTGATAGCTGAATGCTTACCAGTTTTTTAATTAATAAAGCAACCATCGGCTTAACTTCATAATACATTTTCAACTAATTATTGGAAATCTATCAATTACTTTTTCCTCCTTTAAAGGTAATAAAAAAAAAGCTGATAGCTGATAGCTGATAGCTGATAGCTTACCCTCCTTCTTCCTTTTTTTGACAATCTTGCTTGCGCATTCTTACTTGAATTTCTTCCATAATTCTGCGATTTGCTGCCATTAAATCTGCTATTAAACCTAATAACCATAATTGAAATCCAACTAAGATTAAAATAGTTGCTAAAATCAAAGTTGGAACTCTAGTTTTTTCATATCCACTAAAAAAGAAAAATAACCAACGGATACCAGAAATTACCCCAAAAGTAAATGGTACACTTCCTAACATTAAGAAAAAACGTAGGGGTTTGTAAAGCAAAAAAATTCTGAGGATAGTAAAGAGCGATCGCAACACATAAGCAGGGGTACTTCTTACCAGTCGGGAAGGTCGTAATACATTATTTGTTCTGATAGGAACTGATGTTATTGCCATACCTTTTTGCCCTGCTTGAATAATTGTTTCTAGGGTGTAAGTATAGGCATTAAAAACATTAAGTTGTATGGCAGCTTCTCGACTAAAAGCACGAAACCCACTAGGTGCATCAGGAATATTTGTATTACTAGCTATTCTTACTACCCAACTGCCTAATTTTTGAAGTAATTTCTTAGTACGAGAAAAGTGTTTAGTTTGCCAAATTGGTCTCTCCCCAACTACAATTTCTGCCTGACCCCAAATAATAGGTTGAATTAAGTAGGGGATATCATCGGCACAATATTGATTATCAGCATCAGTATTTACAATAATATCTGCTCCTGCTTTTAGACTAGCTTCTAGACCTGCCATAAATGCTTTTGCTAAACCTTGGTTAGCGGGGAAACTCACAATATGGTCTACTCCATATTCTTTAGCAACTTCAACTGTTCGGTCTTGACTACCATCATTGACGATCAACCATTGGATAATGTCTACTCCTGCTAACTTTCTAGGTAAAGCCGCAAGAGTTACTCCTAAAGACTCTTCTTCGTTGTAACAAGGAATTTGAATAATTAATTTTTTCATTGGATGGACATTTTTCCTAGCGGATTTCAACAAATTAAAAAAAAGCAGAAGGTATTAATAGCATTTCACTAAAGTCATAAGTCAAAACTCAGAAGTTAGAAGTGATATTAATGGAACTTAAAACCTCTACTGTAGAGTAATTTAAGCTTACTATTTGACTTCATCAGTTACCAACTATTTGTGACATTTTTTAAGTGAATTGGTATCAGGAGGTTTCCTTTCTATTGCCTGCTTCGAGCAAAGCTGCTTTCAATAATTAATAATTAATAATTAATAATTACCGAAAAATTGGGTTTAAGGGGGATGAAAAAATATTCAGTGAGCGTATTTTCGTTTTCTCCGGCAATAGTTGTCGGTACTGATAACTGATAACTGATAACTGAAATGACCTCTTCTTGTCAAGGAGAGGATTGACTAATCATGAAAAATTTTTCTTCTCTTGGTCGATTGGATATGGCTGCTAGACCTCGCCATCCCACCCTACGGGAAGCTGCGCTAACGACCGCTTGTTTCTCCACGGCGAGTGAGAGGATTTTTACCTTAATTATTCGGTAAAAGGTTGTTAAGAGCAACTGGCCATCAAATATACTATTCTGGAATAGATTATCATCACTTTGTCTCTAAAATATGAAATACTGTATTAATAGCAATAACCTCGATAATATTGGCCAGATCTATACTTAATTTGGCCACTCGCTTTACAAAAGTTATAAGGTCAGGACTTACGGAAAACACGAAGTTATACACCATCTGTAGGGGCGAATGGCATTAGCCCCCAGTAGATATGGCGCTTGGTGCGTAAGCCCTGAAGGTATAACAGAAGGAAGATGGAAGATGGAAGATGGAAAAATATTGTGTTGTGTGATTTTTCAGCTTTTGATATGTTCTAACCAACTCTTTCTTTGCTATAAAATCAAAATTCATCAACTTTATTAAAATTTTTTGGTTCCAAATTTAAAGTTTTACGGAAACAATTCGCGATCGAAGGAAGTATACATGAGTAAGGTTAAATATTGAGATATATAGGAGAAGGAAGATGGAAGATGGAAAAATATTGCGTTGTCTGAGTTTTGAGATGAGTGATATTTCCTCGCCCTTTCCTTAAATGAGTAAAGCAGAAGGAAGAAGGAAAAAATTTGCCTTATCTGAGTTTTGAGATGAGTGATATTTCCTCGCCCTTTCTTTCGACTACTATCAATAAAAATGTAGCTCTTTCCGTACAGCAAATCTTGATATATTTGATTATTTGTTGCCTATTTCCTTCAAAGGTATATTTACAAATTAAATCGGGATGCTACAATAATCATTAATATTTTAATCAGTTATAGCAGAAGAAAGAAGGCGTTTAGTTATCTAGGACAGAAGTAAAAATCTGGCATTGTGTTATTTTTAAACTTTGGATATTTCCACGCCCTTTCCTGCCACTGCTATAAAAATTTTTCATCAGGGTAAGCATTAATTTCAAATAGAGAAACAATATGTCTACTAGACCAAGGTAATTGTGTCTAGAAAAAAACTCTGAGGAAAAAATTATGAATCAACAAAGTATTTCCAGTTATGTTGGTCTCATTCAATCTTTATTGGTTTGTCCTAATGGTAATGAAAATCAAATTTTGCAAGCTAATCAAAACTCGATCGACTATAAATTAGTTCAAGTAATGAAACAAATAGCAAAAATGAACGACAAAATTGGCGATTTGAATGCTCAATGGTTGCAAAATTTGGCGACAATGTTGGAAACTAACTTAGAATATGCTTCCCAAACTGTAGATCGGGAAATATATCGAAATTTACTCATGCAAATTTTACAACTAATCTCAGAGAATGAAGCAAACCCTGAAGCCGCATATTTTGTATTAGAATATAATCAAGATAAACTGGATCAAAATTTCGTTACAGTGCTACAAACTTGGCCTGGAGAAAATCTCCAAAAAAAGGAGCCTCAATTAGCACAAAATATTGCTCTAGATATTGTTAATTTCAGTAACCTGATTTTACACTTTCCTTTTGGTAATCAAAGTAATAATGTAGAAATAGCAATTGCAGGTTATAAAAATGCTCTACAAGTTTTACCCCGTCAACTATTTCCGATAACTTGGGCAACTATCCAAAATAATTTGGGTACTAGCTACCACAAACGTAGTGTCGGAAACTCAGAAGAAAATATCGAATTGGCGATCGCTTGCTACTATCAAGCACTTCAAGTTAGAACTCACTCTGCATTACCTGAAGCATGGGCAAGCACTAACAATAATCTTGGTAATGCTTATCAACAACGTAGCATGGGGAAAAGAATAGAAAACTTAGAGAATGCGATTCATTGTTATCAGAAAGCTTTAAAAGTCAGAACTCTAGAAAAGCTACCTCAAGAATGGGCCAGTATCCAAAATAATCTGGGTAGTGCTTACCACGATCGTATAGCAGGAGAGCAACAAGAAAATATAGAATTAGCGATCGCTTGTTATAATTTAGCTCTCAAAGTACGCACTCGCGAACAGTTCCCTATAGACTGGGCAACTACTCAAAATAATCTGGGAAATGCTTATCTCGAACGGATAACAGGAGATAGACAAGATAATCTCGAAGAGGCGATCGCTTGTTTTGTCAGAGCGCAGAAGGTTTATACTCAGGAAAGTTATCCTTTCTATTGGGAAATAATTTCTCATAATTTGGCTATGGTTTATGATGAACAGAATTTGAGAAAGGTAGGTTATTCAACAATTAATAATTAATAATTAATTACAGCGGTTTCCGAAGTTATGAGGTACACCCATAGCGGGCAAGATGCCCGCACTGCAATATTTTCACCATTTACTTTGTACGTCATTTGCCCGAAATCTGCTGTATTAACAAATACATCTCCTTGAAAAGAAAAGGATGGACGTGGTAGGGAAATTTTTTTCTTTAAATAGTGAAAATAAAGCTTGAAACGACAGTAGGGTGCGTTAATGAAATGTAACGCACCATGCCAAATGTTTCGCTCAGTTACGCTTTGCTAACGTACCGTACTGGCTAAAATCTTTCTTTTGACTGTTAACTTTTTGTTGCGTTAAACTTACATCACAATATATTTTCGATAAATATTTAAATAGTAATTAAGGAGATATAAATATGTCAGAAAATACTGAAAATAAAGTTTATGTCGATAAAAATTATGTGGGTATTGGTGTAGGTATCAATACGTTCAACAATTAATAATGAATAATTAATAATTAACAATTACCTCTCCTTGAAAAGAAGAGGATTGACTAATTATGAAATTTTTTATTTATTATCCCCTTAAAAGGGGAGGCTTTAAACCACAATTTATCGGTAAAATTTGAAAAGTAAGATTTTATTCAAATGAATGAATTTCAGCAGCAATATTTAGCAGAAGTAGCAAAAGATATTCAAGAATTACTAAAGCAACTAGATGAAACTTATCCATCGGATACAACGTCGGGTAAAATGGAAATTGCTACGGAAGTAATTACATAAATTGATAATAATCCAACTAAGGCAAAAAGAATATTAAGTACTATAAAAGCTGGTGGAGTTGCTGCTGTTGAAAAATTACTTATATCATGTTCCGTTGAATATTTATAAATAACTATTGTGAGGAGGACCGAGTCAGGAGGGAAGAAAGGAGGAAAAGAGGAAATATTAGAGAAAAGTAAAGATAATTTCAGTATTTCTTTGTTTTGTGGAATGGGCATCTTGCCCGTTCGTTCCTGATATTTTTGGGCAGGCAAGATGCCTGCCTCCACATATTTTCACTCCTTGGCAGGGACAGGCAGGATGCCTACCCCCACTTATATCAAATCCGGTTGAATACTTATCATATATTTGGGGGTGGGGAGTGTGGGGAGAGTGGGCAGTGTGGGAAGAAGGAGAGGTTGAGAGATTAAAGGCGAGAAAGTGTGGATAGAATTATAAACATATACTGTATAACCAGATTCTATATTACAACTTATATTCCCATTCGCCCCTCAGCAATGCCGAATCAACAAATTAAATAAAATGTTAAATTTTAAATTAAAAGAGATACAAATATGTCAGAAAATACTGGAGATAAAATTAATATAAATAAAAATTCTGTAGGTATTGGTGCAGGTGTCAATGAGGGAAATATTAATAATTCAAAGCTTCCTCATATAATAAATGAAAATAATCAAATTTTTAATGGTGTATTTAATTATTCAGACACAGGAACAAAAGGACTGCCAAGGAAGGGGGAACCAGCAGAATTTCCTAATAACCTGAATAAACTAAGCACTGGCGCAGTCAAATTCGTCGGTAGAGATGGAGACCTCAAAATATTACATGACCAACTTCAGGAAAAAGAGCGAGCGTCCATTGCAGCAGTAGTTACAGGTATAGCAGGAGTAGGCAAAACAGAATTGGCACTCCAGTACGCTCTCTTATCTAAAGAGAAATTGACTTATCCTGGTGGCATTTGCTGGATCGGGGTTCGCGAAAGGAGTGTAGTAGAACAGTTATTAGAATTTGCCCAGACTCAACTAGGGCTATTTCCGGCAGAAGATTGGACTTTGGAACAGCAACTTGACTACTGTTGGTCGAACTGGCAACCAGCGGGAGATGTTCTAATTATTTTGGATGATGTGGATAAGTATGAGGAAATTGAAAGTTATTTACCCCCACAGTCACAACGTTTCAAATTACTAATTACTACCCGCAAAGACTCCCTGTTAGGACTATTAGAAAATTTGTGTTTGGAAGTATTAGATGAGGGTGCTGCCTTAGAATTGTTGGAGACATTAATTGATGAGTCTCGGGTGACAGAGCAAAAAGAGGAAGCAAAACAACTCTGTAAGTGGTTGGGATATTTGCCCTTGGGGTTAGAATTGGTTGGACGTTTTCTCAAGAGGCGGCCTGGGTGGAGGTTAGCAATAATGATACAGGAGTTGGAGAAACAAGCTTTAGATTTGCCTGCGCTACAGAAACCATCGGGAGAAATGACGGCGACTAGAGGAGTGGAAACTGTTTTGGAATTAAGTTGGCAGAAATTGGATAAAAGAGGGAAGTATTTGGGTTGTCTCTTGAGTATGTTTGCCTCAGCTCCTATACCTTGGAGTTTGGTAGAACAGTGTTTGCCCACAGGTGACAGTCAGGAGGAAGGAATTATGCAGAAATGGTTTCCCACTTTTTCACGCTTGTGGTCATTATTGGTTTCTCAGAAAAAAGCAAATCTACAAGAGTCGAGTACTTGGGAGAATGTTAGGGAAAATAGTTTGTTAGATTTAAACTTAATTCAACAGACCGCAGAGGAAACTTATCAATTACATCAATTGGTACGTCGATATTTCCGAGGTAAGTTGGAGAAGATGGAAGAAGTAGAGGAGTTGAGGTCTCAGTTTTGTCGGGTTATGGTGGTGGAAGCAAAAAAAGTTCCTGAGATTCCAGTAAAAGCAGAGATAGAAAAACTAGCCTTATCTATTCCTCACTTGGCCGAGACAGCAACTGAGATGCAACAGTGGGTTGAGGATAAAGATTTAATCTGGCCGTTCCTTAGTCTAGGCAGATTTTATCAAGGTCAGGGACTATATGAACTCGCAGAACCTTGGTATAAGCAATGCTTAGATATTACTCGCAGTCGTTTGGGAGTTGAGCATCTAAATGTTGCCACCAGTCTCAATAATCTGGCAAGTCTCCATTTATCCCAAGGGCGATACATAGAAGCAGAACTCTTGTATCAAGAAGCATTGGAGATGAGAAGGCAATTGCTAGACTCTTCACATCCAGATGTTGTCACCAGTCTCAACAATCTGGCAAATCTCTACTCCTTCCAAGGGCAATACGAAGAAGCAGAACCTTTGTATCAAGAAGCTTTGGAAATGAGAAAGCAACTGCTAGACTCTTCACATCCAGATGTTGTTAGCAGTCTCAACAATCTGGCAGAACTCTACCGCTGTCAAGGGCGATACAAACAAGCAGAACCTTTGTATCAAGAAGCATTGGAGATGAGAAAGCAATTGCTAGACTCTTCACATCCAGATGTTGTCACCAGTCTCAACAATCTGGCAGAACTCTACCGCTGTCAAGGGCAATACAAACAAGCAGAACCTTTGTATCAAGAAGCATTGGAAATGACAAAGCGACTGCTAGGAGCAGAACATCCAGATGTTGTCACCAGTCTCAACAATCTGGCAAGTCTCCATTTATCCCAAGGGCAATACAAACAAGCAGAACCTTTGTATCAAGAAGCATTGGAAATGACAAAGCGATCGCTAGGAGCAGAACATCCAGATGTTGCCACCAGTCTCAACAATCTGGCAGAACTTTACCGCTGTCAAGGGCGATACAAAGAAGCAGAATCTTTGTATCAAGAAGCATTGGAAATGACAAAGCGATCGCTAGGAGCAGAACATCCATCTATTGCCACCATTCTCAACAATCTGGCAAATCTCTACTGCGATCGAGGGCAATACACAGAAGCAGAATCTTTGTTACTGGAAGCTTTAGGAATGACAAAGCGACTGCTAGGAGCAGAACATCCAGATGTTGCCACCATTCTCAATAGTCTGGCAAATCTCTACTCATTCCAAGGGCAATACACAGAAGCAGAATCTTTGTATCAAGAAGCATTGAAAATGAGAAAGCGACTGCTAGGAGCAGAACATCCATCTATTGCCACCAGTCTCAACAATCTGGCATTATTCTACAAGTCCCAAAGGCGATACAAAGAAGCAGAACCTTTGTTTGTGCAAGCATTGAAGATGAGAAAGCAACTGTTAGGTTCTTCACATCCAGATGTTGCCACCAGTCTCAACAGTCTGGCATCATTCTACAAGTCTCAAGAGCGATACAAAGAAGCAGAACCTTTGTATAAACAAGCTTTGGAGATGTATAAACAACTGCTAGGAGCAGAACATCCAGATGTTGCCACCAGTCTCAACAATCTGGCATTATTCTACAAATCCCAAGAGCGATACAGAGAAGCAGAACCTTTGTTTATAGAAGCTTTGGAAATGACAAAGCAACTGTTGGGAGAAGAACATCCCAATACTAAAGCTGTTCAGGAAAACTATCTCTATTTTTTACTGCAAGTTCTCAGGGAAAACAGACAAGAGGGTTTATCTGATGAAAGGAGTTGGAAAATCATATCAGATATTGAGGAATGGGGGGATGAGGACATGAAGAGATGGGGGGATGGGGAGATGGGGAAATAGGCGACTCCGACTCTTCCGTACTGACAACTGATAACTGATAACTGATAACTGAAATTGGCGATCGCTCCCTAGTAGCTAGACACTGATTATGCCACGGATATACGGATTATTTTTTTTGTCAGTTTGGCGATCGCTCCCCATTGAAAACTGATAACTGAAATTGGCGATCGCTAACTTTTCTGACAATTATTCCCCTAAAAATACATCCTTATAAATTAAATCTATAGGAAAACTAAAATTAACACTTTTCAACTCAATATTATCCTCTTCCAAATAAGAATAAAATTCCCACACTCCCTTTTCATTCAACCGAAAACATTCAAGTATTATTTCATTAGCACTCACCAAAACATATTCTTTCAAAGTAGAAATGCGACGATAATTTTGAAATTTTTTTCCTCTGTCAAAAGATTCTGTTCCTGGAGATAAAACCTCAATAATTAAACAAGGATATTTAATCGCTTTTCTTGCTTTTTTATCTCGTTCATCACAACTAACCATTACATCAGGATAAAAAAATGGTCCTTGTTCAGATATTTCCACTTTTGCATCTGCCACTAAGACTTTACAACCTTTCCCCCGCAAATGATTTTTTAATGCTGTTGTCAGATTAGCGACAATCTCACTGTGGGGAATAGTACCCCCAGTCATGGCTATAACTTCACCGTCAATATATTCATATTTAATCGGTTGTTTTTCTTCCCATTCCAAATATTCTTGGGGAGTCATTTCAGTTATCAGTTATCAGTTATCAGTACCTCTAGCTGTTTGCGCAGCATGACAAAGGTCAAGCAAGAGGCTTGGCATAAATAAGGAGTATTCTCTTTTTTTTTCCCTGAAAAGGGGAGGTTTTAGACCACAATTTTTCGGTAATATATTGAGAATTTTTAATTGCAATCATAATTAATGGATAATGAATAATGAAAACTATCTCTAATTATCAATTTTTTTGATTAAACATAGCTAATATTATATAATATAACAGTCTAAATAGCAGAGGAAAACTCAATGGTAGCTAACCAAAATCAATTCTATGTTTCTCCAGAAGACTATTTAGCTGGAGAGCGACAAAGTCCGATTAAACATGAGTATAGACGAGGCAAAATTTATGCAATGGTAGGGGCAAAGAAACCCCACGTTATTATTGCTAGTAACTTAGTCACAGAACTAAATATTCATCTGCGCGATAATGACTGTATTGTACTTCCTTTGGATATTAAAGTTCGACTAGAAGAAGCTAATTGTTATTATTATCCTGATGTAGCAGTAACTTGTGATGAACGGGATTTAAGTTCAAATGAAGACTTTATTCTTGATCCTTCTTTAATCATAGAAATTTTGTCTCCAAGCACAGCTAAATTTGATAGAGGAGGCAAGTTTACTGATTATCAAACTGCTACAAGTTTACAAGAATATGTATTAGTTAGTCAGTCTGAGATGAGCATAGAATGTTTTCGGAAAAATGAACAAGGAATTTGGATTTCTCAAACTTATAGCAGGGGAGAAGAAGTTAACTTTGCCAGTGTAGATTTTAATTGCCAGATTGAATTAATCTATCGAAAAGTTCCTGGGATGTAAGCATTCAGCCGTCAGCATTCCGCAGGAAATGCTTACCCTGGGATAACCAAGAATTGAAATCCTGGGCTAATAGCTAAAGTCATCTCAAGATGACTTATCTGATTCCAAATATTCCTATCTTTTACGAATAATATCAAGTCTCATCAATTAGCCATAATAATCAGCTATCTTGAATCATCTAAAGATGACTTCTGCTGTGAGCCAAGAAATAAATTTCTTGGCGGATGACGGGATTATTTATACTTACGCACAAACACTAAATCGAGTGAGGGCGCCATTCGGAGCTTGGCGGAACGCCAATGCCATTCGCCCCTACATATTTTGACTTTTGACTTGCGCATAGCGCTACAACAACTCCACTGTTCCCCGATACCCATCTACCTTAACTTTTTGCCCATCCTGTAAACGAGTCATCGCTCCAGAAACATTCATTACTGCCGGAATGCCATATTCCCGCGCAATAATAGCTCCGTGGGATAACTGTCCCCCCACCTCAGCAATAATACCTTTTGCCTTCAACAACAAAGGTGCCCAACCAGCATCGGTATAAGGCACAACTATAATTAGATTTTCCGACTCAGCAAGATTTACCTCTAAATTCCGACAAACCTTGACATAACCTTCCACACAACCAACACTCCCTGGTATCCCTTGTAAAATAGAAATATTTTCCTCTGTAGAGAAAGTTTCCTGACTTTCTTGCGGTAATACATTCCCATAAACTACCTGGGGAACTTGGCGGTCGCGGTCTTTTTCCAACTGTTCCTTTCTTTCACCGATAAGTTGTCCAAGGAGGCGATCGCTAAATATCCCCCTCTTACCAAGGGGGGTTAGGGGGGATTCTTTTGTTGGGTTTCCTTCCTCTACCAAATCCACTGTTGATTCTGTCATTCCTGCCCGTTCGAGGAGGCGATCGCTAAACATTCCCCCCTTGAGAAGGGGGGTTAGGGGGAATTTTTCCTCATTAGGTGTAAATGTATTTAATTTTGTTGGGTTTCGTTCCTCTACCCAACCTACTATTGATAAAACCCATTGCCGAATTTCCTCAAATTCCAAATAAAAAATATCACCCTTTTCTGCAAAAACCTCTAAATTTTCTTGTAAGTCATCACTGTTGACTGTTGACTTTTGACTTTTAACTTCTAAATTTTCTTGTAAGTCATTACTTTTGACTTTTGACTTTTGACTTTTGACTTTTATTTCTATTGCCAAAAACGTCAGTCGTAAATAAGCCAAAAGCTTTCCATAAACTTCAGCAATTTTACCCTTAGTTCTCGCACGTTTTGCACATTGCGCCAGTCGCCACCTCTGCCACAATTTTAAAGACTTTACCGAAAAATTATCTTTAAAATTATCTTTTTCCCCCTCACCTTTCCGAGCCATTGCCAATAATAACTCACGGAAATTATCCGGCTTTTCTCCCCAAGTTGCCACAGCAATATCCGTACCAACTTCACTCAAATAACCATAATTTTCCAACCATTGCTGAAACTCCCTTTGTAATTCCCGATCTTTCTCAAACTCTGCTTCTATTTCCCTATCAGATTTAGTTGCCATTTTTAACTTAACTGCCAACCTTTGTAATTCTCGAATCGAAACAATTTCTGGAGCAGTATCAGTAGGTAGCCATTCCTCAGAAACTCGGAAGAGCGATCGCCTAATTGCCAATCCTATAGGACCCAAAATATTATAAAAAGTAATCGGTTTTAACCATACTTGAATTTGTTCTGCTTGGTCTAATAATTCTGATAAAGACGGAGATGAATTTTGTTTAAAATTCTTTTCTAAACTTTGTAGAGCGGGAATAAAAATTTGATAATAATCTCGTTTAAATTCGCGGTCAACTGCCATTTCTTTTTTAATCAACCGCCATAAACCAGGTAAAGAAGGCAACAGTTTTCCTAAAGGCGGTTTTCCCATTTTTTGCCCCCGTAATAAAAACTCTAAACCCTGCTCCGGCAATCCCATCATTCTAAAAATTTCTCCTAACAAAGTAGCATTAAAATAAGCATGAGAACCGAGCAAAGTTGCCGTTTCAGTAAAATCTAATTTTGCTACCTTTTCTCCTAAAACAATAGTAAAAATTTCTCCCCAAACTCCACAAGTCAAAGGACGATTTATCGACCAAGTTAAAGGATGAATTGCCCCGGGAATTACCTCTGCTGCAATAGTTCGCGTCCATATTGGTCTGAGATTAGTAATGGGGCGACTTTGTAAAATCCAGATTTTTTCACCATCCCAACACCATTCAATATCCTGGGGTAAGCCATGAAAAAATGCTTCAATAGCCTCTGCTTGATTTACTAATTCTTCAATAACTTTTTCAGGTAAAATATCTTGAGTTTTCACCTGTTCTAAAGATTGATTTTTATCTTTTTCTTTTTGGTTTAATACCCCCTCGTCTACAGGCTGTTGAAAATTGCTTGAAGTTTGATTCAAAATCAACTTTTTCTCTCTACCTTCTTCCTCCTTCCTTCTTCCCTCTTCCTTATTCCTTCTTCCTTCTTCTAAAGATTGATTTTTATCTTTTTCTTTTTGGTTTAATACCCCCTCGTCTACAGGCTGTTGAAAATTGCTTGAAGTTTGATTCAAAATCAACTTTTTCTCTCTACCTTCTTCCTCCTTCCTTATTACCTCTTCCTTATTCCCTTTTCCTTCTTCTAAAGATTGATTTTTATCTTTTTCTTTTAGGTTTAATACCCCCTCGTCTACAGGCTGTTGAAAATTGGTTGAAGTTTGATTCAAAATCAACTTTTTCTCTCTACCTTCTTCCTCCTTCCTTATTACCTCTTCCTTATTCCCTTTTCCTTCTTCTAAAGATTGATTTTTATCTTTTTCTTTTAGGTTTAA
>JAXHSW010000145.1:6515-6698 GCA_034190295.1 Cyanobacteriota bacterium | reverse complement strand
TACCCCCTCGTCTACAGGCTGTTGAAAATTGGTTGAAGTTTGATTCAAAATCCAGTTTTTCCCTCTACCTTCTTCCTCCTTCCTTCTTCCCTCTTCCTTATTCCTTCTTCCTTCTTCTAAAGATTGATTTTTATCTTTTTCTTTTTGGTTTAATACCCCCTCGTCTACAGGCTGTTGAAAATT
>JAXHSW010000145.1:0-6415 GCA_034190295.1 Cyanobacteriota bacterium | reverse complement strand
TTAATACCCCCTCGTCTACAGGCTGTTGAAAATTGCTTGAAGTTTGATTCAAAATCAACTTTTTCTCTCTACCTTCTTCCTCCTTCCTTATTACCTCTTCCTTATTCCCTTTTCCTTCTTCAACAACTTCTAAATGTACGGGAGTCAATTGCCCACCCACAACTTTTTCTGCACCTCCTGGCAGAGCTTCAATTATTATTTTTGCACCACCATCTAAAGGATTACGAGTAAACATTACTCCAGCAACTTGACTAATAATATAAGGCTGAATTAATACCGCCATTTCCGCATCAGGAATTTCTCTTTGCCGACGATAAGCAACAGCTTCTGGCAACCAATAAGATTGACGACAAACATTAATTGCCTCTAATAATTCCGTTTGATTTTTCACCGGATAAATAGTTTGATATTGTCCGGCTGCCGAACTATTATCGCTATCTTCCCCCACAGCAGAAGAACGAACAATTAGGGGAAAATTAATAGACATTTTATCTAACTTATCTTCAATTTTATCCAGCTCCGGTAAAGGAGAGTTGATAATAGGTAATGAAGAATCAATTCCCCTATTCCAATTGCCTCGACTCCCTGGTTCAGTTGCAGGTAAAACAAAACCTTTAACAACATTAAAACCAGCTTTTTTCAATTGAGCTAATCTAGCTGCTTTCTCGCCACATATTTTGGCATCTAGTTGATTATCTAGAGAAAATATAATTTGTTTTTGTAAAGCCATATCATCACTTTGCCTCAGATTTATTACTACTAATATAATTGCTAATCCGGCAGCAGCTAAAAGTTCAAAAAAAGATGCGTCCTGGCGAAATAATAACACCCATAAAAAACTACTGAGACATCCCAGACGAGCTGCCCATTGTCGGATATTTTGATTTTTTTGAGGAAATATTTTTTTTCCTATTACTAATACTAATAATCCTGTAATTCCCGAACCCAATGCCACCACAGGAGAATAAAGCAAAACTCCCCAACTAGCATTAGTAACACCTCCACCTTTAGCAATAAAATATCTGCCTAAAACTAAAAAAGTTAACCCCGCTAACTGCAAGGCAAAAATCTGTGGAAATAACACTTTTGCTATTAAAACTGGCGCAATACCTCTAACTATTTCTGCTAATACTGCTGTTATTGCCGCTGGTTTCGGCGCATGAGTAAACGCTGCTGCCACACTAACATTACCCGTACCAACTTTTCTGAGGTCGATATTTGTCAGAGTTTTAACTATTAAACCAGTGAGCGGGAGAGCACCGAGAAAAAAGCAGATAGCTAGAAACAATACTAAGATTAATATGTGCATATTTAATTTTGAGTTATAGATTTAATCTCTATTAGACATCTGTTCAACAATTAATTATTAATTACCTCTCCTTGAAAACGGATAGGATTGACTAATCATGAAAAGTTTTCTTTTTATCCCCTTAAAAGGGGAGGCTTTAAACGACAATTTTTCTGTAAAAATCAAAAATAAAATCAATTCCAAAAGAGGGAGTAGAGAACAGGAAAGAGGGATAAATAATTGATAATTTATGGATAATAATCGTACTATTATTCATTTTCATCAATTCTTTCCGCCTATTGCCTACTGCCTCTTTTGGTGGAGATGTCTATTTGATAATTGTCTTTAATTCTCTTAATGGGAAACTGAACAAACTTTGGTTCTCCCATCAGTTGCCAATCAAACATTTGTAGTAAATGAGATACAAACACTTTGCTAACTAATATTGCCATCTGTGCTCCCAAACAAGCGTGAACACCACCACCGAAAGGGATAAATTCATACATCTTACCCTCACCACGTTCTGGCAAAAAACGTTCTGGCTCAAATTTCTCTGGTTGCTCAAAATATTCTGGCATAATATGAGCAATTCTGGGTTCTGCAACCAAAGTCCAACCTTTCCGGTAGAGAATATCATCCACTACAACAGATTGAGTTAACCGACGACTAGCAGTAGGACTTGGCGGTAAAGTGCGGAGAGTTTCTTTAATGGTAGCTTCCAGAAAAATCATTTTTTTCAAATCTGCTGGTGAAAACTGACTAAAGTTGTTATTTTCTCCTAATATTTGTACCTGTTCCTGTCGTAACCGTTGTAATATCTGTGGATGCTTGCCAAGTTGATATATTAAGGAAGATATAAACCCTGAAATTTCGTAATGAGATGCCCAAAGTTGCAAAAGACATTGATTTTTAATCAAAGTATCGCTAAATATTCCATCTGGGTTTTCCTGCTGAGTAGCTAACATCATTGATAGGAAATCTTGAGTAGGGTTAATAGTTTGATCTTCCGTTAGTCGCCGTTTGATGACAGCACCCATAAACTCAATCAATTTTACCCTTGCTTTAATTCCGCGACCGAATGCTGTGAGGGGAGATTTCCATTTGAGCAGTCCATAAAAACCATCAAAGTAAGTTTTGTATAAAGCTTTCAATTCTGCTTTAGAGGAAATTGGCAACCCCTCAAAAGTTTTTGGATCGGAGTCATTTAAGCTAATTCCTAACAATAAGGGTGTGAGTATATCAAAACTAATTTTCTCCACTTCTGGATATAGCTGAATTTTTCTATTCGCCCATGTTTTAATACCTTGAGCAATAATATTATTGATGTGAGTTGCATATCCTTCTAATGTTGCGCCAGTCAGACCAGGAGCTAGTGCTGTTTTTCGTTGACGATGTAAGTCAGGACGTTGAAATAGACTGTACTCGCCAAACATCTCCATTGTAGTTGCTGGTAGTGCAATTTCTGTATATTTCTGGTCTCCATTGAAGGCCATTTTTATTGCTGAGGCACTCCCTACAAAAACTGTCGTTCCACCAAAAACACTTGTTTTAAATATAGGTCCATATTTTTCAAAGTTTTGACGACAGAAGCGATCGGGGTTAGCTATATAATTAAATGTGTCATACCATTTTGCTTTTCGTGGTGGAGTTTTGGCCTCCACAGGTGCTGCTTCTCCATCAGCGATTAACATTAAATCAGTCGTTTGTAAACTCATTATTGTTGCTTACTTACTCATTCTCAATGCCTGCTTTTGCAGTATACAACCTATCCCAATTTTATCTGTTTCTGGGCATTGTTGCAGGTTGATTCAATGTTAAACCTTTTAGGTCTTAGGTTGTAGGTCTTATATCATGTCCGGATAAGAGCGATTTGGAAAAAACTTATCATGAGTGCTTAAACAGTAAATCTTTCTATTTTCCCCGCCTCCCCTACTCCCCTACCTCCCTATGAGGAAACACCAGACACGGTGACAACAGTTTGGACCCCTCTGGTGTGTCCTACTGAACCCGCTCCCCTACTATCTTAATAATAAGTATTTAACCGGACATGATATTAGGTTGTAGGTGGTAAGTGTTGGGTTTTATACCAATTTTATGTGAGGAGGCACAGAATTAGGTGGTAGTTGGTAGGTGTTCAACAATTAATAATTAATTTTTGAAGCATTGTATGAGGCTCGATAGAATTATATTAGACATCTCCAGAAAATAAATCAACCTTTTAATTAGAGCAGGTTTTGGAAATAAAAATTCACCCTAAAAAATCATTTTTAGTGCTTTTTTCGTGAAAATATCTTACCTGTTGCCTGTTGCCTTTCGGAGCTGTTGCCTACTCCTGCAAAAAATCTATATATATCTTTTTTACGCCTAGGTCTATTACTCCGAAATTGATATTTAGAGAAATATAAAAAAAGTGGCAATATACATTTTACCGAATAATTAAGGTTTAAAGCCTCTCCTTTAAAGGAGAAACAAGAAAAAATTTTCATAATTAGTCAATCCTCTTCTTGAAAAGAAGAGGTAATTCTAAATTCTAAATTCTAAATTCTAAATTCTAAATTCTTGAATACATATTAGCAGTTAAAACTAGCTGAGAAACATTAGTTCTATTGTGTACTTGTTCGTAGGCAATTATTCCTCCCCTAAGTGGGTAAGTAGCGATCGCGACAGCGGACTGGAAGTCTATCGCTTCTGGTGGTAAAATAGCATTTGTTTCAAACAAGTGTTAGCGTAGCTTATCCGTAGGATAAACCCAACAAAACCATACTAATGTTTGGTTTCGGGCTTCCTCAATCCAACCTACGCGAGTTCAATAGTTTCAGCTCAGACAATCTTACTTTTGACTTTTAACTTTTGACTTTTAACGGGCTTCCTCAATCCAACCTACGCGAGTTCAATAGTTTCAGCTCAGACAATCTTACTTTTAACTTTTGACTTTTAACTTCCGTGAAACGGTATTAAGTCTGTGCGTATCCCGCATCTACAACTATTGTTTGACGAGTTATTGCTCTGGATGTATCGGAAGCGAGAAATAAATATGTTCCCACTAATTCTTGGGGTGTTAATTCTATAGGAATTGATTGTAATTCATGTACAGTCTTATGTTTTGCTTCTGGTGTCACCCACTGTTCGAGTTGCCTTTCGGTCATTATCCAACCTGGTGCTACGGAATTTACCCGAATATGATGTTTGCCTACTGCTTCTGCTAAAGTCCGAACCATACCTACTATTGCTGCTTTTGTGGCATTGTAAGCAACCATATCTGGTTTGGCAATCCAAACTAGGTGAGAACTTGTCATAATAATACTACCGCCACCAGCATTAATCATTTCTGGTAATAATTCCCGACAGGTGATGAAATAATGTACAACATTTAATTGAAATAAATTGTTCCATTCTTGTGTTGACATTTCTAACAAATTACATCGGGGGTCATAACCAGCATTATTAATTAAAACATTTACTACTGGTTTGTCTTTTTTAACTTTTGCTAAAGTTTCTGTTAAAGCATCACTATCAGTTAAATCTATTCCATAGACGTTGACTTTACAATGATATTGTTGGCATTCTTCAGCTACTTTTAAACCTCTCTCATAATCTTTATCTAAAATGGTAACTTCTGCTGCTTGTTCGGCAAATGTTTTAGTTAGAGCTTCGCCAATTCCATTACTGCCACCTGTAATTAAAATATGTTTTTCTTTTAAGTCTTGATAAATGGGATTCATTTTGTTTTTTCCTAATTTTAATTCGTAGTGTTTAAAGGAAGCAATAAGCGTAGGTTGGGTTGACGTAGGTTAGCGGAGCTTATCCGGAGGATAAACCCAACAAAAATTGTTTGTAGTTGGGCTTTAGCCCCTCAAATACTGAATATAGTAGTACATTTATTTGTAGCTTGTAGTTGAGCTTTAGCCAATCAAATACTGAATATAGCAGTACATTTGCTTGTAGTTTGTAGTTATGCTTTAGCAACTCAAATATTTAATATAGCAGTACGTTTTTTGCTGAGGACAATAAGTTTAGACTATTTGCGCAGCATTACTTACGGTAGAAAAGGGAATAGAGGGAATATCCTAACATTAATTTAGGGCTAAAGCCCAACTACAAACTATAAATCAACTATTAGTAAATAAGGCTTTTGTTTGATTCAAAATCCATTTTTTACTGACTGACAAATGAAGTTTAAGTTCATCCAAATCTATCTCTTCTTTTGAACCTGGTGTTTGTCGAGGTTTAGCACATTCCAAAATTATCGGACCGGAGAATTTTATCTTATCAAGTGCGTCGAAATGTTCGGCAAAATTAGTATGACCAAAACCAATGCCTTTTCTGTTAGAATCAGCTATTTGATATACGCTCAGTTTCTCCCCACATCTTTGAATGGCTTCAACTAAATTTGCTTCTTCTAAATTGCCATGATAGGTATCTAGAATCACAGTCATATTTGGCGAGTTAATTTCTGCCAGTAAAGATAAAACATCATTACTATTCAGAATGAAACGACATAAATAACGATTCAGGGGTTCAAATCCTAATTTGAGTTGTGCTTTTTCTGCATAAACTGCTAATTCTTGGCAAGATGTAATTAAATTATCTCTCGAACCGGCATAAGTAGTTCCCATCTGACTCTGAATATATTCATGGCAAGTAATGATGGGATTACCTAATTCTGCTCCATAATCAATTAACTTTTTATAGTAATCTAGAGCTGCCATTCTTGTTTGGCGATCGCTACTTCCCAAATCTACATTACTAGGAGTCATGGAGAATATTTCTAACCCATTATCTGTCAAAATATCTTTCACATTTTGAGGTGGAATTTGATTTATATCTACATATAATTCCACTCCATCAAAACCCATTTCTGAAATAATATTGGCAGTTTTTTCTAATTTATTCTGACCAAATATCCAGGTAGTAACACCGATTTTTCTCTGTATACTTAGATTCATTTTCTTGGTAAATATATTACAAAAGAACTCAATTTGTCTTTTCCCATAAAGGGTTTAAAATTCCACCGTATAGGGGAGTAGGGGAGTGGGGGAGTAGGGGAGTGGGGGAGTAGGGGAGTGGCTCAGAAAGGTAGTGGGACAGAAACGCAGAAGGGGAGTGGGGGAGTGAGGTGGTGGGGGA
>JAXHSW010000144.1:0-24387 GCA_034190295.1 Cyanobacteriota bacterium | reverse complement strand
CAGTGTTTAAATTAACAACTAACTTTAAAGGGCAAGGGAGCTAACTTTTGTAGTAAGACAATTAAATATTGCTTTGATCATAAATAATAAAGCTTTTATCATAAATTAAAAGCAATAGCTGTTAACGCAGTTCCTCCGGTAGGAGGCTAGCTGATGGCTGACTGCTGTTAGCTCCGCATTCCGGAGGAAATGCTTACCCAGAAATTACAATGTACCACGGCTTTGTTGCATAAAAGATGATTTAGAGGGTCATTTCAGTTCTCAATTATCAGTTATCAGTACCTTTGCAATAAGGAGGCTTGACATAAGGAATAGTCTCTTTTTTTATCCCTTTAAAAAGGGAGGATTTAGACCACTATTTTTCAGTAAAAATAGAAAGATATGGAACAAATAAAAGCAGTAAGTAGATGATTGACTTTAGGAAAATTGATGCTTTTTAATTAAGGATTAATATCATGTCCGGATAATCAGTTATAAAAAAATCTTCTCTCTTTAAACTTTTCTTTCCCTTTCCTACGGAATGCTACGCAAACAGCATAAGTGCCTTCTGCCTTCTGCCTTCCCTCCTCCAAAGTGTAACTATTCAACCGGACATGATATAAGGTTGTTTTTTAGCACATATTCAGCTTTTTAAATAACTACCAAATAAAACTCAAACTGCCTCACGCAATTCATTAATATCCGAACCACAAATCGCCTGTAAATTACGAGTAATTTTCTCAATTTCCCAATCCCACCATTTGATTTCTAGCAATTCTTTAATAATAGCTTCCTCAAATCTTTTACGAATTTCTTTAGCAGGATTTCCACCAACAATACTGTATGGTTCAACATTTTTTGTCACCACAGAATTTGTCGCTATAATTGCCCCATCTCCTACTTGAATACCAGGCATAATTATCGCTCCATAACCAATCCAAACATCATTACTAATAACAGTATTTCCTTTGTCTGGCCACGAATCAGGCATTGCTTTTTCCCAACCTTCTCCAAATACAGGAAAAGGATAATTTGTCAACCAGTCAGTACGATGATTGCCTCCATTCATAATAAACTTTACATCAGAGGCAATAGAGCAAAATTTACCAATAATTAATTTATCTCCAATAAAATCAAAATGATAGAGAACATTACGCTCAAAATTCTCTGGATTCTCAAAATCGTCGTAGTAAGTATAATCTCCGACAATGATGTTGGGATTTTTAATAATGTTCTTTAAATAGACTAATCTAGTTTGATGAGGTATTGGATATTTAAGGTTAGGGTCAGGACCGTTACTCATATTTTTTGATATACCGCTACGCGAGGGAATAGGGAACAGGGAACAGGGAGTGGGAAACACTGAAGCAATAAAATTCTCACATCTGATTCGGTGATTGCTATAGTATGAAAAAAAGAGTAGCTCCACTGATGAACTACTCTTGTCTAAATTACAGCAGTTATCGAGTCTTGGAGGTACAAAGTTTTATTGCTCTAGGCAACAGGGAATATACGAATAAATAGTCTTATAACTGTACCTCACTATCCTAAAAGTGCTTTCAACAATTAATAATTAATAATTAATAATTAATAATTATATTACCTCTCCTTGAAAACGGATAGGATTGATTAATCATGAAAAGTTTTTTCTTTTTTCCCCTTAAAAGGGTCGGCTTTAAACCACAATTTATCGGTAATTATCTTCACTATCTTTCAAAGATGGTAGGTGGAATTGCCATTAGTAGTCTTGACTTATAGAAGCCCCGATCGTATCTTCATAAATATTAAGTTTTTCTAGCTAGGAGTCAGGAGACAGGAGACAGGAGACAGGAGGTAACCCACCCGCGGGCCCCGACCGTGGAGGGGAAGAAGAAAAAAGGAAGATGTGGGGAGAAATAATACAAAAAATTCAACACTCCTTCAACTGAATTTTCCTCAAAATTGATGCGCGAAAAGACTTGACTACCATAATTATATAGCTATCAAATGGGTTCTATAGAATATCTAAAACAACAGAATATTAATAATCAACTTTCTATTCTAGATAACTAAACGCCTTCTTCCTTCTTCCTTCTTACTTCTTCCTTACTATGTTTCAAAGATGGTAGGTGGAATTGCTATTAGTAGTCTTGACTTATAGAATATCTAAAACAACAGAATATTAATAATCAATCTTCTATTCTAGATAACTAAACGCCTTCTTTCTTCTTCCTTCTTACTTCTTCCTTCTGCTATACAATTGAAGCAAAAACCTACCACCTTTTTCAATAATTTACTTCAAAACATACTTACTTAATACAGCATAAACTTCGTTAATATTCACCGAACGATTAAACTCGTGACTAATTGGTTCTGATTCACTACCTATTTAGGCAACAGCTCCGAAAGTCAACAGCTCCGAAAGGCAACAGCTCCGTCAGGGAATATATAGGAAAAAAAGTATTTTTGCACATAAGAGATGCACCCATCTAAAACAACAGAAAATCAATAATTAACCTTCTATTCTAGATAACTAAACCCCTTCTTTCTTCTTCCTTCTTACTTCTTCCTTCTGCTATACAATTGAAGCAAAAACCTACCACCTTTTTCAATAATTTACTTCAAAACATACTTACTTAATACAGCATAAACTTCGTTAATATTCACCGAACGATTAAACTCGTGACTAATTGGTTCTGATTCACTACCTATTTAGGCAACAGCTCCGAAAGTCAACAGCTCCGAAAGGCAACAGCTCCGTCAGGGAATATATAGGAAAAAAAGTATTTTTGCACATAAGAGATGCACCCATCTAAAACAACAGAAAATCAATAATTAACCTTCTATTCTAGATAACTAAACCCCTTCTTCCTTCTTCCTTGTTACTTCTTCCTTCTGCTATACAATTGAAGCAAAAAACTACCACCTTTTTCAATAATTTACTTCAAAACATACTTACTTAATACAGCATAAACTTCGTTAATATTCACCGAACGATTAAACTCGTGACTAATTGGTTCTGATTCACTACCTACCCAAATATTTAACTCTGCATCTAAGTCAAAATGCCCTGCACTTTCTTTAGAAAACTTGGTAATTTTTGAATAGGGAATAGAGAGAAACTCAATTTTATGTCCTGTAACTCCTTGTTTATCTACCAAAATTAAACGCTTATTAGTAAACACAAACATATCGCGAATAATTTGGTAAGCTTTTTCAATTTGTTCTCCATCTACTAAAATATCGTTGAATAACTTATCTAGTTTTTTGGAATCAATATTAACTTCGGAAGCATTTCCAAGTAGACCACTAATTAAACCCATATTTTACTCCTTTTAAATAATTTTCAGTAGCCATTTTTCAGCCTGTAAACTTAAGTAAGCGGGTTGATACCCAAGACTGAAAGCTGATAGTTTATTAATACTGTAATTAACAGATCGAATCATTATAAATCTCCAGAAAAAATATTAACCTTTTCTGAAATCCTTCTAGGTTAAGTTCCGTAGAATGTCCCTACATTCTTTTTTGGAGATATCTATTAGCAGAAGATTGTTCTTCTTTTCTATCTTAACAAAATCTAGAGTGAAGCGATCGCTATTATTCTGACGAGAGTTTTTTTTACCGAAGTATATCGACCGCTTCTAATACCGTTTCACTAAAGTCAGAAGTCAAAACTCAGAAGCGAGTGTGTAATTGGCGAGGTCTCCTTTCCTGCGGAAATGCGCTCGCATTCAGAATGTAAGACACACTTCATTACAGTCAGAAGTGATATTAATGGAACTTAAAACATCTACTCTACAGTAATTTCAGTTTATTATTTGACTTCATCAGTTAACAACTATTTGTAATATTTTTTAAGTGAATTGGTATAACTAACTTAAGTTACTACAGAAGTTTAAGCGATCGCGCAACATTACCGAGAAATTGTGGTTTAAAGCCGACCCTTTTAAGGGGAAAAAAGAAAAAAAATTTTCTTTCAGTCAATCCTATCCGTTTTCACTCTCGAGGTAATTATTAATTATTAATTATTAATTATTAATTGCTGAAACTACTTCACTTCTACCACATCATCACAGCAGTTTCACCACTTAAACCAGCAAAATACAAACGAACTCTGAGAATATAAGTACGACCTCTCAACAGTTTGTGAGTAATCAAAGCATTGTATTCAGTCCCACTATCATCATCTCCATTCAAATACCTTGGGTCGCCATTGTCTTCCTCAAACAAAACCATTACAGTATCTGCTTCACCAAAAGTTTGAAACTTGTAATCTCGCGAAATTTCTGGCTTCACAATAAAATTAACCTGTTCTCCAGGAGATAAAATTAGTGGCACTGAAACAAAAGCTTTGAGTGCAATATAATCGTTTATTTCCAGCACAGGATAAAACTTTTGCATCCAGTCCTTATCCTTTTGTGACAAACCAGGTTCTGGAAAAATTCCTTGTTGATTATAGGGTGCAGGACTATCGATCAATTCTGCTTGGAACTGATAGTGCATAATTGAGTTTGGGTCCCAATCAGACCCTGCAACTTCATTTGCTGGTATTTTACGCAGGATATTATATTCTATCGTCTCTGACGACCAATTGTTCGGAGGTCCACTTAAAGAAGCTCTCACTGCATCTTCATTCCACCGAATACCTGCTTTAGGGTTTTGATGCTCGTGTGGTAATGCTAGTGTATGTCCCACTTCGTGAAGTGCAGTTTCCTTACCGTAGGCATCATTAGCTAAAGGCCAACCAAAGTTCATAGTTCTTTGGTTTAAAGGAATATTCAACACATCAGTTCCCAGATAAGACCAAGACCCATCACCTTGTTGGAAACCAATGCGAACCTCTGCATCTGGGGGAGCATCAACCTCTTCAAACTCTAAGCCAATGCCCAGAGCTTTCCACTCCTGAAATGCCTCCCTGACAACTTGTTTATCGTCTTGGGAACCTGTCCACTCAGACGGAGAGTTATGTCCTTTAGTATGGTCGAAAAAACAGTAATGGATGATTGTTCCATTCACCCATGTTTTTTCAATAATCTGAATAATTTCAGCTCGAATGGGATTAATATTTGATGGAAACTCTCTTTCTGGTACTTTTGGTAAGGCACACAGTTTTATTTTTCCGTTACGGATATCTTCAGATACTTGACTTTCTCCTGTGATTTCCATATCTTGCTCCTAATCGTGAAATTGATTATTAAATTATCCTACAATTCATTACTCTGACTTTCCTTAATGTTGATAATTTTATATTTTAGATAGATTCGTTCAAAGAATGTTAGTGACTTATATCATGTCTGTTTAAATAACCACTTCGGAAAAATTTAGGGAGTAGGGAACAAGGGGAAATTTGTTTGCTCCGCATAACCTAGGAAAAAATATTCTCGCCTAGAGAGAAGAACATTTTTACCCTTGGCTAATTAATGAGACTTGATATTACCGAATAATTAATAATTAAATAATTCTGGTTTAAAGTCTCCCCTTTTAAGGGGAAAAAAGCGGTGGCTCTTCAAAGCGAACCGTAGGGTGGGATGGTTTGGTCATCCTACCAATATCCAATCGACTCCTGTGAAGAAATAATATTTCCTTATATTCAATTCCGTAACGGTTAAAACCTTCTTGTAATTATCAATTATCAATTAATGAACTACACTGACGCATACACTGAAAGCAGATGCTTCTGATGTCTGTTGAAAACGCTCAGAACTTCCGCGCGAAACAGAAACGGTTTGAGATTTAGTTATAATATCATGTCCAGTTGAAACTAATACCATGTCCGGATGATTAAGTATAATAAAAATTTTCTATTGAAGCGATCTTGAAGGAATATCCCAAATTTGTGTTCCGTTTCCAGTCTTCTGACTTCAATTTATATCAAATCCGGTTAATTGCAGATAGAATAAGGTTCGATCCCAATTCATGGTATCCCACAAACAAAATCTATTTCCCCCAATAAAAACATAAATTTATCATGTCTAATACCTCTGAAAGTACAGAAAACAACCCTCAGTCTTTGCCACTTCACGAGCTGCTCTCTCGTTTATTAAAATCAGAAAAAACCTCTCATCGACATCCCTTCCTTGCCCATTATGGGAACTATGCAAAATCTCAATGACACCTTGGAGCGGTCTCCAGTGTTAGATTTTATCAATGCTAGTTTACGGGGGATTGGTCAGGTAGGGTTTGCCAATAATCCGATCGCTGGACTACTCATCGCTCTAGCAGTTTTTATTCAATCGCCCTGGACAGCCTTGATGCTAGTTGTTGGAGTTGTTGTAGCTACTTGGACAGCCTATTTGATGGGTCTCATATAGAATCCGGTTATAACGACGAACTGGAGGTAAAGAGCTTACCTGGGAAATATTTCTGGAATTGTTGCTAGTGATTTAGTTGATATTCTCCCGACACCACTCTACTACTAGGAATTGACAATAATAACCATCTGAACATCTAATATCATGTCCGGTTGAATACTTATAGAACCCCTAACCGTATCTTCATAAATATGCGCGTTAGCTAGGACTGCTGGAGACAGCTATACTGGAGACAACCCACCCCTAATATAGAACCCGGTTGAATAGTTATTGTATAGTTGGGAGTAGGGGAGTGGGGGAGTAGGGGAGTGGGGGAGTGGGTCTGATTAAAGGCTTGAAGTAATTTAAGAAATTATCAACATATATTATATAACCGGATTCTATATAACCCCGACCGTGGAGGGGAAGACAGGAGGTAATATCATGTCCGCACTTTATCGTTTGTGTAAACCCAAGGATGAATATCTACAGGAAATTTAAGTTTTTTTCTTGCTCTTACAGCACTTTTGAGGAAGCGTGAGGTACAGCTATCAGACTATTTATTCCTATATTCCCTTCCGGAGCTGTTGCCTTTCGGAGCTGTTGCCTTTCGGAGCAGATGAGCTGTTGCCTAAAGCAATAAAACTTTGTACCTCATCAACTAGAAAACTGCTGTAAGTATTCGGTGCCTTTCGGAGCTGTTGCCTTTCGGAGCTGTTGCCTACCTTTGCTATACAATACCGATGCTACCGGACATGATATAAGAGGGAAGAGGAAAGAGGGAAGATGTGGGGAGAAATAATACAACAAATTCAACACTCCTTCAACTGAATTTTCCTCAAAATTGATGCGCGAAAAGACTTGACTACCATAATTATATAGCTATCATAAGGGTTCTATAAATAAATGACTCGGTCCGACTGAGGACTGAGGACTCAGTCGTTTATTTATCAGTATTCAACCGGACATGATATTAGGTGTAAATTCAAGACCGAACATTGGAAACGGAGCAGAAACTTGGGATGTTCCTTCAAGAGCGAGAGGAGAACATTTTTATTATACTTAATCATCCGGACATGGTATAAAACAACAGAATATCAATAATAAACCTTCCTCCTTCCTCCTTCCTCCTTCCTCCTTCTTCTTTATTCGTTGACAATTATCAAGAAACTAAAGTCAAACTATAGAAAGACTTTGGCATTTTTTGGAGATATCTATTTATTTAAAATTAGACCACAAAAGAAGGTTTCAAGCCTCCCCTTGAAAGGGGATGAAAAAAGATAAACTTCACTATTTCAAGCCTCAGACTCAAGCCAGAGGTACTGATAACTGATAACTGATAACTGAAATGACCTTCAATTGTAATAATATAATCCCATCTACTTAAAGAAGCTATCATTTTCTGCGACTTAAAATTCATTTAATTAGCTATAAAAAAAAATCCGGTCTCCATAATTAATTACCAAATATTTTTAATTCTCTTCCCTCCTGAATTCTGACTATTAACGAATTATACGGATGTTCAGGAATTTGAGATGAGAAATCATTTATAAAATCTCTCATGTTTTTTCTTAAAAATTCTCATATATAGATCGTATTATAGATAAGTTTATACCAATATTTCCATTGTGCGATTTATTGAATTGAGTTGATTTAGATATAATTTAACTAATCAACATTAATTATTCTATTAAAATGTAGATATTGTTGTGTTGATACTTAATCGGTATTCTATTATGTGGGAAGTATTAAGAACTCTATTTTCGTCAAACCAATATATGCCTCATGGTCAGTGTTACCTGTGGCAGTCTCAGCTTATCTGGTTACATTTTCTCAGTGACCTTTTGATTGGTTTAGCTTACTACTCCATACCTATTACATTAATATACTTTCTCCGCCAGCGAACAGATGTCCCATTTAAACAAATATTTTTCCTGTTTGGAGCTTTTATTATTTCCTGTGGCACAGGTCACCTGATAGAAATCTGGACTCTTTGGCATCCTGCATACTGGATATCAGGGCTAATCAAAGCCCTTACTGCTTTAATATCAGTGTACACTGCAATTGCTCTAGTGCAAATTATTCCTCTTGCGCTGGCCTTACCAAGTCCCGGTCAACTAGAAGTCATTAATCAACAACTAAAAACAGAAGTAAGTCAAAGAGTAAAAGCTGAAAATACTCTAAAAAACTTGATTGTTGGTACATCTTCAGTTACAGGAGAAAAATTCTTTTCTGCTCTAGTCCAACATTTAGCAAAAGCTTTGAATGTTAGCTACGCATTTGTATCACAATTTTCAGAAGATAGTTCAGAAGAACTCCAAACAGTGGCATTTTTTGCTAAAGGAAACTTAGCAGAAAATATCAACTATAAAATCGAAGGAACTCCTTGCGAACCTGTCATTAGAGAAGCACAACTTAAGTATTATCCTGACCAGGTTCAGAAAATTTTTCCGAAAGCATCTGGGTTAGCTGCAATGGGAGCAGCTTGTTATTTAGGAGTACCATTAATCAATGAACAAGAACAAGTAATAGGAGCATTATGTATTAATAACGATCGAACTTTAGATAACCCGGAAAATGCTATTGCCATTATGCGAGTATTTGGTGCTAGGGTGACAGCAGAATTACAACGTAAAAAAGCTGAAATTCAGCTCCATAAAGCTTATGATGAATTAGAAAAAAGAGTTGAATATGCAACTCAAAATCTGCAACAACGTACTTCAGAATTAGTTAAAATAAACGCTGCTCTGGCAACAGAAATCAATGAAAGAAAAACGGCAGAATTGGCTTTAAAAAATAGTGAAAAAATTTTAAAACAAACACAATCAGGTTTATTAAAATTAGCAAAGAGCCAGAATTTATACGAAGGAAATCTTGGTGCAGCTCTAGCCGAAATAACTAAATTAGGCTGCCACACTCTGAATATAGAAAGAGCGAGTGTGTGGTTTTATAATGACGATAAATCAGAAATTAAATGTGCCGATTTATATGAAATGAGTCTAGATCAACATAGTCAAGGAATCATTATTTCTAAAGATAGCTATCCTCAATACTTTGAAGCTATAGAAACAGAAAAATTAATCGCTGTATCAGATGCTCATCAAGACCCTAGAACTCAAGAATTCAGCGATTCCTATCTAACTCAATTTTCAATTTATTCAATGTTAGATATTCCTATTCATCTAGAGGGGAACATAGTCGGAATTATTTGTTTAGAGCAAACTAAAATTCAAAGATATTGGACGATAGAAGAACAAAATTTTGCTAGTTACATAGCATATATGACAGCTCTAGCAATAGAATCACACGACCGCAAACAAGCAGAAGCAGCATTAAGCTCAAGCCAACGTTTAGTAGAAAAAATCACCCAGACCTGTCCAAGTCTTTTGTATATATACGATCTAGTTGAACAGAAAAATGCCTATGTTAATCGCTCAATTCAGGATCTGCTTGGTTATACAGAATCAGAAGTTAAAGAAATGGGGGGAAATTTATTACAAAATTTGATGCTCCCCGATGATTTTGCGAGACTGCCTCAACACCAGCAACAAATTATGATTGGAGCAGATGGCGATATCTTTGAATTTGAATATCAAATGAGATGCCGTAATGGGAAATGGATATGGCTATTTAGTAGAGAGACCATCTTTAGTAGAACAGAATCAGGAGCGGTTAAACAAATCATTGGTACAGCTACCGACATTACAGGAAACAAACTAGCAGAAGCTAAACTACAAGCTAGCCAAAAATTTTTGGAGCGAGTTATTAACTCAGTAGCTGACCCTATATTTGTTAAGGACCGCCAGCACCGTTGGCAAATCGTTAACAATGCTTTTTGTCAGATGATCGGAGCTTCGCAAAAAAAGTTGCTTGGCAAATCTGACTATGACTTTTTAGCAAAATCTGAAGCAGATATTTTTTGGAAAAATGATAACCTTGTCTTTGAAAATGGAATAGAGCAGGAAAGTGAAGAAAAATTAACAGATACTGCTGGTAATGTTCATTATGTATCAACAAAAAAAGTTGCCACCACTGATGTTTTTGGTAATCAAGTATTAGTTGGTGTGATTCGAGATATAACGCAACAAAAACAAGTTGAGTTAACCCTCCGACAAACAGCAGAACGAGAGTCTGCTCTAGCTACAGTAATTCAAAAGATGCACCAGTCTATAGATTTAGAAACAATCTTCAACGCTACAACTGAAGCATTACGACAGGTAATTAAAGGCGATCGCTGTATTGTTTATCAATTCCACCCTGACTGGAGTGGGGAATGTG
Organism: Cyanobacteriota bacterium; assembly: GCA_034190295.1. Classification (GTDB taxonomy): domain Bacteria; phylum Cyanobacteriota; class Cyanobacteriia; order Cyanobacteriales; family Microcoleaceae; genus Okeania. The sequence continues at coordinate 13,861 of JAXHSW010000144.1, read as the reverse complement.
TGGCTGAGTCGGTAGACCAGAAATGGACTTCTGTATTAGAGTCTTTAGCATCCGAAGTAGCAGTCGAGAAAAATGAATGTGTAGTTAAAAATTTTGCCAGTCCTAATAACACGGTACAATATGCTGACACTTATTTACAAAATACTCAAGGCGGTGTTTATAGCCAAGGAAGAAAATATACATCGGTAGCAGATATTTACAAATCTGGGTTTGACTCATGTTACCTGGAATTCTTAGAGAAATTTCAAGTAAGAGCTTATATTACTGTTCCGATATTTTGTGGCACTCAGTTATGGGGACTATTAGCAATTTACCAAAATGCAGGTCCGCGTTCATGGCAAGAATCAGAAATTAGTCTAGTGGTTCAAATAGGTACTCAGTTAGGAGTAGCAGTACAGCAAGCAGAACTACTTACCCATACTCAAAGACAAGCAGCAGAACTGAAAGAGGCAAAAGAAACTGCTGATGCTGCCAATTATGCGAAAAGCGAATTTCTGGCTAATATGAGCCATGAATTACGCACACCTCTCAATGCTATTCTTGGTTTTACTCAACTAATGAACAGGGATGAAGATTTATCTTTAGATCATCAAAAATATCTAGACATTATTAGTCATAGTGGAGAGCATTTACTAGCATTAATTAATGATATTCTGGAAATGTCAAAAATAGAAGCCGGACGAATAGAACTAAATGAAAATAATTTTAATTTTCACTGTCTATTAGATGGCTTGGAAAAAATGTTACAGTTAAAAGCTCAATTAAAAGGCTTAGAGTTAAAATTTGAGCGTTCTTCAGCAATTCCTGAATGGATTAAAACTGATGAAAATAAATTACGTCAAGTATTAATTAATCTTATTGGTAATGCTATTAAATTCACAACAAAAGGTAGCATTACAGTTAATATTTCCCTACTTGCTAATATGAAAGATGAGGAGCTAGAAACAGACTATTCTATGGCTCAGATTATTTTTTCCGTCACGGATACTGGAAAGGGTATTGCCTCAAATGAGTTAGATAAATTATTTAAGCCTTTTAGTCAAACTTTAACTGGTTATGAATCTAAAGAAGGGACTGGTTTGGGTTTAGCAATTAGTCAAAAATTTGTACAATTAATGAAGGGAGAAATAACTGTAAATAGTATGGTGGGTCAAGGAAGTACATTTACTTTTGATATTCAAGTAGAAATAGTAGAAGCATCTTCAACAATAGAAGATCGATATTCAGAAGAAATAATTATTGGTCTGGACTTTGAACAACCTCAATATCGTATTTTAATTGCGGAGGATAGAAATACTAATCGTTTGTTATTGGTCAAGTTACTTACATCTGTTGGCTTTGCTGTTCAAGAAGCTGAGAATGGTAAACAAGCTATAGAAATTTGGCATAGTTGGCAACCTCACTTAATCTTAATGGATATGCGAATGCCTGTAATGAATGGCTATGAAGCAACTACAAATATTAGAAGTCAATTAAAAGATGGAGCGACTAAAATTATTGCTCTTACTGCTAGTGCATTTGAAGAAGACAAACGTACAATTTTATCAGCAGGATGTGATGATTTTGTGAGAAAGCCATTTCGAGAGTCAGAATTATTAAGAACAATTGGCAAACATTTAGAGGCAAAATATATTTATGCAACAAAAAAAATTGATATTGATAATGAAAATATTAATGAAAACTCTTCAGAAAAAATACTAAATTATTCTGAAATAACTGCTAGGATTGCTAAGATGTCTTTAGAGTGGATAGAAAAATTAAACCATGCTGCATCTATGGGTTCTGATGATGAAGTTTTCCAACTGCTTAAGCAAATTCCTCAAGAAGAGAAAACTCTTACTACAGCTTTAACTGATTTGGTTGAGGACTTTCGATTTGACATAATTATAGATTTAACAAAACATTTAGAAAGCTCTAAATAGTTAAAAAAGCGGTCAGCACCTCAGCGGTCAGCAGTCAGCAGTAAACGTTTAGAAGGGGACTTTTACCCCTCCTTTATAGAAACCGGGGATATTTTACCAGAGCGGCTAAAAACTGATAGCTTAATGCTAAAAGCTAATAGCTAGTTAATAATGGAAAATTCAAAACAACAAGATAAAATACTAATTATGGACAAAATTCCAGCAGATATCCTAATTGTTGATGATACGCCAGAAAACTTGCGCCTTTTATCCCGAATGTTAACAAAGCAAGGGTATAATGTTCGCAAGGCAATTAGTGGACAAATGGCGCTGAGAGCGGTAAACACTGCACCCCCTAATCTCATTTTGTTAGATATTATGATGCCACAGCTAGATGGGTATGAAGTTTGTCAACAGTTAAAAAATAATCCTCAGACCAGTGAAATTCCGATCATTTTTCTCAGCGCGCTTGATGATGTAATTGATAAAGTTAAAGCATTTAAAGTAGGGGGGGTAGATTATATTACTAAACCATTTCACCTAGAAGAAGTTTTAATCAGAATTCAAAATCAATTATCACTACAAGCTGCGGAAAAAGAAATTCACCTACTTAATACTCAACTAGAAATGAGAGTGCAAGAGCGTACACAACAGCTAGAGGAAGCTAATACCAAATTACTTGAAATGGCGCTTCACGATAGTTTGACGGGATTGGCAAATCGGGTTTTATTTATGAACCGTCTCAAACAAGCTCTTGATGATACTCAAGCTAATTCAGCATATAAGTTTGCTGTGATCTTTCTCGACTGCGATCGCTTCAAAGTAGTTAATGATTCTCTTGGCCATCTAGTAGGAGATGAATTACTCATAGCAATTTCTGGTCGCTTACAAAAGGTACTTAAACCAGAAGATACTCTAGCTAGACTAGGAGGAGATGAATTTGGTATTTTGCAAATCAATATTCAAGATATAGATGCTGCGATCGACTTAGCAAATCAAATATTTGAACTTCTATCTTATCCATTTAAACTCCTCAGACATGAGGTTTTTATTAATGCTAGTATTGGTATTACTTTAGGCAATAGTAACTATGAAAAACCAGAATATTTATTAAGAGATGCAGATACAGCAATGTATCAAGCTAAAGCATCAGGGAAAGCAAGATATCATATCTTCACTCCAGAAATGCATAATTCTGCTCTCCAACTTTTGCAGTTAGAAACAGACCTACGCCGAGCAATTAATCAACAAGAATTTATAGTTTATTATCAACCAATTATTGAATTTAATACAGGTAAAATAACAGGTTTTGAAGCACTGGTACGTTGGTATCACCCTCAGCGTGGTATAGTTTCACCAGGATTATTTATTCCGATAGCAGAAGAAACAGGTTTAATTAATCCCCTTGGCAATTTAGTAATGCGGGAAGCGTGTCATCAACTCTACCAATGGCAGCAACAAAAAATTACTGATTATCCTCTGACAATGAGTATTAATTTATCAGTAAGACAATTTGCCCAACCAAATTTGATTGAACAAGTCGATAAAATTCTGGCAGAAACACAAGTAAATCCTCAAAATATTAGATTAGAAATTACAGAAAGTGCTATTATGGAAAATACAAAAACTGCCGATATATTACTCAAAAAGCTTAGAGAAAGATATATAAAACTATGTATAGATGATTTTGGTACTGGTTATTCTTCACTGAGTTACTTACATTTATTTCCTGTAGATACCCTCAAAATAGACCGGTCTTTTATCTGGTCAATTGATGATAAATCGACTGATTTAGGGCTTGTTCCAGCAATTATTAGTATTGCTAAAACTATGAAAATGGATGTAGTTGCTGAAGGTATAGAAACACCTATACAATTCAAACAATTAAAAAAGTTAGAATGTGATTTTGGTCAAGGATTTTTATTTTCTAAACCTCTAGAAGCAGAACAAATGACTCAATTACTTCAGGCAAATCCGCAGTGGTAAGATCGAGTCATGTCCATTAAATAAATTTACAATTGTCACCTGTTTTAGTATGACATAGCAAAGAACGAATGGGTGTTTGACATAGACTGATGATGAACCTTAGACAGAGAAGAGCTTTTCTTACTGTTCCCTGTTCCCTGTTCCCTGTTCCCTGCTATAATTAATTTGCCACAAACGAACGACACCATAGCGACTACTAGATGCCAAAAAGTTGCCATTTGGAGAAAATGCAATACTATTAACAATATTAGTATGTCCGAGTAAAGTTTTTAAGGATTTACCAGTACTAACATCCCATAAACGGACAGTTTGGTCGTCACTTCCAGATGCCAATATTTTACCATCAGCAGAAAAGGCAACTCGATTAATTATGCTCTGATGACCTATTAACAGTCGGCTCATTTTTCCCGTGGCAATATCCCACAACCGTATAGTTTTCTCTCCACCTGCAGATGCTAATAATTTGCTATCTGGGGAAAAGGCAACTGTTTTGACATACATTGTATGTCCTGAGAACATTTTCAGGGGTTTACCATTGCTAGTATTCCATAACCGGACTGTTTTATCTGCACTTCCAGATGCCAACATTTTACCATCTTTGGAAAAAGCAATACTCCAGACTAAATCCTCATGACCTGCGAGCAGTGCTAACTTCTTACCAGTAAGTACATCCCATAATATTAATGTTTCTTCCCGACCACCAGATGCTAATAACTTGCTACTGGCAGAAAAAGCTACACTTTTAACTACATCTGTATGTCCTGTTAAAACTCGCGTTTGTTTTCCGGTAATAGCATTCCACAAACGCACGCTGGTATCATCACTTGCAGATGCTAATAACTTACCATCTGGGGAAAAAGCCAAACTACCGACTAAACTTTCATGTCCTTTGAGAATGCGTACTTGTTCCCCAGAAGTAGTATTCCATAAGCGGATATTTTGATCCCAACTTCCTGATGCTAAGGTTTTGCTATCGGGAGAAAAAGCAATACTTTCAACCCTATTCATAAATCCCTGAATTAGATGTACTAACTCCCCAGTGGTAACATTCCATAAACGCACGGTTTCATCTCCACTGCCTGATATTAATAAATTGCCATCGGGGGAGAAGGCGACACTGTTAACAAAACTTGTATGGCCAGTAATTAGTTGTAACTGTTTTCCTGTGGTAACATCCCATAAGCGCAAATTGTTTTCATCTCCTGCGGATACTAATAATGTGCTATCTGGAGAGAAAGACACATCATATACTTTGCAGCTATGACCCTCTAAAACTCGCAGTAGTTGACCAGAAGCAACATCCCATAAGCGTATAGTTTCATCCCAACTGCCCGATGCTAATATTTTGCCATCTGGAGAAAAGGCAACCATTGTCACCCGACCTTGATGTCCTGATAACAGTCGTATCTGTTTACCAGTGGCAACATCCCACAAACGCACAGTTTCATCCCAACTTCCCGATGCTAATATTTTGCTATCTGGGGAGAAAGCAACTGTTTCGACTCGTTTAATATTTTCTTGGAGAACTTGTATTTGTTTGCCAGAAGCTACATCCCATAAACGTATAGTTTCATCCCAACTACCGGATGCTAATATTTTGCCATCTGGAGAGAAGGTAACGTTATTAACTGGAGAAATATGTCCTTTTAGGTCTGCTAATAGTTTACCTGTGCGTAAATTCCATAAATATATATCTGGATCTGCTCCTATAGCTAGGAGGTTACTATGAGAATTAATAGCACCACATCTAGCAGGACAGTCAATTTCCCAGACTATATTTTCACTCAAACCGATTTTAAATAAGGTGGCACCACCAGCACTACAGACAAGAATTAAGTTATTTTTTAAAGGTATTATATCTGTGATAAATCCACGTCCTAAACGTTTTTTCATCCCTTGATTAACTAATTCTGGTAGAGCAACGGAGCGGGGATATTGTAATAGTTCTTCTTTTTGTGTTTCTGTGGCTTTTTCCCAGAGTAAATTGTGTGCTGTCCACTGTACTATTCCTGTTTCTGTTTGAATAATTTGGGCAACAAGTTTTATGCCTGCTTTACCAAATTTAAGTGCTTCTCTAACAGCAGCTATTCTTTGTTCTTGGGGGTTATTATTTGTAAGTTTAGTTTTGAGAAGCTGCAATTTTTTCAGAGTTTCTGTATCTTTTGGGGTAGATGTAGATTGTCCACTAGGGATTAAATTATCAAAAGACTTATTTTGTGGGTTATTATTCATTGTTTATAGCTGATGGACTTAATACTATTGTATTTGATTTTATTGAAGAAGGAAGAAGGAAGAAGGAAGAGGGAAGAGGGAAGAAGGAAGAGGGAAGAGGGAAGAGGGAGGAATTAAAAAGGAGGAAGGAAGAAGAAGGTTGTATTTTTTTATCATTTCCCTTATGGGTTTAATACCCCACCGTCACCCGCGGTGTTCAAAATTGTTTGGGGTTAGAATCACCATGCAATTTTCTCTCCTGACTCCTGACTCCTGACTCCTTCTTCAATAATTGTTGAACTATTCCCTGTAACTAGAGCTTTGTAAAATTCTTTTTTCACGCTTGGTATAATATCAAATCCGGTTAATTGCACATAGAATCAGGTTATATAATATCTGTTGATAATTTCTTAAATTACTTCAATATTAGACAGATCCACCAAAAGAAGGAGTAGGGATTAGGGGGAAATAATTAATATATCTAGTACGATAATTGATTTGATTTTTTGTTATGGGAGATGTCTATTTAATCTCCTTTGCTCCCCCACTCCCCTACTCCCCTACTCCCCTACTCCCCTGCTCTTAACTATATAATAAGTATTCAACCGGATTTGATATAAGTTCGTCCTTTCCAATTACTACCTCGCCCTCGCCAGTGTTGCCAAGCTGAATTTATGGTAATTAATGTATAGATCAAAGCAACAGTTGGTAAACTCATGGCGTAGATTGGTGAAAGTTGATAAAATCTGACCATAGGTAAGTAAGCTAAAAACATTAATATTCTTGCTAAGGTCGCGATCGCTACTATTTCCCACCAACTAAAAATTACTCCTAAAATTATTGCTAATGAGGGAACTAAATAAATTAACTTCATCCCTATTACTGTTACGACTAACAGCAGAGGTGAATAATTTAATTTAGTAAAAGCAGTACGAGCAACCATATTCCAAATACTAAATATATCGGGATAGGAACGTCTACTTTTCGTGTCTGAAGTTAGTCCTAACCAAATCTTTTTATTGGTTGATTTTTGTTTGACTGCTGTAGCTAAAGAACAATCATCTATCAAAGCATCTTTAATAACTTCTATTCCGCCAATTTCATCTAAAACTTGGTGACGAATTAATATACAACCTCCAGCAGCGGCAGCAGTAGAATTTTGCGGATTATTTACCCATTTAAATGGATATAATTTTTGGAAAAAAAATACAAATGCCGGAATCATTAATTCTTCTGTTAAAGTTTGGCATTGCAGCTTCACCATTAAAGAAACTAAGGCTAAATTATCCTGTTCCGCTTTAATAATAAGTTGACGAATATTTGTGGAATTATGTTCAATATCTGCATCAGTAAAAAGAAAATAATCTGGGGCTGGAGTTTGTTGTTTTGCATATCTAATTCCTTCGCTAATTGCCCATAGTTTTCCACTCCAACCACTAGGTAAATTTCCTGCTGAAATTACTTTTAGTTTAGTAAAATTATCATTTTGTTGAGCTACAAATTTCGCAACATTAGCTGTGTTATCTGTGCTATTGTCGTCCACCAATATAATCTTGAAATCCCCTGGATAATATTGATTTAATAAAGATTTTAGTGTCAATCTCAATAATTTTGCTTCATTTCTAGCAGGAACAATTGCATAAATTGACGGCCAATATTGAATCTTTCTAATTTCTGTTTCTGATATGGGCAATAATCGTCGATCTGCCAACCAAAATTTGCCTCTAAAAATTAATAAATATATCCATATTATCAGATTTAAAATGAGCGTTATTAATAAAAATTTGTGCATAAATTCACCCTGAACAAGCTATCAACTATTATAGGACTTATGCAAAGGCTCTATTTGTAGGGTGTGTTAGCGTAGCGTAACGCACCTTTACCGAACAATTAAGGTTTAAAGCCTCTCCTTTAAAGGAGAAACAAGAAAAAATTTTCATAATTAGTCAATCCTCTTCTTTTCAAGGAGAGGTAATTCTAAATTCTTAATTCTTGAACCCCATTAGTGGTGTGTCTGCGTAAGTCCTGTATTAGCTAAAATCAGCGGGTTCGGCGTCCCCCACAGTTATTTGAAAAAGTGCTTGCTGTGCGTTGATGGGGGTTATAAGACGCGGAGCGGCTTTTCTTGAGTACCCCCCATCATAAGCCTTAAGAGCTGACGGCTGACGGCTGACCGCTGACTGCTATTTCAATTATTAATTGTTGAACACCTTCTTCTCCTTAGAGATTAATAATTTCTACCTCCTCTAAATTTTCAGCAGGTGTAAATCCAAATACACGGGAATAAAAATAAAATTCCCCATCTAAAGCCCGTTTAATATTCTCTGAACGACGAAACCCATGTTGTTCTTCTGCAAAAGCAACATAAGCTACAGGTAATCCTTTTTGCTTCAAAGCTTCTACCATTATTTCTGCTTGATTTGGAGGCACAATTTTATCTTCTAAACCTTGGAAAAAAATCACAGGACAAGACAAAAGCTCCGTAAAATGAATAGGCGATCGCTCTTGATATAAATCTTTTTTTTCAGGATAAGGCCCAATCAATCCATCTAAATAACGAGATTCAAACTTATGAGTATCTGTGGCTAAAGCCTCTAGATCGCTAACTCCATAATAACTAGCACCAGCCTTAAAAACATCCTTAAAAGTTAACGCACATAAAGTAGTGTAACCTCCTGCACTACCACCAGAAATAGCCATACGATTACCATCAACTAAACCCCGTTTAGCTAAATATTGAGCGCCATTAACACAATCATCAACATCAACAATTCCCCAGTTATCTTTTAGTCTTTGCTGATACTCTCGTCCATAGCCAGTGCTACCTCCATAATTAACATCAAGTAGGGCAAAACCACGACTTGTCCAATATTGAATTTTTAAGCTTAAACTACTAGAAGTTGCTGCTGTAGGACCACCATGACTTTTGACTAAAAGAGGTGGTTTTTCTGATGTTATTTCTGTGTAATCTTGATTAGTTGGTGGGTAAAACAAACCATAAGCAGTATTGCCATTTTCAGTAGGAAATTCTATTGATTTGGGAATAGACAAATAACCTGAATTAATATCTAAATCTGTAGAACGTTTTAAGATATCTATAGCACCTGTAGATAGATTTATCTGTACAATTTCAGTAGGTTTTGTTGGAGAACTTCCCAGAAAATAAACTTGCTCTCCTTTAACTTTCAAAGAACCCATAGAAGTATAGGGTATTTCTATTTGCTGTAGATGTTTTTTCGTAGTATTAAGAGTTGCTAAATGCCAAATTCCATTCTGAGTAAAAGTGCAAATAATTTTGTTTGCTGCTGTAAAGCCATAAGTAGACATTCCAAATACCCATTGTGGCATTCCAAACTCTGCATTTAAAGGATATAATGGCTCTACATTTATCATTTCAGTTCCTGAAACCCGATAAATATTCCACCATTTAGAGCGATCGCTAACAAAATATAAAATTCCTTCTGGGGACCATTCCGGTTGAAAAATTGATTCTTCTTTGCCACCTGCAACTAATTGAGTTTCACCTAATAAACCATTTGCATTAATCTGAGCTACCCATAACTCAGTACCATCCCAAGGCATATTAGGATGATTCCAGGTTATCCAACAAAGTCTCTGGCCATCTGGACTCAAACGTGGCGAGGCATAAAAATCATTACCCTCGACTAATATCTGAATATCTGCCTCATTTTTGATATTGATGCTAACTATCCTATTTATAGCTTCTCCACCTTTAGTACGATCTTCCTGAACACAAATTAGGCGATCGCGCTGTTTATCCATCACAGCATCAGCATAACGGAAGTTTTCTTCTGGAGTTAAAGGTTGAGGAACTGCATCAGGAGTTTGGCGGTAGAGACGTTGGTCAGCAAAATTAGAAAAATAAATCGTGCCATCTGTCACCAAAAACGCACCACCTCCGTATTCATGGACTCTGGTGCGGACATTAAAAGGCAGGGGAGTGAAGTCAGTTGTCTGTCCATCTGGAGTGTTACGGACAATGACATTCCGTCCACCTTCTGAGGGTCGTCCCTCGATCCAGTAAACATCCTCACCATCAATGGCAAGACTGCTAAGTCCAATTGTCCCTGCCACAATCAGATCGGCAGTGATGGGAGATTTCCAAGAGCCATAAGGTGCTATTTCTTTCATAGTTTAAAATTAGTATTATAGATTATAGAGCAATATTTACTATTAATTTTGCCATTGTCAGCCACTAAGTCCTAAATATTCAGTTTCATTTAACAAAAAATAGCGAGAAGTCCCGCGTTCTCCTCGTCGGGAACGTCGTATGGGAAAGCGAGCATATTATAATAGAAGAACACAGGGGGAGGGCATCACCTGGTGTATAAACTGCAACTCCTTTGCGGGTTGAAGAATCCCGCGTTGTCGCTCAAGCACGGGCGTCGGGAGTATGTCAATATAGGACAATATAATTTTGACTTATAGCAGTTTTCATTTGGGTAGACCACAGTAGGGACTAACCATGATTAGTCTCTACAAAGTTTTGCTTGTGAAGATGTGGTTCATCAATCAATTTGAAAATAAAGAATGTTATATGATTGTTTTCACGTTCTGGCCTACCGATCGTTTGACAAGAGTTTGAAGAGTGGCGATCGCTCAGATTTTACACAAACGATGCTAGGTAGTCAGGAGGAGCGATTCGCAAATCGCCCGTACAGGAGTCAGAGTGAATGGCTTTAATAGCAGTTTTTAGGTTGGAATTTATCTTTTCAGCCCAGTAGACATCTCCAGAAAAGAGGCAACAGGCAACCCACCCGCGGGCCCCGACCGTGGAGGGGAATAATTGATAATTTATGGATAATAATTGATTTTATTTTTTATTTTTGGAGATGTCTAATAGATATCTACCAGGACTTACGCACGGACACTAAATATAGTGAGTAGAAATGCAATTCACCCCCTACATATGGGGTTTTAAAGGTTAATTTGCGTAAGTCCCGATCTACTATAAAGTATTTTAATTGCCCCTATTATTCGTAACATTCTTTTTTCAAAATGATATTATACCAAATTGATAAATTTTTGCTACAAATAGTTAGGGTATTTCATAAGAATTTCCGTTTGTCACCGCGAAGCAAACAGCAATTCTGCAATTCAGGAGTCATATCATGTCCGGATAATTAGTGATGAAAAAACTTTCTCCTCTTCTTCCCTCTTTTTCTCTCTTCATTTCCTCTTTTTCTCTCTTCTTCCTTCTTTTTCCTTCTTCTTTATTCCCCTCCTGGGAGGGGCCCGCGGGTGGGTTCTCCACGGTCGGGGTTATATCATGTCCGAATAATTAGTGATGAAAAAATTTTCTGTTTCCTATTATCCTTTATCATCCCTTCCGGAGCAGATGAGCAGATGAGCAGATGAGCAGATGAGCAGATGAGCAGATGAGCAGATGAGCAGATGAGCAGATGAGCAGATGAGCAGATGAGCAGATGAGCAGATGAGCAGATGAGCTGTTGCCTATAATCATTTATTTATAACTATTCAACCGGACATGATATTAGGGGTGGGTAGACTCCTGAGGACTGAGGACTGAGGACTCCGTCGTTTATTTATAACTATAAATTATCTTTTTCGTCAAATAGACTTTTATATAAAGTCTTTTTATGATGCTTATTATTCGTAATATCATGTTCGGTAGAACAGTTATAATTAGGCTCGTAGTTAGGCTTTAGCTCCAATAGTAAGTATTGTAAGGGCTAAAGCCCAACTACAAACAAAAATTTTATTATAAGTAATTATCCGAACATGATATAACATTCTTTTTTCAAAATGGTATTAGAGAAGATTTGGAAAAAGTACCTTTTCATAACCGGATTTAGTATAAGTATTCAGGCGGACATGATATAAAACGTAGTGCAAACTTTAGGAGCATAGTATGCGTTATACTATGCCCCTACTTCAAATCATCTGAAGTTGTAGACTATTCTCATTTATTAGATCAAAAAGGAATCATCGAGAGTAGTTAAGCGAGATTCTATTTGCCCTGAAGTCGCAGACAAATTTTCTAGAGTAACTAAAAGTCGATCGTTCCAGAAAATAGAAATGTTGTTTCCAACAGCATCAATTGTTAAGTTCTGTTCATCAGTAGTAAGTCCATCAGGCAATACTAGGAAGTCTCGATCGATATTGAAATCAGTGATGATATCTGCTCCTTGGTTAAAGTTGATTAGGAAGCGATCGCTTCCACTACCTCCAGTGACAGTATCATCACCGTCCCCACCACTCAAGAAGTCGTCACCTGCTTCTCCAAGGAGAGAATCATTTCCTAATGAACCGAACAAACTGTCGTTATCTTCACCACCTAACATGGTGTCATTATCACCTTCACCAAACAATTGATCCTCACCTTGATTGCCAAATATGAGGTCGTCTCCTGCCCCACCAAACAACTCGTCTTTCTGGCCTTGTGTGCCAACTGCTGCGGAAAGTCCTGGGTTATCTCCATAGAGAGTATCATTACCATCACAGCCACAGAGTGTATCATTATCTAGATCGCCAAACAGAAGATCGTCTCCTGACTGACCATATATTAAGTCATCACCCTTACCACCTCGCGAAGTATCATTATCTTCACCACTAAGGATAGTATCTTCAGCATAGTTACCACTGAGGAAATCATTTCCGACACCCCCAGAAATAAAGTCTTTTCCTGATAAATCAGGATCGGTAACACTATTGTTGCCACCATAGATTACGTCATCTCCTTCCTCCCCTAAAAGGGTATCGTCTTCTTCGTCGCCAAACATAGAATCATCATCCTTACCACCATAGATGAAATCATCTTGTTTACCACCGTACATGACATCATTTCCACGACTGCCTTGCATGATATCGTTACCTCGACCGCCATGAATAGAATCTTCTCCTACTTCCTCTTCAGATGAATTTGAACTAGGGTCGCCAACAATTTGATCGTCGCCATTTTCACCCATGAGTAGATCGTGCCCCTCCTGTCCGAAAAGAGTATCTGATTCCTTTCCACCACGGACTTCATCGTTATCCTTACCACCCATGAGCATATCATTGTAACGGTTGCCGTTGACGAAGTCATTACCCCTTCCACCATTAATAGTATCGCTACCAGCTGAGTCTTTGTCATTACCACCAGCAGTACCACCCCAGAGGGTATCGTCATCGTTATCACCTAGAACGAGGTCGTTGCCTACATCAGCCCAAATGACATCACTGTGCTTACCGCCACGAACTATATCGTCTTCTTTACCAGAGTTAATAATATCCTGTTGTTCTTTGCCATTAACAAAATCAGAGCCACGGTTAGCAAAAATTAGGTCTTCACCCTCACCACCGTAAATAATATCATCGCTATCAAGACCTTCTACTGTGTCATTTCCACCCAAAGCATCAAAAGGTTGTCTGATGCTGCTATTTGTAATCAATTCACTTGCTTCTGTACCGAAGAATAACTCTTCAAATAGATTTGTTTCGTCGATAACTATAGAGGGTGAAACAGGTAGATCTACAAGTCCTATGGTTGGAGGAGGAGGACATGAACGATCTTCACCGATCGGCGTAGGATCTGGAGTTGGTTCTGGAGTTGGTTCTGGAGTTGGTGCTGGAGTTGGTGCTGGAGTTGGTGCTGGAGTTGGTGCTGGAGTTGGTGCTGGAGTTGGTGCTGGAGTTGGTGCTGGAGTTGGTGCTGGAGTCGGTGCTGGAGTTGGTGCTGGAGTTGGTGCTGGAGTTGGTGCTGGAGTTGGTGCTGGAGTTGGTGCTGGAGTTGGTGCTGG
>JAXHSW010000143.1:19419-24533 GCA_034190295.1 Cyanobacteriota bacterium | reverse complement strand
CTATTCTGAGTTTTGATTATTTTACAGTTTGAGAATTTGCCAATTTTCATTCTGTCTTTAAATAAGTAGATGAGGAAAATTTTACCTTCTCTGACAAATCACTTCAGCTAGAAAGTTTGCCGAAATCTTCTGAATTCTCTATTCTGAGTTTTGATTATTTTACAGTTTGAGAATTTGCCAATTTTCATTCTGTCTTTAAATAAGTAGATAGAGAAAATTTCACCCTCTGTGAAAAATTACTTCAGCTAGCAAGTTTGCCGAAATCTATTTAATTCCCAATTCTGAGTTTTGATTATTTTACAGTTTGAGAATTTGCCAATTTTCATTCTGTCTTTAAATAAGTAGATAGAGCAAATTTCACCCTCTCTGAAAAATCACTTCAACTAGAAAGTTTGCCTAAATTTATTTAATTCCCAATTCTGAGTTTTGAGTCTTTTGCAGCTTGAGAATTTACCGATGAAGAAAATATTTCATTTAGTATTCAAACCTCTGGGTGAACGCCAGAGGTACTGATAACTGATAACTGATAACTGATAACTGATAACTGAAATAACTCCTTATTAAAACAAATCAGCATCTTTTAAAGTTGTACCAGCTTCATCTTTTTGAGATAATTTCACCTCAATTCCATCTAAAGGCCAATCAATCCCAATCTCTGGATCGTTCCACAGAATTGAACGCTCATATTCAGGTGCATAATAATCAGTAGTCTTATACAAAACATCCGCAGTTTCAGACACTACTAAAAAACCATGAGCAAAACCAGGAGGCACCCATAGTTGTCGTTTATTTTCTGCACTTAAAAGATAACCTACCCACTTACCAAAATTAGGAGAATTTTTCCGAATATCTACAGCAACATCGAATATTTCTCCAACAACTGTTCGTAATAATTTACCTTGAGCTTGTTCAATTTGATAATGTAAACCTCGCAATACACCTTGACTAGAACGAGAGTGATTATCTTGCACAAATTCCAGATTTACTCCTGTTTTTTCTGAAAAATTGCGTTGATTAAAACTCTCCAGAAAAAAGCCACGCTCGTCTCCAAAAACTTTTGGCTCTATCAGCAATACTTCTGGGATTTCTGTTTGAATTACATTCATTTATATGACCTCAATTTATTTATAGATAGTAGGTTTTAGGTTTTAGGTTTTAGGTTTTAGGTTTTAGAGTTAAAATATAGCAACTGCCAAAGCGGTTAGGACATATCAAAAGCTTAAAACTCAGACAACGCAATATTTTTCCTTCTATCCTAGATAACTAAGTAAGTATTTCCTGCGGAGTGCTGCGCAAACAGGTAGCTCGCATTCAGCTTTTAGCTATTTCATAAATAATGAATATACACTTGTTGTGGTCAAGGTTAGTTGTTTTTTCAATACTTTGAATTCTCCTTAAACCTCTCAATACTAATTCCTGTTATAAAGGCAGTGAATTAATAGCTGATTGCTGATTGCTGACCGCTGTTTGCGCAGAATAACTAGGAAATGCTTACATAACTAAAACCTTTTTCCTTCTTCCTTCTGCTATATTCACAGTTAAAAATTCCATAGATATATAACTTTATCTTGTCTGTTTTGTCAACCTTTTTTCCCTTATACCAACCATGAAAAAAGAATGCTTAACTTAGGCGACATTTCAATGATGAAGTAATTGTCACGCTAAGTAAATAACTTTTTTAATAATTAGCACCCCAGTTATTGTTAATTATTCTGATGTTTACTTCTCCCCCGCTCCCCTGCTCCCTCACTCCCCCGTTCCCCTACTCCCTACTTTTTCTTTCCCCAAGCTTCTAATTCTCCTATCCACAGAGAAAAAACTAATTTATGGAGATTTAGCGATCGAGCAATTCTCAGTAAAAAGGAGAATAAAGTTGGCTGATAATATTTGAGTCGATCGAGTATATATTCCACACTCATAGAATTATTAGTTGGCTTTGATTCTATATTAGAAAATCCTGTTTTTTCCAAAGCAAATTTTATCGTATCAAGAGAGAAATAAGTCAGATGTTCTGTTGGTTTATAGTGATACCATAAAGAACCTAATAATCTATGCCAAAATCCTCCCACATTTGGAGTAGTAATAAAAATCCATCCTCCAGGTTTCAAAAGTTGATAAGCTGCTGTTAGTTGAGCAATAGGATCTGTTGTATGCTCAATCATATCTTGCAACATAATCAAATCAAAAGAATTAGGTTCAAAATTATGATTAAACAAATCTCCTTGACAAACAGATAAACCACGACTTTCAGCAAAATTTACTGCATATTCTGAGACTTCTAGACCTTGAGGATTATCCCATCCTAAATCTTTTGCTTGCTCCAAACAATCACCTAAAGCACAACCTATATCTAATAATAAACCTTGACCAGAAAGTTTTTTTTCAGCCTTCAATAAACGCTGCCGAAAAGTCTGGCTATTAATTTTCATGCCTTGAAAATAATTAGAATATCCTCCTTTAGGAAAATCGTTATTATAGTAATCTTCTTGATAGATAGCAGTGGGATTTGTTGGTGGATTATTATCCCATACCATACCACATTCAGAACATTTAGCTAATAGATAGTCATCACCTGCTTTGTAGTAGTTAAATTTATTTGTATGACATAAGGGACAATGATTTTTTGGCATAATATTTGATTAAAATTAATTTTGTTAAAATTACAAAAAAAACGTGCAGTTGAAAGCCAAGTGGCTTTAGCCCTTGGATGAAAAAGGGACTAAAAATACTGAGTCCTCTTGAGAAGACTTCAGCTATGAGCCCTGAAATAAATTTCAGGGCAATTTTGGTGGTTATTATTATCTTTTTAACTATCTTCCACCCTGACTTTAACTTCATCATTTAATTTAATAAATTCTTGTTTATCAGAATTATAAACCCAAGCTTTAATTACGGTTTCTCCCACAGGTAAAGACTTGGCTGAAAATGTAACTTTCCATCGCACCCTACTATACTTTTTTGACTTCATAACTTTAGCAATATCATTACTCTCTAAATTGACAATAGCATTAGCAAAGAAAGATTTATTTTGACCAGAAGAAAGTAACACTAGATTCGGTTGTTTATTTATATCTGGTCTAATTGCCCATCCCCCCAAACTAAGAGTTTCATCCCTATGAATAATTAGAGTATTTTCAGTTGTTTGAGGATTATCTAAATAACCATAAGTTTGTTGTGTTTCTGTAATAAATTCAAAATTTTGTGGAAATTCTCGCCATCCTAATTTTGCCATAATTTCTGCACCTTCTCTGACTAACCACGTTTTGCCATTCATTAATACTAAACAACTATCCTGTGATTCTTGAATAAATTCTGAATCTTCCAAATAGTTAATTATTTCTAGACACTCTTTCCGACTTTCCATGTAGGGAAAACTTGATTTTACATTAGCAACAATATACACCGAGTTAATCATCATAATTCCTGTCATTACTACAGCAAAGATTTTATATATTGATAAATACTTTTGCTGCTGTTGTAAAAACAAAGCTGAAAGATAAATTAGGGAAATAATTAATAAAATTGACGTAGTTGTATACCGCGAAGAAATCATTGCATTCTCTATACCATATTCTGCCCTACCTACAGAAATAGATAGAGCAGAAATTAGAGAAAATGTTCCTATTGTTAACCAAGGAATAGCTGCCGGAGCAAAGATAAATTTATCAAAATAATTGAGTCTAAAACCCCGCTTTTTAAGGCGAAATATTTTTGGAGCGGAGCTTAAATCCCCGTTGCAAAAATCACTTTTTATTTCTGAATTCTGACTTCTGACTTCGTTAAACCAAGGTTTCTTGAGAAAATAAAATGCGAAAAATATAAAACTAGACAATAATATTAATCCTATCAAAATTGCCGGAATGGAAATTCTCACTAAAGGTAAACCTAAAATAGCTAAAAAGTAATTGATGATTAGTAATGGTTGTTCTGTAAATAAAAATGGTTTTGGCTCTCGAATGGGATTATAGTTAATTGAATATATTAAACATGAAAGTATAAAGAGTAAAATCCAAATAGTTACTCTACTAATTTTTTGCTTGGGTTTACCTTCCAGCCAAAATATTGATGGTATAAGTACAAGCCAAGAAAATAATCCTTGTATTAATGTAAAACTGCCAATAAAACAGGATATTGCTGCCAGAAATATTTTAGTTTTTGCTGAAAATTTATCGAATGCGTAAATAAAATAGATTGCTATGATTAAGCATAAATTTGTCAGAAACCAAAATAGGGTAAATCCCCATAACCAATTCTGATGTTGTACTAAAGAAAATAATAATAGACTGACTAATATATTTGCTATATGTAGGATATTTTTGTTTTTATTCTGGAATTGAGTTTCGGCTATTTTGCAGATAGCAAAAAATGTGATGATGACAAAAATTACGCTACAAATTATTTCAGCTTGAGTGTTCCATTTAGTAGCAAAGGCTAAGGTAGTAATGATTAATTTTGGTATTAATATTCTGTGATGTCCGTGTACTGTGAAAAAGTCAAAAAATGTGGCGTTTCCTTCAGCAACTCTCTCAAAGATAGGGGTTAATCTCCATTGGTCCCAGTAGGGAACGTTGACACTAAAATTAGAGAGAAACCAGAGGAGTAATAAGACTGGGAAAATATAGAGGGTTAGTAATAATATTCTGGTTCGGGAAAAGACTTTTAACATTATTGGGAAGTAGCGATCGCTCTGGGAAATATTACTAATATACAGGTAAGCATTTCGGTCTGACTGCTGCGCAAACAGCTATTAGCAGTCAGGTCTTCCGTTTGTCATGCGGAGCTAACAGCAATAAAAATGAATGAACCAAGTATTTGCTACTGCATTTTTGAACAAAGAACTGAAGCACAAGAACAACGCAGCTCTAATTGTCCACTAAAGGTAAATATTGCTAATAGCTGACCGCAGAGTTGAATGACATTTCTATTTCTGATTTGCACTTAAATTTGTCTATGAATTTTTGAGCTAAAAGCTTCTATTGCTATATCCACAGACAAATTACTGAGTCAAAATTTACTATTGCGTATATAGCAACAGAGTTGAATGAGATTTCTATTTCTGATTTGCACTTAAATTTGTCTATGAATTTTTCAGCTAAAAGCTTCTAAAGCAACAG
>JAXHSW010000143.1:13641-19319 GCA_034190295.1 Cyanobacteriota bacterium | reverse complement strand
ATATCCACAGATAAATTACTGAGTCAAAATTTACTATTGCGTATATAGCAACAGAGTTGAATGAGATTTCTATTTCTGATTTGCACTTAAATTTGTCTATGAATTTTTCAGCTAAAAGCTTCTAAAGCAACAGAGTTGAATAGAATTTCTATTTCTGATTTGCACTTAAATTTGTCTATGAATTTTTGAGCTAAAAGCTTCTATTGCTATATCCACAGATAAATTACTGAGTCAAAATTTACTATTGCGTATATAGCAACAGAGTTGAATGAGATTTCTATTTCTGATTTGCACTTAAATTTGTCTATGAATTTTTCAGCTAAAAGCTTTTATTGCTATATCCATAGACAAATCTCACTGAATCAAACTATCTTCTTATTAAACCTAATTTCAAACTCAATTTGTTCGCTCTTTCCAGCTAGAATATACAAATTATGAATCCTATGTTGCGTAAATTGTTGGAAAGAAATTATGGATAATATTATTTGCATGATAATGTCGTAGATTTTAATATCTATAATTAAAAAAAACAGACATCTAAGATGAGTAAAAATAATAGTAAATCCTGGAATGAGAATTGGAAAATTATTGGGAATATTGGTGGCGGTGGTCAAGGTCAAACCTATCTAGTCGAACCTAAAAATAATTCGTTTCCAGCTAATCAATATGTTCTCAAAAAACTTAACAGAAAAAATGAAAATAACTTTGAAAGACGTTCAAGAATGCGTAGGGAAGTAGTTGCTTTAGAAACAATAGATTGCCCAGGAATACCAAAATTAATTGATTCAAATTCCGAGGTGTTTAAAATTTTAGAAATACCTCTTTATCTGGTAACTGAATTCATACCTGGAGACACCTTATCTGATTATATAAAATCAGGAGTAATGAATATTTTTAGGGCTGTAAATTTGACAATAAAACTATTAGATATTCTTGAATATTGTCATCAAAGAGGAATAATACATAGAGATATTAAACCGGGTAATATCATCATCAAAAATAACGATATTAGTACTCCAGTATTAATAGATTTTGGGATTTCCTTCAACAAAGTTGATGAGTATGCTACAGATTTAACACCAACGTGGCAACAATTAGGAAACAGATTTTTTCAACTTCCAGAGCTTGGGGAAAAAAGTAGTTTACAAAGAGACCCCAGGTCATTTCAGTTATCAGTTATCAGTTATCAGTTATCAGTACCTCTGCCTGTTTGCGCAGCATTCCGCAGGAAAGTCAGAGGCTTGAAATATTGAACCTTATTTTTTTTCATCCCCTTGTAGAGCGGTAGCTCGCGGCGCAGCCAAGGGGAGGCTTGAGACCTCATTTTTTGGTCAGATATTACACAAATTTGTGGCATTTTGTTTTTTACAATAACAGGGAAATTTCCTCTTTATCTTTTAGATTCTGAAAATGGAAATAAGCCACATCAGAGAAAAGAAGCTAAACAAAAATTATCAGCTTCACCTAATTTGCCAGAATCTATACTATTTAAAATAAATAGAGTTTTTGATAGAGCTTTTGAGATAAAAATAGATTCTCGTTGGCAGTCTATTTCTGCACTTAAAGAAGCTTTGATAGATATTTTAGAATCAGAAAATCAAGAAGGGCAAGAAGAAAATAAAACTGAAACTTATTTAGATAGAATTAAACATAAGGTATCAAGTTCTTCTAATACACAAAATAAATTATTTGAAAATATAGCTCAACAAATTATTGATAAAATTATTGACATAGTTCGTGACATTACCAAAGAGTTGGGTTTTAATTTTAGAGTTACCCACAATCCAGGGAAATATCGAAAAGTAACAGCACAAATAAACTGGAATAATTTAACATTTTCACAGCAGGTTGTTGGTATAAGTTATAAATATTCAAACAAATCATTTTATCCTGAATTTGAAGGATATATAACAGGAAATGAGGTTGTTTTATTAGGAATTAAAAATCCTCTACGAAAATCCGAAAAAATGTTTAAAAATAAAAAAACTCCAGATGAAGAAAAAACTGAATTACTGAGAACTTCTCTAATTAGTGAGCCAGACTTTACTGGTTTTCCTGAACGTCTCAGAAAGTTTTATGCTGAAGGTGTAGAAAGAATAATTCTAAACTAATATAAAGAAGGCAATTTAAACCTGGACTTAACCATACTACTTGCAGCAAGTCCAGGATTTTTATCCTTGGGTTAAGTAGATTTTTTTTAGCCAATATAGCAACAACCTAAAGCACTTACCGAAAAATTGTGGTTTAAAGCCTCCCTTTTTAAGGGGATAATAAATAAAAATTTTCATGATTAGTCAATCCTCTTCTTTTCAAAGAGAGATAATTATTAATTATTCATTATTCATTATTCATTATTCATTGTTGAATATATAGACCAATAGTTAATCTTAAACGCTTGAAATATTTTCCACTATTACCTGTTGCCTATTGCATATACAGCAATAGAGATGAATTAGATATCTATTTTGAAGTCTACCCATAATTTAGAATATCGCTTGCTCTTTTATTTATCTGCTTACGAATAGCTGCTTGAATTTTATTGTCAAAATAAGGGTCGTCTAAAGTAGTAATAACTTTTTTATCTGGACGCTCACTTAATCTTTCTAGATATACTTGAAGAGCAATTTTATCCTCACGATGTTTAATAAAATATTGTCTCAACTCTTTATCAGTCATAGCTGAATAATTAATTTGACTCATCAAATTACCTCCCCATTCAACTTAATTTGAAATTCAATTTCTTCACTATTTCCAGCTAGAATATACAAGTTACCAGTAAGTCTATCTATACATCTTAATATGTATAGGCTGGAGCTAAGTTAATTGATAACAAATATGATAAAGACTTTTCAATTGTTGCTCGGTAGGCATTAATTAATACTACTCAGACATTTTTACTTACCAGTAAATCAGTGAAAATTAGTCATCTAAAAAATGACTTCAGCTATTAGCCAAGGATTTCAATCCTTGGCATCTTGGCATCTTGTCTTGTTTTGAGTTTTTAACCCATATAATTCAAGCTAATGAAGCTGATAGCTGATAGCTGATAGCTGATAGCTAATCACTAATTCACATTAGTCAAACTCTTAAACTTGCCAGTAAATCTATTAAAGAACAACTCTAAAACAGTCCGCTTACCAACATTAATATTCGAGTTAATTGCCATACCATTCTGCAAACCAATTTCCAAATCATTTTCATTATCCAGAACAAAAGTTTGCCGTTCCAAATCAATTGTAGTTTCAAAAGAAAAATAAGGTCTTCCTGCTTCTTGATCTGGTGGAATAGCATCATCACTAATAGAAATAACTTCCCCAGTTACTGTACCAAATTCATTAGCTGGTAAAGCTTCAACTTGCACTTCTACAGGCACACATTCCACATCACTTAAACCTAATTTTTCTCGGTTTTCTTTCAGTTCCGGACAAGCACATTTTTTACCCGGTTCGCATTCAATAACCTCCCCACCAGCTAATTCTTGGTCGTGAAAAGGTTCTAATTTTTTCCGTTTATCACTTAAAGCTTTTAATACCAAAGCAATATCTTTATTCTGAATATAAACTACCGCCTGTAAACCTTCATCATCATCCAATACTGTCAGTAAAGGTTGAGTTTGTTGTGCCTCATAAGACGCATCCTCACATCTTTCTGGTTTAATATCATTAGGCTTCAAAACATCATTAATTACATATTGACAAATAGGGTCAGTTTTTATATCTAGAGAAGACTCTTCCTTACTAACAGGTTTTAAATCAAATATTACCCCTGAAACTGGTGATTTTAAAACCTGATTATCGCGAGTTTCTTCTAACTTTTCAATCTGAGCATTAACCTCAGTTAGTCTCTTTTTATTATCTAGTTGTAGACGAGTAAATTGAGAATCTATTCGAGCAATTTCCCTTCCTTCATTTTCCGCAATTCTGGCATAAAGTTCCCTTGCCCAAGCATCTCTAGTATTCTTTAACTGTTCTTTAGTTCTATTAATAGATACATTTAAACGCTGTTGTTCTAACCTAGCGCGTTGTATCTCCGCTTGACGAGCTTTAACTTCTCCCTCTCTAGCATTAATATCTGATAGACGAGAATTTATTTCAGCTTCACGAGTATTTATTTCTCCTTCCAATGTATTAATATCAGACCTGCGAGAATTTATTTCCCCTTCTCTAGCATTAATATCTGCTAACCGAGAATTTACTTCTCCCAACCTAGTATTTATTTCTCCTGCTCTTGCTTGAATTTGGTCTTGTTGCCTTAAAAGTTCACTTTCTCCTCGGAAAACTTCTTGTTCCTGACGTTTTTTTTGTAGTTCAGCGATCGCTCCTTCTTCTACTAAAGGAGATATTTGTCCTAAAATTTCTTGGTTAGATCCTAATACTTGTTCTGACTTATTTAACTGTCCTTTAGCCAGATTTAACTGTTCTTGAGAATATTGCAATTGTTCCTGAGTATTTTTCAGTTGTTCCTTTGCAAAATTCAGTTGTTTCTCTGTATTATTTAATTGTTCGTAAGCAAAAGTTAGCTGTTGCTTACTATTATTTAATTGTTGTTTGGCAAACTCTAATTGTTGCTTGGAAAATTGCAATTGATCTTGAGCTACTCTTAATTGTTCTCTAGCTGCTTCTTCATCTTCTTCTGCTTGTTGAAGTTGTTTTTCTAGCTCTGTAATTTGCAATTCTACAGCACCTACACGAGAATTATATTCAGCTTTATAGTTTACATATAATCCTTGCAAACTAGGTTCTATATTAACAAAACCACCTCTATTTAGATAAAGTTCATCAATTAGAGCGCGGTATGTTTTATTTTCTGATATTCTAGTTTGTCGCTCTTGAGCTAATTTTTGTAAATCTGGAGGTAGAGCTGTAGGAACTTTACCATTTAGTACCTCTTTATAAAACTGATTTTCTCTTTTTAGTGTGTCTCTTAATTCTGTAGCAGAACCTAAATCTGCACTAGGAGCAGTAGGACTAAAAGTTAGTAATGGTTGATTTTTTTCCACGCGATCGCCATTTTCTACATGAAGTCTAACTACATTCCCACTGGTAGGAGCTTGGACGTCTATGGAGCCATCTTTTAGTTCTAATTGTCCTGTAGCTGGTACTGCTTGGTCTATCTCAGCAAAGTAAGCCCAGATGACTGCTGAACTGGTAATTATCATAATCATCCATAGAAATAGCCTAGATAATATGGCTGGTTTTTCTAGAATGACTGGTTGTTCGTTTAATGATGTAGATTGAGTATTCATTTTTTTCTTAACTTTTAATGTAAGCTATCAGCATTCAGCATTCAGCTATCAGCTTTTTAATGAAGTAAGCATTCGTTCAACTTTAATGTAAGCTATCAGCATTCAGCATTCAGCTATCAGCTTTTTAATGAATGAAGTAAGCATTTGTTTAACTTTAATGTAAGCTATCAGCATTCAGCATTCAGCTATCAGCTTTTTAATGAATGAAGTAAGCATTTGTTTAACTTCTATTAATGTAAACATTCAGCATTCAGCTATTAGCTCTCAGCTTTTTAATGAATGAAGTAAGCATTCGTTTAACTTTAATGTAAGCTATCAGCATTCAGCATTCAGCTCTCAGCTTTTTAATGAATGAAGTAAGCATTCCACTCGTTTAACTTCTACTAATGTAAACATTCAGCTCTCAGCTTTTTAATGAATGAAGTAAGCATTC
>JAXHSW010000143.1:3272-13541 GCA_034190295.1 Cyanobacteriota bacterium | reverse complement strand
CATTCAGCTCTCAGCTTTTTAATGAATGAAGTAAGCATTCCACTCGTTTAACTTCTACTAATGTAAACATTCAGCTCTCAGCTTTTTAATGAATGAAGTAAGCATTCGTTTAACTTCTACTACATTTTCAAGCAGTGGTTGGTATTCTGAAAGTTTAATTAAATTTAGGTCGCGAGCAAGCAAAAGATGATACTCAAGCTCACTAGCTGAACCCATAGCAATTTGAAGAAAACGGCATAGTTCAGCGTCTCCACTTCTACCACATCCTTCTGCAATATTTGCGGGAATTGAAGCACAAGAACGACGAGTTTGACTTGTCAACCCATACAATTCTGTGGGAGGAAATGTAGATGTGGCTCGATAGACTGCTAAGGTTAACTGATGAGCTTTTTCCCATACTTTTAATTCCTTGAAGTCTCTCAATTATTTTTTCCTCCTTTCAACTAGCAGTCAGCTTTTCAAGGTGTATAATGGGGGATTGAGACCCCCATAAAAGGCGCACCACTATTTTTTTCAAATAGTAGTGGGGAACTTAAATTCTCGAATTTTTAGCGCTCCAGCTAAATGCTGTTTGCGGAGCATTCCGGAACGGAAAAGCTAATAGCTAGTTAAAGGCCACGAGAGCTGATAGCTGATAGCTGACTGCTGATAGCTTACTAATTATTGTTGAGCTTCTTGTTGTTGATACAAACAGAAATAACGACCTTTAACCGCCATTAATTCACCATGAGTTCCCTGTTCCACCACCGAACCTTTATCCATCATAATAATAGTATTAGCATTTTTCACTGTAGTTAAACGGTGAGTAATAAAGAACACCGTTGTATCACCAAAAGCCTCCGCTAAATTCTCACAAACTTGACGTTCCGAACTGTAATCTAACGCGCTAGTTGCCTCATCTAAAATCAACAATTTGGGGTTTTGTAAAACCGTCCGAGCAATAGCAATTCTTTGCCTTTGTCCCCCTGATAAAGAAGCACCTCTTTCACCCACCATAGTATTATAACCACTAGGCAAATTCATAATAAACTCATGGGCAACCGCTATTTTAGCCGCCCTCACAATTTCATCAGTAGTAGCATCAGGATTTGTCAAAGCAATATTATCTTGAACAGTACCGTTAAATAGGAGAGTATCCTGTAAAACCACCCCAATTTGACGACGTAAAGAATATAATTCTACTTTTTGAATATCATATCCATCAATAAAAATTCGACCAGAAAGAGGAGGATATAAACGCTGTAATAACTTCATCAAAGTACTCTTTCCAGAACCACTCAAACCAACAATTCCCACAAAATAACCAGCCGGAAATTCCAAATTTACATTAGCCAACTGTAAAGGTCCGCTTTGAGTAAATCGGAAAGAAGTTTCCTCAAATTTAACACCCCCATTAATCGGCGGCATATCAATATTATTCCGGTCATCCTCATCTACTTCAGCCTCCGTATCCAAAACATCTCGAAGTCGTTCAATAGACATTCCCACCTCTTGGAAACTCTGCCAAACACTCACAAAACGGAGCAACGAACCTGTCACATTACCAGCAATAATTCGGAAAGCAATTAATCCCCCCACAGATAACTGACCATCAATCACCAAATAAGCACCAACCCATAAAAGTGCCAGTCCGGAAAGTTTATTTAAAAAAGTACTAATAGAACTAGAAGTAGTCTGAGTCAAAACAGTATTAAAACTAGCAGTCATAAACTTCGCATAACGCGCCGACCATTCCCAACGAGACCGAAGTTCCAAGTTCTGAGCTTTAACAGTTTGAACACCATTTAAAACCTCTACTAAATAAGATTGAGAATCAGCATAACGCTCCGCTTTTTTCCTTAGAAGTCTTCTTACAATTGGCGAATTAATAATAATAATTCCAGTAAAGAAAGGCACCCCTGCCAAAGCTACCGCCGTCATTAACGGATTAAGAGCCAACATCACAGCAATATAAATTACTGAAAATACCGAATCCAAAACCACAGTTAAAGCAGTACCTGTGAGGAAATTCCTAATATTAGCCAATTCTCCAATCCTACCCGTCAAGTCACCGACCCGACGATTATCAAAATAATTGAGCGGTAGACGGAGTAAATGGTCAATAACCTCCGAGCTAAGTTTGACATCTATACGGTTAGTAGTATCCACAAACAAGAAAGTTCGTAAACCCCCCAACAAAGCCTCAAATAGAGCCACCAATAACATCAAGATACCCAGAACATCCATAGCCTCAATGCTACGTTGCCCCATGACTTTATCGATAATAATCATGGTCATCAGGGGGTTGACCAAACCAAATATCTGTACAAAAAATGAGGAAATCAACACCTCAATAAAAACCGTGCGATGCTCCATCAAAGAAGGAACAAACCACCAAAAACTAAACTGTTCCTTTTGTTCAGATTTTGGTGCCTGGAGTAATAGAACTTGTCCAGACTCTCCCCAGATTTCGGCAAATTGACCAGGTTTGAGGCGAGTTAATCCGAATTCTGGACTACCAACAACAATCTCTTGTTCTGTAATGCTGTAGAGTACGGCAAAATGGTCTTGCCATTGAATTAAAGCTGGTGCCTTGAGACGACTAACTGCTGCTGCGGGAACCTGTACCAGTTGACCACTTAATCCCATCATCTGGGCGATCGCTCCACAAGCTTGGAGAGATACCCTACCCGCAGTCCGAATCTGATTGTCCAGTACCCGGCGAATCACATCTCGGCGAAATTTCAGCTTTAGATGTTTAGCTAGCATCTGGAAACAAGCTAAAGCAGCAGGTACTTCTCCCTTACCCCGGAAGATTGGATATTTTAGAGATTGAGTATCTTGAACAACTGTTGGTTCTGGTGGACGTGCTGGTGCTTGGGGGACCATAGATAAATCTAAAGGTACCAGTTCGGCTTTTTGTGCCCCATTTTCGACGGTGGTATCTTCAAGTTCGCCTCGGTCTTTTTGTTCTGGGAATCCTAAAATTCTTGCTCCTCTGGGTCCCTCAATTTTTAAGGACCTACCCACTCCATCTAAAACCACTGGACTACCGGGGGCAAAATCTCCTACTACCCCACTGCTAACTAGCCAGATTTTTTCGGACTCTAAGATAGATGCTAGTTCTTTGGTTTTTATATCTCCTTTAGGTAGGTTAACTACCAAAGTTTTTTCGACCACATTTTTAGCCAGTTCTTTCAAATTCCCACTAACTTCAGCCCTTCTGGCAAATTCTTGAGAGAGTAGTTCAAATACTTCGCTGACTGCGGGACGTTCTAAAAAGACTGCCCCAAATTCTGGTTCTGCTTCTAATATTGCTAAGAAGTCTGCGGCTGGTAAAGTCACGGCTATTAAATCTGTGGAAGCGAGTGCCGTTTCACAAGGCGTCCCTCGTAACAACCCGGCCCAACCAAGGACTTCTCCTGGCCCTGCTAACTGCAAACTGACATGACGTTGCGATCGCTGGTCGTAACCTAATATTCGTGCCTGACCTTGATAGATAATTGCTATCTGGGTCGGCATTTTTTCTCTTTCAAATAGTGGTTGGCCACTACGATAACCAAGCAGTTGACACTTTCCGATTAATTGAGTTTTCAGTGCATTTTCTGAAAGTTGATTAAATGGTGGTTTGTCTGCTAGAAATTCTTGTACTTGGGTTCTTGATATTGTTGAGGAAGTAGCCATGTAGAATTTAGAATTTAGAATTTAGAATTCAGAATTAGTTGTTGGTTTATTTGGTAGTATGGCGTGCTTTATTTTGATAATAAGCTTGTAGTTACCGAAAATTTGTGGGTATGCGCCTCCTCTTTTAAGCGGATAAAAAGAACAATTTTCGCATATTAGTCAATCCTATCCGTTTTCCAGGAGAGATAATTGTTAATTGTTAATTCTTGAAACCTACTACCTAAAACTTTTATTGTCTGTTATTTACCGAATAATTCAGGTTTGAAATAGCAGTCAGCACCTCAGCGGTCAGCTATCAGCTTCTAGTTGCGTGTATAATGGGGGATTCTTTCCCCCCATAAAAGGTGCACCGCGCGCTTTTTCAAACTCTTGCGGGGGACTTAAACCCTCGAATTTTAGCACTCCAGCTAAATGCTGAGAGCTGATAGCTAGTTAAAGCTTCTCCTTTTAAGGAGAAATAAGAAAAAATTATCCTTTTAGTCAATCCTATCCGCTTTCAAGGAGAAGTAATTATTAATTATCAATTATTAATTATTAATTATTAATTATTAATATGCTTTTACATCCGAACGTAGTGGTTTGAGGGTGCCATTTTTTCCTATTTGTTCTCTGATCCAATTTTCAAATAGTTCATCTATTAAAGCGCGACGCATTGAGTCATCAAGCTGTGCAGGGATAAATTTTTCTAATCTAATAATTACTGTCCATTCCGTTAATGGACGTGGTGCCCAGAGCTGACCAGGTTGACTTACTGATAAAATTTTGCCTATAGCGGGATGTGGTTGACTGAGAGGCACTGGCCCCAACAATCCTCCCGAGCGTCCTTCTGGACCTTCAGAATGTTGACGAGCTGCATCTGCAAAGGTTTGTTCTTCTTCTACTATGCGAAAATACAGTTCGTGAGCTAGACCAGAATTTTTTGTCCTAATCAGGGAGTATACTACCTGGTCTAAACTGCTCTTACGAGTCATAAAATATCTTTCTACTTGATTACTCCAAGTTTCTTGTTTAAATTTTTCTAGTAGTATTGGCCTAATTGCCATTTCTTCCAATTGTTCTTGGGTCATGTCTTGATTTTTGAGCCATGCTTGTTTGGTTTCGGGGCTATTTAACTGATATTGGCTCTCAAATTTTTCTACCGCTGTAGTTTGTTCCTCTTCTGTGCAAGTCAAGTTAGCGATCGCTTGGTCGATTATCACTCCTCGTAAAAAATGAGGCATTAACTGATAACGTGTTAATAAGGATGGGATATCTTGAGCTTGCAATAATTTATCGCCGATTTGAAACAGTCCTGTCATTTTTTATATCTCCAACTGACTTGCACTATCTCTTTTAATTTAGTCTTCTGTTAAAAGTAGTGGCAGATTAAGTTACCACATTATTATTATTTCTTTATATTGATTCGTCCTTAATCTTAAAAATATACAGCACTTCCCGCTACCGATGAGGTATTTATGTTTATGGTTTTAGGGAACAGGGAATAGACAAAAAATATTCCCGATCGTTAGTTGTACTTCATTAGTACGGAATTTGCTATAAATATAAATATAAAGAAGGAAGTAGGTGATTTTTACTTTTGACGTATTGCTATTTGGACCTGTTCCCCTGTTATTAGTATCTATACCGGAGTCATGGCACTACGAATATTGGTAAAAATATATACTTATTAGTCCATGGTTTCACTAACTGTTTTTAACTTGGGTACGATCCGGATAAATATGCTAGTCAAAATATTTATATTAGACTTTACTTAATCATAACATCATTATTACTACTGTCTACAATAGCTTTAGTTCAATAATGATTATATACTCAGATAATTAAGAGTCATAGTAGTCTTTTTCTCCTACATTTGATTTTCTTTTGTGCTTTTTAAATCTAGATTTAACTGGTTTTTTATTGATTATATTGGTTAGTTATCTGCCCTGTATTAGCATCATTATAATCCCGATTTTTAGGATAGAAAATTCCGTTTTTTCAGGCTTTTTAATAATTAAATTATGTTTAATTCAGGAGGTTTGAAAATTGACTCTATCTGTAGTCTTAATCTCAACTTCATTTACTAACCAGAACTGAAATTATTAGAATCTTTCTATACATTGTGAATACCACCAATCAAGAGAGTTAATTTTTGGGTGGTAGTGCATTGTAATGGTCATGTATTGTCATTATTTTGGTTACGAGAACAGTGGGAGCATCTTACTCCCGTGGCAGGCATTCCTTTTTCCTGTATAACATTACGGCTGTAGGAGTACCAATTTTTGTGGTTCTTTACCGAAAAATTTAGGTTTATATATTCCTTCTCAATATGAACGATTAATTCCGGTAATTCTAGTTCTTTTAGTAAGGCTGCTATTTGTCTTCCTCTGGATGTTTCACTATATCTGATTACTGGCGGTACTCCTACTAATATAGACTCGACTACTGAGACTCATTCAGTATCTCCTAAAGCATCTAAATATACATCAGCTAGTTCTAGACATTTTGAAAAATCTCCTCTTGATTTGAGGTTCTTAATCAATATTATTCGTTATTCGTTTAGGCCAAAATTGGTACATAGCGATCGCATCTGTTTCCATAGCAGTATCTTTTCATAATTTTCTGGTCGAAGATTATTAGGGCACAATACTAGAATTGAATTTGGTACAGTTGTTATAATTTTTATCCAAGTTTGTCTCTGTTCTGGGTGGAGTTGATTGGTCTTTGAGGTAGAAATAAATGCGACTTTTTCAGGGTTAGCGCCTCAACTAGCACTACTTGGCCTGACTGTGATGATGGGGGGGAAAGTGAGAGATAAGTTAGAATCTGGCAAAGTCATCCAGGTATTAGTTACGGGTGCTTCACAGAATGTTTTGCACTGACAATACAATAATCTAAATTACGGATATTTGTAGCTATGACGGTTGTAGTTATTTGAATTGGTGCGAGTCGATGTAGAGTTAGATGGCAGAAGAGGTTGGGTGTATCAGTAGGGTTAGTCGGGATGAGTAAAATATCAAGTTCATCAGCGCGGATAGTATTTACCCACTCAGATAAATTTCCGAGCAGTTTTCTGGACAAATTTTATTTTTGACAATATAAGCCCAGAGTATCATTTGTTATTGAAAAATAATATAACACTATTTCAAAGTTATGTCTATCAAATTTTATAGAATAGAAAGAACATTCAACAATGAATAATTAATAATGAATAATTAATAATGAACAATTACCTCTTCTTTTCAAGGATAGGATTGACTAATTATGAAAATTTTTATTTATTATCCCCTTAAAAGGGGAGGCTTTAAAGCATAAAATTTCGGTAAAAGTATCCTGTTGAAAGCTTAATTTATCCAGTAATATTCCCAGACAAATTTTGTGGTTATCGCCCCTTATTTATGAAAAATAATAATCAATTTTATACCCATTAAAATCTAAAAAACCGGGTGCATCTCAATGCATGAATAAAGCCAAAAAATTATAGCTTTTAGGGAACAGGGAACAGGGAACAGGGAATAGGGAATATATAGAAAAAAAGTATTTTTGCTTGCTATGAGATGCACCCAAAAAACTCCCTCACTTGCAACACATTTTGCCAAATATTCGGAAGTGAAAAAGTAAGAATTTCGGTCCGAATGCGGAGCTAACAGCTATTAGCTGTCAGCTAGAGCGCAACAATACTCTCTCCTTAAGGGTGATGTTTAAATTAACAATTTACTTTAACGGCAAGGGAGCCAACTTTTGTTGTAAGATAATTAATAAAGCTTTGATCGTAAACTAAAAGCAATAGCTGTTAACGCAGTTCCTCCGGAGGAGGCTAGCTGATGGCTGACCGCTGTTTGCTTACCTTAAAAATCACAACAAGACAAAACAGTTAAATCAAGATCGTTGGCAAGAAAAGCAGCAATACTTTGTCTAACTTCGGAGTTACTATTACTACAAATATTCCCTTTCAAATACACAATTAAATCTTTGACATACTCACAATATTTTTCCAATTCTCCAACTTCCTGAAATTTGAGAGGTCTAGCAAATAAAAAATTCAGAAAATCAGTAAAAATCCACTTTGGCAAAACAGCTTGACGATAATTTATTGGTAATTGAAAAGCAAAGCGATAAAGCATAAATGCTAAAAGACTTTGCCAGAGATTAGTTGTAGAAAATTTTTCCTGTAAATTAACAACAAAATCTTTTTCGGAAGCAGTTAAAACTTCATTTTTTATTCCACTATTGAGCAGAAGTTTATAAATTTCACCTATTTCAGCTTGATAAAAATATTTCAACTGTTCATTTGATAAACCTAACAACTTTTCAGCGAGTTGACGGCGTAATTTACGGAGACTATTTAAAACCGATTCATCAGCAGGATAGCGACGATATTGTTCTACCAAATTTGGCAGTTGAGAAAAGTCTTTTTTGAGTAAAACACCTAATTTTTTTCTAGCAGTTTCTTTCACCTCTGGAGCCAAGAAACTATAAACAGGATTCTCCAACATTTTCTGATAAAACCTTTGATAATCTTGAGGATTTTTCCCAGAAGTAAGATTAAGTTGAGTTTGTTGACGGGGATGAATACGAAGTTGAGATAAAGCCTTATCCACAAATCCAATTTTATAATTTCCCATAATCCTGAACCACATATCTATATCTAATACTTGAGTCAAACTAGAGTCAAAAAGTCCGATTTTTTCAAAGACCATTTTAGGAATTAAGACTGTCGTTGGTTCCCCAATTTTATTCAAGCGATATTTCATAAAATTAGGGTCTAATAATAAATCTTTTCCTGACTGAATAGTTTTCAAATTTGACCAATCCTTGTATAAATCTTGAGTACCACGATAAGCAGCTACACAAGTAGAATTATTTTCTGCACCAGGTTCTAAAATTACGCGACGGCGAGAAAAAATTAAACCTATTTCCGAATCTTCTTCTGCTATTTTGACAAGTTCTTCAATACAGTTTTTTTCGAGCAAGTCATCCTGGAACAAGAATTTAATATATTTGCCTCTTGCTTGGGAAATACAGAAGTTTAAATTTCCCACTAAGCCATAATTTTGATGACAAATAATCCGAAATTCTATTTGTGGATTTTCTGATTGTAATGTTTTGGCTATTTCGAGGGTTTTGTCGGTGGAACGATCGTCAGAAATTATGATTTCTAGATGAGGATATGTTTGAAAAATAGCGCTATTAATGGCAGCCTTGATAAAATCTTCTCCGTTGTAAGTAGGGATGCAAATACTAACAAGTGGAAATTTATTACTTGGAGAAGACTGAGATAATTTTGTGGCTGGAATATTAGTAAAGTTTTCCGTGACTTGAGCAATATATTCGAGGCGAGTTTTGATTTTTTTACCCATAGTTTCTGGGCTGAGTAATGACTTAATATCTTCAGCAGCTTTTAATCCGATTTTTTTGACTTGGTCAGAATTATTAAACATATATTTCATCAAATTAGCGCAATGTTCAATGTTAGGATTTGCCCAAATATCCCCTTGTTTATATGGTCCGTAATGATCGGCGATCGCTACTTTTTCATATTCGACTAAAAAACTATTTCCCACATTCATAAATTCAGTATTTGATGAATAGCCAGTGGCAATAACTGGTTTGCCATAAAACATTGCTTCTGCCATTGTTAAACCAAAGCCTTCGGCGCGATGTAGAGATACATAACAATTGCAATGGTAAAGCAAGGCATTGATTTTTTCTTTGGATAAATATCCATCTATATGTTTAATATTTGGGGAGTCTCCGATACTATTTATTAGTCGTGACTTATCTCTAGGAAATTTTTGAGAATTGGATGATTTTATCAGGAGCAAAACATCTGGGTTTGAGTTTCCGAATGCTTTTTTAAATGCGGCGATAGTGGCGAGTGGATTTTTTCGTTCGAGGCGACTAAAAAAGTCAAAGATAAATAGAAAGATAAATTTTTCTGTTGGTAAACCTAGTTCTTTTCTACTAATTTTCGGAATAGGCAGATAAATGCTGGGCATCATTTTTATTACAGGAATAGATGACACCATTGAAATAGATTCGGCACAATAATTACTGTAAGTCCAAATCTCGTTAAATGGTGTAAATGCTGTTATCCATTCTGGAGGAAATTTCGGCAGTTCCCATGCCCAAAAACCGATGTTATATTTGTTGGTGAAATATTGTCTGACAGTTGGTTTTTTCAGAAAGGTTTTTACTTCATTGGCGTTGACTTGAAATAGGTTGATTGGATGTGGGTTTTCTTGGGTAAAAGTTTGGTAGGTTTTGTCGGAGTTTCTATGGGGAGTGCTGATAATGTTATTGATAACAAAGGGAATATTTGTGGTTTCTACTGCTCGAAGTGTTGCTCTTACTCCTTCTCCTATTCCTAACTCTCCTTTCACAAAACCTGCAATATTAATTCCCAATTTTTGAGGAATTGTTGGAATTGATAAAAGTTCGTTTATCTCTGTAAGTTTTTCTGGTTTTGGGGACATTTCTTCTTTCCTTCTTGCTCCTGGTTCTTGTTGCTGTAAAAATTCAGTTTTGTCTGAAAGTTGTTCGGATTTTGGGGTAGATGTTGGGAGATTGATAGAAATTTCTTCTGGATTTATCCCTTCTCCTTTTCCTTGCTGTAAAAATTCAGTT